>NZ_JCACEU010000015.1:0-122790 GCF_059502505.1 Allosphingosinicella sp.
CCGCCAACCTCGAGACCGTCAACACCTATGAAGGCACGCACGACGTGCATGGCCTGATCCTGGGACGGGCGATCACGGGGATCGCGGCTTTCTAAAGTAAAAGACTTTTCACGGAGATCGCGCGGACGCGGCGGATTTCCGAACTATAATAAGCACTAAGTCAGAACGTATATCCCAAATGGGATATTACTTTGGGGCTTTCACCCACATAAAGTCTCAGCGACCCGCGCTAAACCTTACAGTTTGCGTGGTGTTCCGGCTTTGACCGTCGAGGTCCAGCCGGGAGGGCGGCAATCATGGGGGACTGATGAAGCGGGCTTCTGGCTTTCTAGCGGGCGGCGCGATCCTGTTGTGCCAGACCATGATCGGACCTGACTTCGCCCAGGCGCAGACGAGCCCCGCTCCTCCAGCCATTCCCAACCCTCCGACCCGCGAGGAAGTCGAGCGCGCACCTGTCCGGACGCGGGTTGCGCGGGCGCCGCGCGTGTCGGTCGAGGGCGGTATCGAGCGCGCGCCCTGCGCGCTGGCGGGCGAGGAGTTCCGCAGCATCCGCCTGACCGTCAACTCGGTCGCCTTCGAGGATCTGCGCGGGCTCGCGCCGGACGCGCTCGCGCCTGCTTATGCCGAATATATCGGTACCGAGCAGCCGGTCGCAATCATTTGCGAGATCCGGGATCGCGCCGCGACGATCCTGCGCAATGCCGGCTATGTCGCGGCGGTCGAGGTGCCCGAGCAGAGGATCGCCGACGGCGCGATCCGCTTCCAGGTGCTGATGGCGAAGCTGGTCGCCGTGCGCGTGCGCGGCGATGCCGGCCGCGCGGAGCGGACACTCGCCGGCTACCTCGAGCAGCTGACCGAGCAGGAGGTGTTCAACCGCTACGACGCCGAGCGCTATTTGCTGCTGGCGGGCGATATGCCGGGTTACGATGTGCGCCTGTCGCTCCGCTCTGCAGGTGCCGGGCGCGGCGAGGTGATCGGCGAGGTGGCGGTGCTCAGGACGCCGGCCGAGGTCGACTTCAACGTCCAGAATTTCGGCTCGCGCGACCTCGGCCGCTTCGGCGGGCTGCTGCGTGGGCAATTCTACGGGCTGACGGGCCTCGGCGACCGCACCAGCCTCGCTTTCTTCTCGACCGCAGATTTCGACGAGCAGCAGACGCTGCAGATCGGACACGACTTCCGCCTCGGCAGCGAAGGCCTCGCCCTTTCCGGGCAGTTCACCTACGCCTGGGCGGATCCCGACGTTGACGACAGCGGCTTCGACGTGAAGGCGCGGACCCTGCTCGCCACCGCCGAGGCGAGCTATCCGTTCCTGCGCAGCCAGAGCGCCAGCGTCTACGGCGCCGCCGGGCTCGACATCATCAACCAGCGGGTCAACGTGAACGGCGATCCGCTGACCCGCGACCGGCTGCGCATGGCGTTCCTCCGGGTCAACATGGAAAGCGCCGATCCGGCCAGCCTGCTCGGCCAGGGCGGCTACAGCGCCGCCGAACCGCGCTGGCGGGTCAACGGTTCGCTCTCGCTCCGCCGCGGCCTCGACATATTCGGGGCCAGCGAAGGCTGCGGACCCAATCTCATCCGCTGCAACGCGGCCTCGCTCACCACGCCGAGCCGGCTCGAAGGCGATCCCACCGCCACCGTGATCCGCAGTGAATTCTTCGGCGAAGTGCGGCCCACGCCCAAGCTCACCATCGCCGCCGGCATCCGCGCGCAGGCGAGCGACGATCCGCTGCTCAGCTTCGAGGAATTCTCGGCCGGCAATTACACGGTCGGCCGCGGCTACGATCCGGGCTCGCTGCTCGGCGACAGCGGCGTCGGCATGCAGCTCGAGATGCGCTTCGGCAGCATCCTGCCGACCGCCGCCAATCGCGCGTCGGTGCAGCCCTATGTCTTCTTCGACCTCGCCAAGGTCCGCAACAAGGACCGGCTGACCTCCGACGCGAACAACAGCCTCGCCTCCATCGGCGGCGGCCTGCGCAGCATCTTCAAGGGCGCGACGATCGACGTTGCGATCGCGGTGCCGCTCGAGCGCACCGGCATCCAGACCCGGCGGCCAGACCCGCGGCTGCTCGTCTCCCTGACCACCCGGCTTTTGCCCTGGAGCTTCTGATGACAAAGCTCGATCACCTGCCCTCGCGCACCCTCCGCCTGCAGCGGCAGCGCAGCAAGCTGCTCGTCTCCTGCGCCCTCGCCTCGGCGCTGGCCGTGGCCGGTCCCGCGAGCCGTGCCTCGGCCCAGGCCTTCCAGGGCACGCCCAGCTTCGATCCGGCCAAGGTCACCCGCGTCACCGGCCCGAACAGCGAGACGATCACGCTCACGGCGCCGCAGGCGATCATCAACTGGACGCCGACGGACAATACCGGCGCCGGGCCGATCAATTTCCTGCCGCAAGGCAATACCGCCACGTTCCAGAACGACACCGCGATCACCAACTTCGCGGTGCTGAACCGCATCATCCCCGCCGACACGAGCCGGCGCGTCGATTTCAACGGCCAGGTGATCAGCCAGCTGCGCGACTCCGCCGGCACCGTCATCGGCCCCGGCGGCACCGTCGCCTTCTACAGCCCCGGCGGCATCTTCATCTCGTCCACCGCCGTGTTCGACGTCGGCAGCCTGCTGCTGACGACGCTCGACCCGATCGCCGACGCGAACGAGAATTTCATCGGTGCCGGCAATCTCATCCAGCTGCGCGGCGCGACCGATGGCATTTCGACCGTATCGACTGCCGCCGGAGCCCAGATCAATGGACTGGCCGAGGGTAGCTACATCGCGATGGTCGCGCCCCAGGTCGTTCATAATGGCGCGGTTCGCGTCAACGGAACGGCCGCTTATGTCGCCGGCGAGTCGGTTGATCTCACCATCAATGACGGCCTGTTCGACATCACCATCAACAGCGGTACCGCGGCGGGCGGCACGCCGCTGCTGCACGACGGCGCCACCGGCGGTCCGGCCAGCACGGGCGGCACCGACAACCACATGATCTATATGGTCGCGGTGCCCAAGAACCAGGCGATCACCGCGATCCTGCGCGGTTCGGCCGGTTTCGACGCCGCCACCAGCGCCACCATCGAGAATGGCGAGATCATCCTGTCGGCGGGTTTCGACGTTGCGGGCCAGTCGATCCAGCCGGTCAACCCCGACCCCGCGGACGCGAGCTTCCTCATCGACGGGGGCACTTTCGGGTCGGATATCACCGGCCAGGCGAGAACCGACTTCTTCTCGGCCAGTATGACCGCGTCGACGTCGTTCGCCGGCGACGTGTCGCTGAGGGCGGGCGATCGCGCACATATCGCCGCGCGCAACGGGCAGACCGTCACGATCGGCGGCAATGCCCGCGTCGATACGCAGATCATGGGAACCGGCGACGTCACGGCGGGCGAATCGCTAATCTACGCGGAAGCAGGCGGATCGCTCACGATCCAGGGGAATGCGGACGTAATCGCCATCGCGGGGACCTCCGGGAATACGGTTCCCGCAATCGCGGACGGAGGTGGCGCCCGCATCTTTGCCAATAACGCATCCATCCAGGTGAACGGCGCGACGACCGTCGATGCCAGCACCGTCCAGTTCTCGGCGTCTCCGGGGGATGTGAGCGCCGAAGGCAGGGGCGGGCAGGCCAGCCTAACGGCGTCCAACAACGGCTCGGTCACGCTCGGGTCGCTGCTCGTGATCGCGCAGGGCCGGGGACAGCTCGATCCCGGCGGCGGCGTCAGCGGCGCCGGCCTTGGCGGCGGGGCCAATGTATCGGCCGACAGCGGCGGCGACATCGTTGCGTCCAGCGTCACCGTCGTCGCGGGCGGTGTTGGCGGGAACCGCACCAGCACCAGCACCGGCGCCGGTGCGGGAACAGGCGGAAACGCGACCCTGCTGGTGGACGGCGGTACCATCAACGTGTCGGGCGACGTGGGAGTGTTCGCCTCCGGCACGGGCGGCGGGGCGAGCGGGGGCGCGTCGGGCAGCCGCAATGGTGGCGCGGGCACCGGCGGGTCGGCCCGCGTCGCGACGAACGCCGGCGGCGGCCAAATCATTGTCGGGGGCGTGCTAAGCGCGGCTGCCAGCGGTATTGGAAGCGCCGGTGACGGAAGCGGCACCGGCGGGGCAGCGACGGGAGGCGATGTGGACATCGCTGCTGTCACGGCGGGCAGCACGATCAGCGCCTTCCAGATCGTCGCGAATGCCGATGGTGTGGGCGGCACAGGTGGCGGGCAGCCGGACGGCAATGGCGGCGACGGGGCTGGTGGGACGGCCAATGTCGGCGCCGGCAGCGGCGCCCTCAACGTCACCGATACCGCCGATGTCAGCGCCGACGGTCTTGGCGGCGACGCTGCCGCGACTGGTGTGGCTCAGAGCGATGGCGGCAACGGCCAGGGCGGCACGGCTCGCGTCAACATCTTCCAGGCCGGCGGCAGCGTCGACATCGGTACCTTCGTAGATCTCAGCGCAGAGGGGCTGGGCGGAAGCAGCCTCGACCTGGCGACCTTCACTCCCGGCCAAGGAATTGGCGGCAACGGCGTTGGCGGCAATGCCGAACTGATCAACGACGGCGGCACGATGAGCCTTGGCGGGGTATCGCTGCTCGCGGACGGCGGCGGCGGCGATGGGGCCAACGGCGGCAACGGCACCGCAGGCAGATCGCAGGTCTTTGCCCGCAACGGCACCACCGAGCTCACCGGCGGGCTTGAGGTCGATGCCGAAGGATTTGGGGGTGACGGCGGCGTCGGCGGATCCGGCGGCACCGGTCTCGGCGGCCGGTCTGAAGTGATCGCTGGGACCGGCGGGACGCTGATCCTCACCGAAGTCGACATCGAGGCGAATGCCGAAGGAGGAGACGGTCCAACCGGCGGCCTCGGCCAGGGTGGATTGACCAGGCTGTCCGCGTCTGCCGGCGGCAGCATCAGCTTCGACACCGTCGTGCTCAATGCGGTCGGCGAGGGCGGCGGCGCAGACGAGGATGACGCTACTGCGGCGGGCGGCGAAGGCCGCGGCGGCTTCGCCGATCCGGCCAACACTCTGTTCAACGGTGGCGTCGAGGTGATCGCCGACGGCGGCCAGATCAACGGCACGTTACTGGTCGGCGGGGCGTTCGGCGTTGGCGGGTTCGGGAGCCTCTCGGATGGCACCGGCACCGGCGGGCGTGCTTTGCTCCTTGCAACCAATGGCGGCGACATCAGCCTCGGTGCCGCGATCCTCAAGGCCGACGGCTATGGCGGCGGCTCCTATGACGATGGCGACGGCGAGGAGATCGGCCTCTATGGCGGCGATGCCTTCGGCGGTACCGCGGACATCAACGCCAACGGCGCCGGCAGCACGATCACGATCCAGAACGAAGCCGATCTCAGCACCACGGACATCGAATCCGACCTGCTCGACGAACTGACCCTCGGGTCCGACCTGCTCTCGGCCAACGCTTTCGGCGGCCAGAACAATGGCGGCGGCGATCTCGTCGGCGGCAGCGCCACCGGCGGCCGCGCGGCCATCTTCGCGGGCGCCGGCGGCAGCATAACGCTGCCTGCCACGGCCGCGAGAAGCGGCTTCATCCGCATCCTCGCCCGCGCCACCGGCGGCGGCGCCTCTATCGAAGGCGGACGCGGCGGCGACGCGACCGGCGGCATCGTCGATGTAGGCACGAACGGGGGCACCATCACCGGCGGCCCACTTCTCCCGAGCGCATTCGCCCAGGCCGGATCGTCGGTGACGCCGACCGCCAGCATCACCGGTGGCAACGCGGTCGGCGGCACTCGCAGGATCTTCGTCGGCAATGGCGGCATGCTCACCGCCTCGATCGGCGGCGGCAGCGCCGGCGGTCAAGGCGGCGATGGCTCCGGGACCGGTAATGGCGGCGCTGCCAGCGGCGGCGTGTCGCGCGTCGACATCGACGGCGGCCGTGCCGACCTTTCCGGCACGAACCTCGTCTTCACCAACAATTTGGGCGGCACCGGCGCGCTCGGCGGCGACGCCACCGGCGGCACGGCAACGGTATCAGTCCGTAACGGCGGCACCCTCAACGTCGCCAGCGGCGGATCGCTCGCCGTCTTGGCTGACAATACGGGCGGCATCGGCAGCATCCGCGGCGGCACTGGCGGCGGCGGCACCGCGCAGCTTGACATCGGCACCGCCGGCACCGGCTCGTCGATCACCGCCCCGACGATCGAGCTGTCGAGCCAGGGCTTCGGGGGCGCGCTTCGCGACGGCGGCACCGAGCGGAGCGGCGACGGGCTCGGCGGCACTGCGCAGATGTTCGTGGGCGCCGGCACGACCTCGCTAACCGTCGGCGACCTCACGGTCCGCGCCAGCGGCACCGCCGGCGATTTCGTCGCCATCGACAACTTGCCGAACACCAGCTTCGTGTCCGGGACCGGCACCGGCGGCAACGCCACTGTCAATTCGCAGGGGCAGCTGGACGTGTCCGGTGCCCTTACCGTCGAGGCGGACGGAGGCACGTCTTCGGCCGTCGCGGGGGGCGACGGGATCGGGGGCAGGGCCGTCCTGTTCACCACCGCCGCCAGCGGCAGGATCAACGTCGTCGGCCAGACCCTGGTCAGCGCAACCGGCACCGGCGGCAATTCCGACACCATCGCGGGCGGCGACGGCACCGGCGGCCTGGCGTCGCTCAATGCCTTCGGCGGCGACATCACGCTTGCTGGGGCGATCATTCGTGCCGAGGGCGTCGGCGGCGCCGGCACGACCGGCGGCGCGGGCAGCGGCGGCATCAACACGGCCACGGTCGAGAATTCGAACGGCGGCGTCGACATCACCGCGGCCAGCGGCGGCCGGCTGCGTGTCGCCACCCTGACCGCTACCGCCACCGGCCGCGGCGGCGACGGCTCCGCCGGAGTTGGCGGACCGGGCACCGGTGGCGACGTCGACATGGCGGCCGCCTCGTTCGGGGGCGGCGGCGTGGTCGACGTCGACACCGTGACCCTGCTGTCGCGCGGCCTCGGCGGCGCGGGCGGCGCCGGCGCTGGCGGCGGCGCGGCCGCGGGCGGCCTCGTTACTCTGGTGGCGGAGGCGATCAACACGACGCTCGCTGCCGACAATGTTTTCGTCGACGTCGGCACCCTCGGCGGCGCCGGCGGGGCGGGCAGTGCCAGCACGACCGGCGCCGGCGGGGCGGGTGGAGCCGGCGGCTCGGCTGTCGGCGGCTTTGCGCAGGTCGGCACGTCGAGCGGCCCGGCCGATCCCACGCTGCCGAAGAACGGCACGGCGACCTTCCAGAACCTCACCGTCACCTCTCTCTCGATCGGCGGCGCCGGCGGCGCAGGCGGGGCTGGATCGGCCGCGGAGAATGGCGGCGCGGGCGGCGTCGGCGGCAATGCGGTCGGCGGCTCATCGACGCTGCTCGCGCGCGGCAGCCGCGTCACCGCGGCCAATGTGACACTCAATGCCAATGCCAGAGCCGGCCTCGGCGGTGTGAACGGCGGCACGACGACTGCCGCCGCGACAGGCCGGGCGGCGGGCGGCTCGGCGGGGGCGCTCCTCACGACTTTCTTCCAGACCAGCGACCCTGCGACGGTCGAGGTCGGCACCCTCAACATGACGGCGACCGGCCAACTTTCCACCGACGGGCTGGCGGTCGATCAATATGGCGATGTGTCGGTCGAAGTGATCGGCAGTACGGCGACGATAGGCACGCTCTCGATGATCGCGGGCGGACAATCGGGTCGCGATCTCGCGGCGCTCGGCCTGTCCAGCCCGGCGGTGAGCCCGACGGCCGATCCGAGCTTCATCCGCGCGAACGAGTCGACGGTGAACGTGACGGGAAGCGCCTTCGTATCGGTCGACAGCGACTTTGCTTTCGCCGCGGTCGGGGACGGGACGATCCTCGGCGGTCCGGGGTCGAGCATCGATGCCCAGGTTTTCGGCACCCTCTCGTTTACCCACGACAGCCCGAGCGGCACCGGGGTCACGGTCGCCGCGCCGAGCATGTTCCTCGACTCGACCGATATCGACATCGCGGAAACTGCGCTGGTTGGAGACGTCGAGATCACCGAGATCCTCTCGATCTTCGCCAATGCGGAGGGGCAGCAGGTCGTGTTCGGCGGCGACGAGGAGGGACCTGGCTACACGCTCACCCGCACGGAGGCTTCGCGCCTCGACGCGCAGAATTATTCCATCGAGGTGGATCGGGTCAGCGACGAGCCCACGGGACAGCCGGACGTGTTGATCCGCGACCTCGAGATCGAGGGCAGCGGCAGCGCCACCGAGGGCGGTTCCGTCCAGCTGTTCGCCGACGGCGATATCCGCGTCGAAGGCAAGCTGCTCGTCTCCGGCGCCGGCGGGGCGGATTTCCTCTCCCTTAACACTCCGGGCCTGATCGAGGTGATCACGCCGACCGGCGGCATCACCATGGTCGGCTCGGACGGCATCCTCGCAGGCACCCTGCTGCTGGATGCCAACAGCATTGTCGTCGCCGACTCGACGCTCGCGGCGCAGATTCGGGCCAATCCGAACTTCGAGGGCCGCAACCAGGCGCTGCGGACCAACAATGGGCCGGTGGACCTGACCGGCTATGTCCGCGCGGGCGGTATCTTCCTCGAATCCGGGGGCGGCCCGATCCTGATCCAGAACAGCGGCACCGCGACCGACTTCGCCGGCCTGACGGTGGGCGAGGGCGGGCTCAGCATCCGGTCCGAATTCTCGGAAGAGCCGATCAGCGTCGTCGCCTTCGGCCGCAAGCAGAATGCCGACGGCAGCTTCACGACCGGCGACGCCTTCTTCGAGCAGGTCAACTTCAACACCGATCCGGAGAGCCCGGAGGAGGAGTCGACCACCTACACCGCGGACTCGCAGTTCAACACGCGCTCGATCGCGTCCGCGGCGCCTCCGCCTCCGCCTCCGCCTCCGCCACCTCCGCCTCCGCCGCCACCTCCGCCGCCACCGCCGCCGCCGCCGCCGCCACCCCCGCCTCCGGCCGCGCCGCCGCCGGTGTCGGGTTCGGAGGTCGTGATCGGGCCGATCGGCGGTTCCGATCAGGGCGCCGCTGCGCAGGATGACGGCGACGGTGACGGCGGTCCGGGAGGCAGCTTCGGCTCCGGCTTCGTCGGCCTGATCGATACCGGCGCCATCTCGAACGAGGCGCTGATCGAGGAAGCCGTGGCCAGCGGCGGCGACAGCACGCTCTGGACCGACGGCGAGGGCGATGCCGAGGACGAGGAAGACGAAGAAGAGGAAGGCGAAGCGCCGGCCGAACAAGGAAACGAACCATGAAGCGGACCTCTGTTTCGATCGCCGCCCTCGCCGCGGGGCTGATCAGCCTTCCGGCCGCCGCTGCGGCGGAGACGCCGATCAGCCTTCAGGACAGCTTCCGGATCGGCAGCGGCTCGGGCGTCGTCTGCTCGGCCCAGCTGGCGAGCGCGGACGCGGCGATCAGCGACATGTTCGACCGCGCCTATGCGGTCACCTGCCGCGACGCCTCGGTGCCGGTCGGCCAGCTCTATGCGCTCAAGCTCCGTCGCGAAGACCCGCGCGCCCGTCTTGCTTCGCAGCGCGCGGACAAGGCCAATTGCCAGGCGGCGCAGAGCCAGCAGGTGGAAGCGCTCGGCGCGGTCGAGGTGCTGAACTGCACGCTCAAGGACATGGATGTCGGCTATCGCGTCTACCTGCTGCGCGAGGGCAACACGCTCTACGTGGCGGAAGGGCTGGCGGGCTATGACAGCGCGCTCAGGCTCGGCCTTCGCACCATCCTGGCGGACGCGCCGGTGGAGGGCGAGATCTCGGTTGCCCTGACCGAGGCGGGGGACGCGGCCTCCTTCGCTCGGGTGCAGGCCGGCACGCTCGATCCCGACCGCGCCCTCGCCGAAGCCTACCGCCGCAACAACAGCGGCAATTATGCGGAATCGTCCGAATTCTTCGCCTCTCTCCTGCGAAGCGAGACCGACACGGGCAATCAGGCCGAGGCGCTCGTCAACGACGCCCTTCAGCAGTCGAACCTCGGCAATTTCAAGGAAGCGAACAACCGCTTCGCCCGCGCCGCCGAAGCGGTCGACAACGATCCGGTGCTGACGCGGATGCTCCGCAACTACCGGACGATGCACCTCCTCAACCAGAAGCGCACGGCGCAGGCGCTGGCGGAGCTCGACCGGCCGGTGCCGGTGCAGGCGGGGCGCGCCTCGGCATCGATCGAGGATCTGGTGATCGACAAGGCGACGGCGGCGGAGCTCAGCGGCGCGTCGGGCGTGGCGCGGCAGCTCGGCTCGGCCGGCGCCGGCCTGCTCCCGGAGGAGAAGGCGGCGATCCTCGATGCGCAGGCGCAATATTTGCGCGGCACCACATACCGGCTCCAGGACAAGCCGGCCGAGGCGGCGGCTGCGCTCAACCGCGCGCTGAACGAGCTTGCTTCGGTACGCGGCGGGCGGGTGTCGTCGACCGTGTGGATGCGGGCGCAGCTGCTCGGCGAACTCGCCTCGCTCGCCGAGGAAAGCGGCAATGCTGCCGAAGCGGAGCGCCAGCACCAGGCCGCCATCGCCCTCCTCGAAAGCTATTATCCGACCTCCGCCGCGCTGCGGAACACCCAGGCGCGGCTCGCCTCCTTCTACGCCCGCACCGGCCAGAGGGAGCCGGCGCTGGCTTTGTTCAAGCAGATCGTCGAGGCCAACAGCGGCAGTGCCACCAGCTCCCCGTCGCTGCGCGAGGGGCTCGCACCCTATTTCGCTCTGCTCGCCGAACGCGGCACCGAGCCGGGGGCGGTCGCCGACATGTTCCAAGCGAGCCAGGTGCTGGTGCGGCCGGGCGTCGCCCAGACGCAGGCGATCCTGGCGCGCGAGCTCTCCGGCGGCAGCGGCGAGGCCTCACGCCTGTTCCGCCAGGCAGTGACGCTCACTCGCGACATCGAGCGGAACCGGGTCGAGATCGGCCGTCTCTCCGCAATCACCGAACCCTCGGCTTCGGACGCCGCGCGGCTTCAGGAACTGCAGACACGCCTCGCATCGAACGAGCGTGAACAGGTCGCGACGCAGGCGAAGCTGGCCGATTTCCCGAGCTATCGCGTGGTCTCAAGCGCCGCCTTGACGCTCGACGATCTGCAGAAGGAGCTTCGCGAGGGCGAGGCCTATTACAAGATGGTCGTCGCCGGTGATGCCACCTACGCCTTGTGGGTGACGCCGGCGTCGGCGCGCGCATGGAAGCTCGGCGCGGGGCCGCGTGCGCTCGAGCGGGAAGTCGACACGCTGCGCGACACGATCACCAAGGTGCAGGACGGCCAGATCCAGACCTTACCTTTCGATGTTGCGCTCGCCCACGAAATCTACCTGCAGTTGTTCGAGCCGGTCTCGGCGGATCTCGCCTCGGTGCGCCACCTGATCTTCGAGCCTGACGGCGCGATGCTGCGCCTGCCGCCAAACCTGCTGGTCACCGATGCGACCGGCGTGCGTGCCTATCTGGAGCGGGCCAAAACGTCCGATGAGGCTGCCTTCGACTTCACCGGGGTCCAATGGCTGGGCCGCGACCGCGACGTCAGCACGGCGGTCTCGCCGCGCGCATTCCGCGACGTGCGCCGCGCCGCCCGCTCGGCGGCGAAGCTCGACTATATCGGCTTCGGCCAGAATGCGGTCCCCAGCGGCGAGGTGCAGGCGGCGAGCGCCGCGCGCGGCCTCAGCGAAGGGTCCGACACCTGCTCCTGGTCGATCGCCGAATGGACCCGTCCGATTGCGCCCGACGAGCTCTACCTCGCCGGCCGCCTCGTCGGGGAAGGGGAATCGGAGATCGTTACCGGCTCGCAATTCACCGACACCGCTATCAAGCGGCGGGAGGACCTGTCGCGCTACCGGATCATGCACTTCGCCACCCACGGCCTCGTCACTGCGCCCCGGCCCGAATGTCCTGCGCGGCCTGCGCTGATGACGTCCTTTGGTGAAGGCGAATCGGACGGGCTGCTGACCTTCGCCGAGATTTTCGATCTGAAGCTCGACGCCGATCTCATCATCCTTTCCGCTTGCGATACGGCGGGCAAGGCGACGGTGGCGGCAACGCGCGAGGCGGGTGTTCGCACGGGCGGCGACTATGCGCTGGACGGTCTGGTGCGCGCCTTCGTCGGTGCCGGCGGGCGTTCGGTGATCGCCAGCCACTGGCCGGTGCCGGACGATTATGACGCGACCAAGCGCCTGATCTCCGGCTTGTTCCAGGCGCCGGCCGGAACCTCCACCGCCGGAGCGCTGCGCGCATCGCAGATCGCGCTGATGGACCAGCCCGACACGTCCCACCCTTATTACTGGTCCGGCTTCGCCATCATCGGCGACGGCTCGACCGCCGTCATTCCCACCGAGCAGAGGGCTGAAGCCGGCAAGGACCCCACTCCGGCGCTGTAAGTCCATCCTCAGGCGCTGTTCGCCGCAGCCGTTCGCGCGCATAGGGCGCGGGTTGCTCAGGCGCGCTGGAGGAGGGACGGATGAATGCACCGGTGATGGGCCGCGATCTGTGGGATCGCCGGCTGTTCAGCGGCGGCTGGGTTGAGGCGCAGGGCGGCACGATCGAGATCCTGGAGCCGGCGACCGGCAATGTGCTGGGGGAGGTCGGCAACGCCTCGCCCGCCGATGTCCGCCACGCCGCGGCCAGGGCCAGCGCGGCGCAGAAGGAGTGGGCGGCGCATCCGCTCGCCGCGCGCGCGCCGATCTTCCGCAAGGCGGCGCAATTCATCGAGAGCAATGCCGAGGCGATCAAGGAGTGGATCGTCCGGGAAACCGGCGCCGTTCCCGCCA
Organism: Allosphingosinicella sp.; assembly: GCF_059502505.1. Classification (NCBI taxonomy): domain Bacteria; kingdom Pseudomonadati; phylum Pseudomonadota; class Alphaproteobacteria; order Sphingomonadales; family Sphingomicrobiaceae; genus Allosphingosinicella; species Allosphingosinicella sp. Next base: position 12,690 of record NZ_JCACEU010000015.1, read on the forward strand.
AGGCGGCGGTCGAGCTCAAGGTGACGATCGGCGAGCTGCACGAGGCCGCAGCGATGGTGACGCAGCCGCGTGGGCTGATCCTGCCGAGCGAGCATAATGTCACCAGCCTCGCGCGGCGGCTGCCGCACGGAGTGGTGGGCGTAATCTCGCCGTTCAACTTTCCGATGATCCTGTCCAGCCGCGCGCTGGCGCCTGCGCTGGCTGTCGGCAATGCGGTGGTGCTGAAACCCGACCCGCGGACGCCGGTCACTGGCGGCCTCATCCTCGCCCGCGCCTTCGAGGACGCGGGATTGCCGCCGGGCCTGCTCCACGTCCTCCCGGGCGGGGCCGAGGCAGGGCAGGCGCTCGTCACCGATCCCGACGTGGCGATGATCTCCTTCACCGGCTCAACCGGTGTCGGGCGCCGGATCGGCGCGCTCGCCGGCGAGCATCTCAAGAAGGCGAGCCTCGAACTCGGCGGCAAGAATTCTCTGATCATCCTCGACGATGCCGATCTCGATCTCGCCGTCTCCAATACCGCCTGGGGTGCCTTCCTCCACCAGGGCCAGATCTGCATGGCCACGGGCCGCGTGCTCGCGCCGGAGAAGCTCGCCTCCGCATTCATCGGCAAGCTCGTCGAGACGGCGAACCGTCTGCCGGTCGGCGATCCGTTCCGCGAGCAGGTGGCGCTCGGCCCACTGATCGACAATCGGCAGGTGGAGCGTGCGCTCGGCATCGTCCGCGACAGCGTCGATGCGGGTGCTAAGCTGCGCGCCGGCGGCAATGCGGAGGGGCCCTTCTTCCGCCCGACCGTGCTCGAGGAGGTCGGACCGGGCATGCCCGCCTTCGAGCAGGAGATCTTCGCCCCCGTGGCACCGATCACAGTCTACCGGGACGAGGAAGATGCGATCCGCCTCGCCAACATGACCGATTATGGCCTGTCTGCGGGGATCATCACCGGCTCGAGCGCGCGGGGCCTGGAGCTTGCCGAGCAGCTCAAGGTCGGTCTCGTCCATGTCAACGATCAGACTGTGGCCGACGAGCCCTACGCCCCGTTCGGCGGGACCGGCACGTCCGGCAATGGCGCCGCACATGGCGGGCCCGCGAACTGGGACCAGTTCACCCACTGGCAATGGCTCACCATGAAGCACGCGGCGCCGCGCTACCCCTTCTGAGAAGCATGCTGATGCAGACCCGGTCTTGCATAATTATGCATCGGTACGCATATACGCGCACCTCATGACACGCGTAGCGATTCTTGGAGCCTCGGGCTTTGTCGGTGGTGAGCTGTTGCGGCTCTGCGCCCTGCACCCGCACCTGCGCCCGGCGCGCCTGTTCGGCGACAGTCAGGCCGGCGCACCGCTGGCGAGCGTCCACCCGCATGTCGCGCCTGCCTATCCCGACATGGAGATCGAGCGGTTTGCCGACGAGGCGCTCGACGACGCGGACCTCGTCTTCGCGGCGCTGCCGCACGGCCAGTCACAGGCCATCGCCCCGAGCATCCTAGACCGCGGCATTCCTTTCGTCGATCTCGGCGCCGATTTCCGGCTGCGCGATGCCGCTACATATGAGCAATGGTATGGCGAGGCGCATCATGCGCCGCAGCTGCTCGGCCGCTTTGCCTATGGCATCCCCGAGCTTCATCGTGAGGCAATCCGGAACGCACAGGCCGTGGCGGCGGCCGGCTGCTACCCGACTTCGGCCATCCTGGCGCTGAAGCCGCTCGTCGACGCGGGGCTCATCGAGCGCGACGGGATCATTGTCGATGCGAGCTCCGGCGTCAGCGGCGCGGGCAAGGGCCTCAAAGACTCCACCCACTTCAACACGGTCGCGGAGTCGCTCTCCGCCTACGGCCTGCTGTCGCACCGCCACACCGCCGAGATGGAGGAAAGCCTGAGCGCATCCGTGCTGTTCACGCCGCATCTGGCGCCGATGAACCGCGGCATCCTCGCCACCTGCTACGGCCGCGCGACGCGGAAGATGGCGGCTGGAGAGCCGCTGGGGGTGCTCCGCGCCGCTTATGCCGCGGAGCCGTTCGTCCATGTGACGGAGCAGCCCCCCGCAACCAAGTGGACGCTGGGATCGAACACGGCGCAGGTGACGGCGCGTTACGACGAGCGGACCGGCCGGGTGCTGGCGATCGCCGCCCTCGACAATCTCGTGAAAGGAGCCGCCGGGCAGATGATCCAGTGCGCCAATCTGATGCTCGGCTTCGAAGAGACTGCCGGGCTCCCGATCTGCGGAGTCTATCCATGAGCGTCACCGCGGCCGAAGGGTTCGTCGCGTCCGGCTGCCATGCCGGGATCAAGCGGCGGCGCTACGACATGGCCCTGCTCGCGACCCAGGACGGGCGGCCGGTGGCGTGCGCCGCTGTCTTCACGCAGAACAAGTTCTTCGCCCCCCCGGTCGATGTGAGCCGCACGCGCCTCCGGAGCAATGGCGGCAGCGCGGCAGCGATCATTGTCAATTCGGGCAATGCCAATGCCGGCACCGGTCCGGCCGGCAAGGCCGATGCCGAGGCGATGTGCGCCGCGGCGGCCGATGCGCTCGGTATTGAGGTGGACGGCGTGCTGGTCTGTTCGACCGGCATCATCGGCACGAAGCTGCCGATGGAGCAGATAATCGCCGCCACACCCAAGCTCGCGAAGAAGCTGTCCCGCGAAGGCGCTCACGATGCGGCCAAGGGCATCCTCACCACCGATCACCAGACCAAGGAAGTGGTCGTTCGCGGCTCCACCTTCACGCTCGGCGGCATGGCCAAAGGCTGCGGCATGATCGCCCCGAACATGGCGACGATGCTCGCCTTCCTCACCAGCGACGCCGCCGTGTCTGCGGAGGAGATGACGGAGATCCTGCGCGACGCGTCCGATCGCAGCTTCAACACCCTCAACGTCGACGGCGCGACATCCACCAACGACACCGCGATCCTGCTTGCCTCCGGACGACGCGGGCGGCCGGACATGGCCGAGTTCGCCGACGCCGTGCACAAGGCCTGCGAGGATTTGACGCTGCAGATGGCGCGCGATGCCGAGGGCATGACCAAGATGGTGGCGCTCCGCGTCACCGGCGCCGCGAGCGATGCCGAGGCGCGGATCGCGGCCAAGAACATCGCCGAGAACAATCTCGTCAAATGCTCCTGGTATGGCGGCGATCCTTATTGGGGCCGCCTCCTCGCTGCCGCCGGATCGTCGGGCGTCGCGTTCGAGGCGGAGAAGACGAGCGTCGCTTATGGCGACATCGTCGTCTCGCGCGCGGGCACGAATTTCGAGCATGACGAGAAGGCGGTGGCGAAGCACATGGCCGGCGAGCGGATCGAGATCGAGGTCGCGCTCGGCCTCGGCTCCGGCACCGCACAGGTGATCGGCATCGATCTCGGCCCCGGCTACATCAAGGAAAATTCGAAGACGTCATGATGAAGCCGAACGAAACCGCGCGCGTCCTCGTCCAGGCGTTGCCCTATATCGAGCGCTTTCGCGGCAAGTCCGTGGTCGTGAAGCTGGGCGGCGCGGCGATCGACGCGGAGCTCGACCGTGCGCTCGCGCAGGACGTGCTGCTGCTGCGCAGCGTCGGCGTGCGGTGCGTGCTTGTACATGGCGGCGGTCCGCAGGTCGATGCGATGATGCGCCGGGTCGGCAAGGAGCCGAAGTTCGAGAACGGTCTGCGCGTAACCGACGAGGAGACGCTCGAGATCGTTCGCATGGTGCTGGTCGGCAAGATCAACCGGGACCTCGTCGGCACGATCAACCGCGTGACGAGTGAAGAGCCGGTCGCCGTCGGCGTGTCCGGCGAGGATGGCGGGCTCCTCACGGTGACACCGCGCGAGTCGAACCTCGGCTTTGTCGGTGACGTCAGCATGGTCCGCGCGTCGGTCCTCCACCGGCTGCTCGACGAGGGGCTGACGCCGGTGGTCTCGACCATCGGCGCCGACACCAACGGCCAGCCCTATAATATCAACGCCGACGAGGCGGCGCGCGCGATCGCGGTGGCGATGGCAGCCGAGAAGATCGTCTATCTGACTGCCGCGCCCGGGCTGCTGGAGGATGTGAACGACGAAGCTTCGCTCGTGCCGCGCCTGACTTCGGCCGAGCTTCGCGAGCGCATCCAGCATGAAAGCGTTTCCGCGGGCATGATCCCGAAGCTCAAGGCCTGTGCCGATGCGGTGGATGGCGGCGTCGGCTCCGCGCATATCATCGACGGCCGCGTCCCGCATTCGCTGCTGGTCGAAATCCTCACCGACGAGGGCATCGGCACGATGGTGAAAAGGGAGGCGAGCTGGTGAGGGACCTCCTCGCCATTCGCGACCTCGGCCGCGAGGATCTGGAGCAGATCATCGCCCTCTCCGAGCGGCAGGACCTGCCGCGTCCGCTGGAAGGAAGGGGGGTCGCCCTCTATTTCCAGAAGCCGAGCGCCCGGACGCGCAACTCGATGGAAATGGCGGTGGTCCAGCTCGGCGGCCATCCTGTCTACATCCAGAAGGATGAGGTCGGCCTCGGCTCCCGCGAAAGCGTCGAGGACGTGGCGCGCACCTTGGCCTGCTACCACTCGATCATCGCGGCGCGGGTGAACGACCATCGCCTGCTGGAGCAGATGGCGGCGGCGGTGGACACGCCGGTGCTGAACATGCTCTCCGACAGCGATCACCCGCTCCAGGCGCTCGCCGACCTGCTGACGGTGAAGCAGCTTCTCGGCCGAATCGAGGGCGCGCGCATCGCCTATATCGGCGATGCCAACAACGTCGCACGCTCGCTTGCCGAGGGCTGTTCCTTGCTTGGCGCCGAGATGGTCGTGGCGAGTCCCGACGGCTACGGCTTCGTCGAGGCGCTTCCGGGCGTGCGCCAGGTCGCCGATCCCGCCGAAGCGGCGGAGGGCGCACAGATCGTCTATACTGACGTCTGGGTCTCGATGGGGCAGGACGACGAGACTGCTGCGCGCCAGGCCGCCTTCGCCGACTATCAGGTCGACGCCGCCTTGATGGCCCGCTGCAGCGACGCCTGGTTCCTGCACTGCCTGCCCGCGCGGCGCGGCGAGGAAGTGACCGCCGAGGTGATCGACGGTCCGCGCTCGGCGGTCTGGCGCCAGGCCGAGAACCGGATGCACAGCGCCCGCGGCGCGATGGCATGGATGTTGGGCCTGCGCGGCCTCTGACGAAGAAAGAAGACGATGACCAAGCCCGCTCCCAAGAAGGTCGTGCTCGCTTATTCGGGCGGCCTCGACACTTCGATCATCCTGAAATGGCTGCAAACCGAATATCGGGCGGAGGTGGTGACCTTCACCGCCGATCTCGGCCAGGGCGAAGAAGTGGAGCCGGCGCGGCGCAAGGCTGAGCTGCTCGGCATCAAGCCGGAGAACATCTTCATCGACGATCTTCGGGAGGAGTTCGTCCGCGACTTCGTCTTCCCGATGTTCCGCGCCAACACCGTCTATGAGGGGCAATATCTACTCGGCACCTCGATCGCGCGGCCGCTGATCGCCAAGCGCCAGATCGAGATCGCGCGTCAGGTCGGCGCCGACGCGGTCTGCCACGGCGCGACGGGGAAGGGGAACGACCAGGTCCGCTTCGAGCTCGGTTATTACGCGCTGGAGCCCGACATCCGCGTCATTGCTCCCTGGCGAGAATGGGAGTTCGCCAGCCGCGAGCAGCTGATCGACTTCGCCGAGAAGCACCAGATCCCGATCTCGAAGGACAAGAAGGGCGAAGCGCCATTCTCGATCGATGCCAACCTCCTGCACTCCTCCTCCGAGGGGAAGGTGCTCGAGGACCCGGCCATCGAGGCGCCGGAATATGTCCACCAGCGCACGATCTCGCCCGAGGACGCGCCGGACAAGCCGACCGTTATCGAGATCGAGTTCGAACGCGGTGACCCTGTCGCGATCGACGGCGCGCGCCTGTCGCCGGCTTCGCTGCTGACGAAGCTCAACCAGCTCGGCCACGATAACGGCATCGGTCGCCTCGATCTGGTCGAGAACCGCTTCGTCGGCATGAAGTCGCGCGGCGTCTACGAGACGCCCGGCGGCACGATCCTGCTGGCTGCGCATCGCGGCATCGAGAGCATCACGCTCGACGGCGGCGCCATGCATCTCAAGGACGAGATCATGCCGCGCTACGCCAAGCTCATCTATAACGGCTTCTGGTTCTCGCCGGAGCGCGAGATGCTCCAGGCGCTGATCGACAAGAGTCAGGAGCATGTCAGCGGCAAGGTGCGGATGAAGCTCTATAAGGGCAACGCCACCGTGATCGGACGCGAGAGCCCCGCGGCCATCTACGACCAGGACCTCGTCACTTTCGAGGAGGGTTCTAGCTCCTACGACCAGCGCGACGCCGCTGGGTTCATCCGCCTGAATGCGCTTCGGCTGCGGATTGCGGCGGCGCGCGATCGGCGACTGGCGAAGGGCTAATCGCCGAGCGCCTTCCGCGCGTCTGCAATTCGGGCGCGGACGCCATCGGGCGCAGTGCCGCCGTAGCTGGTGCGGCTCTGGACCGAGGCGTCGACGGTGAGGACGCCGTAGACGCGCTCGTCGATGCGGGCATCGATGGCCTTCAGACTCTCGATATCAAGCTCGGAGAGGCCGACGCCGCGCTCCTCAGCAAGGCGGACAGCGCGCCCGGTGATGTGGTGCGCCTCCCGAAAGGGCACGTCCGCCTCGCGCACCAGCCAGTCGGCAAGGTCGGTGGCAGTCGAGAAGCCGGCTTCGGCGGCGGCCCGCATTCGATCGACGTTGAAGCGCGTCTTCTCGACCATCCCCGCAAGCGCCTCGATCGACAGCATCAGCAGATCGTGGGCCTCAAAAACCGGCGCCTTGTCGTCCTGCATATCCTTGGAATAAGCGAGCGGCAGGCCCTTCATCGTCACCATGAGCGACGTCATGGCGCCGGCGATCCGCCCGGAGTGGCCGCGGACCAGCTCGGCGGCGTCGGGATTGCGCTTCTGGGGCATGATCGAGGAGCCGGTCGAGAACTCGTCGGGAAGAGCGACGAATCCGAACATCGGGGTCGACCAGATGATCAGCTCTTCGGCGAGGCGGGAGAGGTGCAGGCTGCACTGCGTCGCCGCCATCAGATAATCGAGCGCGAAGTCGCGGTCGGACACCGAGTCCAGCGAATTGGCGGTTGGACGCGAGAACCCGAGTGCCTTGGCCGTCGCGTGGCGGTCGATCGGGAAGCTCGTGCCGGCCAGCGCGGCCGCGCCCAGCGGGCACTCGTCGAGCCGCGCAGACGCGTCGGCGAAGCGCGAGCGGTCGCGGCGGAGCATCTCGTAATAAGCGAGCAGATGGTGACCGAGCGTCACCGGCTGGGCCGGCTGGAGGTGCGTGAAGCCGGGCATCACCGCCTTCGCATGCTCCTCCGCCCGGACGACGAGGATGCTCTGGAAGGATCGCAGCGTGCGATCCGCCTCCGCCATCGCCGATCGCACCCACATCCGGAAGTCGGTCGCAACCTGATCGTTGCGCGAGCGGGCGGTGTGCAGCCGGCCCGCAGCGGGGCCGATCAGCTCGGCGAGGCGATGCTCGACATGCATGTGGATGTCTTCGAGCGCCTGGTCCTCGGGCACGCCGTCGCGCTCATATTCTTCCGCGATGCGGTCCAGCCCCCCGAGGATGGCCTCCGCATCCCCGGCCGAAAGGATGCCTCGGTCGCGGAGCATAGCGGCATGGGCTTTCGATCCCGTCAGATCCTCCCGCGACAGTCTTTTGTCGACGCCGATCGAGGCGTTGATCTCGCGCATCAAGGCGGCCGGGCCGCTGGCGAAGCGGCCGCCCCACATCTTGTGCCCCTCGCCGGAGTTCATCGCGTCACCCTTGCCCATGGTGCGCGGATAGGGCGTCGCGGAGATTGCCGCCAGCCTCGTCGAGTGCTTGCCTCGCCTGTTCGGGATCGAGTCCGAGAGCGATCAGGACCGCCTGCTTGATCCTGCGGCCGGAGCGTTCGAGCGCGGCCTCAGCAGCCTCGCGCCCGACGCCGGCGATCTGCGACACCATATGCGCCGCGCGTCCCCGCAGCTTGCGGTTGGAGAGCCGCATGTCGACCATCAGGCCGTCATGAACGCGGCCGAGGCGCAGCATCGTCGCCGTCGAGAGCAGGTTGAGGACGATCTTCTGCGCAGTCCCTGCTTTCATGCGTGTGGATCCGGCGACGATCTCCGGCCCGGTCTCGATCAGGATCCGATGTTCGGCCGCATTGATGAGCGGCGTGCCGGCATTGCTGGCGATGCCGATGGTGAGCGCGCCGGCCGCGCGTGCCGCCGTTATGGCGGCGACGGTGTAAGGCGTCCTCCCGCTGGCGGCGACGCCGATCACCACGTCGGAGGGGGTGAGAGCGGCCCGTCCGATTTCGTCTGCGGCGGCGGCTTCGTCATCCTCGGCGCCTTCGACGCTGGTCAGCATCGCACCCATGCCGCCCGCCAGGAGGTATAGCGTGCGATCGTCACCCCAATCATAGGTGGGTCCCAGCTCCACCCCATCCTGCACCGCCAGGCGCCCGGATGTGCCGGCGCCGACATAGATGAGCCGCCCCGTTCCGCCTCGCAGCCGCTCCGCCGCCGCGTCCGCCGTTGCCGCGATCGCCGCCGCCTGCGACTGCACAACAGCGGCAGCGGCGAGCTGCCCTTCCAGCATTGCCTGCACGGCGTCGCGGGTAGGCCAGAGATCGAGGCCGGCATATCGGGCGCTGATCAACTCAGTCGACAAATCCGCATCTCCTGTCCCGCGCGCTGCTATGAACTTTATTCACAGCGCTGCTATACAATCCTAAGACTGCTTGCCACGGGGGTGGGGGTAAGATTGCGGGCGATGGAGCTCTATCTCGGCATAGATGCCGGCGGCACCCATACGCGGGCACGGCTGGTGACGGCGGACGGCGCCGTCATCGGGACCGGCGAGGCCGGCCCGGCCAACACGCGCATCGGGCTTCCGGAGGCACTGGACGCAGTCGAGGACTCCTATCTTCAGGCGCTGGCCGAGGCAGGACTGGACAAAGCGCACCTGGCTTCGGTGCGTGTGGGGCTGGGCATAGCCGGCCTCAACCGCCGCGGCGTTCTGCCCGGGCTTCAGGAGCATGACTTCCCGTTCCGCTCGATCGCCTTTGCGAGCGACGCCGCCATTGCCAATCTCGGCGCCCACGCCGGCGGCGACGGCGCGATTGTGATTGTCGGCACCGGCAGCATCGGCTTCGCGCGCGTCGGCGAGGAGGTCTACACGATCGGCGGCTACGGCTTCCCGGTCTCCGACGAGGGCAGCGGCGCCGACCTTGGCCTCCGCGCCATCCGCAACGCGCTCTGGGCCCGCGACGGACGCATTCCGCATAGCGGCATGACCGAGGAGGTTCTGGACTATTTCCACGGCTCGGCCGGCGAGATCGTCGACTGGACGGCGCGGGCGACGCCGACCGATTACGCCGCCTTCGCGCCGATGGTGATGGACCATGCTTCGGCCGGCGATCCAGTGGCCGAGGTCATCGTGCAGGCGGCCGCGCGGCGCCTGGATCGCCTCATCCGCGTCCTTCTCGACAGGGGCGCACCCAGTTGCTGCCTGATGGGCGGGGTGGCGGCGCGGATGCGCGACTGGCTGGCGGCGAGCATCCGCGAGCGCCTCAGCGATCCGCTCGGCGACGCGCTCGATGGCGCCATCCTCCTGGCGAGGACCCGGGCGGCGGCCAAGGAAGCGGCCTAGGCCGGGAGCGCGTTGCCGCCGATCCAGGTCTCGATCACCTCTTTTCGCCCGTTCACCAGAACGAGATCGGCAGCCATCCCGGCTGCGATCGCGCCTCGTTGGTTCGACATGCGCAGCGCGGCTGCCGGAGAAGCGCTCGCCATCCTGACTGTTGTCGCATAGTCGATGCCCATCAGCCGCTCGGCGTTGCGCACTGCCGTCGCCATGTCGAGATCGGAGCCGGCGAGCGCGCCGTCCGGCGCCACGCAGCGGCCGTCGTCGGCGACGATGCGATGTCCGCCAAGCTCGAACTCCTTCACGTCTGAGCCGACGGTCGGCATCGCGTCGGTGACGAGCAGGAGGCGATCGGCGCCCTTGGCAGCAAGCGCCACGCGGAGCGCCGCCGGGTGCACGTGATGGCCGTCGACGATGAGGCCGCACCAGCTGTCGCGATCGTCGAGCGCGGCGCCGACCGCTCCGGGGGCACGGCTGCCGAGCTGGGTCATTGCGTTGTAGAGGTGGGTGAAGCCGGCGAGGCCCTCATCCAGCGCCGCCCGCACCTCCTCGTAGGAGCCGTTGGTGTGGCCGGCGGCGACGATGACGCCGCGCTCCCCCAGCGCCCGTATCGCACCAGACGGCGCCAGTTCCGGAGCGAGGGTGACTAGGGTGCGGCCGCGCTTCAGCGAGGAGAGGAGCCCGATCGCCGCGGCATCGAGGGTCCTGAACTTGGCGGCGTCGTGAATGCCTTTCCTGGCAGGATTCAGGAACGGCCCTTCGATATGGATGCCGAGCACCCCCGGGACGCCTTGCTCGATGGCCGCGTCGACCGCCGCGATGGCTTGCGACACCACCTCCAGATCATCGCTGATCAGGGTGGGCAGCAGTCCCGTCGTCCCGAATTGCCGGTGGGCTGCCGCGATGGCGGCGACGCCGTCGACGGTCGGCTGATCGTTGAGCAGCACGCCGCCACCGCCGTTCACCTGGAGGTCGATGAAGCCCGGAAGGAGATCTCCGTCCAGATCGAGCCGTTCCGCATCGGTGGGGCATTCGGCCGCACCGGTGACGGCGGCGATCGTGCCCTTCTCGATCAGGACGCAGCGATCCTCCTCGAAGCCGGAGGGCGTCAGCACCCGTCGGGGAAGAAGTGCCTGCCGCCTCATCGGGTGCGCGTGACCTTCTGGAGGTGGGGCGGCCGGTCCGGGTCGAGCCCGCGGGCGAGGCTGAGCTGGTTTGCCAGGCGATAGAAGCTGAGGATGGTCGCGACGGGCATCAGCGCAGGATGCGCGTCGGTCAGCACCGGAAGAAGGGTGCCGCCGCTCTCTCCCGCGATCATCACATGAGCGCCGCGCTCTGCAAAGTCGCCGGCGAGCGCTGCGAATGCTTCGCCGGCCTCGTCATTGGTGGGCAACATCAGCACGGGGAAACCCCGTCCGACGATCGCCATCGGCCCATGCTTCACCTCGGCGGCGCTATAGGCTTCGGCATGCAGCCCGCACGTCTCCTTGAGCTTCAGGGAGGCCTCCTGCGCAATCGCCAGGCTGAGCCCGCGACCGAGCACGTAGAGATTCCTTGCGTCGCCAAGCAGCGGCAGGGCAGGGGACCAGTCGAGCGTCCAGGCCCGCCGTAGAAGCTCAGGCGATTGCGCCAACGCGCCTGCCAGCTCTTCATCCTCGCTCCACTCGGCGACAATCCGGGCGATGACGAACAGCGAGGCGATGAACGACTTGGTCGCCGCGACGCTTCGCTCCGTCCCCGCCAGCATCGGGACAGCGAGGTCGGCCAGCCCGGCAAGCGGCGCATCGGCATCGTTGACGATCGCGACGACGAAGGCGCCTGCCTCACGTGCCGCCTGCGCCGAGACGAGCAGGTCGGGGCTCCGTCCGGATTGTGAGATGGCGAGGAACAGGGCGCCCTTCAGCTTGCGCCAGGCGGTGCCGTAGATCGAGGAAGTGGAGGGCGCGAAGGAGGCGACCGGCGTCCTCACCCGCGTCTCGATCAGATATTTGGCGAAAGTGGCGGCGTGGTCGGAGCTGCCTCTCGCGCAGGTGATCACGACATGCGGATCGAGTGCGCGAAGCTTCTCGCCCAATCGCCGGATCGGCTCCGCCAATTCGGCGAGATGACGCTGCGCCACGTCCGCCGCTTCCGCGGCCTCGCGATACATCAGCGTCTGCTCTGGTCGTTGCACGCTCGCTTCGATAAGCTCCGGAGCCGATGCAGCAAGCGAAACGTGCCGAGACGTCGCTCGAAGCGGCACTGATACTGGTGCTCGGCGACAGGCTCCTGACCAGCGAGAGCGCCCGCAGGCACTATGCCCGCAGCGAAGGCCATCATGGCGAGCACCTCCCCGACCTCGTCGCGCGCCCATCGAACGTGGAGGAGGTGCAGCACATCGTCCGGGCGGCGGCGGAGCATAGGGTGCCGCTGGTCCCTTATGGCGCCGGCACCTCGCTGGAAGGCAATGCCGCGGCGGTCGTCGGCGGGCTCTGCCTCGACCTCTCCGGCATGGATCGTGTCGTCGAGGTCAGCGTGGAGGATATGCTCTGCGTGATCGAGCCCGGCGTCACCCGTGAGCAGCTCAATGCGGAGCTGCGGGCGACGGGGCTGTTCTTCCCCGTCGATCCGGGCGCCAATGCGACGCTGGGAGGCATGATCTCGACGCGCGCCAGCGGCACCAATGCGGTGCGCTACGGCACGATGCGGGAAAACCTCATGGCGCTGAAGGTCGTGCTCGCCGACGGCACCCTCATCCGCACCGGCAGCCGCGCCCGCAAGTCGTCCGCGGGCTACGACCTCACCCATCTCTTCACCGGCGCCGAGGGGACGCTCGGCATCATCGTCGAGGCGACGCTGCGCCTGCACGGGCTGCCCGAGACCGTGCTCGCCGGCACCTGGCCGTTCGAGACGCTCGATGGCGCCGTGCAGACGGTGATCGCCACCATCCAGTCGGGAATTCCCGTCGCGCGGATGGAATTGCTCGATCCAGCGGCGATCCGCGCCTGCAACCGTTTCTCGAACCTGTCGCTGCCGGAACAGCCGACCCTCTTTATCGAGCTGCACGGATCCGAGGCGGGGGTACATGAGCAGTTCGAGATCATCCAGGCGATCGGCGCGGAGTTCGGCGGCGGTAAGCTCTCGCGCGCGGTCGAGACCGAGGCGCGAGCGCGGCTCTGGAAGGCCCGCCACCAGGCGCTCCCGGCGGCACGGGCAATGGTCCCCAATGCGGTCACCTGGGTGACTGACATTTGCGTGCCGATCTCGCACCTCGCCGAGGCCATTGGACGCGCCCAGGCCGGAATCGAGCAAGCCGGCCTGCTGGCCCCGATCCTCGGTCATGTCGGCGACGGCAACTTCCACGTCTTCTTCGTCCTTCCGCCCGGCGATGAAAGCGCCTGGGCCAGCGCGCGCCGGATCAACGAAGCGATGGTGGACCATGCTTTGTCGGTCGGCGGCACCTGCACCGGCGAGCACGGCATCGGCATCGGCAAACGCAAGGCGCTGGTCCTCGAGCATGGCGACGAGGCGGTCCTGCTGATGCGGCGCCTCAAGCATACGCTCGACCCGCAGGGCATGCTCAACCCGATGAAGCTCTTCGGCGACAGCGCGGGCGAGAGCCGCTAGGTTCCTGGCATCATGAACCTTCGTCACATCGAGATTTTCCACGCGGTCTACGTCAACGGTTCGGTCAGCGCCGCCGCCCGCGCGCTCAACGTCTCGCAGCCGTCCGTCTCGAAGATGCTGCGCCATGCCGAAAGCCTGCTCGGCTTCCAGCTCTTCCAGCGCACCAATGGTGGCTTGGTGCCGACGCAGGATGCGCACACCCTCTTCACCGAGGTCAGCGAGATCCAGGACCGCGTCCATGCGCTGCGCGAGGCGGGGCGCAACCTGCGGCGCGGCGTCGGCGGCATGCTGCGGATCTCGGCCCTGCCCTCGCTCGCGCTAGAGGCGATCCCAACCGCGGTCGCGCGGTTCATGCGGAGCCACGAGAACGTGAAGTTCGACCTCCAGACCGTCCATCATGACGATCTGCTGAGGAAGCTCTACGAGCGCGAGACCGACATCGCGATCGCCTATCAGGTGCCTCCGGCCGCCCCGATCGCGCAGCACTGGCTGGGCGAAGGCGAGCTCGTCGTCCTCTATCGCGAGCAGGACATGCCGGACGCGCCGCCGCGGATCGAGCTCGAGCGGCTGCGAGGCCAGCGCTTCATCAGCCTCGCCGCGAGCGGGCCGATCGGCCAGCTCTTCACGCAGGAGCTGCAGCGCCTCGAACTGGAGCTGGACGAGGTGGTTTCGGCCCGCACCTTCTACATCGCCAGCGCCCTCGTCCGGCAGGGCGTCGGCATGACCGTCGTCGACAGCTTCACCGCCCAGGCCGCGCTTGGCCCCGGCCTCGCGATGCGGCCGCTGAAGCCCCAGCTCGCCTTCGACATTCACGCCATGTTCCTGATCAACCGGCCGCCGGGCGCGCTGGCCACCGACTTCCTCAAGACCCTCGCGAAGGTGATCGACGCGCCATAACGGCAAGCTATGGTGAGCCCGCTACTCGCTATGCGTGCGGCGAAAGGGCCTCCGATACGTTTCAGAGCGAAATGATACCTGCGCCCTTCCTTCTGTATCTCGGCCGCAGCGCGGATGCGCTGGGGATCAAGACCTCGCGCGGCCTGGCGACCTTCCGCCCCGAGGATTGCGTCGGCGAATTCCGCCACGACGACTGCCCGCAGACGCTCGGCCTGCCGCGCCTCACCATGGCCGAAGCGGTTGCGAAGGGGGCGCGCACCCTGGTGCTCGGTATCGCCGGCGCCGGCGGCAAGCTGCCGGAAGAGCTGATCGAGGATGCAGCCGCGGCGCTGCAGGCCGGCATGAACGTCGCTGCGGGCCTCCACGAGCGGCTGCGTGACCAGCCGCGGCTTGCTTCGCTGGCGTGGGAGCACGGGCTCCAGCTCTTCGACGTGCGCGATCCGCCGGCCAATTTGTCGGTCGGCAAAGGCTATGCCCGGCCGGGCCACCGCCTTCTCACCGTCGGCACCGACTGCTCGGTCGGCAAGATGTATGCGACGCTGGCCCTGACCCGCGCGCTGCGCGACCGCGGTGTTGCCGCCGATTTCCGTGCCACCGGCCAGACCGGCATATTGATCGCAGGGGGCGGCGTTCCGGTGGATGCGGTCGTCGCCGACTTCATCTCGGGCGCGATCGAGCAGCTCGCGCCGGCCCGCGACGATGACGGCTGGGACCTGATCGAGGGGCAGGGGTCGCTCTTCCACCCATCCTTCGCCGGCGTGTCGCTGGGCCTCCTGCACGGCGCGCAGCCGGAGGCGCTCGTGCTCTGCCACGAGCCGGAGCGCCCGCATATGCGCGGCATTCCGGGCCGGGCGCTGCCGGACCTCGCCGAATGCCTGGAGCGCAATCTGGAGGCGGCGCGGCTGACCAGCCCGGACGTGCGAGCGGTCGGCATCTGTCTGAATACGTCCGAGATGGACCGCGATGCCGCTCTCGGCTTCTGCATGCGGACCGAGGATCAGCTCGGCCTGCCCTGCACCGATCCCATCGCCTTCGGGGTGGAGACCATCATCGACCGGCTTCTATGCCTAGACACCTCGACGCGCAGCACGATCGCTTCGCGCTGACGCAGCCGTTCCGGATCGCGCGCGGCGTCAAGACCGCCGCGGACGTGGTCACCGTGACGATCAGGGAGGGGGACAAGGTCGGGCGCGGCGAGGGCGTTCCCTATCCGCGTTACGGGGAGAGCCTCGAAAGCGCCCTCGCCGCGGTCGCCGAGGTGCGGCCGCTGATCGAAGGCGGTGCCGGTCGCGAAGAGCTCCTGAAGAAGATGCCGGCCGGCGCGGCGCGCAACGCCGTCGATTGCGCCTTGTGGGACCTCGAAGCCCGTCGGTCCGGCCGGAGCGTCGCAGACAGGATCGGCGCCCCATCGCCCGAACGACTGGCGAGCGCGCTGACCATCGTGATCGATACGCCCGAGGCCATGGCCCGGGCCGCCGCCTCCATCGCCCACGTCCCGCTGATCAAGGTGAAGGTCGATGCGAACGATCCCGAGGCGCAGATCCGGGCGGTGCGTGAGGCGGCGCCGGAGCCGCGGCTGATCGTCGATCCGAACGAGAGCTGGGACCGTGCGCTGGTCGAGGCGTTCCAGCCCCTGCTCGTGGAAGTCCGCGCCGATCTGCTCGAGCAGCCCGTGCCTGCGGGGGAGGATGAATGGCTGGAGGGCTTCACGCCGTCTGTCCCGATCTGCGCCGACGAAGCGCTGCACGTTGCCGCCGACCTACCGGTCATCGCCCGCCGCTATCAGGTCGTGAACGTGAAGCTCGACAAGACCGGCGGCCTCACCGAGGCGCTCGCGCTCGCCCGCGCCGCTCGCGAGGCAGGCCTTGGCCTGATGACCGGCTGCATGGTCAGCTCCTCGCTCGCGATCGCGCCCGCTCTCCACATCGCCCGCATGTCCGATTTCGTCGACCTTGACGGCCCGATCTGGCTGAAAGAGGACCGGCCTGGCGGTGTCACTGACGAGGGCGGCTACCTTCATCCGCCCGCACCCTGCTTCTGGGGAACGCCATGAGAGTTCGCCGCCTCGCTTTGTTGCTTGCGACAAGCATCCTTTCACTCGGCGCAGCGCCGCCCGAGCAGGTCGACCTCATGATCCGCGGCGGCACCGTCTACACCGGCACCGACGCGCCGTTCGTCGGCGACGTAGCGATCTCGGGCGACCGCATCCGCGCCGTGGGCAAGAGCCTGTCCCTGCCGGCCAAGCGTGTCGTCGACGCGAGCGGCATGATCGTCGCGCCCGGCTTCATCGATCCGCATACTCATGCCGCCGAGCAGCTCGCCTCCGACGACGCCGGCACGCGTCTCATCCCGGCTTTCCTCATGCAGGGCGTGACCACCGCCTTCATCGGCAATGACGGCGGCGGCGATCCCGAGGTGGCGGCGGTGCTGGGCAGCGCGCAGAGCAAGCCTGTCGGCATCAACTATGCCGCTTATGTCGGCCTTGGCCCGGTACGGCGGCAGGTGATCGGCGACGTGGACCGGGCGCCGACGCCGGCCGAGCTCGCGCGCATGAAGCAGCTGGTCGCCAGCGCCATGTGCCAGGGCGCGCTCGGCTTCTCCACCGGCCTCTTCTATGCGCCCCAAAGTTTCTCGAAATCGGACGAGGTGGTGGCGCTTGCGCGCGAGGCGGGCCTTCGCGGCGGCACCTACGACAGCCATCTGCGCGACGAATCCAGCTACTCGATCGGCCTCGCCGCCGCCGTGGACGAAGCGATCACGGTCGGGCGTGAGGCGCGACTTCCCGTCAACATCTCGCACATCAAGGCCCTCGGCGTGGACGTGCACGGTCAGGCGCCCGCGATCATCGCCAGGATCGAGGCCGCCCAGCGCGCCGGCCAGAAGGTCACCGCCGACCAATATCCCTGGTCCGCCTCGGGCACGAGCCTCGCCTCATCTCTGGTGCCTCGCTGGGCGCAGGATGGCGGGCGCGCCGCATTGCTCAAGCGCTTCGACGACCCGTTGGTCATTGAGAGGCTGCGCAGCGAAATGGGCGACAACCTTCGCCGCCGCGGCGGCGCGGAGTCCCTGCTCATCACCGAGGGTGAGCAGAAGGGCCGCAGGCTCGCCGAGGTCGCCAAGGCCATGGGCCTCAGCCCGGTCGCAGCCGCCATCGTGGTCATTCGGGTGGCGGACCCGTCGGTCGCCTCGTTCAACCAGACCGAGGCCGACATCGCCGCCTTCATGCGCCGCCCCTGGGTGATGACCGGCTCCGACGCCTCCACCGGCCACCCGCGCGCCTACGGCACGTTCCCACGGAAATATTCGGAATATGTGGTGGCCCGGAAGGTGATCACCCTGCGCGACTTCATCGAGCGCAGCACCGCGCTTCCAGCGGACACGTTTGGCCTCGAAGGCCGGGGCCGGCTGAAGCGCGGCGCCTTCGCCGACGTTGTGGTGTTCGATCCGAAGCGCTTCTCTGCCCGCGCCACCTACGAGCAGCCGACCCTGCTTGCTACGGGCGTCCGCACCGTCCTCGTGAACGGCGTCCTGGCGGTCGATAACGGCGACGCGACCGGCGCCGCCGCCGGTCGCGCGATCGCGAAGACTCCGCCGCCGGGTAGCTGCCCTCAGCGTTGAAAGCGAATGTTTGCCCGCGGGGGCCCAGTCTTGGCGTGCGCCTCGCCTTGAACGAGAATGCACCTCGCGTCCGACCGGCACCCGCCGCAGCAGCACGTTGGGGAACGGCTGCGGCGGGCTTGTAGCCGAAATGATCAGATCAGCGGCTGGCTCAAGAAGTGCAAGGCGTGGGCGTCGGACATGCTGTCGTGGATTCCCGCGCCGGCCAGGCTGGTTGCGAAGGTGGACTGCGCCATGCCCTCGAACTGCACCTTGCTGATGTCGTCGACCCCGTAGAGGTTGACGGCGCCGGCGCCGAGCGAGCCGTCGGGGTTGGCGAAGGCGATGTTGAGATCCAGCGTGCCGTCACCGTCGAAGTCGCGGACGCGGACGTAGCGGATCTCCAGATTCTCCAGGCGGATGCGATCCTCGTCGACGTTGAAGTCGTAAACGAAGTCGGCGCCGCCGTCGCGCGCGAACACGAACGTGTCGGCGCCCTCGCCGCCCCAGAGCTGGTCGTTGCCCAACCCGCTCGTCAGGGCGTCGTTGCCGTTGCCGCCGAACAATTGATCACCGCCGCGGCCGCCGTCGAGCAGGTCGTGACCATCGCCCCCGATCAGGATGTCATCGCCCTTGCCGCCGTAGAGCTGGTCCTCGCCGGCGCCGGTCTCGATCCTGTCGCCCAAGGGCGTGCCGATCCGGATCTCGCCGTCATTCACGCCGGTGACGGTGACTTCCACCGTGGCGGTGCTGGTCAGGCCGTCCTCGTCGGTGATGGTGTAGTCGAAGCGATCGATGACGGTCTCGCCCGGCGCGAGCGCGTCGAAGCTGTCATTGTCGGCGACGTAGCGGAGCGTCTGGCTTTGCGCATCGAAGACAAGGCTGCCGAGCGTGCCCGTCCCGTCGACCGACTCGATCGACAATGCGTCGCCGTCGGGATCGCTGTCATTGCCGAGCAGCTGATCCCAGAGGTTGCCGGTGCTCGCGTCCTCGTTGACCGCCACTGCATCGTCGGCCGCGACGGGCGCGGCGTTCTGGCCGGGGATGAAGAAGGTCGCGACCAGCTGATCGTGGTCGGAGCTGCGCAGTTCCTCCGGCTGCTCGGAATTGACGTGGACCACGTCGAAGCGGGCGCCGGCGAGCAGGCCGTTGGTCGCCACCATATTGTCGAGCGGCTGGAGATTGCCCTCGAACATGTAGGAGTAGCGCTCCTCCTCCGGCAGCAGGCCGTAGAGGTTGGTGAACACGCCGTTCTCATGCAGCGAGGCGAGCGATTCCTCGAAATAGAAGCCGTTGAAGTCGCCGGCGACGAGCAGGCGGAGCGACGGATCGGTCGCGAGCTGTTCGTTGACATAAGCAGCGACCGCGTCCGCCTGCGCCTCGCGGGCGCCGTCGCCGCCATTTTCCGGCGGCTGGCTGCTGCCCCAGAGGGTCTCGCTGCCCAAGCGGGAGGTGAAGTGGACGTTGACGACGCTCACCTGCTGGCCGTTGAACTCGAACGTGCCGACCAGCGGCCGCCGGGTGCCTTCGAAGGCAGGGGCCTCGATCAGCGACAGCCCGCCCTCGACCAGCGACACCCGGTCAGGATTGTAGAGGAAGCCGTTGCGGATGTTGCCGCCGGCCGCGCCGCCGGTCTCGCCTGCACGGCTCGGCGCCACCTCGACATAGACATAGCGGGGGCCGCCGGCCTCCACGATGGCGTCGATCAGGCCCTGCGCCGAAGCCTCGCCCGACAGCGGGTCGGTGCCATTGACGCCATTGCCATCCTGCACTTCCTGCAGGGCGATGATGTCGGGAGCGGAGAGGTTGTAGACGATGTTGCCGGCGAGCAGGTCGAACTTCTCGGGCGTGTCCGCCGGGCTCAGATTCTCGACGTTCATCGATGCGATCGACAAATTGTCGGCGTCGCCGTCCAGCGAAGTGCTCTCGCGGCCGAGGGTTACGTCCTCCGTAACCGACACGGCCTCCGTGACCAGCACCTCATAGTTGTTGAAGCTGTAGGAGACGACGCCCGTCACGTTGCTGAGGCGGTCGCCCTGGGTGAAGGCCGGGTTGAAGCCGGCGAACAGTCCGGCATCGTCGTCGATCTGGATCTTCTCGGGATTATAGTCGCCTTCCGAGATGGTGATGCCGCCGCGGCTGTTGACGCCGGTGGCGCCGACCCCGCCCGAGGCGACCACGCCGGTCTCGCCGAAGCCGTTCGTGTTGGTGACGACGAGCGGCGCATCGATGGTGATGCGCATGCCTTCCAGCGACTCATAGAAGTCGATGCCGTCATTCTCCGGATCGAAGGTGGCGAAGCCGTCATCGTCGATCGTCTCGCTCGGCGGCAGCACGCCGCCAGTGCCGATCAGCACGGCGTCGGGCAGGTCGTTCTTCTCGGAGATAAAGGTGACGGCGCTGCTGTTGAGCTGCGTGACGGTGAGGTTGGTCGCATCGCCGCCGGGCAGGAACTCGGTGACCGTGCCGCGCACTTCGACGGCGTCGCCCACGCGGACGCTCGACTGCGCGCCGGTGAAGACGAACACCGCGTCGGAGGTGCGGGCATTGCCGTCGCCGTCGGCGTCCTGGAGGTAGAAGCCGTTGTCGTCGACTGCCGTCACGATGCCGGTGGTGGTGACGACCTGGTTCACATAGGCCGAGCGGTGCGCCTCGCCCTGGATCTCGTAGATGGTCAGCGCGATCGGATCGTCGTTGAGGATGGTGCCGGTGGCGGTGCCGTCGACGACCACGACCGGGCCTGTGGTCGCACCGAGGGTCACGCTCAGCGTTTCGTTCGGCTCGCCGACCACGTCGCCGACGACGTCGATGACGATCTGCTGCGTGCGCTCGCCGGGAGCGAAGGTGACGGTGCCGCCATATTGCGTGCCGGCGGCGAGATCGGCGGCGGTGGCGGTGCCGTCCAGGTTGATCGTGTAGGCGACCGTGCCGGTGCCGGCGCCGCCGCCGGCGCGAGTGACGGTGAAGACGAGCTGGCGCGTGCCCGCATCGCCTTCGCTGACGCTGGCGTCGCTGATGCTGACTTCGCCATTGGCATTGGCGCCGATGAAGTTCTGGCCGGCGTTGAGGCTGCCGAAGCTCTGCTCGCTCGCGTCCGCCCAGGTGAAGTCCTCATAGCTGCCGCCGCTGCCGCGGAGCTGCAGCGAGAAGCCGTCGGCCGGCGCGGGTTCCTCGGCGACGCCGATGTCGGTGCTGGTCAGGCCGGCGGCGGGACCGTCGGTCGCAGTGAAGCTGCCCTCGTAGGAGAGGAACTGCACGACCTGGCCGCTGGCGTCGACCAGGGCGACGCCGTCGGGGCTGCCATTCTGGATGTTCGGCGTCGCGAAGGCGAGCGCGCCATAGCCGTCATCCTCGTCATCGATCACGCCGGACAGCGGGATCGTGGCGTAGGGAACGCCGCCATTGCCGTTGTAGAGGACGAGGCTCCAGCCGCTGAGGTCGGTGCCGGCGACGCCGGCGATCTCGACCATCTCGCCGGTGTCGGTGCTGGCGTCGTCATAATGGATTTCGTTGATGAAGGCGCTGTCGCTGGGAGGAGCGGCATCGTCGTTGGTGATGGTGCCGGTCGCTTCGGCATCGCCGAGCGTGGCGCCGCCGGTCGGGCCGGACAGGGCGACGGTGAACGTCTCCGTCGGCTCGAAATCAGTGTCGCCGGCGATCTCGAGCGTGATCGTGGCAATGTTCTCGCCATCGGCGAAGTTCACGGTGCCGGTCAGCTGGGTGGTGGCGAGGTCGGAGCCGTCCGCGCCGCCGGGGCCGCCCGGAAGGGTCACAATGTATGTCGCAGAGACGGCACCGTTGGCGCCGCCGTCGCGATTGACGGTGAAGCTGATCACGCTGGTGCCGGCATCGCCTTCGGCGGCGGCGGCGTCGGTGATGGACAGGATGCCGGGCGCCTCGACCTCGATGGGGGTGCTGGTGACGCCGATATCGTCGATGCCGATGAAGGCGTCCGAACCGGTCGAATCGGTGGTGATCACGCGCACCTGCACCTGAGCTTCGCCGTTGACCGCGGCGGGCAGGGTGACGCTGAGCATCGTGTCGCCGCCGGTATTGGCGTTGGCGATATAGCCGCCCTCGATATTGAGCCAGTCGCCGCTATTGCCGATGCGGTACTGGACGGCGATCGGCTGCGTCGCGGTGGTGCCGCTGTCGATGTCGCGCAGGCGGGTGGAGAAGACGACGTCCTGCCGTCCCGTCGCGTCGAGATGGATCACGAGATAGGGCGCGTCCGCGGTGCCGGAGCCCTGCAAGGCGATGACGGGGTCGAGCAGGTCGTCAAAGTCGACGACGCCGCCGGTGTTGAAGGTGTTGGGGTCGTTGGGGCTGGGGTTGGCGATCACGTCGACGACGTCGCTGGTGCCCGTGACGCCGGTCGGGTTCCGTCCCGCGCCGGGAACCAGATTATCGCCGCGATAGCCGACGATGGAGGCTACGTTCGACCAGTCGTCGTCGGCCGTGATCGAGTTTCGATCCGACCAATCCTGCCAGAAATTGGCGGTCGCGAGCGAAAAGTAAGTAGCCGTCATGTTTCAGGTCCCCACGCTGCAGCACCGCGCAGAGCGACGCGTCACGGCCAGCGGTCGTGGCGACTGCCCCTCATGCGGTATTCGATGATTCGTCCGGCTCGCCGCCGGCCCCGCCGCCATTAACTGCCCCGTGTGACGGGGAAATTACAAGCGCCTGTCCGTCCCACAGCGAGACATAATTTTCCTGTTACTTTTCAGTGACAAAGTCAATCGGCCGCGCTGGCAGGGCGAGGGGGTCAGTCCGTGCTGCGGCGCCGGGCGTGAACGCGGAGCAGACGCTCCATCCTCTCTTCGGAAAGGCGTTCGAAGAAGGCGGCGCCGATCAGCGTCCGCCGGATCCAGCGGATCTGGATGGGCAGCTGATCATATTCCGCGAGGTGGGCGATTACGGTCTGCTCCACCGCCAGCGGCGCGTCGGTCATGCCGCACAACCCGAGTGCGCTCAGGTCCTTGAGGTGCAGGATGTAAAGGTTCGAATCGACCAGCAGGTTGATCTTGGCACCGGTCACATTGTGGCGCTTGGCCTTGCGATCCTTGATCGCCGCGGCGGTCGCCTCCTGAGCGGCGTCCCCGCCGCCCCGGCCGAGGAACTTCAGCATCACCGGCCTCCCTGCGGAGCCGTGGCGGGCGCCTGACTGTCGCCGCGCCAGGCGAGGATGATCGCCATGCGACGGTTGCGGGGGTCGTAGCGGTCGGCAGCGACATAGGGTTCGCGGTCGGCGACGCCCTCGATCCGGGCGAAGCGATCCACCGGCAGGCCTGAGTTGGCGAGTGCCTCCCGCGTCGCCTCGGCACGTGAAGTCGACAACATCCAGTTGTTCATCGACTTGCCCGCGGCATAGGGGAGCGAGTCGGTGTGGCCGCGGACGATGATCTTGTTCGGCACGCCCTCGATCACCTTCGCCACCTCGCCGATCAGCCGCCGCGCCTGGGGCACGAGCTGGTCGGTGGCGAGCGCGAACATGGAGAAATTGGCCTCGTCGACGAGATCGATGCGCAGGCCCTCGCGCGTCTCGACATAGCGGACGTTGGCCTTGAGCTTCTTCAGCTCCGGGATCAGCTCCATGCGCTGGTCGAGCGCGCGCTTCAGCTCCTGGAAGGCCTGACGGTCCTTCATCAGCTCATGGCCTTCCTTCGGCCCGCCGGTGGCGGACTCCGGGATGACGATCGCGCGATTGCCGGTCTGAGCGGCGCGGTTCGGGTAATTGTCCTTGGAGATCAGAGAGTCGCCGCCGAGCAGGCCATTGGAGCCGGCGCTGTTCTGCTTCATCTCGACCAGGGTCGGTGTAAAATAGTCGGCAATGCCCTGGCGCTTCTGCTCGTCGGTCATGCCGAGCAGCCACATCAGCAGGAAGAACGCCATCATCGCCGTGACGAAGTCGGCATAGGCCACCTTCCAGGCGCCGCCATGGTGGCCGCCATGACCCCCGTCGATGATCTTCTTGACGATGATCGGCCGCGGCTCGGGCTCGTTCTTGCCCCGCGGCTTGGCAGCGCTTGCCATGATCTTAGCGGCCCCTCATGCCGTCGAAGACGTCGGCGAAGGCGGGCTGGTTGTTGTGGCTGATACTGGAGCGCGCGGCCTCGATCACCAGCGGCAGCGGGTGGCCGTGCAGCGAGGCGACGATGATCTGCTTGACGACATGATAGATGGCGGCGTCGCCCTCGATCACCTGCCGCGCGCGGTTCGCGAACGGGCCGATGATGCCGTAGGCGAGCAGCACGCCGAGGAAGGTGCCGACCAGCGCCGAGCCGATCATGCCGCCGAGGATCGCCGGCGGCTGGTCGATCGAACCCATCGTCTTCACGACGCCGAGCACGGCCGCGACGATGCCGAGGGCGGGCAGCGCGTCCGCGAGGTTCTGCAGCGTGTCCGCCGGGCGGATCGCATCGTGATGGTGGGTCTTGAGGCTGTTGTCCATCACCTCCTCGACCGCATGCGGATCGAGCGTGCCCGACGACACGACGACCAAGCGCAGGGTGTCGGTGATGAGGTGGATGAGCGTGTCATCCTTCAGGAGCTTCGGATACTCGGCGAAGATCGGGCTCGACTTGGGATCCTCCATGTGCGGCTCGACCGCGACGGGGCCGTCGGTGCGCAGCATCTTCATCAGGCGCGACACCAGGAAGATCGTGTCGAGGAAGTCCTTCTTCGCGTATTTCGGGCCCTTGAAGACATTGCCGAAGCCGCCGAGCAGCTGCTTCAGTTCCTTCCCCGAATTGCCGGCGATCAGCGCGCCGAGAGCGGCGCCGCCGATGATCAGCATCTCATGCGGAATAGCGTGCATCACGGGGCCGAGCGCGCCGCCCGTGATGGTGAAGCCGCCGAAGACCATGAGGAGGAGGACGACGACGCCGATTGCTGGAAACATGAACAAGACCCCGTCGGCTACCGGCTGGCCAGAAGCCCGCCCTCACAGACATTTACGGCAGGGTAAGCGGGCTCTTTATGGTTAAGCCCGGCGGAAGATGGTTAAGACGCCCGATCAGCGGATGATGTCGAACAGGCTGCTCTTGTTGAGGCGCGCGAAGATCGCCTGGGCGGCCTCCAGGCTCACCTGGCGCGAGGACAGGCGGGCGATGATCTCGGGAATGTTGGCTCCCTCGATGGCGCCGCGCTGCTCATCGAGCTGCACCGCCGAATTCTCGAGCGCCTCGCGCACCGCGTCCAGGCGGTTGGCGCGCACGCCCTGATCGGCTCGTGCATTCGCGACCTGGGTGACGCCGAGGCTGATATTGGCCAGCGCCGCCTGGCTTGCGGTGGTCCGCAGGGCAGGGTCGGGCTCCGTCACCGCCGCGACCGCCGCGTTTATGCTCGCGACGATATCGACCGGAGCGTCGAAGATGGAGGCGCGGTCCGCGACGGGCGCGATCCGAACGCCGGCGCTCACCGGCACTTCCAGGGCGCCATTGGCCCGGAAAAGAGGCTCGCCTCGCGGATCGCGCGTGTCCCGAAGGGCCGCCAGCTCCTCGGCGATCGCGCGAAGCTCGGTGGCGATCGTCGCCCGGTTCGCATCCGAGAGGGTGCCGGTCGAGGCGGCGATCATCAGCTCGTTCGCGCGCTCCAGGCTCAAGGCGGTGGAGGTGAGGACCGTGTCGGACCGCGCCGCAAGCGCGGAGGCGGTGTCGATGTTGCGCATCCAGGTCGCTTCGTTTGCCTCCGCACGTGCAATCTCGCTGACGCGTGCGGCGCCGATCGGATCGTCGGACGGGGCAAGGATGCGCTTGGTGGTCGCGATCTCGGCCTGGCCGCGCGCAATTTCCTGCGCGAGCTTCGCCTGGCGGTTGATCTCGAGAGTAAGGCGATGACGGGTGCCGGTGATCATGGTGCCGATCCTTAGAGGACGTCGAGGATGGTCTGCATCGTCTCGCGAGCGACCTGGATGATACGTGCCGATGCGTCGTAGGCGCGCTGGTAGCGGAGCAGTTCGGCGGCTTCGCGGTCTAGGTCGACGCCGGAAACTTCATCGCGAGCGGCGAAGCTGTTGTCGCGGCGGGTTGCGGCAGCGGCCGCTTCGGCGGCGGCCGAGTTGAGCGACTGCGCCTGGGCGGCGACGAGCGCGGCCCAGCGGTTCTCGACGCCATTCGGTCCGCGAAGCGCGGAGAGGGAGAGGAGATTGCCGTTTTCCGTCCCGTCCGCCGAGGCGGCGGCGATGGCGGCCGGATCCGTGGTCGCGACAGCGAGCGACATCGCGCCGGCCGTCATGGATAGCAAAGGTGCGCCGGCGACGCCTGCCGCGGTGCGGCCCTGGGCATTCCAGTTGTTGACGTCGGTGACGAACTGCTGGGCGATCGCCTCGACCTCCGCGCGCTTGTCGGCGGTGGACGCGGCGACGTCGACCAGGCCGGCGAGGCGGCCGCCGGTCGCGGGCAGGGGGGACGTGGTGCCGTCCCAGAACATGCGCAGCTGAATGCGCCCGTCAGTCGCGGTCGCGGAGCTGATCTCCGCGCGCTGCTGAGCATTGAGGATGGTGACGCCGCTGACGCCGCCGAGGCTGACGGTGACCGTGCCCTTTTCACCGATCGTGGCGGTGATGTCGATCCGCGCGGAGATCGAGTCGAGCAGCCGGTCGCGCTCGTCCTGGAGCGACGCGAAGGTCGTCTGGTTGGGCGCCGCCTGGCGCAGCGCCGTATTGACCTCGGCAAGCGCCTTAAGCTCGCTATTGAGGGCGTCGATTTCCTGCGTGGTGGCGCCGGCAATGCCGTTGGAGACCCGTGCCAGGGCTTGCGCGGTGTCGCGGATCGAACCGGCGGCATCGCCCAGCGTCGAAAGCATCGCGGTGCGGCCCAGCCGATCGGACGGTGTTGCTGCCAGCGCCTCGCCCGCGTTGAAGAAGGCTCCGATCCTCGATCCGACCGCGGTCGGCCCGTCGCCCAAGTTGGTCTCGATGGCACCGAGCCACTGCTGGCGCACGTCCGCGCGGCCCGAAGCGGAGGCGGCGTAGCGGGAATCGGCGGCGCGGTAGGAATCCCAGGCGCGGCCGATCGAAGCGGCTTCGACGCCGCTGAAGATCAGATCTTCGCGATAAAGCGGGCTGCGCGAGCCGATGTTGACGCCCTCCTGCAGGCGCACGTCGCGGCGCGCATAGCCGGGCGTCTCGGCATTGGCGACATTGTCGCCGATCGCGCTCAACGCGGTTCGGTAGGCAGTGACGGCGGAGAGGCCGAGGCCCAGAAGATCGCTCATTTCTTAACCCCCACCCCGTCGAATTGCTTGAGCAGCAGCTCGGCGATGCCGAAGCTGTTCTTTTCGGCCATGCTGTCGGCGAGCTTCGCGTCCGACATTTCGCGGAACGTGTCGGCGGATGAGCCGCCGAGAATGTCTTCGCCGAGGTTGGCCTGGCGCATCGAGCCGATCATCTGGCGCAGGAACACGGCCTCGAACGCAGTCGCGGCAGCCTTCAGCTGCTCGCGCTTCGCGTCCGTCTGCGTCTTCGGCGTCGTGTCGGTCGAGGCGATCCGATCCATCACAGGATCACCAGCTCCGCCTTCATCGCTCCCGCCTGCTTCAGCGCCTCGAGGATGGCGACGAGGTCCGAGGGCGCGGCGCCGATGGCGTTCACCGCCTTGACGATCTCCGAAAGCGACGCGCCCGGAGCGAAGGCGAACATCGGCCGCGCCTCCTCCTTGATCTGGATCTGGCTGTCGTCCTCGATCGCCGTCTCGCCGCGCGAGAAGCCTTCGGGCTGGATCACCGTCGGACTTTCCTTGATCGCGACCGTGAGCTTGCCGTGGCTGACCGCGGCCGGAGTGATCCTGACGGCGCCGTTGATGACGACCGTGCCGGTGCGGGCGTTGACGATCACGCGCGCCGGGGCGGCGGCGGGCTGGACCTCGATATTCTCGATCTTGCTCATCAGCAAAGTGCGCAGCTCCGCTCCAGGAGGGGCATCGATGGCAATAGTAACGGCATCGAGCGCGCGGGCTGTAACGCCGGGAACGTCGCGGGCGATCGCCTCGGAGACGAGCGCGGCCGTGGTGAGGTCAGCGTCGGCAAGGTTGAACATCAGGCTCGGCGCGGTCGCAAAGCCGGCGTCCACGGCGCGTTCGACGGTCGCACCGCCGGGGATGCGGCCGGCGGAGGGCACGTTGACCGACACCTTGGAACCGTCGGCGCCTTCGACGCCGAGACCGCCGACGGCGACATTGCCCTGGGCCATCGCGTAGATTTCGTTGTCGGCACCGCGGAGCGGCGCCATCAGCAGGGTGCCGCCGCGGATCGACTTGGCCTTGCCCATCGCCGAGACGGTGATGTCGAGACGCTGGCCGGGCTTGGCGAAGGGCGGCAGCTCCGCGGTGATCATCACCGCGGCCGCATTCTTGAGCGCCGGATTGATGCCCGCGGGGAGGCTGAGGCCGAAGCGCGAAGCGACGCCCTTCATGCCCTGCGTCGCATATTCGAAGCTGTCGTCGCCGGTGCCGGCGAGGCCGACGATGATGCCGTAACCGGTCAGCTGGTTGGCGCGCAGGCCCTGGAACGTGCCGAGGTCCTTGATGCGTTCGGCCTGAGCGGGGGCAGCGGCGAACGCCACGCACATGGCTGCAGCGAGGATGCGGAAGAGTTTCATGAAAAGCATCCTCAGAAGGGGCTGAAGCGGGTGAAGAAGCGCTGCAGCCAGCCCTGTCGGCTGGCGCGCGCGATCTCGCCCTTGCCGGAGTAGGTGATGTCGGCGTCGGCGACCCGCGTGGACGGCACTCGATTGTCGGCGGTGACGTCGGCCTGGCGGACGATGCCGGAGATGCGCACGAACTCGTCGCCGCGGTTCAATTTGATCAGCTTCTCGCCGCGCACCAGCATGGTGCCGTTCGGATAGACTTCCGCAACGGTCACGCTGACTTCGCCCGAGAGCGTGTTCGACTGAGCGGCCTGGCCCTTCCCATCGAAGGACGTATCGCCGCCCATGTTGAATTCTTCCGGTTTGAACAGGGATAACGGCCCGCTAACCGGCGGCGACAGGCCGATGCTGCCGTCGCGGCCGATGCTGGCAACCGAAGTCTTGGCGGCCTGGGTGCGCTCCACCAGGACGATGGTCAGCAGGTCGCCGACCATGGAGGCGCGGGTGCCGCTGGTGAGCGGGGCGTAACCGCGGCTCGCCTGGAAGATCGCGCCGTTGGCGGGCGCGGCCTGGACGGGCGGCGCGTAGCTCGGCTCGTACGGGTTCGGCTTCTTGCCCGCCATGAGCAGGAAGGCGACCGCGACCAGTGCGAGGCGCTTAGAGCTGCTGGTTGGCATTGCGCAGCATCTCGTCAGTGGCGGAGATCATCTTGGAGTTCACCTCATAGGCGCGCTGGGTCTCGATCATGTCGACCAGCTCCTGCACGACGTTGACGTTAGAGCCTTCGAGCGAGCCTTGGCGGAGCGAGCCGCGGCCATCGAGGCCGGGAGTGCCGACCTGCGGTGTGCCGCTGGCCGCGCTCTCGGCATAGAGGTTGCCGCCCAGCGCCTGCAGACCCGAGGGATTGACGAACCGGGCAAGCTCGATGCGGCCGAGCTCGGTCGGGGCGCTCTGCCCCTGGAGCTGAGCGGAGACGGTGCCGTCGGCGCCGATCGTGACTGAAGTGGCGCCCTCCGGCACGGAGATTTCCGGTTGCAGGCGCATGCCGTCGGAGGTGACGATCTGCCCTTCCGCGGAAAGGCTGAAATTGCCTGCGCGGGTATAGCCGGTGGTGCCGTCGGGGCGTGCGACCTGGAAGAAGCCGTCGCCTTCGATCGCAATGTCGAGCGGGTTGTCGGTCTGCGACATCGCGCCCTGGGTGTTGACGCGGGCGGTGCCGGTCATCTGCACGCCGGAGCCCAGCGCCAGGCCGACCGCATAGCGGTTCTCGGCCGATGAAGGCGCGCCCGGGACCGTCATGGTCTGGTAGGCGAGCGTCTCGAACTCGGCCCGGTCTTTTTTGAAGCCGGTCGTGTTCACGTTGGCGAGATTGTTCGCGATCACGCGCATCCGCGCGGATTGTGAATCGAGCCCGGTGCGGGCGACGTGCATGGCTGCGTTGGTCATCTTCTTGTTCCTCGGGCTTATTCGGGCAGGCGCATCAGGTCGGCGCCGGAGCCGTCCAGTTCGCGCGCGGTGTTGATGAGCTTCAGCTGGGTCTCCCAGGCGCGGCTCGCTTCCATCATGTCGACGAGCGCCTTGGTCGCCTCGACGTTCGAGCCTTCGAGGCTGCCGGCGAGAACGCGGGGATTGGTGTCTCCGGGCAAGGCGCCGCCGCCGCGGACGCGGAACAGGCCGTCCAGGCCCTTGACGATGTCGGAGCCGACAGGGGAGGCGACCTTCAGCTTGTCGACCAGCTGCGGCTGGTTGGGATCGCCGCCGGTCGGCACGATGTAGATGGAGCCGTCGCGCTTGATCTCGATCTTGTCGGCAGGCGGCAAAGTGATCGGGCCGCCTTCGCCCAGCACGACATGGCCGTCGCCGGTCGTCAGCACGCCGGTGTCGGAGAGCTGCAGGTCGCCGCGTCGCGTATAGGCCTCTTCGCCGTCGCTCGCCTGCACGCTGAAGAAAGCGCTGCCGTCGATCGCAACGTCGAGCTCGCGCCCGGTCTGGTTGATCGTGCCGGGACGCAGGTCGGCGCCGCTCACCTCGTTCGAGGAGAAGGCGCGCGCCTCGTGCGTGTCGCCGCGCACCCACAGCGCCCGGGCCGCGGCCATTTCGCCGCGGAACCCGACCGTGTTGACGTTGGCGAGGTTGTTCGCCGTCGCCGTCTGGCGGGCCATCGCCCCCCGGAGCGCCGACAGCGAAGTATAAGCGAGCCGATCCATCTAGCTTTTAGCTCCTCAGGTTGAAGATGGCCTGGGTCATGGTGTTGGCCGTCTCGATCGCCTTGGCATTGGCCTGGAAGTTGCGCTGGGCGGCGATCAGCGCGACCAGCTCTTCCGTGATGTCGACGTTGGCACGCTCGAGAGCGCCCGACTGGACGCGGCCGAAGCCATCCTCGCCGGCGACGCCGATCTGCGCATCGCCGCTGTCGCCGGTCACCGACCAGCGCGCGTCGCCGCGCTGCTTGAGGCCGGTGGGGTTGGAGAAGTTCGCCAGCACCAGCTTGCCCAGCGCCTGCGTCTCGCCGTTGGAGAAGGTCGCGGTGACGAGACCCTCTTCGCTGATCGAGACGTCATCGAGCTTGCCCGCGGCAAAGCCGTCCTGCTCCAGGCTGGCGAGGGTGAAGGTGCCGGTCGCCTGGTTGGTCGCGGCGCCGAAGTCGAGCGTCAGTGCGATCGGCGACGAGGCGCCGGCCGGCTGGACGGCGCTGAGCGCCGACGGCGTGGTCGGCGAGACGATCGCGCCGGCGGCGTCGAACTCCAGCGTCAGCGGAGTGGGCGGCGTGCCGCCCGCACTTGCCTGCTCGTTGCCGACGAAGAGGTAGACGTCCCAGGTGTTGGTCGGGTCGCCGGTCGTGGTCGACTGGGTGCGCGAGAAATAGAGGGTCGCCGGCAGCGCCTTTCCGGTGCTGTCATAGACGACCGTCTGGGTGGAATGGTTGTAGCTGTTCGGATCGAGCCGGTCGAACGCATAGGGCGTCGACGTATAGGCGCCCCGATCCGCGGGGATATCGGCGCTCGACGGGAAGCCGATCGAAAGCTCCATCAGGCTGGTCGCGCGCGGCGTGCCGGAGGTCAGCGGCAGCTGCAGGTTGCGCGCCGACGCGATGCCGCCGGACGTCACGTTGCCTTCCGTGTCGACGGGCAGGACCTGCACGTAGCCGCCATTGGAGTCGACCAGGTAGCGCTCGGCATCGATCGCGAACGAACCGTTGCGCGAGAAGTAGGTGCTGCCGCCGGTGAGGCCGTCGCGGGTCATGAAGAAGCCATTGCCGGCAATCGCGAGATCCAGCTCCTTGGAAGAGGCTTCGAAGCCGCCCTGGCTGAACTGCTGCTCGATCTTCTTGAGGCGCGTGCCCTGACCGGCAGTGGTCCGCGAGGCCGCGACGATGTCGCCAAACTGGGCGCGGCTCTTCTTGAAGCCGAACGAGCCGACGTTCGCGATGTTGTTCGACACGACGCCGAGGTCGGTCTGGGCGCCCTTGAGGCCGGAAAGCGAGGTGTAGAAGGACATGGCTGGGTTCCTTGGCTAGAATCTGGAGCTGGAGATCAGGAGAGCTTGAGGGCGTCTTCGGGCGTCAGCAGCCCGAGCCCGGTGACGAGCTTGGTCACGCCGCCATTGGCAGGCGACTGGATGCCGGCGATGCCGGTCCAGGTGGAGGTGGTGGCGGTGATCGCCTCGCCGTTCCCGGACGCGCTGACGATCATGCGCAGCGGCCCGGTGGCCTTGACGTTGCCCTCGGCGTCCTTGCCGTCCCAGCCGAAGGAGAAGTTGCCGGCCTTCTGCGCGCCGACGTCCTGGGTGTGAACGACGGCGCCGTTCTGGTCGACATAGCTGATCGTCAGCTGGTCGGCGTCCTTGGGCAGATCGATCTCGCCGGCATAGGCGCCGTCCTGCAGCGGCGTCGCATATTCGCTTTCGACCAGCATCGAGCGGCCGATCCAGCTCGCCGCGTCGGTGAGCCGGCCCGGAGCGAGCGCGGCGGCGATGCCGGACAGGCTCTTGTTCATCTCGGCGATGCCGGCGACCTGGCTGAACTGCGCCATCTGGGCGACCATCTGCGTGTTGTCGACCGGATTGAACGGGTCCTGCGTCGTCAGCTGCGTGGTCATCAGCCGGAGGAAGTCCGTCTGGTCCATCGAGCCGATCGGCTTGGTCTCCGTCTTAACGCCGGTGTTCGACGTGCCGGTCGTGCTGGGGATCGTGGTCATTGGCCGAGCCTCAAGGTGTCGAGGGTGAGCGTCTTCGCGGTCTGAAGGACCTGGACGTTGTTCTGATATTGGCGGGCGCTCTCGATCATCTCGATGAGCTCGGCCGAGCTGTCGACGCCGGCCTCCCACACATAGCCTTCGGCATCCGCGAGAGGGTGGCCGGGCGAATGGCGCTTCACGGGCTCCGTGCCAGCCTGCACAACCTTGGAGACGCCGACGGTGGCGACGCCGGGGCGGTCGGTGACGCTTTCGAACACCGGCTTCAGCGAGCGAAAGGCATTTTCCTTGGTCGCGGAGATGGAGCCGGCATTGGCCAGGTTCGACGCGGTCGTGTTGAGCCGCACCAGCTGCGCGGACATCGCGCGGCCGGCGATGTCGAAGACGTTCATCGGCTTGTCCATGATCTTACTCCCCCTTCAGCGCGCGCTTGAGGGTCGAGATGCGCCCCTCGAGGAAGGCGAGGGTGGTGCGATACTGGACCGCATTTTCGGCGAAGAGCGTCTGCTCGGTGGAGAGCTCGACCGTGTTGCCGTCGAGGGAAGGAGTGACCGGCACGCGGTAGGCGGCGGCGTCCTCGGCCGCTTGGCCGATCCCGCGGCCGCCGCTGGCGAGGCTCAGCGCCTTCTCGAAATCGATGTCGCGCGCCTTGTAGCCCGGCGTCGCGGCGTTCGCGATGTTGGACGCGAGCATCGACAGGCGCTGCGAACGCAAGGCGAGCGCAGTTCCGTGTATCCCGAAGATCGATTGGCCGTCGGCCATCTCAAACCCCCCTAAAATCCCGTGCCATCCTGCCGTTAATTGCATTGGACAGGCTGTCGGCGTGCCGGATGCAACGGGCGTGCCAGACGGAAAAATGACGGTTCTGCGCGGTTCTCCGCGTGAGGGGCCATGTGCGGCCGGCAAGCCTTTGCCGGTCAGGCGGCAATTTTTTGCCGGTGCGGCAATGGGGTTCGAGCAGTGTACGATTTGGCCGCACGAATGATCGATCCCGCCGCTCTGGCGCTGGTCGCCGGAGGCAGCCTCGCGGCCGCCGCCCTGCGATCGACACGGGCGGACCTCTTCCGAGCCATCGCTGCCCTCAAGATCCTCATCGTCGGTGATCCAGAAAGGGATGCGCTGTCCGCCCGCCGTGCGGTGCGCGAGATCGAGCAGATCGCCGAGAAGCGCGGCACCGCCTGCGCCGACCGCGTGGGCGAGGAGAGCAGGTTCGTCCGCCGCGCCGGCCTGAAGCTCGCCGACGCTCCCAGCGCCGAGGCGTTCGCGGAATGGGCTGCCGACGATCTGGGCGCCCGCGCCGTCCGCCACGAAAATGCCGTTGCCGTCTGGCGCGCCGCCGCCGATGCCGCTCCGAGCCTCGGCATGCTGGGCACCGTGCTGGGCCTGATCGCCATGTTCGCGTCGATGGACGATCCGGCCACGCTCGGCCCCGCCATGGCGCTGGCGCTGCTGACGACGCTGTACGGCATCGTTTTCGGCACGCTCCTCTTCGGCCCCGCCGCGGCGCGGCTGGAGCGGCTCTCCGAGGCGGAACTGCGCTGGCAGAGGTCAGCGCTGGCCCGGCTCGAGAAGCTCGCCCGTGGCGAGGCGCAGACGACGCATGAATGGCTGAGACGGCGCAACAAGGCCGAGAGATGAAGGCGCGAGCCTATCCGCGCTGGGCGCTCAGCCTGGCCGATATCATGATGCTGCTGCTCGGCTTCTTCGTCCTGCTCCAGGCAGGGAACGCCACCGACGTCGCCGCCGGCGCGCGCGCTGCCTTCTCGATGGAGCCGGAGGCGCGGGCGCTGCTGGACACGCAAGCCGCAAGCCTGTTCGAACCGGGCGAGGCGCGGCTGCGGCCGGCTGCGCGGGAGCGGCTCGCCGGGATCGGCTCCGCGGCCGCCCAGGCAAAGCGGGTGGTGGTCATCGAGAGTCACGGCCGCGAGGCGGGCGCACGCCGTTTCGACGGGTGGGAGCTCTCCGCCGCGCGCGCGGCCGCACTCGCGCGCGCGTTGGTAGGAGCGGGCATGACCGAGGAGAGGGTGCTGGTGGTGATGCCCGGCACGGTGCAGGAGGAGGCGAAGGGGCAGAGGCTGGTGGTCCGCTACGGCGGCTGAGGAAGTTGGCACGGCCGTTGCTTCAGAGGCTCTCCAGATAGTTTGGAGAGTATCCGGTGACGAATTTCCGACGCTTCGTGCCCGTGCTGCTGCTGCTCGGGACGGCTGCTCATGCCGAGGGTTTCGAGGACCTGGCGGCGCTCGACCGGAAGGTGGTCGCGACGCTGGGAGCGGATTTTGGGGACCCGGGCGGACCTGCACGGCCGATCGACAAGCGGCTGAAGCTCGCTGCCTGTCCGCAGGCTGCGACCGTGGAGCCGCCCGCAATGGGTGCGGTGATCGTCCGCTGCGAGCCGCTCGGCTGGCGCATTCGTGTGGCGCTCACCCGGCCCGCCGGCGGCACCGCCCAAGCGTCCGCCGAGAAGCCCGAGCCGATCATCCGCAAGGGCGACCAGGTGCAGCTGACGGCTCTCACTGGTAGCTTCAGCGTCAGCACGCCCGCCATCGCCGAACAGGACGGCGCACCGGGCGACCGGATCCGCGTTCGATCCGAGACCAGGAAGGGCGTGATTATCGGCCTGGTCATGCCCGATGGACGGGTCACGCTGCCGGGATTTAAGTAATGCGGATTGCGGCCGTTATAGCCATGGAAGCGGCATTGCCGCGCGAAAGGACCAGAGCATGATCGACGGAATCGGAAAGGCGGGGGCGGGGCGGCTCGACACGGTGCGCGGCTCGGTGGAGCGCCCGGCTGCGGCCGGTAAATCCGCCGCCGTCGGCGCATCGCGGTCGGTCTCCGGCCCGGCGAGCCCGGCCGGCGAGATGGCTGCGGCCGGCGCGCCGGTCGACGCCGACAAGGTGGCCGCCATTCGCGCCGCCATCGCCGAAGGCCGCTATCCGGTCGATCCCGAAAAGATCGCCCGCTCGATGATCGAGCTCGACCTGCTGAAGGGTGGCGAATGAGCGCCAACGCGCTGGAGCGGCTCGAGGCCGCGCACGAAGAACTGATCGGCGCCCTCGACGGCGATGATGTCGAGACGATCGAGAGCAAGCTCGAGGAGTTGCGCACCGCGATCTCGGAGGTCCGGTCGATGGGCGGCTGGCGGGCATCTCCCGATCTGAAGACGCGGGCGAAGCGCATCTCCCAGCTCGGCGAAGCGGCGCGCATCCGAGTCAATTTTCTGACGGACCTGACGCGCCAGCGGCTGGAGCTGCTTTCCGCCGTCCGAGGCGAGGCGCTGACCGGCGCCTATTCGCACCCGGGACGCTGAACTTACTCACCTCGTCATGCCGGACTTGATCCGGCATCCACCTTCTCCCTGCAGTCGTTCCCCTCTAGCCTATTCTGATGGAGCGCGAACCGGCCGTCTACATCATGGCGAGTGCCTTTCACGGCACAGTCTACACTGGCGTGACATCGAACCTCTTGCAGAGGGTGGCGCAACATCGAGCGGGAACCCTCGGCGGCTTCACCTCGCAATATGAGGTGAAGCGCCTCGTCTGGTTCGAGATGCACGGCAGCATGGACAGTGCCATCGCTCGCGAGAAACAGCTCAAGAATTGGCGCCGCGAGTGGAAGGTAGCGCTGGTGGAAACAGATAATCCGGTTTGGCGTGATCTCGCCGAGGATTTCAGTTTCGAGCCACTCATCAAGAAGGTGGACCCCGGATCAAGTCCGGGGTGACGAAGTAAGGGGCCGCCGGGCCTAAGTGGCACGGCAGTTGCAGAGATGCTCCCGAAGGGAAGGGGGCGTCATGATTTCGACGGGCATCCGTGACAATATGCAGGCGGCCGCGCAGAGCGGCGTCGGCGCGGCGATCCAGCAGGCGGCGGCGCGCACCGGCGTCGATTTCGGCTATCTGCTGGGCCAGGCCCGCATCGAAAGCGGCTTCAATCCGAACGCCCGCGCCCGCACGTCCAGCGCCACCGGCCTGTTCCAGTTCATCGAGCAGACCTGGCTCGCGACGGTCAAGCAGCATGGCGACAACCACGGTCTCGGCTGGGCCGCTGGGGCGATCAGTCAGGGGCCAAACGGCCGCTATCATGTCTCCGATCCGACGACCCGCCGTGCCGTCCTAGACCTGCGCAAGGACCCGGCCGCCGCCTCCTCGATGGCGGCCGAATTCGCTGCCGACAACCAGAACTACCTCGAGAATCGCCTTGGTCGGCCGATGGAGTCGGTCGATCTCTACCTCGCCCACTTCCTGGGCGCTGGCGGCGCCGCGCAGTTTCTGAGCGCGCACGATGCCAATCCTGATGCGCCGGCCGCGGGGCTTCTCCCCGCCGCCGCCCGTGCCAACCGCTCGATCTTCTACGAGAAGAACGGCGCGCCGCGCAGCTTTGCCGAAATCCGTGACCGCTTTGCCGCCAAGCTCGGCGGCAGCTCGGCGCCGCTGCCGGCACCCGCCGTTCGCGATTACCCGCAGGTGCAGATGGCGCTGCAGGAAACGACGGCGCCCAAGGTCGCCGGCCCGACGCCGCAATATGCGCGGCTCGCATATCTGATGCTCGCCCAGCTCGGAGGCTAAGTGACCAGTACAGCCCTCAACCGCCAGGTCTGGCTTAGCGCCGGACGCGGCGCCGTCCTCCCGCTCGCGACGCTCATTCTCGTCGCGCTGATGGTGGTGCCGATCCCGGCGACCCTGCTCGATATCGGCTTCATCGCCAACATCATGATCAGCCTCGCCGTGCTGATGGTGGCGCTCAACGTCGCCAAGCCGGTCGACTTCTCCTCCTTCCCGACGGTCCTGCTGTTCGCGACCCTGCTGCGGCTTGCGCTCAACGTCGCATCCACCCGGGTCGTGTTGGTCAACGGCCATGAAGGATCGGACGCCGCCGGCCACGTCATCGAGGCGTTCGGTAACTTCCTGATCGGTGGCGACTATGCCGTCGGCATTTTCGTCTTCGCGATCCTCATGATCATCAACCTGGTCGTGATCACCAAGGGCGCCGGGCGCGTATCCGAAGTGTCCGCGCGCTTCACCCTGGACGCGATGCCCGGCAAGCAGATGGCGATCGACGCCGATCTCAATGCCGGCCTGCTGACCCCTGAAGAGGCGAAGGCCCGGCGCCAGGAAGTGGCCACCGAGGCCGACTTCTTCGGCTCGATGGACGGCGCCTCGAAGTTCGTGAAGGGCGACGCCATCGCAGGCGTGCTGATCCTGGTCATCAACATCGTCGGTGGTCTTATCCTCGGCACGTTGAGCCACGGCCTGTCGATCGGCGAGGCCGCCGAGACCTACGTCCTGCTCGCCATCGGCGACGCGCTGGTCGCGCAGGTTCCGGCGCTGCTGCTCTCCATCGCCGCTGCTTCGATCGTCACCCGCGTCAGCTCCCCGCTCGATCTTTCGGGCCAGATCGTGAGCCAGTTCGGCTCCGCCAGGGCTTGGACGCCGGTCGCTGCGATCCTCACCATCCTCGGCATCATGCCGGGCATGCCGCACCTCGTCATCCTGCCGGCCGCAGGGCTTGCCGGCTATGTCGCCTGGAAGCTGAGCAAGAAGAAGGAAGAGGTGGTCGAGCCGGAAATCGTGGCCGCGACCGCCAATCCGAGCGCGATCGGCTGGGACGAAGTCAGCGACGATGCGGTGCTCGGCCTGGAGCTCGGCTATGCGCTGATCGGCCTGGTCGACGAGCGCAAGGGCGCGCCGCTCATGGCCCGCATCACCGGCATCCGCCGCCAGCTCTCCCGCGACCTGGGCTTCGTCGTGCCTTTGGTGCGCGTGCGCGACAATCTGGCGCTCGGCGCGAACAGCTACCGCATCACCGTCGCCGGCGTCATCTATGCCGAGGACGAGATTTGGCCGGAGGATCTGCTCGCGCTCGACAGCGGGGACATCTCCTACCCGGTCGCCGGCCGCGCGGCCAAGGACCCGACCTTCGGCCTCGACGCCGTCTGGATCGCGCCCGACAAGCGCGCCGATGCGGTCGTCGCCGGCTATACCGTCGTCGATCCCGCGACGGTGGTCGCGACCCACCTCAACCAGATCATCATGTCCTCCTCGGCCGAGATGTTCGGCATGGACGAGGCGCAGAAGCTGCTCGACGCGCTGAAGGAAAGCGCGCCGCAGCTCGTCCAGAACCTGACGCCCAACCCGCTGCCGCTGTCGATGATCGCCGCGCTCTGCCGCTCGCTTTTGGCCGAGGGCGTGCCGCTCAAGGACTTCCGCCGCATCGCCGAGGCGCTTGTCGACGCCGCTCGCGAGGAGGCCGATCCGGTGCAGCTCGTCGAAGGCGTACGACAGCGCATCGGCGGCCTGATCACCCAGACGATCGCGCCGGCGAAGACGCCGCTGCCCGTCCTTACGCTCGATCCCGAGCTCGAGGGCCTGCTCAACCAGGCGGTGCGCGCCGGCAAGGATGCCAATCACCCGATCGAGCCGGGCCTCGCCCAGCGCATCGTGCAGGCGGTCGGCGAGGTTGCCGGCCCCTACCTTTCGAATGCGCAGAAGATCGCGGTCGTCACCTCGCCCGCGGCCCGTCGCGCCCTCTCTCGCCTTATCGCGCCGCACATTCCCGACGTGCCGGTGCTCTCGTTCCTGGAGATTCCCGATGGCAAGCCCGTGGAAGTGGTCGCAGTGGTAGGCGGCGGCGTGAACAGGTCGCTGCTCGGCTCGGGAGCCGAGGCATGATCGCCACGCAGGAGCGCAACGCCCGCGTCATCGCCGTCACCAGCGGCAAGGGCGGCGTCGGCAAGACCAACGTGAGCGTCAATCTTTCGGTGGCGCTGGCGCGGATGGGCAAGCAGGCGATGCTGGTCGACGGCGACGTCGGCCTCGCCAACGCCAACATCCTGCTCGGCGTCAATTCCGGCGCCACCATCGCCGACCTGATCGCCCGCGATTGCGGCATGAGCGACGTCGTCCAGGAAGGACCGGCCGGCATGAAGCTGGTCCCGGGTCATAGCGGCGCGGGTCTGGGGCTCGCCGATGACGGGCGGCGGCGCCTTGCCAAGGCGTTCCGCCCCTATGCCGGGCTGATGGACCATGTGCTGGTCGACACCGCCAGCGGCATCGCGCCCGAGGCGATGGAGCTGGTCGCGACGTCCGACGTGATCCTGCTCGTCCTCTCGTCGGAGCCGACCGCCTTCATGGACGCCTACCAGCTCGTGAAGGTGCTGGCGCTGGAGCATGGCCGCACCGAAGTCTCGGTCGTCACCAACATGGTCGACAGCGAGGAATCCGGGCGCCAGCTCTTCCGCCATTTCGAGGAGGTGGTGAAACGGTTCCTGCCGACCCGGCTAAGCCATGTCGGCTCGATCCCGCGCGACAATCATGTTCGCGAGGCGGTGCTGAGGAAGCGCTGCTGCGTGGAAGCATTCCCGGAGAGTCGCGCGAGCGCGGCCTTTACCAAAGTTGCACGAAAGCTGTGCGAAGAGACGCTTCCGCTCACCGAAGGCGGCCATCGATTCTTCGGCATGGAGGCGCTGCATGGCGCTCACTGACCCCGCACAAGGGGCCATGGTCTACAAGAGGAAGCCGGAGCTTCAGTCTCCGGAAGCGGTCGCGCGTGCGCACATGCCGCTGGTCCGCAAGATCGCCTGGCACGTCCACGGCCGCGTCTCGACTGCGATCGAGGTCGAGGATCTGATCCAGATCGGCATGATCGCGCTCGTCGAGGCCGCCAACGGCTATGAGGATCGCGGCCACGCCTTCGCCACCTACGCCACGGTCCGTATCCGCGGTGCGATGATCGATCATCTCCGCCGTCAGGCGACCATCTGCCGCTCCGCCATGGCGCGCCGGCGCGACTTTGCCGCTGCGAAGGAGAAGCTGGAGCAACGGCTGGGACGGGAAGCGAGCGAGGCGGAGATGGCGGTAGAGCTCGGGCTCGATCCGTCCGAGTTCCGCCGCCTGGCCGATGAGACGCAATCCATCCGGCACGAGTCGATCGACGAGGTCTACTCGGAGCATTCCATGTGGTTCGCCAATGTTGACGAAGGCGCCGACGGCATGCTCGAGCGCGAGGAGCTCCAGGAGGCGCTCGCCGGCGCGATCGGCAAGCTGCCGGAGCGCGAGGCGATGGTGCTCCAGCTCTATTTCGTCGAGGAGATGAACCTCGAGGAGATCGGTCTGACGCTCGGCATCGGCGCCGCCCGCGTCTGCCAGATCAAGAAAGCCGCGCTCGACAAGGTGCGCGGGCTGCTCTCCGACTGGGACTGAAGATCTCCCTCCCCAAAGGGAGGGAGACGATCATTATGCGGACTGGAGATTGACGGCGCTAGTCTTGCCGCGGCGGTCCTGCTCCAGCTCGTAGCTGACACGCTGCTCCTTGTTGAGCGTGGCCATGCCGGCCTTCTCGACCGCGCTGATGTGGACGAAGGCGTCGTTGCCGCCGCCTTCCGGCTGGATGAAGCCGTAGCCCTTGTCGATGTTGAAGAATTTCACGGTGCCGATCGGCATATTCATTTCCTTCCTTGTGGCGGCCCGCCAACCGGGCGGCCGGTGCCAGAGAGCCAAAAGAAGGAAAGAGGGGCCGCAAAGCGCCAAAGACCGTCAGTTTGCGACTGTAGCTCGATTCATATGGGCGCTTTGTCTGGAAAAGGGAAGGCGCTTCACTCCCCTGGCCCGCGGTCAATCGCCTCGATTTGATCAGCTCTGAGATCGAGCTCTGCAGCAAGCTGGACCAGCAGGTTGCCGATCTCTGACGCATATTCGCGCGCCGAGCTGCGGCAGCGCTCGGCGCGCGTCCGCAGATCCTGCGCTTCGGCGGATGCAGTTGCCACTCAGAACCTGCGGAAGGTCGGTTCGACTTTCGGCATCGGCTGTTTTTCTGGCACGATGCGCTTCGGCGGCTTGGCGGCGGCACGCGCGGCCGCCTCGGAGCCGTGGCTGGCCAGCTTCAGATAGGCGCCATGGGCACGCCTAAGACGGCTGCGCTCGGCCTCCGTCTTCGCCTCTGCAAGCTGGTTGAGCGCGTCGGCGGCCTTTTGAAGATATTCGTCGGAGCTGGTCGTCACGCGCGGACCTTTCGCGATGCAGGCGGGAGCACACGAGGTCTCTCTGTCACGCGACGCCTGCAGGAACGATCAGGTGATGCCAGTCACCTAGCACAGGCCCCCGGGCAATGCGAGGGCGGCGCCTCGGCACCGCCCTCTCGCTTTCCGGGCCCACCCGGCTAGCGCGCCGCGGCGAGGCTGGTCGAACTCGGCTGGCGAGCGAAGGCGATGGCCTTGCTGCGCTGGGCGTAGGCGGCGGCCTTGGCTTCGGCGCGGCAGGCCTTCACCTTCTCGCGGCCCTGCGGATCTGCCGAAGAGGGCGTGCCACAGGCGGCAGTCGCGGCATTGTGGATGCGCCGGTCGAGCGTGCGGACATCCGCGTCCCTCGTGAGATCCAGGTCCGCGTAGCGAACACTGAACCCGCTTTGGCTCGAAACATCCTGCGCGAGGGCAGGGGTGGCGATTGACGCCGCGAACAGGGCGGCGACCGTCAGCATGGTCTTCATTGTGTGTCTCCCAATGTGAGGTGCTTCGTCTTCGCCGGCGTGAGCTCCTTATACATCCGTTGCGAATTGCAACGTGAACAACGATATTGCGCGACCATTCTGCAAAAGTGCAGAATGCATCCCGGTCCGGCGACCTGCAGAAGGACATGATGTTCGACTGGAACGACCTGCGCGCCTTCCTCGCCGTCGCAGAGACGGGGAGCACGCTTGCCGCCGGACGTAAGCTGCGGGTCAGCCAGACAACCGTCGCGCGCCGCGTAACTGCGTTGGAGGAGGCGCTGGCCCTCACCCTCTTCGAGCGGCGGCAGGCGGGCTATGTGCTGACGCCGCTGGGCGAGGAACTGCTCGGCAAGGCGCAGGCGGTCGAGGCGGCAGCCGACGCGCTGATTGAGGCAGCGGCGTCCAAGACGCGGGAGATCAGCGGCATCGTCAGGGTGACGACGCAGGAGTTCTTTGCCGTGACATTGCTCGCGCCGATCCTGCGCGAGCTGCACGACGCCTATCCGGACATCCGCATCGAGCTCGACACGAGCGAAGACGTTCGCGATCTTGCCGCGGGCGAGGCCGAGGTGGCGCTCAGGGCCTGCAGCAAGCTTGAAGGCGGCGGCCTAGTCGGGCGCAGGATCGCCGACGACCGCTGGGCCTTCTATTGCAGCCGCAGCTACGCCGATGCGCACGGCGTCCCGACCGGCCGGAGGGAGCTTCGCAACCATCCCATCATCGGCGGCGGCGGTCAGATGCTCTGGCGGATCTACGGCGCCTGGTTGCGCGAGCACGGTCTCGAGGACGCGGTCGCAATGCACCATGGCTCGGCGATGGGCCTGCTCGCCTCGGTGCGCTCCGGCATGGGGCTCGCGGTGCTGCCCTGCTTCGTCGCCGACATGGATCCGGACCTCGTCCGCTGCCTGCCGCCGACTGATGATGATCGTGGGCTATGGCTTCTGACCCACGAGCGCCTGCGCCATACGCCCCGCGTCCGCGCGGTGCTGGATTTCCTCGCCGAAAGGCTGATGCGGCTCGCCCGGCAGCAGCGGGAACGAGACGCCGAGCTCGCCTAGCGAAGACGCAAAACAAAGGCCCCGGCGGTTTCCCGCCGGGGCCGGTAAGCCTTACTAGGTGAGTTGTTCTTAGCGGAGCAGGCTCAGGACGCCCTGCTGGCTCTGGTTCGCCTGGGCGAGCATCGCCGTCGAAGCCTGGCTCAGGATCTGCGCCTTCGCGAGCTTGGTCGTCTCCGCCGAGAAATCGGCGTCCTCGATCCGCGAACGCGCATCCGACAGGTTGGTGACGACGTTGGTCAGGTTGTTGACCACCGAGTCCAGGCGGCTCTGGCTCGCACCGAGACCGGCGCGGGCGGTGTTGATCGCCGCCAGGTTGGTGTCGACCAGCGTAATCGTGGTGCCGGCGTTGGCAACGCTATCCACGGCGAAGTCGGTCGCACCGAAATCGTCGCTGTCCAGGAACGCCTTGGCGACGTCCACCGTCTCGGTGCCGGCGCCGACCTGGATGGTGATCGCGTCGCTGGCCGTGTCGCTGGCAGCGAAGTCGAACACCGCGACACCATTGAACTTGGTGTTGGTGAGAATGTCCGAAATCTGCGACTGGAGGGCCGAAGCTTCCGCGTTGAGGTTGGTGCGGTCGGCGGCCGAATAGGTGCCGCTCTTCGACTGCACCGCCAGTTCGCGGATACGCTGCAGCATGTTGGAGACCTCGCCGAGCGCGCCTTCGGCGGTCTGGGCGAAGCTGATGCCGTCATTGGCGTTGCGAACCGCCTGGTTCATGCCGCGGATCTGCGCGGTCATGGAAGAGGCGATGGCGAGGCCGGCGGCGTCGTCCTTCGCGGAGTTGATGCGCTTGCCGCTCGACAGGCGCTCCATGGCGGTCTGCAGCTGCTGATTGGCGACACGGCCGCCATTCTGGGCACGCAACGCCGAAGTGTTGGTGTTGATGATCATTCGAAGGTTCCTTTCCCGCTCAATACAGGCGGCCCGGTCCCTCCCGTGGCTGCCACGAAACCAGTAACGGCACGGGCTTTCCCGACTTTAATCCTCTTTTTTCACGTCGGCCTTTCGACGGCCAAAAACGTCAAGGCTTTGACGCGCACGCGTAGGCGCACGCGTTTTTCCTTAGAATCCCGCGCTTTTCGGGCTTTGGCACGGGCTTTGCTGCCGTTCCCCGTGATATTACGGGGTTCGGGGGCGGATTTGACGATCGAATTGAGCAAGGCGGCGGCCGAGGCCCATCCCGCGCTGGCGCGCTGGCTGAGCGGCGCAGGCCTGCCTGTCGCCGCCGGCGGCGCCCGCATCCTAGACATCAGCGAAGCAGAGCTCGCCCGCCCCGGCGACATCGTCATCGAGCAGGCCGAAGGCGCCCCCTCGGCCGTGCTCGGCGACGAGGCCCGCGCTCCGCATCTCCGCTTCGGCTTCGACGACATG
The DNA here is from genome assembly GCF_059502505.1 of Allosphingosinicella sp. Classification (NCBI taxonomy): domain Bacteria; kingdom Pseudomonadati; phylum Pseudomonadota; class Alphaproteobacteria; order Sphingomonadales; family Sphingomicrobiaceae; genus Allosphingosinicella; species Allosphingosinicella sp. The sequence goes on from NZ_JCACEU010000015.1 coordinate 57,121, forward strand.
GCATTCGGCTACGCGCTCGCCGCCGAACTCGTTCGCCCGCAGGCACGCCCCGCCTGCGGCGAGCCGGAAAGCGCGCGCCTCCTCGCCTTTGCCGAGCGGATCGCCGCGAGCGACGCCACCGTCCTGATCCTCGGCGAGACCGGCACCGGCAAGGAAGGCCTGTCGCGCTATCTCCACAGCTGCTCGCCGCGCGCGGAGGGGCCGTTCGTTGCAGTCAACTGCGCCGCTTTGCCCGAGACGATGCTGGAGGCGATCCTGTTCGGCCATGCCCGCGGCAGCTTCACCGGCGCCAGCAGCGATGGCGAGGGCCTGTTCCGCGCCGCCAATGGCGGGACCCTGCTGCTCGACGAAGTCGCCGAGATGCCGGTCGCGCTGCAGGCCAAATTGCTCCGTGCGCTCCAGGAGAAGGAAGTGCTCCCCGTCGGCGCGGTCAAGCCCGAACCGATCGACGTGCGCGTCATCGCCTGCGCCAACCGCGACCTTTCGGCCGAAGTGGCCGAAGGGCGGTTCCGCTCCGACCTTTACTGGCGGCTCAACGTCCTGTCGCTAAAGCTGGAGCCGCTTGCGGCGCGCCGGCTCGACATCCGCGCCATTGCTGCGGCGATGCTGGTCCGCCACACGCCGGCCGGCGCAGCCGTCGCCTGGCCGACCGCCTCGGCGCTCGAAATGCTGATGGCGCACAGCTGGCCCGGCAATGCCCGCGAGCTCGACAACGTCCTCCAGCGCGCGCTGCTGCTGCGCGAGGGCGACCGGATCGAGACGTCGGACCTGGACATCGAAATCCCTGCCGCGCCGATGATGCAGCCCGGCCGCCTCAGCGACGCCTCGCGCGCCGTCGAGGCCGAGCTGATCCGCTCGGCACTGAAGGAAACCGGCGGTCACCGCATCCGCGCCGCCGAGCGGCTCGGCATCAGCGAACGGACGCTGCGCTACCGCCTCGCCGAAATGCGCAGCATCGCGGCCTAAGGAGCAGATGAGATGACTTCGATCGACAGCAGCCGCCTCATGCAGATGCGGGCGCAGATCCTGGAGAAGAACAGCGTCCTGCAGCGGGCTGCCGGCCTCGGCGGCGCCGAAGGCGGCCCCGGCATTGCCGACAGCGGCAAGAGCGGCGGCTTCGGCGAGGCGATGAAGACCGCGCTCGCCCAGGTGAACGAGGCGCAGCAGAATTCGACGGCGATGACGGAGGCTTACGAGCGCGGCGAGGTCACCGACATCGCCGCCGTCATGCTGTCGCGCCAGCAGGCATCGATCGGCTTCGAGGCGACCATGCAGGTCAGGAACAAGCTGCTCAGTGCCTACAAGGACATCATGAGCATGCCGGTCTGAGATGAGTGAGATGGCAACAGAGATAACAGCAGGCCAATCCCGGGCCCTTGCCCCCCAAGGCGGCATGGGCACGGCCCTCCAGCAGCTCAAGGGCATCACGTCCCAGCCGGCCGTGGTGAAGAGCTTCCCCGCCTTGGCGTTCCTCGCCCTGGCGGGTGTCGCCGCTTTGCTGTGGATGACCTTCACGGCGGCGCCGTCGCGCGACCTGTTCCGCGGTCTGCCCGACGAGGACAAGGCTGCGGTCACCGAAGCGTTGCGCGGCGCCGGCATCGACTATGAGATCGATTCCGGCAGCGGCGCGCTCACCGTTCCCGGCGATTCCTATTACGAGGCGAAGATGCTGCTCGCGGCCCAGGGGCTGCCGAAGAGCGCGCCCGACGGCGCCGAGATGATCAGCTCGCTGCCACTAGGCGCCAGCCGCGCGGTCGAGACCGAACGCCTGCGCTCTGCGCGGGAACTGGACCTTGCCCGCACCATCGAGGCGATCGACGCCGTGCAGAAGGCGCGCGTCCATCTCGCCGTCGAGCAGCCGAGCGCCTTCCTGCGCGAGCGCACCAAACCGGCCGCTTCGGTGCTGCTGACGCTCGCCGCCGGCCGCACGCTTGGCGACCAGCAGGTCCAGGCGATCGTCAATCTCGTCGCCTCCTCGGTGCCCGGCATGACGCCGGACGGGGTCTCCGTCGCCGACCAGAACGGTCGCCTCCTCTCCCAGCAGGGTGGGGGCGGCTCCTCCGCGGAAGCCGAGCGCCAGGTCGCGATCCAGGCCAAGATCGAGGAGCGCTACCGCCAATCGATCGAGACCTTGCTGACGCCGATCCTAGGCGCAGGCAACTTCACCGCCCAGGTTCACGCCGACGTCGACTTTTCCGAAACCCAGGCGACCCGCGAGGGCTTCCCGAAGGAGGCGAGCACGCTTCGCGCCGAGCAGGGTGCCTTCGAACTTGCCGGCGAGGGTCAGCGCGGGGTCGGAGGCATTCCCGGCGCGCTGTCCAACCAGCCGCCCCCCGCGGCCCAGGTGGCGATCGCTCCGGGCGGAGCAGTGACGCCGCCGGTTGCCGGCGCGACGGACAGCGCCGCGATCGATGCGGCCAAGCGCAACGAGAGCTATTCGCGCAACTTCGCGGTCGGCCGCGAGGTCTCCGTGACCCGTCAGCAGACCGGCACCGTCAAGCGCATCTCCGTCGCCGTTGTCCTCAAGAACCCGGAAGGTGCCAAGCCGCGCAATGCGCAGGAGATCGCCACGTTCGAGAATTTGGTGAAGGGCGCGGTCGGCTACGACCAGACCCGCGGCGACGTCGTGGCCTTGAGCTCCAAGAGCTTCGCGGCCGTCGAGGAGCCGGTCGAGAATTGGTGGGAAGCGGGCTGGGTGATGCTCGTCGTCCGCAATCTCACTGCCTTGTTGATTGCCGCCTTGGTCGTGTTCGGCTTCGGCCGGCCGCTGATGAAGAAGCTTGGCGGAGGCTTCGGCAAGCGCGTCGCCAACCCGGCAGTCAAGGCCGGCGTGCCCGGCGAAATCGCGGCTGCCATCGCTCATGAGGCGCGGACCAGCCCTGACACGCGCATCACGCTCGAGATGATCGAGACGGCGAACAGCTACGAGACCCGCGCCGCCCTTATTCGCAATTTCGTCCGCCAGGATCCGGCCCGTGCCGCACTCGTCGTGCGCGACCTGATCAAGTCCGACGGCAACAATGGAGACAAGAATGGCTGAGGCCGAAGCTGCAGTTGAAGCACCCGTAGTCGCGCCGGCTCCGGCGCCGTCGGGGCCGAGCGGCAGCGAGGCGGCGGCCATCCTGCTGATGCTGCTCGGCGATGACGAGGCCGCCGACGTGCTGAAGCGGCTCGACCCGAGCGAGGTTCAGCATCTCGGTGCAGCCATGTTCGACGTCGCCGACGTCAGCGAAGACCAGGTCGAGCGGGTGCTCGATCTGTTCATGAGCCGGGCGAAGCAGAGGACCACGATCGGCTTCGGCGCTGCACCCCGCATTCGCACCGTCATGGAGCAGGCCCTCGGCACCGACCGCGCCGAGAGCATGCTCGCCCGCATCACCCCGCCGACCGACAGCCGCGCGCTCGACGCGCTGCGCTGGATGGACGCACCGACCATCGCGGCCCTCGTCGAGAACGAGCATCCGCAGATCGCGGCCCTGGTCCTTGCCCACCTCGAGCCGCCGGCCGCGGCCGACGTACTGCAGATGCTCGCGCCCGACCTGCAGGCGGACGTGATGTATCGCGTCGCGACGTTGGAATCGGTCACGGCCGAGGCGCTGGAGGAACTGGAGCATGTGCTGGTTCGCGAAGTGACCCGCACCTCGTCGCGTCCGGCCACCGCACGGGGCGGCCCGCAGGAAGCCGCGAAGATCATGAACAACACCCGGCCGGGCACCGATCAGCGGATCATCCGCATGCTGTCCAAGGTCGACAAGAAGCTCGCTTCGGCGATCGAGGACGAGATGTTCGTCTTCGACAATCTCTACGACCTCGACGAGAAGAATCTCGGCACCCTTCTGCGCAACATCGAAAACGACGTGCTGGTCGTCGCGCTCAAGGGCGCGGAGGAGAAGGTGCGCGAGAAGATGCTCGGCTGCATGTCGAGCCGGGCCGCGGACTCGATCCGCGACGAGATCGAGGAGAGGGGCCCGATGCGCCTTGCCGAGGTGCTCGAGGCGCAGAAGGAAGTCATCGCCATCGCTCGCCGCCTGGCCGACGCCGGCACGATCATGCTGAAGGGCCGGGGCGACGATTATGTCTAATCTCTGGCCGCACGATCGTGCGGAAGAGGTGGCACGGGTCGGAAGTTTCGCAATCGACCGCCGCGCCGCCGCTTTCACGCCCTGGGGCGACAATGAGCGCCGCGCGCCCAAGCCCAAGCCGGAATATGATCCCGAGGGCGACAAGGCCGAGGCTTATGCCCAAGGCTTTGAAGAAGGGCGCCGCACCTCCGAGCTGGAGCTCGCTGCCGACCGCGCCGCGATGGCCGACCTGATGGACGCGCTGGAGGTGCTCCAGCCGGAGCCGACCAATGCGCTGGCGCTGCTGCTTGCCGAGACGGTGGATCGGCTCGTTCGCCAGATCTGCGGGACGGTGGAGATCGATGCCGAATTGCTGAGCACGCGCTGCCAGGCGGCTGCCGCACTCGTTGGCGCGGAGACGGGTCCGGCGCGGCTGCGCCTGCATCCCGAAGATGTGCCGCTGGTGGATCCCAAGCGGCTTCGCGTGCCGATCGTCGGCGACGATACGATCCCGCGGGGCAATCTCGTGCTGGAGACTGCCCAAGGCTGGATCGAGGACGGTCCCGCGGTGCGGCTGGAACGGCTGCGTGCCGAGCTCGACCGCATGGGGGCGCCGCAATGAGCCTCGCCGGAGACGCTCAAGCGATGCTCGGCACGGTTCACGCAAGCGAGGATCGGCCGCGCAAGATCGGCCGCCTTGCTGCGTACGACGGCCTGATGCTGGAGGCGACGGGCTTCGACCGCCCGGTCGGGTCGGGCGCGCGGGTCATCACCGCCGACGGCCGCGCCGCACGCGCGGAGGTGGTCGGCTTTCGCGGCCAGCGCACCTTGCTGATGGCGCTGGACGGCGATGCCGCGCACGCCAACGGCGCGCGAGTGGAGCCGGATGCCGCCGGCGGCAGCGCCGACGTCGGCATGGCCCTGCTCGGCCGCGTCATCGACGCGATGGGGGCGCCGCTCGACGGACTCGGCAGCATTCCCACAGTTGAGCGCTGGCCGCTCGCCGGCCGGCCGGGCAACCCGCTCGACCGCGCGCGCGTGACGGAGCCGTTCGACATCGGCGTGCGCGCCGTCAACGCCTTGCTGACCGCGGGCGTCGGCCAGCGCATCGCGATCGTCGCCGGCTCCGGCGTCGGCAAGTCGGTGCTGATGGGCCAGATGATCGCCGGCGCCGATGCCGACGTGGTCGTGGTGGGCCTGATCGGAGAGCGCAGCCGCGAGGTCAGCGACTTCCTCGCCACCAAGCTTTCCGGACCGGTGCGGGCGAAATCCGTTGTCGTGGCCGTGCCCGCGGACCACGCGCCTTTGCTGCGCCTCCGCGCGGCGATGCGCGCCACTGCGATTGCGGAATATTTCAGGGCACGGGGCCTCAAGGTCCTGCTGCTGCTCGACAGTTTGACGCGCGTCGCCCATGCGCAGCGCGAGATCGGCCTCTCCCTCGGCGAGCCGCCGACGGTGAAGGGATATCCGCCTTCCGCGCTCGGCCTGATCCCGCGCATCGTCGAGCGGGCGGGTGCGGACAGCCGCACCGGCGGTTCGATCACCGCGCTCTACACGGTGCTCGCCGACGGCGACGACACGGACGATCCGATCGTCGATGCTGCGCGCGCGATCGTTGACGGCCATATCCTGCTGTCGCGTTCGATCGCGGAGCAGGGCGTCTATCCCGCGATCGACGTTGGGCGGTCGCTGAGCCGCGTCATGGCCGACATCGTGACGCCGGAACATGCCGCCGGCGCGCTGGGCCTGAGGCGTCTCTGGTCGGCCTTCGAGGAAAATCGCGACCTCATCCTGATGGGCGCCTATTCGCCCGGCACCGATCCGGTAATCGACGAGGCCATTGCCCGCCGGCCGGAGCTCCTCGCCTTCCTCAAGCAAGGCGCCAGCGAGCGCGTCGGCTTCGAAGAGTCCGTCGCCGGTCTCGTCGAGGCGTTCGGCGCATGAGCAACGTCAAGCAAAGGGCGCGGATCGCGCGGGTGCGGCGCATCCAGCACGGCCTCGCGGCGCTCGCCGTGACGCGGGCGCAGGACCATGTCCAGGCGCTCGAGCATAATGAGGAACGGCTGAAGCAGATGCGCCTTGCGCTCGCCGGCGCCGCCGGCCCCTGCATCGGGGCCGATCTTGCCGGAAGGGCCGAGCTCGCGATGCGGCTCGAAGCCGCCCGAGAAGGTCTCGCCAAGACGATCGTCGGGGCGAAGAAGGCGATGGACCTGCGCGAGCAGGCACGGATCGGCGCGCGCCGCGACCAGGAAAGCGCGGAACAGCTCGAATCGCGCGCGGCATCGGCCGCGGCGCGCCGTCAGGACAAACGTAGCGCCGCCCTGTTCCGCCCGCGGCCGCGCAACAAGACCCAAGGGGAAGAGATGTGATGACGATCGGATCAGCCGTGCCTGCCATTCCGGCAACGGGCGAGAAGGTGGCGGGAGCCCAGGGCGAATGCGGCGCGGGCGCGGATATGTTCGGCGAGATCATCGCCGGCATGGCCTTGGCGACTGCGACCGAAGCGGTCGAAGGAAACTCTGCGGAAGAGCAGGCGGAGCCTTCGCCTTCCGACGCGAACGCGGCCGCGAGCGTGCTCCAGCTCCTCGCGCTCACCGTGCGCCAGCAGGGCAAGGCGCGCGAGCAGGTCGAGCCGGATGTCGCCGACGACCAGCCGATGGGCGAATGCGACCTGCTCGTCCCGACGCTCGGCGAGGATCTGCCCGGAGCGGTGGCGATCGCGACCCCGCCCTCGGTTGCCGCCCAGCCGCAGGTGGTCTCGGCCAAGCCGCCAGAGCCCGGCGCTGCGACTCCTCCGGCGAGTCCGCAGGTCGTGCCGATGAAGAGCAACGCCGAGCCGAAGATCCCAGACCTGGCTGAGGCCATCGCGGAAACCGAAGCCGAAGAGGCCGCGCCCAGGACAGTCGCCGCGACGCAGATTGCCGACCTGCTGAAGGCGGTGACCAAGCCAGTCACGACGGCCAACGCCAGCACTCCCGCGGCGGAGCCGATTTCGCGCAACGACGAACCGGCCGTGCCGCGAGCTGCCGAACCGCGCAGCTTGCTTCAGGCAGCCATTGCTTCCGCGATTTCGACGAACAACCCGTCCCTCGAAGCCGCGCGGATGCTGGAACCGCTGCCCGACGCGGTTCCTGTCGAGCCTGCCTTCGACGCCTCCGAATTCGCGATCGAGCGCCAGCTCGACATGTCGGCCGAGGGCGAATGGCTGGATGGCCTCGCCCGCGACATCGCCCGGACGGCAGGGGAGGGGGGCACGCTCCGCTTCAGGCTGAACCCGGAGAATCTCGGCACCTTGCGCGTCGAGATCACGCCGCAGGCCAACGGCTCGGCGGTGCGGCTGACCGCCGACACCGATGCCGCACGGACGATCATCGCCGACGCCCAGACCCGGCTCGTCGCGGAGGCCAAGGCCAATGGCGTGCGCATCTCGGAGACGCATGTCGACCTTGGCGGACAGAATCCGTCGGGCGATCCGCGTCGCCAGAACGCCGCGTTCGAAGAGGCGCCGATCAGAACGGCACGCTTCTTGCCAGATCAGGAGGAGAGCGACGGAAAACCGACGCCGAGCAAGTCTGAACGCTATGCCTGAACGGAAATGAGATGAGCGACGCCGAAAATCCGACACCGAAGAAGAAGGGCGGCAAGGGCAAGAAGATCCTGGTCCTGACCGTGGTCCTGCTGCTGGCGGGCGGCGGCGGCGCCGGGGCCGCGCTTTATGCGGGTCTGATCGGCGGCGGCCATGCCGGCCCGCCCAAGCCCGAGACGCCGCTCCTCGTCCCTCGCGAAGGGGTGTCCGATTCCGAGGCGGCGCGCTATTATCACCCGACCGGCGACAAGCGTCCGGATCCGGCCAAGTTCATGGCCACCTATTATCCGATCGAGGACCAGTTCACGGCCAATCTGCGTGACGGCAGCGGCTTCGTGCAGCTCGGCCTCGGCGTCTCCACTTATTACGACCAGCGCGTCCTCGATGCGGTGAAGCTGCACGAGATGGCGGTCCGCTCTGCTGTGCTGATGACCATCTCCGAGCAGGACCCGGTCATCATTCGATCGTCGCAGGGCAAGGAGGCGATGAAGACGGCGCTCCGCAAGGCCGTCAACGACGTGCTCAAGAAGAAGGAAGGCTTCGGCGGCATCGACGACGTCTACTTCACGAGCCTCGTCATCCAATGAGCAAGAAAAACCCCGGCCTTTCCGACGATGAGATGGAAGCGCTGATCGACGGCATCAGCGAGCATGAGGCGGGCGAGGCGGCGACCGCCAAGCCTTTCGCCTTCTGCACCGAGCAGGCGCGTCCGCTCGCAGCGGTGCCGGCGCTCGACCGGATGAGCGAGAAGTCGGCGCGCAGGCTCCGCCAGCAGATCGAGCCGATCTCACGCATCAAGCCGACCGTCACGGCTGATCCGGTGATCGTGCGCCAGTTCGACACCTGGCGCGATGAGCAGCCGGAATTCATCAGCATCAGCATGTACCGCTTCCGGCCCCTGAAGGGCCAAGTGCTGGTCGCGGTCGCCCCCGAGCTCGTCCGCCGGCTGGTCGACGCTTATTACGGTGGTCTTGGCGTTCATGGTGAACGGGTTGTTAAGGAATTCACGCCTACCGAGGAGCGGCTCCTGACGCGGTTGTCGGAAGCATTGATGGAAACGCTGACCGAGGTGTGGTCCGAAGTGATGCCCGTGAAGTCCCAGCTGATGTCCCGCGAGACGAGCACGGCCTATGCCTCGCTCATCGCCGGCGAAGAGCCGGTGGCGGTGGCGCGCTTCCATGTGTCGATCGGCCAGGGCAAGGGGTCGATGATCGACATCCTTTATCCGGTCGCCGCGCTTCGGTCGATCGAGGGGCAGCTCTCGGTCAAGGTGCATGACGATATCGGCATGAGCGGCAGCGAGTGGCGGGAGCGTATTGCGACCGCGCTCGGCGAGGTCCGCATCCAGGCGCGCAGCGTGCTTGCCCGGCCGACCTTGTCGGTTAAGGAGCTGCTCGCGCTGCAGCCGGGTGACGTTATTCCGGTCAATCTGCCGCCGCTCGTCCCTCTGCTGGTCGCCGGCCGCCAGATCGGCCTCGGCAAGATCGGTGAACAAGACGGCCGCGCCGCGCTCAGGATTGAAAAAGTTGAAATGGGGAGGGCTTTGTCGTGAGCGAAGCGCAAGCGATCGACGTGTCGGCAGCCGTGGAGCTGTCGCCGCGCAATTACCGGATGCTGGCGGAGATCCCGCTGCGTGTGTCCGTCGAAGTGGGCAGCACAGCGATGAAGCTGGCGGCCCTGATGGACCTGGCTGAAGGCAGCGTCGTCGAACTGGATCGACAGGCGCACGAGCTGCTCGACATCATGGTCAACGGCACCCTCGTCGCCAAGGGCGAGGTGGTGACGATCAACGGCCGCTTCGGCATCCGCGTCGTCGACGTGGTCGCGACCGATGCGCGCCTTGCCGGGGTCGATCGCCGCCAATGATGACGGCCTATATCCTGAAGCTGCTGCTGATGGTTCCCATCGTCGGCGGCATGGCCTTCGGCGCCCTGTGGCTATGGCGCAAGGTGCAGCCGGGCATGGCGCTCGGCCAGCGCGAGCGGCTGGTGAACGTGGTGGACGGCGTTCCGCTCGGCACCACCGGCCGCCTCGCCGTCGTCGAGTTCGGCGACAAGCGCCTGCTCCTCGCCGTCTCGCGCGGCACCGTCCAGCTGCTGACGGAAAGCCCGATCGAGCGCTTCACGGTGCCCAATGCCTAGCCTCGGCGCACACCGTATCCTGCTCCTGTTCGTTGGAGCGTTGCTCACCTTCGTCATCGTCGATCCGGCCTTCGCCCAGGCGGCCGCGCAGGCGCCGACCGCGGGTGGCCAGCCCGGCGCGCTCGACCGTGCCGTGAGCACCATCGCCGGCGACGGGCGTCCGCTCTCGCTTTCCCTGCAGATCCTGCTGCTGATGAGCCTGCTGACGGTGCTGCCGTCGCTGCTCCTGATGATGACCAGCTTCACGCGCATCATCATCGTCCTGTCCATTCTGCGCCAGGCGCTGGGCCTCCAGCAGACGCCGCCCAACCAGGTGCTCGTCGGCCTCGCCCTGTTCCTGTCGCTGTTTGTGATGCGGCCTGTGATCGATCAGGTGAACCAGATCGCCTACACGCCTTATGGCGACGGCCAGATCAGCATCGAGGAAGGGATCAGCCGCTCGGGGACGGTGCTGCACGGCTTCATGATCAAGCAGACGCGCGAGACCGATCTCAAGCTGTTCGCCGATCTCGCCCAAGCCGAACCGTTCGCGCGGCCTGCCGACGTGCCTTTCTCGATCCTGCTGCCGGCCTTCGTCACCAGCGAGCTCAAGACCGCATTCCAGATCGGCTTCCTGATCTTCCTGCCGTTCCTGATCATCGACCTGGTCGTTGCCTCCGCACTGATGGCGCTCGGCATGATGATGCTCAGTCCAAGCATCGTCTCGATGCCCTTCAAGCTGCTGCTGTTCGTCCTGGTGGACGGCTGGGCGCTGACGATGGGCTCCCTCGCAGCCTCGTTCGGGACATAGCGAAATGGACGGCACCGACTATTTCATCGGGATCGCCCAGCAGGCCTTGTGGATCCTGGCGCTCGCATCGGCGCCGATCCTGATCCCGGCGCTGGTCACCGGCATCCTGCTCGGCATGGTGCAGGCGGCGACCTCGATCAACGAGGCGACGTTGAGCTTCGTGCCCAAGCTGATCGTGGTGGGCGTCTGCCTCGCTTTGTTCGGCACCGCCATCGTCATGCTGATGGTCGATTTTACTATCGAGATCTTCGCCCGGATACCCGAGCTCACGCGATGATTCCTCCGGCCTTTGCCGGCGTCGAGGCCCAGCTCTGGCTGTGGATGGTCGCGATGATCCGCCCGGGCGCGGCCTTTCTTGCTGCGCCCGTGTTCGGCGCCGCCTTCGTGCCGGTCCAGCTGCGCCTGATCATCGCGCTTGCCGTCGGCATCCCTGCGCTCGCCGCGACGAACTTCCAGCTTCCGGTTGACGGCCTCGCCTCGATCGAAGGCTTCATGCTCGTGGCGGGCGAGGTGATGGCGGGGCTCGCCATCGGTTTCGCCGTCCAGATCGGCTTCTCGGCCGCGATGCTCGCGGGCGAGACGATCAGCAACGCGATGGGCCTCGGCTTCGCCGGCATGGTCGATCCGGCGAGCGGCCAGCAGAACCCCATGCTCAGCCAGTTCCTGATGATCGTGGCCACCTTCCTGTTCCTCGCCATCGGCGGCCATCTCGCGCTCGCGGCGACGATCGTCGAGAGCTATCGCGCTCTGCCTCCCGGCGACGCCTGGATGAGCGCCGACAGCATCCGCGGCCTCGTATTCTTCGGCGGCGTGCTGTTCGCGGCCGGGCTGTCGATCGCGCTGCCGGTCGGCTTCGCAATCATCTTGGTTCAGCTCGTCATGGGCATGCTCGCCCGTTCGGCGCCGCAGCTCAACCTCTTTTCGGTGGGTCTGCCCGCTGCGCTGCTCGCGGGCATCGTACTCCTTGCCATGGCCGCGCCGATCATGGGCGACGGCATCATCGCGGTGATCCAGCAGGGGCTGGAGGAATCCCGCCGGCTGGCGCTTGGATAGGGCCATGTCGGAAGCACCCGAAAAGGACCAAAAAACAGAGGCGCCAACCGAGAAGAGGCGGCGCGAAGCCTCGGAGAAGGGTGACGTCCTCCAATCCAAGGAGCTCGGGACGGCCCTGGTGGTCGTCGCCGGCGCGGCCTGGCTGGCGCTCGCCGGGCCGATGCTGGTCGGATCGATGTCCGACATGCTGGTCGAGGGCCTGTCGTTCGACCACGATTCAATCCGCAACTTCGATCCCGCCAGCGTCGCGATGCGGCTGATCGGCATGATCCTGCTGCCGGTCTTCGCCTTGTTCGGAGTCACCCTGATGGCGGCGATCGGGGGTCCGGCCTTGCTGGGCTCGCTCGGCTTCCGCTCGAAGGCGCTGAAGTTCAATCCGGGCAAGATGAATCCGCTCTCCGGCCTGAAGCGCATTTTCGGCATGCAGGGACTGATCGAGCTCGGCAAGTCGATCGCCAAGGTGCTGCTGCTCGGCGGCATCGGTGTGTGGCTGCTGCTCGACCAGACGCGCGGCCTGTTCGGCCTCGGTTCCCAGGATGTGAAGGCGGCACTGGGACAGGTCGGCAACACATTCAACATCGCGGTGCTGGTCATGGCCTTCGCACTGGCGATCATCGCCTTGATCGACGTTCCCGCCCAGATCCTCCAGCGCGCCGGGCGCCTCCGGATGAGCAAGCAGGAGGTGAAGGACGAGCATAAGCAGACCGAAGGCTCGCCCGAGCTCAAGGCCGCCGTGCGCCGCCGCCAGCACGAGGTGCTGCGCAACTCCGCCCGCTCGGCTGTGTCGGAAGCGACCGTGGTGCTCACCAATCCGACCCATTTCGCGGTCGCCCTGCGCTACAAGCTCGGGGAGGACATGGCGCCGATCGTCGTCGCCCGCGGCCGCGGCGCGACCGCCCAGGCGATCCGCGAGCTGGCGGAGGAGGGCACCGTGCCGGTGCTGAGCTATCCGCAGCTCGCCCGCGCCATCTACTTCACGACCCGCACCGGCCACATCATCCGCGAGGACCTCTACCTCGCCGTGGCGACGGTGCTTGCCTTCGTGTTCAAGCTGAATGCCGAAGCCGGTGCCGACGCCGCGCAGCCCGACATTGTCGTGCCGCCTGCCGCACGCTTCGACGAGACAGGACGCCCACAGGCTTAAGTCTCGCCGATCGCTGCCGTTCTTCACCCAGAGCTGTGCGCGGGGAAGGCGATGAATTCGGACGGCAACAAGGATGACGCCCCGCTGAGCAAGGAGGAGGCAGTCGCCCTCATCGAGGCGGAGCTTCTCAAGGCCGCGGCCGAGCGGATGCTCGAGGATCGCAAGCGTTTCCGCAACGCGCACGGGCCGATCGACCGGCAGGTGATCCGCAATCTCATCCGCCGCCCCTAGCAGGCTCACCGGACCTTAAAGTTTCGCTGCTACCGGCCGTTCTAAAGGACGGAAGGGACTCGCATGGTCAGCTCGATCGGATACAGCCTCGGCATCGGCTCAGGGCTCGACATTACGAGCCTAGTCAATGGCCTCGCCGAAGCGGAGAAGGCGCCCAAGGAAGCGCTGCTGACGCGCCGCGAGGAAGCCAATGCGGCGAAGATCTCGGCGCTGGCCGAAGCGTCCGGCGCGATCGACAGCTTCGCCTCCGCGCTGTCCGCCCTGATCTCGGGCGGCTCACTCTTCACTCAGCCGAGCGTTTCGGACACCAGCATCCTTTCGGCCAGCACGGTTACGGGCAAGCAGATCGGCGCGCTCTCGGCGCAGATGGAAGTGATGCAGCTCGCCAAGGCCCAGACGGTCTCGTCGGTCGGCCTGGCCTCGTCGACCGCCGCCGTGGGGGAAGGCGATCTGACGCTGACCACCGGCAGCGGCAGCGTCGTGATCACGATCGATTCGACCAACAACAGCCTCGAAGGCCTCGTCGCCGCCATCAACGGCAAGAACGCCGGCGTCACCGCCAGCATCGTCACCGACCAGGGCACCGCCAAGCTGGTTCTGAAGGGCGCGACCGGCACTGCCAACGCCTTCACCCTCAGCGTCGCCGGCGGCACGACCAGCGGTCTGGAGCGATTCGCATACGGCCCCTCGGTGACCGGCGGCATGACCGAGGCGCAGGCGGCGCAGGACGCGATCGTCAAGCTCGACGGCGTCGAGATCCGCCGCAACTCGAACAGCTTCAACGACCTGGTGGACGGCGTCCAGTTCGACCTCAAGCGTGCGGCGCCCGGATCGATCGTCAACCTCGGCATCAGCCGCCCGACTGCCGCGATCGAGCAGGCGGTCGGTGACTTCGTTGCTGCCTATAACGAGCTCAACAGCCTGCTCGCCAACGCGACCGCGCCGGGCGTGAACGGGGAGGGCGGTCCACTGCGCGGCGACCTCAGCATCCGTGACATGCGCCGCCAGCTTGGCCAGCTCACCTCGACGGTGCTGAACTCGCGCGGCAGCATCAAGACGCTGGCCGAGGTCGGCGTCCGCACCAATCGCGACGGATCGCTGAGCCTCAACGCCTCGCAGCTGCAGCAGGCGCTTCAGAACGACCCGCAGGGCGTGGAGGCCTTGTTCAACCCGACCCAGTATAGCAGCGATCCCGCGCTCGTGATCACCAGCCCGATGGGGCGGGTGAAGCCGGGCACCTACACCTTCACCAACATTGTCCCTGAAGCCGGCGGCGTCGCCGCCTCCGGACTCATCGACGGCATCGCGGCGCTTGGCTCCGGCGCCTTCCTGATCGCCCCGCCCAGCTCCAATGCGGCGGGTCTCGCGGTCGAGATCAAGGGCGCGGCTGCCAGCGTCACCGTCACGATCGATCCCGGTCTCGGCGGCGCGCTGCAGGCGATCCGCGATGCGCTCCGTGCCCGCTCCGGCCCCATCGCCAAGAGCGAGGAGCGGCTCAGCGAGGAAGCCAAAGACATTGCCGACGACCGCCTCAAGCTAGAGACGCGCTCCAAGGCCTATTACGATCGGCTGCTCGAGCAGTTCACGACGATGGAACGGCAGGTCTCCGCCTTCAAGGCGACCCAGTCCTATCTCGACCAGCAGATCAAGGCCTGGAACGGCGGCGACGACTGATCCCGGAGAGTAGATGATGAACGCATATTCCCGCTTCGGCGCCGTCCGGGCACGTTATCAGAATGTCGATCTCGCCAGCCGGGTCGAAGGCGCGTCGCCGCACGGCCTGGTGTCGATCCTGCTCGACGAGCTGATGAAAGCGCTCGAGGCGATGGCCGCGGCCTGCGCCCGGCGCGATTTTTCGCAGCGCGGCGCCGCGCAGGCACGGGCGCTCAACATGCTCAACGGCCTCGAATCGAGCCTCGATTTCGACAAGGGCGGCGAGATCGCCGAGTCCCTGGCAAGTATCTATGCCGAAGGGCGCCGCCTCGTCATCGCCGGTGCGCGCGACAACGATCCGGACCAGGTGCTGCGTGCACGCACGATGGTGGGAGAAATCGCCTCCGCGTGGCAGGCGATCGGCTGAGCCGAATACGTCACCCCGTCGGAGGCCGGGGCCTCAGACGCGAAGACGCAGGAGCAACTTCTCGCTGAGATCCCGGCCTTCGCCGGGATGACGAGAGGTGGCTAGGCCGCCTTGGCGAGACCGTGCTTGCGCATCTTTTCGATGAGGGTGGTCCGCTGCAGCGACAGCAGGCGCGCCGCGTCGGCGACCGTGCCTTCGGAGGCCTTCAGCGCTTCGGTGATGTAGCGATATTCGAGGTCCGCCATCATCTTGCGCAGGTCGACCGGGCCTTCGCCGAGGGGGGCATCGTCAGCTGCCGCAGGAGCGGCCGGAGCTGGCGCTTCGACAGGCGCGGGAGCGCTTTGCTCAGTGGCTTCCCACAGCGCGAGGCGTTCCGCGTTGCTCGGGCGAGCGCGGCGATGGAGGATGATCTCGACCTGCTCGGCGGTCACCGTTTGCCCGGCGAACAGGATCGTGGCGCGGTCGATGACGTTGCGAAGCTCGCGGATGTTGCCGGGCCAGGGGTGGGCGACCAGCCGGTCCATCGCGCCCTGGGTGAAGGCGAGGCCGCTCTTGTCGTCCTTGAGAAAGTGCCTGACGAGCAGGGGCACGTCCTCGCGGCGTTCGCCGAGTGAGGGCAGGTCGATCGGGAAGACCGAAAGGCGGTAGAACAGGTCCTCGCGGAAGCGCTGCTGCTCGATCGCCTCGTCGAGATTGCGGTGCGTCGCGGAAATGATCCGGGTGTCGACGGCGATCTCGCCGCGGCCGCCGACGCGTTGCACGGCGCGTTCCTCGAGCACGCGGAGCAGCTTCACCTGCATGTCGTGCGGCATGTCGCCGATCTCGTCGAGGAAGAGCGAGCCGTTATGGGCGTCCTCAAAGCGGCCGCGCCGCTGTGAGACGGCACCGGTGAAGGAGCCCTTCTCATGGCCGAACAGCTCGGATTCGAGCAGGTCGCGCGGGATGGCGCCGCAATTGACGGCGACATAAGCGGCGGACGAACGGTCGCTGGCGGCGTGGATCGCGCGAGCGACCACTTCCTTGCCGCTGCCCGAGGGGCCGGTGACCAGCACTGACGCCGAAGTCGGCGCCACGGCGCGGATCAGGTAACGCACCTCCGCCATGGCCGGGCTTTCGCCTACGATCAGTCCCTCGGACAAAATGTTTCCCCCACTCATCTTGAGTGATCACTGACACTTCGGTGGTTTCCAAATCGCTAACGCTCCCTCGCCCGCGTCGATTTTTTGACGCCGCTTGGGGACTGGGCGGAGCCATGTTAGGGGCGCCGCCATGCTTTCCCTCAATGGAATCACGGTTCGCCTTGGCGGGCGATCGATACTCGACGGCGCCAGCGCGGCATTGCCGCCGCGGAGCCGCGTCGGCCTCGTCGGCCGCAACGGTGCCGGAAAGTCGACACTCGTGCGGGTCATCGCCGGGCTGCTCGACCCCGACGAAGGCGCAGCCGAAATGCCGCGCGGATCGAGACTCGGCTATATCGCGCAGGAAGCGCCGGCCGGTTCGGGGACGCCCTTCGAGACTGTGCTGGCCGCGGACACCGAACGGGCGCGGCTGCTCGACGAAGCGGAGCATAGCTCCGACCCGCACCGGCTGGGCGAGATCCACGAGCGGCTGAATGCGATCGACGCGCATGCTGCGCCGTCGCGCGCGGCGCGGATCCTGGTCGGGCTCGGGTTCGACGAAGAGATGCAGCAGCGCCCGCTGGACAGCTTCTCGGGCGGCTGGCGGATGCGGGTGGCGCTCGCCGCCTTGCTCTTCTCTGCACCCGACCTGCTGCTGCTCGACGAGCCGTCCAACCATCTCGATCTCGAGGCCGTCCTGTGGCTCGAGGATTTCCTGCAGAGCTACCGGGCCACGATCGTGGTCGTCAGCCACGAGCGCGATTTCCTCAACAATGTCGTCGACCACATCCTCCACCTCGATCGTGGCAAGCTGACGCTCTATCCGGGCGGCTACGATGCGTTCGAGCGGCAGCGGGCGGAGCGGCAGGCCCATCTCGCCGCGGCGCGGGCGAACCAGGAAGCGCAGCGCGAGAAGCTGAAGGACTTCATCGCCCGCAACAGCGCCCGCGCGTCGACCGCCAAGCAGGCGCAGAGCCGGGTCAAGGCGCTGGCGAAGATGCAGCCGATCGCGGAGCTGGCGGACGATCCCTCGCTTTCCTTCGGCTTCCCGAACCCGCAGGAGCTGCGGCCGCCGTCGGTCACGCTCGACATGGCCGCGGTCGGCTATGGCGAAACGCCCGTCCTCAGCCGCCTGAACCTCAGGCTAGATCCGGACGAGCGGATCGCGCTCCTCGGCCGCAACGGCAACGGCAAGACGACGCTTGCCCGCCTGCTCGCCGCGCAGCTGCCGGCGATGGAGGGTGGCGTCACGCGCAGCCAGAAGCTCAAGGTGGGCTATTTCACCCAATATCAGGTCGAGGAGCTGGACGGCGCCGACACGCCTTTCCAGCACATGGCGCGACTGATGAAGGGCGCCACCCCCGCGGCAGTGCGCTCGCAGCTCGGCCGGTTCGGCTTTTCCGGCGACAAGGCGCTGACCGAGGTGCGCAAGCTCTCAGGCGGCGAGCGGGCGCGGCTGGCGCTGGCGCTGATCACTCGCGATGCGCCGCACATGCTGATCCTCGACGAGCCGACGAACCACCTCGACGTGGACGCCCGCGAGGCGCTGGTGCAGGCGCTCAACGATTATTCGGGCGCGGTCGTGGTGGTGTCGCACGACCGGCACATGCTGGAGCTGATTGCCGACCGGCTGGTGCTGGTCGACGGCGGCACGGCACGCGATTTCGACGGCAGCCTCGACGATTACACGGCGCTGGTGCTCGCGCGTGACGCGGGCTCCGCAAAGTCGCAGGCCAAGACGAGCCGAAAGGACGAACGGCGGCTGGCCGCGGCGGCCCGCGAGCAGGGCCAGGCACTCCGACAGCGGGCGAAGACGGCCGAGGCGGAAATCGCGAAGCTGACGGCGCAGCGAAGCGCGATCGATCGCGCCATGTTCGATCCCGCCGGTGCCGAGGCGGGGCTGGCCAACCTCACCATGACCGACCTGATGAAGCGGCGTGCCGAGGTGGAGCGCAAGCTCGAACTCGCCGAAAGCCAGTGGCTGGAGGCAAGCGAGGCGCTGGAGCAGCAGGCCGCCTAATCCTGCTTCCTCAGCGCGAAGCGCTGGAGCTTGCCGGTGGCGGTCTTTGGGAGCGCTTCGACGAACTCGATGTCGCGCGGATATTTGTAGGGGGCGATCGTCGCCTTCACATGCTGCTTCAGCGTCTCGGCGAGCGGCTCTCCGGCTTCATGGCCGGGCGCGCAGACGATGAAGGCCTTCACCCGCTGTCCCCGTTCTTCACAGGGGGCACCGATCACGGCGCATTCCTGGACTGCCGGGTGAGAGAGGAGGGCGTTCTCCACCTCCGGCGCCGCGATATTGTAACCGGACGAGATGATCATGTCGTCGGAGCGGGCGAGGTACCAGAAGTAGCCTTCTTCATCCGCGCGATAGGTGTCGCCGGTGACGTTCCAGCCATTCTGCACGTAATGGGTCTGCCGCTCGTCGTCGAAATAGCGGCAGCCGGTCGGGCCTTTGACCGCGAGGCGACCCGTGCCGTGCGGAAGCGGGGTGCCGTCCTCGTCCAGCACGCAGGCGCGATAGCCGGGCACCGCCCTGCCGGTAGAGCCGGGGCGAATGTCCTCGCCGCTCGCCGAGATGAAGATGTGCATCATCTCGGTCGCGCCGATGCCGTCGACGATCCCGAGGCCGGCGCGCTCGTGCCAGGCGTGCCAGGTCGACGCCGGCAGATACTCTCCGGCGGAGACGCAGGTCTCTAGGCTGGCAATGTTGCGTCCCTCCATCTGCGCCAGCATCGCCTTGTATGCAGTCGGGGCAGTGGCAAGGACGTTGACTTGGTGAGCATCCACCGCCTCCAAAAGCGCCGCGGGGCTCGGCTGCTCGATCGTTACCGCAGCGCCGCGGAAGCGGAAGGGGAAGACGAGCAGCATGCCGAGACCGAAGGTGAAGGCGATCGGCGCCGAGCAGGCCCAGCGCTGACCCCGCTTTGGCTTCAACACGTATCGCGCGAAACTGTCGGCGGAGGCGAGCACGTCGCGATGATAGTGAACGCAGCCCTTGGGCTTGCCGGTGGTGCCGGAAGTGAAGGCGATCAGGGCCACGTCGTCGCGATACGTGTCCACCGGCGCGAAGCCGGGCGCCACGGACCGGAGGCGCGTCTCGAGCTCGCCGCGGCCATGGTCGCCGTCGTAGCGCAGCAGCGAGCGGACAGTTCCGGCCTCCTCCGCCCCTTGGCGGAAGTCGCCGATGAAGCGGCTGTCGACAATCGCGTGGCTGATCTCGGCGCGCTTCAGGATAGTGGCGATCTCGCCGGGGCGGAGGATCGGCATAGTGGCGACGACGCTGCCGCCGGCCTTCAAAATGCCTGCCCAAGCCGCGAACAGCATCGCGCTATTGGGGCCGCGCAGGAAGACGCGGTTGCCGGGAACCAGCCCCTCCTGCTCGACCAGCAGGCGGGCGATGCGATCCGAGAGGTCCTTGAGGTCCGCATAGGTCCAGCGGCCCTGCGCGTTGATCACGGCAGGGCACTCGCCGTCGCCGTCGGCGACGGCGCGGTCGATCAGCTCTACCGCCACGTTGAGCCGCTCGGGATATTGAAGCTCGGGAAGCTCGAACAGGAAATTGGGTTGCTGGTCGAGGGGAGGCAGGCGATCACGCACGAACGTGTCGACCGGCCCGCTCACCGCTCCGGCACCACCGCGATCGTCTCGATCTCGATCCGCGCGAGCGGCTCGACCAGCCGGTTCACCTCGACGACTGCCATGGCGGGATAGTTCTTGCCCATCAGCTCGCGATAGGACGCGCCGATCTCGGCCAGCCGTCCGACATATTCATCACGGTCGGTGACGTACCAGGTCATGCGGACGACATGTTCGGGCCCCGCGCCATCTTCTGCAAGCACAGCGAGCGTGTTCAGAAGCACTTGGCGGAATTGGCCTGCCATGTCCTCGGAGACGAAGTGGCCATGCTCGTCCCAACCGACCAGGCCGGCGGTGAAGACCATGCGGCCGCTCGCGGAGATGCCGTTCGCATAGCCTTTCGGGCGCATCCAGCCTGGCGGGAGTAGGGTCTTCATGCTCGATACTCCGCAAGCCGAGCGCGCGCGATCACCACTTCTGCACCTCCGAAGCCGTTGCCGACATCCCTGCCTTGAACGCGTCGAGCGGATTGTAAAGCGTCTCGCGCTTCAAACAGGTGACAATCCGCTCCACGTCCCCAGTCGCTTTAAGCTTAAAATAGCTGGGCGCAGATGCAAGATGATTTGCGGAATGGCCAATAAGGATGGGTGAAGGGCCCGGTGGCAGCGGATCAGAAGCGGATGACGCCGCCGGCGCTGAAGGCCCAGGGATCGAGCTTCACCTGGCCGATCACCGGCGCGCCACCGAACGTACCCCGCGTCTCGGTGCGCAGGAACGCCTTCTTGGCTTCGAAATAGATGCCGTAGCGTTTGGTGAACATGATGTCGGTGCCGGCTTCCAGCGCGGGCGAGATATCGTCGTCGATTTCCACGTCTCTGAATGCGCCGTCGGTGGTGTCGAAAACGTGCATATAGGCCGCGCCGGCGCCGACATAGGGCTGGAACACGCCGCGCCGCAGCGGCCGATACTGGACGGTCAAGGTGACCGGCCCGTAGGTCGTCTCGGCGAGCTTGCCGAACGGCTCCAGCGCGCCTCTACCCTGGATGTCGATGTGCGGCGGGATGCCGCCGGTGAATGAGACCGCGAAGTTGCGGCCGATGACCCGGCCGATCTGGAAAGTCGGCGTGTAGTGGGTCTTGGTGCTCATTCCCGCACCCGGAACCGGTGCGCCGCCGAACTCGAGCTCGAGCTCATCGGCGAGGTCCAGCCCAATCAGGCCGGCACGGCCGAACCACTTGGGCTCCCCGTCCTGCGCCGTGGCGGGAGCGGGAGCGATCGCCGCACCCGCGAGCGCGGCGGCCAATATCGCCCGGCGGAGATCAGCTGCGTGTTTCAAAACCGGATTACTCCCCCGACGGACAGGATGACCGGGTCCAGCTCGGCCTCGGCTTCGATGAAAAGCGGACCGAGGAAGCCGGACGCTTCGGCGCTCCAGAAGGCTTTCTTCGCGTCGGCATAGATGCCGAAGCGCTCGCTCAGGTCGAGCTCGACGCCGGCCTGAAGGACCGGGCCGTGCGCGTCGCTGATCTTGACGTCCGTGGCGAGCCGCTCTTCGGTTTCCCAGATCTTATTGAGGCCGATGCCGCCGCCGACATAGGGCGAGAAGCGCTGGCCGCGCAGCGGATGCCAGGTCGCCGTCAGCGTGAAATTGCTCGACGTGTCGTTGAACAGGTTCGGCGTTCCCGCCAGCGAGCCGGCGGGGAGATTGAAGGTCTCCGCCGGAGTCGTTCCCATCACGCGAACCGCGACGTTGCGGTGAACATAATGGCCGATCTCGAAGCTGCCGATCCAATCCTTGTCCGTCTTGTAGTCGGCTCCCGGATCCTGGGTGCCGTTGACGAAGACAGGGCCCTTGTCGGCCAGATCAATATGAGCGACGCCCACGCGCACGAACGTGTCCTGTGCGAAAGCGGGCGTGGCGGTTGCCGCCAGAGCCAGCGCAGACAGAGATGCAAGAATTCTCATGGCGGTTCTCTTCTTGGTTCAAAGTGGGAATATCAGGACAAGGTAAAGCGCCGGTTAATGCTGTTTCGCGGCCGTTCCGTTCAGCCGGCCGCGCGGCGTTGCTCGCCGGCTCCGTCAACCGAAGCATTGGGGCGCAGCTCGGCGACTCCCTTCAGGAGCGGGCTCGCCGGCCGGTTCTTCACCAGCGCGTCGATGCCGTCGAAGTCGACGGTGCCGCTCAGCAGCGCGTCATGCTGCTGCGTGGCTTCGGCGCGGGCGACGCTGAGGCGATGGACCGCGTCGATGATGTCGCGGCTGCTATGGCTCGCCATCACCTGCATGCGGAATCGGGCTTGGCCCTTCGGCACCGCCGGGAATTCCACGAGGTTCGCGAGCAGGCCGAGCTCCGGCAGCCGCCGGCTGACCAGGCGCGCCAGGCCTTCGATGCCCATCTTGACGCAGACGATCGGGGAAGGATCGCCATAGGTTTCGAATGACGTGCCCTGCAGCAATTCACGCAGCAGCCGGATGTTGGTCATCAGGCTGTCGCGCAGCGTGTCGCCTTCGGCAGAATCGACGATCTCGAACGCCTTGAGGACCAGCCCGGCCTGGGCCGGCGAGAGCGCGTTGGAGAAGGTGCAGGGCGAGGCGTAGTAGCGCAGATATTCCTTAACGCTGCGACGATTGCAGGCGACGAAGCCGCCGTTCGAGGCGAAGGTCTTGGAGAAGCTGCCCATGACGACGTCAACTTTGCCGAGCATGTTCTGGGCGCCGATATGGCCGCGGCCCCTGGGGCCGAGGCTGCCGAGATCGTGGGCGACGTCGACCACCAAAGTGGCGCCGAACTCATGCGCCAGCTCCTGGAGCGCGGCGATGTCGGGCGTGTCCGAATCCATCGAGAACAGGCTCTCGGTGATGATCAGGATGCCGTTGACATTGTCCTTGGCACGGATGCCGGCCAGCTTCTGGCGCACCGCCTCGATCGAGTTGTGGCGGAAATAGTGGATGTTGCGCGTCGCGGCCTGCGCACCTTCCTGGAGACAGGCGTGCGACAGTGCATCCATGACGATATGGTCGGACGGGCGGACCAGGCCCTTCACCACGCCGAAGCCCGCGGCCCAGCCGGTCGGGAACAGGACCACTTCCTCCATGTCGAGGAACTCGGCGATCTTCTTTTCGAGCGCGAGCGAATGCGAGGTGTTGCCGATCAGGGCAGGGGAGCCGGCGCTGTGGACGCCGTAATCGTTGATGACCTTGATCGCGGCCTCGGCCACCGCAGGGTGGGAGGAGAGGCTGAGATAATCCTGGGAGGCGAAGTTGATGCCCTCGAAGCGATCGCCCTCCTGGTCGTTTAGGGCGACGCACTTGCTGCGGGGCGCAGTCTCGGTCGAGCGGCCGAGCGGCCACAGGCCGGTCTTCCGGCGAAGCTGCTGCCAGTCGTAGAAGGCGCTGAGGCGGTCGAGAATGTTGGTGCCCGGCAGATAGCGGAAATCACGCATGCTGCCGCCGAGCCCGCCCAGGCCCTGATCTTTCACTTCGCTCATTTACAAGTCCCCCCTGTCAGGACGTTCGTGGCCCCGACGGTAATGTTTACGTGCGGTAAGCTATGTTTTCGGTGCACGAACGTGCTTAACGGACGTGCCTTTCGATCTTCTCGATCAGGTCCGGCAGCGAGATCGGCTTGGTCTCGAAATCGACGCAGCCGACGTCGACGCTCTTCCTCCGGTCGCTGTCGAGAGCGTGCGCGGTGAGGGCGATGACCGGGATGCCATTGGTCCGCGGGTTGGCGAGGATCTGGGTGGTGGCTTCCCAGCCGTCCATTTCGCCCAGCGCCACATCCATCAGGATGAGGTCGGGCAGATGCGCGTCGGCCATGCGGATGCCCTCGGGCCCATCGACCGCGCAGAGGATCTCGTAGCCCTTCCGCTCGAGCCGGCGCTGCAGCATGTCGCGGTTCATTTCATTGTCTTCGACGATGAGAATCTTGGTCATCTGTCTCTCTCTGGTCCTGAGCGCCTGGTTCAGCTGGCGAGGGCGAGCTCGGGAGCGCGCGTGGCGCTCACCGGAAGCGTGATGGTGAAGCGGCGGGCGCCGGAGCTGTGGTGCGACACCTCGATCTCGCCGCCGAGCAAGCTGAAGAATTTCTGACCAAGCGCCAAGCCGATGCCCGCGCCGCCATATTTGGTCGCGCTGACGTCGCGATCGTCGGTGAATATGTCGAAGATGGATTCGATCGAGCGGCCGTCGCGCGCACCCTTGGGATCGGTTATCTCCACGATCCAGTGGTCCTCGTCGTGGCGCGACGCGGCGAGCTGCAGCAGGCCACCTTCGGGCGAGGTCGCGGCGCCGAGCAGGATATGCTTAACCGCCTTGGCAAACGCGCCCCAGTCGGTTTCCGCGAGCATACTGGCGTCCGACAACTCCACTTCGAAGACGTAGCCGCGCTCTTCGAGCGGGTCGCGGACCTGGCGCTCAACCTCCTCGATGCGGATCTTGGCGTTGTCGCGGCTGATGTTCACATCGAGCTTGCCGGCCTCGATCTTGGAATAATCGAGAATGTCGTCGACCAGCTTCAAAAGGTGCGTGCCGGCGCCGCGGATGCTTTCAAGATCCTTGGCCATGCTGTCGTCCCCCTGATCCTCGGCGTCGTCGAGCAGCAGCTGACTGTAGCCGATGACCGCGTTGAGCGGCGTCCTGAGCTCATGGCTCATGCTGGCGACGAAGTCGGCCTTGGCGGCGCTCGCCTGCTGGGCGGCGGCGGTGATGCTCTGCAGGTTCTCTGTGGTGGCGATAAGGTCGCCGATCTCCCGCTCGAACTTCTGCTGTTCCTTCAGGACCCGCGCGAAATAGAGCGACATCATCGCGACGTAGACGGACGCGCTCATCGTCGACACGATGCCGATGAACTGGAACATTTCGAGGTCGACGGCCGGAAAGGCGTAGCCGCTGAGCACCAGGCCGGCGAAGACGGAGACGTTGGCGATGATGATCGCGAGCAGCCCGTCGCGCACCTTGCCGGTGGAAGGCAGGTAGAAGAAGGCGAGGATCGGCGTGATCAGCAGCCAGGGCAGGAAAGGCGAGTAGATTCCGCCGTAGGAATAGCAGGCCCAGAGCACGCAGAAGAGCAGGTTCTGCACCGACACGAACGCCAGCACATTATATTGCCGAGTCCACTTCAGCAGGAACGGATAGACCCAGAAGCAGGTGATCGACCCCGCGAACACCCAGAAGCGGTAATCCTGCTCCATGCCGACAATGTAGAGATAGAGCGGAATGACGTTGCCGAGAAACGGGCCGAAGACGTGGCTCAGCATGAACATGCGGGCGCGACGATGCGAGTCCGGACGAACGCGGATCTCGACCGGGATGAAATAGTCGAGGAATCCGTCGATGTCGAACAGCTGGCGAAAGGCCTTTCCGTCCATCGCTGCTTGTCTTTCCCTTTGTCCCCAAAGGTGCGTCGACGGGCTGTGGAAGGCCCTGCACCGGAGCTTTTTCCTAGCGAAGGGGAGTTAAGGGCGCGTAAAGCCCAATTCCGCGTTTACCGGAAATTCAGCCGCTTGCCGTAGGTCCGCCACCAGATCTGTGGGAGCGGGGACCCTATGTGGGATTATGCCAAGCGTGTAGTCGACTATTTCGTGCCGCCGCAGGCGCGCGACGAATGGTCGAGCTACATGATGGTGCGGACCTTCGTCTTCCTGCACCTGTTCGGCCCGTTGCTCGGCCATTCGGTCATCTTCTTCCTCTACAGCGCGTCGGAAGAGATCGGCTGGGTCTTCTGGGCGCTGGAGATCAACCTCTGCTTCTTCTGGCTGATGCCGTTCCTGGTCCGCAAGACCGGCGGCCTGACGCTGCCAGCGACCCTGACGGTGCAGGCGCTGGTGACCTTGAGCCTGTTCGGCTCCTTCTTCTACGGCGGCATCAGCTCGCCCTTCCTGCCGTGGCTGCTGATCGCCCTGCTGCTCGGCTTCTTCTTCCTCGCGGATCGACCGCGCGTGGTGCTGATCGGGGTCGCGGTGCAGCTCTGCCTCTTCCTGCTCGCCCGCCAGGCCTATGGCAATTTCCCGATGCTGATCCCGCTCCAGAGCCTGTGGATCGTCAATCTCATCTCGATCGTGTCGGCGCTCATCTACATGACGCTGGTCGCCCTCTATTACGAGAACGTGATGCGCGAGAGCTCGGCGCTTCAGGAAGCGGCTGATGTCCAGCGCAAGCGGGCTGAAGAGCTGCGCGAGGCGATGCTGAAGGCCGCCCAGGCGAGCCACCAGAAGTCGATCTTCCTCGCCAAGATGAGCCACGAACTGCGCACGCCGCTCAACGCGGTGATCGGCTATAGCGAGATGCTCCGCGACGAGCTGGAGGAGGGCTGCGATACCGAGCAGAAGGCGGCCGATCTCGACCGTATCAATGCTGCCGGCCGCCACCTGATCGCGCTCGTCAACGACGTGCTCGACCTCGAGCGGATCGAGGCCGAGGACCAGGCTGTGCACAATGAGGAGTTCGACCTGGCCGGGCTGGTCGAGGAGGTCGTCGCCACCGTCGCGCCGCTCATCAAGAAGCAGGACAATCGGCTGGAGCTGCAGATCTGCCCGAATCCGGGCCTGATCGTCTCCGACCCGCTGAAGCTTCGCCAGTCGATGCTGAATCTCCTCAGCAACGCGGCGAAGTTCACTTCCAAGGGCGTGATCACCCTCACGCTCATGCGCATGCAGGGCAAGGGCGGCGACCGCATCCTGGTCGAGGTGCGCGACACCGGCATCGGCATCTCCAAGGAAGGGCTGCAGAAGCTGTTCCAGAGCTTCAGCCAGGCGGAGGCGAACACCTCGTCCCGCTATGGCGGCACCGGCCTCGGCCTCGCGCTGACCCGCCGCTTCTGCCAGTCGATGGGCGGTACGGTCGAGGTGGAATCCGAACCCGGGGTCGGCTCCAGCTTCAAGATCGAAATTCCCGCCGCCCCGCGCAAGGCGACGGAGACCACTCGCCTCGAGCTGCCGAGGCTCGCCGCCTCGTCGAATTCTTAATGTTTTGGCGCCTAGCATCGTCGCGGCTGCGGCGGGCGTGGGGCATGGCCGTCAGCCGCGGACCGGGAAGAGCGTAATGAAGATGAGCGAGTTCAAACCCGATCCTGATCCCGGTCGCCGGCCGGACTATCGCCGCGCGATTCGCAATGCGGTCACGCGGGCGGTGTTGCTGCCGGTCGTGGGGCTGGCGCTTGCCTCGTCGGCGCTCGTCAGTTTTCTTTTGCAGCGGCAGGCTCTCTCGGGTGCCGAGATCGGCGTCGCGGCGGTCGCCTGGGCGCTGCTCGCAGGCGCGATGGCGTGGGCGATCGGCGCACGCGTGTCCCGATCTCTCGCCGCACCGGTCGAGGCGTTGCTCGACGTCACCTTGTGCGACGGCCGCTTTTCGCCGCGCGAAGTCGGCGTGTCCGATCATGCACCGGGCGATCTCCGCCGTCTCGGCAAGGAATTCGCTGCGCTTCGCGCCACCCTGACCGGCCGGGTCGAAGCCTATTCGGCCACCATCGCGGAGCTCGTCCGCACCAAGGAGCAGGCGCAGGGCGCGAACGTCGCGAAGTCGCAGTTCCTCGCCAATATGAGTCACGAGCTGAGGACGCCGCTGAACGCGATCGTCGGTTATGCGACGTTGCTCCAGGAAGATGCGACGGCGGAAGGCCGAAGCGAGGTCGAGGCCGACCTGGCTCGCATCCTCGACGCGAGCCGCAGGCTGCTCGAGCTGATCAACGACGTGCTTGACCTTTCCAAGATCGAGACGGGCAAGACGGCTTTCCAGCGCACCATCGTGGACGTGCGGGGGCTGGTCCAGTCCGCCGCCGCGACGTTCGACGGCGGCGCGCGCCAGGGCAACAGCTTCGATGTCGAGATCGCTGCCGATGCAGGGATTATGATCGGCGACGAGACCAAGGTCCGGCAGTGCCTGCTGAACCTGCTCAGCAACGCCTTCAAGTTCACCAAGGAAGGGCGCGTGTCGCTTTCCGTCTCCGGGTTCAGCGAGGGCGGCATCGAGAAGATCCGGTTCGCGATCGCCGACAGTGGCGTCGGCATCAGCGAGGAGCAGCTGGCGCACATTTTCGAGCCTTTCACCCAAGGCGACGGTTCCGCGGTTCGCCAGTTCGGCGGCTCCGGTCTCGGCCTTGCCGTGACCCGGCGGCTTGCGCGGATGATGGGGGGCGAAGTGCGCGCGTCGAGCCGCCTCGGCGAGGGCTCCACCTTCGCCATCGAGCTGCCGCGCGAGCTGCCGCGCAAGGACGATAATGAGGCGGTCGAAGCGCGCAGCGCCGGGGTTGCGGATGAACGCGAGTTCGACCGGATCGCTCTCGTCATCGACGACGATGAGTCGGCCGTGAACCTGATGCGGCGCCGGCTGTCGCGCTACGGCTACGGCGTCATCGCCGCCGGCACCGGAGAGGCGGGCCTCGAGATGGCGCGGGCGGAGAAGCCGGACCTGATCGTCCTCGACATCTTCCTGCCAGGCAAGAGCGGCTACGAGGTGCTGGAGGCGATCCGCGCCGACGAGGAGATCGGCGGCACGCCGGTGATCGTCGCGACGGTCGACGACGACCGCATCCGCGGTCTCAGCCTCGGCGCCACGGAATATCTGGTGAAGCCGATCCCGCAGGAGAAGCTGGCGGAGATCCTCAACGTCTACCATCAGCCGATTGAGGGCGAGATACTGGTGATCGACGACGACCCGGATTCCGCAGAGCTGATCGCGCGAACCGCGGGGCAGCTTGGGCTGAAGACGCGCCGCGCCGCGGACGGCCTCCAGGGCATCAAGATGATCGAGGAGAGCGCCCCAGCGGCGATCGTGCTCGACCTGACGCTGCCGGGGATGGACGGCTTCCAGATCCTGGAGACGCTGCGGCTCGATCCGAAGCTGCGCAGCATTCCGATCATCATCGTGTCCGGCCGTGCCATCACGGTGCCCGAGCACAATGCGATTGCCCAATCCGGCTGCACTTTCTACGCGAAGGGTGAATGTTCGCCGCGCCAGATCGCGCAGAGCCTCAAGACGGTGCTGGCGGCATGATCGCGAACGGGCTCCACGCACCGGGCAAGACCCGCATCCTCGTCGTCGACGATGTCGAGGACAATCGCATCGTGCTTCAGCGCCAGCTGCAGCGCAGCGGCTTCGAGACGACGCTCTGCGAGGACGGCATCGCCGCGCTCGCTGAGGTGTCGGCCAATCCTCCCGATCTCGTCATCCTCGACTGGATGATGCCGAACCTCTCCGGCCTCGACACGCTTAAGGGCATCAGGGAGCATTTCGACGGCAACCAGCTGCCGGTGATCATGTGCACCGCGCGCGACGAGGAGAGCTCGATCGGCGTCGCGATGGAGGCCGGCGCCAATGATTATGTGCAGAAGCCCATCCGGATGCCGGTGCTGCTCGCGCGCATCTCCTCGCAACTGATCCGCAAGGCGGCGGTCGAGGCTCTGGGCGCGATCAACACCGACCTCGAGCAGACGCTCGCCCAGCGCACCCGTCTCCTCTTCGAGCAGCGCAGCGCGGAGCAGAAGCAGATCCCCTGATGACCAGCCTGCAGTCCTTCGCGTCCCTGCTTGCCGAGCTCCGCGTCATCGATTGGGTGGCGCCGGTGGTGTGCGTCATCTGCGCCGCCGCGCTTGCGCGCGGCATCACGCTGCGTTCACTGGTCGACCGCAAGCTCGCCGAGATGGGCGAACGCGAGCTTGAGCTCGAGAAGGCGGCGATGACCGACGCCGTCACGGGCCTCAAGAACCGCATCGCCTTCAGCCGCGACCTTGAGACCCTGCTCGACCGTGGCGGGCAGGGCGAGGTGGCGGTTTTGTTCCTCGACCTGGATCGCTTCAAGGAAGTCAACGACACGCTCGGGCACAAGGTCGGCGACGGCCTGCTAAAGGGCGTCGCGACGCGGCTGCGCGAGATGCTGCCGGAAGGCGACACGCTCGCGCGCATCGGCGGCGACGAGTTCGCGGCGATCGTCCGCATCGATCCGACGCGGCCGGTCGACGACCTCGCCATCGCAATCGTCGAGGCGGTCTACGAGCCGTTCCTGATCGACGATCATGTCGTCCATGTCGGCGCCTCGGTCGGCATCGCCAAGGGCATGCGCCCGACCTCCTCGGCCGACGAGCTGCTGCGGCAGGCGGACATCGCCATGTACGACGCGAAGTTCTCGAAGACCGACAGCTTCCGCATCTTCGACGAGCGGATGAGCAACATGATCGCGCTTCGCTCCAGCATGCGCCTGGAGCTGGAGAGGGCGATCCGCAATGACGAGCTTGCACTCAAATACCAGCCGATCGTTGATTCACGGACTGGCGAGCTCACCAGCGTGGAGGCGCTGCTGCGCTGGCCGAACAGCTCGCAAGGCGAGATTTCGCCGGGCGACCTGATCCCGCTCGCCGAGGAGAGCGGGCAGATTCTCGCGCTGGGCGGGTGGATCCTCGACAAGGCTCTGCTCGCGGTGCGCGAGCTTAAGAACGTTCCCATCGCGGTCAACGTCTCGCCGATCCAGTTTCGCCACCACGGCTTCGCGACCATCGTCAGCGACAAGCTGCTGGCCAGCGGAGTGTCGCCGGACCTGCTTCGCATCGAAATCACGGAAGGCGTGCTGATCTCGCATCTCGACGCCGCCAAGAGCACGATCCGGCAGCTCCGCCAGATGGGTGTCGTGGTCGTGCTGGACGATTTCGGCACCGGCTATTCGAGCCTCAGCTACCTGCAGAATCTCGACTTCGACTATTTGAAGATCGACAAGAGCTTCATGAAGGATCTCGGCCGGCGCCAGCTCGCGACGCAGATCATGCGCTCGGTGATCGACCTCGGCCACAGCCTCGAGCTGAAGGTGGTCGCGGAAGGGATCGAGAATGACTGGCAGGCGCGGCTGCTCCAGCTGCTCAACTGCGACTATCTGCAGGGTTACTATATCGGCGCGCCGATGCCGCTGGAGGATCTGCACAAGTTCCGGCTCAACAATGACGTGCGCGAGAAGCTGACGCGTGCGTCCGCCGAGACGCCGGAGCTGCCGAGCGCTGCCAACGGCTGATCGCTACATGCGAAGCGCAGCGGCGTAGCCGGTGAGCTCCAGGTAGCCGCGACCACCCTCCGTCGTGACCGCGCCCTCCCAATAAGCCGGCATGCCCGCCGCGCGCCCGTCCAGCTCCTGCGCGTCGAAGAGAGGACGCAGGCGGAAGCGTCGGACACCATCCGGGAGGCGGACCAGGAAGTCGGCTTCCACTGGATATGATGCGCCGGTCGCGGGAGAGCGCCACCGCCGCCTCGCGACGAAGCGCACGTCGCCCGGACTCAGTGCAATCTGGCTGCCGTCGGCGCGGCGGAAGGTCCCGCCGGCATAGAGTGCGCGGCCGTCCCGCCCGCGCACCTGGAAGGCCATCAAAGCGCTGCCGTCGTCGAGGTTGAGGCCGGCCCAGTCCCAGCCGACGGCGTCTTCGGGAAGCAGGCTCGACGACCATTCCCGGTCGAGCCAAGCTTCGCCCGTGACCGGCTCGCGCCGGCCGTTGCGTTCCACGGAACCGCGGACGCTGAGGTGCGGAATCGAATAATAATAGCTCGCCTGCTCGGCACGCGGGCCCTTGCGGGAATAGCCCCTGTCGCCATTCGCCATAGCCGGCTGCACCGGCGCGAAGACGAGGTCGAGGCCGAAGGCCTTGGCAGCGAAGCTGCCGTCCGGACGCCTGGCCATAGTCCAGTCGAGCAAGGTGATCGCCGCATCTTCCGTGCCCGCTTGCGCGAGGCCGAAGCCGGTGCGCGCCACGCGCTGGTCGTGGATCAGCTTACCCGAGGCGGGATCGGAGAGAGCGGCGTGTGCGAACAGGATCTGCTTCGGCGCGAAGACGCTGGGATTGCCTTCCGCAATGGCCGGGCGGGAGCGGAAGAAGGTGATCTGGAAGCCAAGCGGATCGCCGTCGCGGGTGCGCAGCCAACCCGTGAAATACCACCATTCGATCCGGTGATCGGGATGCGCGCCATGATCGCGCGGAAACCGGAAATCGACGCCCGGGGAGACGACCGGGTAACGAACCTCCGGCGCCCTTATCTGCGCCGAGCCGGTGGCCCCGAGCAGGAGCAGCAAGGGGAGGAGCAGGCGCAGCATCACCAATCTTCGCTCACCGCTCGGATCGCGCTGTGGGAAAGGGCGCGGCGGCCGGCGAGCATCGCCGTCCCGGCGGCCGCGGCGACGAGGCTCACCGCCACCGCCAGCAGCAGGCTCCAAGGCAGCCGCGTCTCCATCGTCCAGTTGAATGACTGCGGGTTAATGACGTGGATCAGGATCTGGCTGATGCCGAGCCCGAGCACCGCCCCGGCGGCGAGGCCGATCAGGCCGAGCAAGGCGCCCTCGCTGGCCAGCATCGCGAGGATGGCGCGCGGCCGCATGCCGACGTGCCGCAGCATGCCGAACTCCTTCATCCGCGCGATCGTCTGCGCCGATATGGTAGCGGCGACGCCGGCGAGGCCGATCAGGATGGCGATCGCCTCCAGCACATAGGTGATGGCGAAACTGCGGTCGAACAGCCGTAGCGCCTCGCGGCGAAGCGTCGCCGGCTCAGCAATGTCGACGCGGCCTTTCAAGGGGGCGGGCAGCCGGGCCTCGATCGCAGATCGCACTTCGGCGGCAGTGGCGCCGGGCGCGAGCGTGACCGCAGCCTCTCCGCGTGCTCGATCTCCGGTGAGCCGCACATAATCGGCGGCATCGATCACGATGGCGCCTTGCTGCCGCGCATAATCGCGCCAGATGCCGGCCACCCAGCCTTGCAATTGGGAGCGGCCGAGAGGGAGGGACATTGGATCGCCCGCCGACTTGCCGTAGAGGCGCGCCGCCGGCTCCGACAGCCAGAGTGGAACGCCCTGGCCGCGCGCCTCCGCCTGCTCGATCAGCGGCAGGCTCACGCCCGGACGGCCGATCGGGCGGACGAGCAGGAGCAGCGACGGCAATTCGGGATCGAGCGCCAGCGGGACGGTCTTGGCAAAGCCGATGTCGGCGACACCGGGCGTCCCCGCGAGGCGCACCTGCGTCGCCGGATCGAAGCTCGCGCCGCTCCGCCCCGCGGACAGATAGAGGTCGCCGCTGAGGAAGGTGTCGAGCCAGTCCTCGACCGAGCCGCGGAAGCTGGTGACCATGATCGCCATCGCGATCATGAGGCCGGTGCTGGCGACGATGCCGCTCAGCGCCGTCGAAGCTTGCGAGGGCGCGCCGAGCAGGCGGCGCAGCGCCATCTCGAAGGCAGGGCGGCGGCTGTCGATCCGAGCGAGCGGCCGCAGCAAGGTTCGAGCCAGCCACGGCATGGCCGCGACCCCGCCCGCTAGGATCAGCTCCACCGCAAGATATCCGAACAGCGGCAAACGCTCGATCGCGGGCAGCAATGCACAGCCGGCGCCGATCAGGATCAGGAGCAGGGCAGGGCGCCAGCGCGGCCGCTCCCGAGGATCGATGAGGTCGCCTGCCTGCCGGATGGCCACGGCCGGCGCGAGCCGCCCGGCTGCTCGCGCCGGCGCGTAGCTGCCGCCGACGGCCGTCGCGACTCCCAAGGTGAGGAAGAGCAAAGCGGCGGCGGGGGCGAACTGAAGCTCAGGCGAGGTGCCGCCGAAATAGCCGCCGCCGAGATCCCCGCCTACGAAGCGCAGACCGAGCGCCGCCAGGCCGTAGCCGAGCAGCAGGCCCGCGATCGAACCCGCGAGGCCGAGCACAAGCCCCTCGGCAAGAAGCTGCCCCTCGATGCTGCCCTTCCGCATACCCAGGGTACGCAGCAAGGCGAAGTGCGGCAGCCGCCGGGCGACCGAGAGAGACTGCGCCGAATAGACGAGGAACCCGCCGGTCAGCAGCGCCACGAGCGCCAGCATGTCGAGGTTCACTCGATAGGCGCGCGACAGGCTGTCGCCGCGGCGGCTCTCGCCCTCCGGGTCGGTGAGCCTGGTTCCCGCCGGCAGCGCCCATTCGATCGCCTGCCGCGCCGCCTCCCGTCCGACGCCCTCCTCCAGCCTGAGGTCGAGCCGGTCAAGGCTGCCGAGCCGATCGAAGCGCCACTGCGCCGCTGCGATGTCGATCATCGCTACGGGCTGGCCGGTCGGCACCCCCGGCATGTCCCCAGCCACAGTGAATCTGTGCGACAGCGTTCCGACTCTCACCGTCGCTTCGTCCCCGGGCTTCAGTCCCGTCGCCTCCAAGGCCGCCTGCGACAGGTAGATCGCATCCGGATCGAGCACGGCATCCGCACCGGCGGCGCGCGTGCTCGGGAAGCCTTCGTCGCGCTTGTTGAGCCGGCGGCCGAGCAGTCTGGGGGTCACCGTGAGCGCCCGCAGCACGTCGAGGCCGAGCAAGGTGACCGGCTCCTCCGCCGCGCCGATTTTTGCGCTGAGGTAGATGACCGGACTGGCATCGGCGACCGGGGCGAGGCGGAAAATGCGGGGATAATGCCGCTCGTCGAAGCCGAGCGAGGTCGTCGCGCGTACCTGCAGGTCGGCCTCGCCCGAGACGCTGCGCACCGCCTCGCCGAACGCGTCGGCGGCGGAGCGATTGATGACATGGACCGCAAAGCCGAGTGCCACGCCGACCGCGATGGCGAGGCCGGCCAGCAGGAACCGCATCGGATGGGCGCGACACTCGCCGGCGATCAGCCAGCGCCACGCCTCGTTCATGCCGGCACCAGCCCGGCGCGGGTGAGCAGCAGCTGGCGGTCAGCGACCGCGGCGGCAGCGGGGGAGTGGGTGACGAGCAGCATTGCCGCGCGCTCGTCCTTCACCGCACGTCCGAGCAGGTCCATGACTTGCGCGGCCGTGTCGGGATCGAGGTTGCCGGTCGGCTCGTCGGCGAGGATCAGGGCAGGGGCGTGGACGAGCGCGCGGGCGATCGCCACGCGCTGCAGTTCGCCGCCCGAAAGCTCTTTCGGATAGCTCCGCCGCCTGTCGCCGAGCCCCACCGCGTCCAGCAGGGCGCCGGCGCGCTCCAGCGCCTCCGCGCGCTTTTTCCTCTTGAGGAGCAGAGGCAGCGCGACATTTTGCGCCAGCGTCAGATGCGGCAGGATGTGGAACGCCTGGAAGACGAAGCCGATCGCGTCGCGGCGCAGATCGCTGCGCTCATTCTCGTTCAGAGGGACAATGGACGCCCCGGCTATCTCGATGCTTCCGCCGTCAGGCGCGTCGAGCCCCGCCACGAGGTTTAGCAAGGTCGACTTGCCGACCCCGGATTCGCCCCTGACGGCGACCTGCTCCCCGCCCTCTATTGTCAGGTCGAGCCCCTCGAACAGCAGCCGCCCGCCCGGAACGCTCTTCGCGAGCTGGCGGATCTGGAGGGCCGGCGCGGTCACGATCGGGGCATAAGCCGGCACTCGCTCGTGGGAAAGCTCAGCCGGCCTGCCGCACTGCCTCGGTCGGCTGGGCACGGGTCGCGACCGCGGACGCAATTGCCGCGCGAAGCTGCTCCGGGGTGAACGGTTTGGCGAGAACGTGGACGTTTTCGGGGCGGCGGGCGATCGACTTCACGTCGGCGTAGCCGGTGATGATGATCGCGGGCATGGCGGGGCGGATCTCCCGCGCTCGGACAATCACATCGGTACCCGAGACGACCGGCATCGCATAATCGGTGATGATGAGGTCGCTCGCACCTGGATCCTTTGCAAATTGCGCAAGCATCTGAGGACCGTCTGAGGATTCAAGAACCTTGTGGCCGAGGTCTTCCAGCATCGCCGCGGTCGTCGCCCTGACGCCCTCATGATCGTCTACGAGCAGGATGCGGAGCACTTTGGCGGGATCGTTGCCGGCGCGCTGAAGCGCCGGCGCCTTGCCCGTCGCGGCGCCGGCAATCTCCGGCGCCCTCGGCAGCCAGATCTCGACACGCGTGCCCTTGCCGACTTCGCTGTCGATCCGGATCGCGCCGCCCGATTGCTTGGCGAAGCCATAGACCATCGACAGACCAAGGCCGGTGCCCTTGCCGACATCCTTGGTGGTGAAGAAAGGCTCCATCACCTGCTCCAGAATGTCGGGGGGAATGCCGGAGCCGCTGTCGCGGACGGTGAGGACGACATATTCTCCCGGCTTAAGCCCAAGGCCGGCATCGCTCTCCAGCGTCCGGTTCTCGCCCTTCACAATCACGATGCCGCCGTCGGGCATGGCATCGCGCGCATTGATGATGAGGTTCATCAAGGCGAGTTCGAGTTGTGCCTCGTCGGCGTACAGGCACCAGAGGCTCTCGTCCTGTTCCCAGTCGAGCTGGACGAGCCCGCCGAGCGTATGGGCGAGCAGCTCGCGCACCGTCTGCGAAAGCTCGGCGACGTCGATCCGCGCCGGCTCCAGCTTCTGGCGACGGGCGAAGGCGAGCAGGCGAGCGACCAACTCCGAGCCCTGTTCGGCAGCGTGGCGGGTCATGCCGACGATCTTCTGCTGGTCATCGTCGAGCTTCACCCGCCGTTCGATGAGACCGAGGCCGCCCAGCACCGCGGCTAGCAGGTTGTTGAAATCGTGGGCGATGCCGCCGGTGAGCTGCCCGATCGCATCCATCTTGCGGGCATGGACGAGCTGCGTCTCCAGGTTCTTGCGGTCGGTCACGTCCATCAAGGTGCCGGCAAACTCGATCGGATTGCCCTGCGCATCCTTCAGCAGCACGCTCTGGTCGAGGAAATGCTTGTATTCGCCGCCGGCGCAGCGCCAGCGATATTCGACCTCGAAGCTGCCGCTGTGCGTGCGTTCGGCAAGGGCGACGAGGACCCGCTCCCGATCCTCGTCGTGCAGGCGCTCCGCCCACAGGTTCGGATTGGTCTCGACGCTGTCGAACGTGAAGCCGGTGACCGCCTCGAAATTGCCGCTGACGAAAGCGGGACGTCGAGGGCTGGCCTCGAGCGGTTCCAGATAGAGCACGATCGGCAGCGATTCGATGATCGCCGCTTGACGCTGCTGCGCCATGCGCAGTTCCTGCTCCGCGCGGAGGCGCTCGGCATTGGCGCGCAGGTTCGCGTCGAGCAGCGCCTGCTCCTGGCGCGCCTTGCGCTGGATCTCGCGGCGCATGACGAAGAGGTCGACGAACACCGCCACTTTCGACTGGAGAACCACCGGCTCGACCGGCTTGAATACATAATCGACCGCGCCCATCGAATAGCCCTTGATGAGGTGCTCGGTCTCCTTGTTGACGGCCGACAGAAAGACGATCGGGATGCGCTTGGTCTGCTCGCGGTTGCGGATGATCTGGGCGGTCTCGTAGCCGTCCAGGCCCGGCATGTAGACATCGAGCAGGATCACCGCGAACTCGCCTTTGAGGAGCTGCCGCAGCGCCTCCTCGCCCGAGGAGGCGGTGACCACGTCCGCCACCTCCTCGACGACCGTGCGGATGGCGAGGAGGTTGCGTTCGTCGTCATCCACCACGAGGACGCGGGCGCGCTCGATCGGCTCGGCATCCACCGGAGCCTCGTCCGTGTCGAAGCCGGGCAGGGGGTACTTCGCGCCTCGCGGCATCGGTCGTTCAGCCGTCACTCAGTCACTCCGCGGCGGGAGCCAGCCGCGCCGCCGACGCGGCCCGGTCGCGCGAGCGGCTAATCCACACCCGAAGCAGAGCGAGCATCAGCTCGATGTCGACCGGCTTGGCGATATAGTCGGACGCGCCGGCATCGAGGCACTTCTGGCGGTCGCCCTTCATCGCCTTGGCGGTAACCGCGACCAGCGGCACGTCCGCCAGCGCCTTGCGGGAACGGATCTGCCGCATCGTCTCATAGCCGTCCATCTCGGGCATCATGATGTCGATGAGCGCGATGTCGATTCCGGGGGTCTGCTCGAGGATCAGGATGCCGTCCTTGCCGCGCTCGGCGTGGAGAACTTCCACGTCGTAGCTCTCCAGGACGCTGGTGAGCGAGTAGATGTTCCGGATGTCGTCGTCGACGATCAGGATTTTGGTGCCGGCCAACTCGGGGACGGCACGCGTGGTGGGCGCGACGTCATTGTCCGGAGTGGGCCGCCGCACGCGGCGGAGGACCGGCCCGAGCCTGGAGCTTAGCTTCTCCAGGCTGTGGACGACCATCGTCTCCCGCATCGTGCCCGTCGCGTCGGAGATGGCGCGGACGGCGTCCACGTCCGCGCCTGCCGGCAGGATCAGCACCGGCGTGCCCGCTGCCGCTCCGTCGAGGGCTTCCAGCTCCTTGCGCAGCCGGTCGGCATCGGTGGCGGCGACGAGGAAGGCATCGAATGTGCCGAGCTCGCCCTTTGCCTTGCCGACGGCAGCCGCCAGCTCGACCTGCACCAGCGGATCGGCGACGGCCGCCGCGGCCTTCTTGCGGAAGGCTGCGTCACCGCCCACCACCAGCACCCGCCGCTCGGAGCGGCTGATATGCTGGTGGATGTTGGCGAAGACCTGGCTGAGCTCCTCATGGTCGGCCGGCTTGGTGGTGATGCTGAACGCACCCATGCCGATCACCGATTCCGCCTCGTCCGCGCCTGAGATGACGTGGATCGGGAGGTGCCGCGTCTGCGGGTCGTGCTTCAGGAGATCGAGCAGCACGAAGCCGTCAATGTCCGAAAGACCAAGATCGAGGGTGATCGCATCGGGCTGGAGCTTGCGCGCCAGCGCCAGCGTCCCGGCGCCCGCGGTCGAGACGACGCCCTTGAGGCCCGCGTCGCGGGCGAGGTCGAGAAGGATCGACGCGAAGGTCACGTCGTCCTCGACGATCAGCACGAACGGGTCGTCGCCCAGCATTTCGCGATCATCGATCACTTCGACGGGACCGGACAGCGCGACCGGGACCATCGCCCCGCTATTGTCGTAGCGCGCGGGCGTGCCGGCGGTCGCCGGCAGCGCCGCCTGCGCCAGAGCGGCCTGGAGCGGCACGAACAGGGTGAAGGTCGAGCCTTCGCCGGGCTTCGACCGCACCTGCAGCTCGCCGCCGAGCAGGCGCGCGATCTCGCGGCTGATCGAGAGGCCGAGGCCGGTGCCGCCATATTTGCGGCTGGTGGTGCCGTCGGCCTGCTGGAACGCCTCGAAGATCAGCTTCTGCTTGTCTTCGGGGATGCCGATGCCGGTGTCGGTGACCGCAATCGCGATCGCCCGCTCGGCATTGCGCAGCACCGGATGGTTGGTGCTCCAGCCGCTGGTCGCGCCCTGCACGGACAGCGTGACGCCGCCATGCGAGGTGAACTTGAAGGCGTTCGAGAGGAGGTTGAGCACGACCTGCTGAAGCCGCTTCTCGTCGGTACGGATCGAGCCCGGCAACTTGGGGTCGAACTCGACCTGGAAATCGAGGCCCTTGTCGGCGGCGAGCTGGCGGAAGGTCCGCTCCATATGCTGCCTCAGGCTCGACATCGGCATGTCGCCGAGCTCGATCGACACCGTGCCCGACTCGATCTTCGACAAATCGAGAATGTCGTTGATGAGGGAGAGCAGGTCCGAACCGGCCGAGTGGATGGTGCGCGCGAACTCCGTCTGCTTCTCGTTGAGGTTGCCCTGCGGGTTGTCCGCGAGCAGCTTCGACAGGATCAGCAGCGAATTGAGCGGCGTCCGAAGCTCGTGCGACATGTTCGCAAGGAACTCGGACTTGTATTTAGACGTCAGCGCCAGCTGCTCGGCTTTCTCCTCGATCGCGCGGCGGGCCATGTCGATTTCCATATTCTTGGCTTCGACCTGCTTCTTCTCGTTCTCGAGCAGCTGCGCCTTCTCCTGCAGCTCCTCGTTGGTGTTGTGCAGCTCCTCCTGCTTGGTGGTGAGCTCGGTCTGGCGCGCCTGCAGCTCCTGCGTCAGCAGCTGGGACTGCTTGAGCAGGCCCTCGGTGCGCATCGTCGCGGCGATCGTGTTGAGCACGATGCCGACCGATTCCATCAGCTGGTCGAGGAAGCTCTGGTGGGTCTCGTTGAACTCGTTGAACGAGGCCAGCTCGATCACCGCCTTCACGTCGTCCTCGAAGAGCGCCGGCATGATGTTGATGTTGGCTGGCGGCGCGTGGCCGAGGCCGGAGCCGATGCGGATGAACTCGCCCGGCACGTTATTGAGCAGCATGCCGCGCTTGTCGGCTGCAGCCTGGCCGATCAGGCCCTCGCGCAGCTTGAAGACGGGCTTCAGCTCGTTGCGGTTCTCGGCACCGTAGCTGGCGACGAGCTCCATCACCGTCTCTTCTTCTTCGCGCTTGGTGACGTAGAAGACGCCATATTGCGCGTTCACCAGCGGCGCGAGCTCGGACATGATCAGATTCGACACCGTCGCGAGATCGCGTTCGCCCTGCAGCATGCGGCTGAAGCGGGCGAGGTTGGTCTTGAGCCAATCCTGCTCCGCATTCTTGAGGGTCTGATCCTTGAGGTTGCGGATCATCTCGTTGATCGTGTCCTTGAGCGCCGCCATCTCGCCCGACGCTTCCACCGCGATCGAGCGGGTAAGGTCGCCCTTGGTCACCGCGGTCGCCACGTCGGCGATCGAGCGCACCTGGTTGGTGAGGTTGGCGGCGAGCTGGTTCACGTTGTCGGTAAGGTCGCGCCACAGGCCGGCTGCGCCCGGCACGCGGGCCTGACCGCCGAGACGGCCTTCGATACCGACCTCGCGGGCCATGTTGGTCACCTGGTCGCCGAAGGTCGAGAGCGTGTCGATCATGAAGTTGATCGTCTCGGCCAGCGCGGCGATTTCGCCCTTCGCGTCCACCTGCAGCTTCCGCTTCAGGTTGCCCTGCGCCACCGCGGTCACCACGTCCGCGATGCCGCGCACCTGGTTGGTAAGGTTGGTCGCCATCAGGTTCACGTTGTCCGTGAGATCCTTCCAGGTGCCGCCCACGCCGGGCACCTGCGCCTGGCCGCCGAGCTTGCCCTCGGTGCCCACTTCGCGGGCCACGCGGGTCACTTCGGACGCGAAGCCGTTGAGCTGGTCGACCATGACGTTGATTGTGTCCTTCAGGGCGAGGATCTCGCCCTTCACGTCCACGGTGATCTTCTTGGAAAGGTCGCCCCTCGCCACGGCGGTGGTCACGTCGGCGATGTTGCGGACCTGGCCGGTCAGGTTCTCGGCCATCAGGTTCACGTTATCGGTGAGGTCCTTCCACGTGCCGGCGACGCCGCGCACCTGCGCCTGGCCGCCGAGCTTGCCCTCGGTGCCGACCTCCCTCGCCACGCGGGTCACTTCCGAGGCGAAGGAGTTGAGCTGGT
Source organism: Allosphingosinicella sp. (assembly GCF_059502505.1). Taxonomy (NCBI): domain Bacteria; kingdom Pseudomonadati; phylum Pseudomonadota; class Alphaproteobacteria; order Sphingomonadales; family Sphingomicrobiaceae; genus Allosphingosinicella; species Allosphingosinicella sp. The sequence goes on from NZ_JCACEU010000015.1 coordinate 97,964, forward strand.
CCACCATCGTGTTGATGGTGTTCTTGAGCTCGAGGATCTCGCCCTTCACGTCGACGGTGATCTTCTTGGAAAGGTCGCCCAGCGCCACCGCGGTCGTCACCTCGGCGATGTTGCGGACCTGGCCGGTGAGGTTCGCCGCCATGGCGTTCACGTTATCAGTAAGGTCCTTCCACGTACCGCCGACGCCCGGCACCTGCGCCTGTCCGCCGAGCCGGCCTTCGGTGCCGACCTCGCGGGCCACGCGGGTCACCTCGGAGGCGAAGGAGTTGAGCTGGTCCACCATGACGTTGATGGTGTTCTTGAGCTCCAGGATCTCGCCCTTCACGTCGACCGTGATCTTCTTGGAAAGATCGCCTCTCGCCACCGCGGTCGTCACTTCGGCGATGTTGCGGACCTGACCGGTGAGGTTGCCGGCCATGGCGTTCACGTTGTCGGTCAGATCCTTCCAGGTGCCGCCGACGCCTTCCACCTGCGCCTGGCCGCCCAGCCGGCCCTCGGTGCCGACCTCGCGGGCCACGCGCGTCACTTCCGATGCGAACGAGTTGAGCTGGTCCACCATGACGTTGATGGTGTTCTTGAGCTCGAGAATCTCGCCCTTCACGTCCACGGTGATCTTCTTGGAAAGGTCGCCCTTTGCCACCGCCGTCGTCACGTCGGCGATGTTGCGGACCTGCCCGGTCAGGTTCGCGGCCATCAGGTTCACGTTGTCGGTGAGGTCGGCCCAGGTTCCGGCGACGCCCGGCACCTGCGCCTGGCCGCCGAGCTTGCCTTCCGTGCCGACTTCGCGGGCGACGCGGGTCACTTCCGAGGCGAAGCCGTTGAGCTGGTCGACCATGACGTTGATGGTGTTCTTGAGCTCGAGGATCTCGCCCTTCACGTCGACGGTGATCTTCTTCGAAAGGTCGCCCGAGGCCACCGCCGTCGTCACCTCGGCGATGTTACGGACCTGGCCGGTTAGGTTGTCGGCCATCAGGTTGACGTTGTCGGTCAGATCTTTCCAGGTGCCGCCGACGCCTTCCACCTTGGCCTGGCCGCCGAGCTTGCCTTCGGTGCCGACCTCGCGGGCGACGCGCGTCACTTCCGATGCGAACGAGTTGAGCTGGTCCACCATCGTGTTGATGGTGTTCTTGAGTTCGAGAATCTCGCCCTTCACGTCCACGGTGATCTTCTTGGAAAGATCGCCCGAGGCCACCGCGGTCGTCACCTCGGCGATGTTGCGGACCTGACCGGTCAGATTCTCGGCCATCGAGTTGACGTTGTCGGTGAGGTCCTTCCAGGTGCCGGCGACGCCTTCCACCTTGGCCTGGCCGCCGAGTTTGCCTTCGGTGCCGACCTCGCGGGCCACGCGCGTCACTTCCGAGGCGAAGGAGTTGAGCTGGTCCACCATGGTGTTGATAGTGTTCTTGAGCTCTAGGATCTCGCCCTTCACCTCCACGGTGATCTTCTTGGAAAGGTCGCCCGAGGCCACCGCGGTCGTCACCTCGGCGATGTTGCGCACCTGACCCGTGAGGTTGGTCGCCATCGCGTTGACGTTGTCGGTGAGGTCCTTCCAGGTGCCGGCGACGCCCTTCACGGTCGCCTGGCCGCCGAGCTTGCCTTCGGTGCCGACCTCGCGGGCGACGCGCGTCACTTCCGAGGCGAAGGAGGCGAGCTGCTCCACCATCGTGTTCACGACCTTGCCGATGCGCAGGAACTCGCCCCGGAGCGGCCGCCCGTCGATCTCAACCGTCATGCTCTGGCTGAGGTCGCCCTTCGCCACCGCGCCGATGACGCGCGCGACCTCTGCGGTCGGCTGCACCATGTCCTCGATCAGCTCGTTGACGGACCGGATCGCGGTTTCCCAGCCGCCGGTCGCGTTCTTGACGCGGCCGCGCTGGGTGATCTTGCCCTCTTTGCCGACCACCATGGAGAGACGCTCGAACTCCTGCGTCATCTGCTGGTTGAGGCCGACCACCTCGTTGAACGCCGCCGCGATCTCGCTGTCGAGGCCCGGCAGGTCTTCGGCCAGCCTGACCGAGAAATCGCCGCGACGAAGCCTCCGAAGCGCGCTCAGCAGCTGCCGCCGGTCAAGGAATTCCCGAGGATTTTCGACGTTCACTTCCCGCTCCTGGCTCTTTCCCCCCGCCCCGTTTCCAATTGCCGACCCCCGCCGACCAAAGCGCTCCATAGCAGAGTCCATGCTTTCCGCTCGCTTAAAATTCACTCTGCCAAGGCCTTGGCCGCGAGGGTTGCCCTTTGGCGTGAGCGGCCTAGAAGACCCGGCGGGGAAGGGCAGATCGGGGCGCATTTCGCGCCGCAGGAAATGTTCGAGGCGGTGACCTGAGTCAGGAAGTCCAAAGTTTTATCCGTTCCACCTTCCGGTCCGTCTGGTCGCTGGAGCTGCTGATTTTTCTTCGCAACAACGGCGATCGCTCGTGGACGCGCGATGAGATGGTGGCGGGGCTGAGGGCGAGTGACTCGATCGTGGCGCAAAGCCTGGACTCGCTCGTCGCGGCCGGGCTGGTGGCGACCGAGGACGAAGGCAAGGCGCGATATCTCCCCGCCTCGCCGGATCTTGATCGGCGCGCGGCCGAAGCCGAGGCCTTCTATGCCAAGAGCCCCGACGCCGTGCGGCGGATGATCGTCATGTCGGCCAATGAAGGGCTCACCGCCTTCGCCGACGCCTTCAGGCTGAGGAAGGATTGATGCTGCACGAATTCTTCCCGACGGTCGTATACCTGCTCTGTTTTGCAACGAGCAGCGCGTGCGCGTTCCTGCTCTGGCGCAACTATCGGCGGACCGGCGCGCGGCTGCTGATGTGGAGCGCGCTCTGCTTCCTGTTGCTCGCCGCCAACAACCTGCTCGTCGTCGTCGATCTGGTGCTGCTCACGGAGGTTGTGACGCTGCAATTGCCGCGGGTCGTGGTGTCGCTGGGCGCCGTCGCCGTGCTGCTGTTCGGCTTCATCTGGGACATGGAGGAATAAGTGACGGAATCGCCGGACCTTTATCTCTTCCTGTCGGGCACGGTCGTGGCCGGCTTCATCGTCGCGGGCCTGTTCTTCCTCCGCTTCTGGAAGCGGACCAGAGACGGTCTGTTCCTCGCTTTCGCGTTCGCCTTCTGGTTGCTTGGCCTCACCCAGGCGCTGCTCGCGCTGTCGGACTTCCCGGTAGAGGAGCGGAGCTGGCTCTATCTCCTGCGTCTCGCCGCCTTCTCGCTGATCCTGGTCTCGATCTTTTTCAAGAACCGCACGGCCCGGCGCGGCTAACGCCAGAAGGGGCCGGCTTCGACGAGGCGGCGATAGGCTTCCTCCGATGCCGGGATCGGATCCTGGCCGTCCCCGCTGCGGTCGATCCAGCGGCCGGCACTGCGCATCAAGGCCTTCCCGTTGGGGTGGCCGGTGAGCAGCGAGCCGAGCAGATCGCGCGCTGTCTCCAGGTCGTTAAGCTCGCCCAGATGCTCCTGCACGTCCTCGAGCGCGGCGGAGAAGGCCTTACGCCGAGTGGTCGCCTCCTCCCGCGTCTCCAGTGATGCCAGGAACTCGACCGAATAGCGCAGCTTCTTCACCTCGATGCGCAGGCTGTGGAGCGGCTCGGTATCCAGGGTCGCGAGGTGGCGGCCGCCCTTCTTCACCTTGCTCCATCTCTTGTCGAGCCGGGCGCGGCCGAAAGCGGCGAGCCACTGGCGCGCCGGTTCGCTGCTGCGCCAGTCCCCGGTCTCAATCCAACCCACCAGGTCCAGCATGAGCCGGCGCAGGCGCAGCGAGGCGAGCGCCTCGAGCAAGGTCGTGTAGGCCCGTTGCCGTGCCGCCTCCAGCCTGCGCCTCAGATCGCGGTCGGCGGCAGCGGCATGCTTGCCGTGCGGGACCCGCTTCAGGAGGACGTCGAGATTGCGCGCCTCGCCGAGCTGGTTGGTGAACCAACGCACCTCCTCGCGCAGCTCGTTGAAATGCTGGTCGGCGATCACGGGACGGAAGAAGGTGAAGGCGGACCTCAGCCGGCGCATCGCGACGCGTGCCTGGTGCAACGCGGCTGGGTCCTGCGCCGCGATGACGATCTCTTCGTTCAAGCGGAACTGCTTAAGGCACGAAGCGGCGATTGCGGCAAACCCCTCGGCCGCGTCCATCTTGGGGGAAAGCTCGATCCGCTCGGCCTTGGCCACTTTGCCCGCCATGCCGTCGAGCAGCCTGTAGCCCCGCTCTGCCTTGGTGAGCACGCCGAGGCGCATGGGTGCGCTCTCACCGAGTGACCGGGCAAACCGGATCAGGGCATGGGGCGTGCCGCCCTTCAGCTCGAGCTCCAGTTCGGCGATCCGCTCGCTCGCCTTGCCTCCAGTGACCACGCCCTCGTCGAGCGTCACTTCGATGTCGGCACCGTCCGCCGTGGCCAGCCAGGTGGTGCGTTCCATGTCCGAGCGGATCAGCGGCTTCAGGCCCTTCCTCGTCTTCTTGGTGAGGCGGGCGCCGAGCGGCGTCGCGGCGGCTTTATCGAGGTCGGGCTCCGACCCCTCAATTTCCTCCTCCCATTCCGGCCGGTCGAACATGCCGGCCGATTCGTGACCCTGCCGCTTGATGGTCTGGATGAAACGGCCCTTGGATTCCCGCACTCGCAACGAGAAGCCGGCGGCGCGGATGGCACCGTCGCGCGTGTCGAAATAAGTGGAAACCTGACGGGCCACCTTCACCGGCAATGCGTCCAGCGAAGGATGCGTCCGGAGCAGCGCTGCGCCCCCGTCGTCGAGCACCAGCTTGAGTTCGATCTCGCGGTCCCGCCTCACCGGCGACGCGCCCCATTGCAGCAATGCTCCGCCATCACGTCCTGCTTTGCTTTCCCGGTCGAGAGTCTGCTGCATGGATTGAGACAGTTTGATGACGACCGCGCTCCTTTAAGGATGGCGGCGCCGTGTAGCCAGCATTTACGCCATCGCCGGCTCGGTGACAGGCGGCCTGTCGGCGTGGTTTACAAAGTCTTAAAGCTTAACCTTCGTGTCGCCCGAATTGCGGTCGTTGGCCCGCTTTTTGCCTCGTGGCGCGCATGATCCGCAAAATCGCCCGATTGTTCATGATCAAGACCAGGCTGGAGGCGTTCGCTGTCATCTACGCGCTGGCCGTCGGCGCCGTCGGTCGCGGCTTTCATTATATGGACGTCTATCCGGGATTCGCGGGCTATCTGTTCTTCGCCGCCTGCAGTGCAGCGGTGTTCATGGCCGGCGGCAAGGTCCTCGATTCCGTCCAGCGGCCGCGCAAGGCGTCCGAGGAGCGCCGCGATCCGGCCCGCGACCGCCGCGCGCCAGCCTCGGCCGGCTGACCCTCTTCAACTGCCGACGTTTGCAGGCTAATCCCCCGAAGGGGTGCGGTGGCCGAACGGGTGAGTGTTGAACGTTTCACTGCTCTATCTCAGCCGGAGCAACCTCCGGCTTCCGGATGAAGCCGGCGCGGTGGACGCGATCGTCGCCACCTCCCTCTCGCGAAATCCGGCCTTGGGGGTGACCGGCGCATTGGTCTTCACCGAAAGGCAGTTCGCGCAATATCTGGAGGGTCCGGCCGACGGGGTCCACACGCTGATGGACAGCATCCGCCGCGATCCACGCCACGCGGATGTTCGGGTCATCTTCGAGAAGCCGCTTCACGCCCGGCGCTTTCCCACCTGGGCGATGGCCTATGCCGGGCCCTCCACCTTCGTCGCCGGCCACGTCCTGGCGCTTGGCGAGGCAGGCAGCCCGAACCAGGAAGCGAAGGCCGCCGATCGGCTGATCTCGTTGATGCGGCAATTCGTGGAAGCACAGCTCATCGAGCAGCAGCGCAACGCTGCCAAGGGCACTTAGGCAAATTCCCCAACCTTGGCGGATTTCGCCAATTCTGAGCGCCACGGCAGCCTCTTCAGTGCCGTCTTTGTCCTCATATTTCGCGAAAATCCGCCGCTCCCGTGACTTGGCACGCCTCTTGTAAATCTACCGGCAACACCGCCCGCAGAGACGGTGAGTTGGGAAAAGTTTCAGATTTCAGGGGACGAAGACAATGACCGGTTTCGACAAGATCGAGCTTCAGCGGATTGCGGTGGCCATGTTCGGCGCGCTGGTTCTGGCGACGGCTTGTGTGGGCGCGGCGGTCGCGCCGGCGGCTGCGGCCACCCACTGCGCGGTGGTGGGCTATGCGCACGCCTCGCAATTTTCGGATCTGGCGAACGCGTGAAGCGGAAAATTTGAACGGGAGCAGGGACATGAAGAAGGTTTTCCAACTCGACAAGCGCAATGGCAAGCTGATGGGCGTCTGCGCCGGCATCGCCAATCATACCGGCATCGATGTGACGCTGGTGCGCATCGCGGTGGTCGTGGTGACGCTGGCCGGGGCCTTCCCGTGGACTTTGGTCGCCTATGGCGCCGCGGCCTGGCTGGCCAAGCCGAAGAGCGAGCGCTTCGACGAGGATTATCATGTGCCGGCATCGGCGCCGCGCCTCTCCACCCACGAGGTGCGCAGCCAGATGCGCGACATCGACCGCCGCATGGCTGAGGTCGAGACCTATGTGACGAGCCAGAATAGCCGGCTCGCCCGTGAGATCGAGGAGCTGCGCTGAGCGCGGGCTCCCGAACGCCAGGAGACGAGAGATGAGCGAACCCATGACCATGATCACAGTGGCGAGCTTCGGCCTGATCGGCCTCACCATCGCCCTCTTCGCCGGGCTTAAGGGCTGGCAGGGCTGGCTGGACCTGAAGCGGCTCGAGCTCAGCGGCGCCCAGGCCCATCAGTCGCGCTCCCCCGCGATGGAGCGGATCGAGATCGCGGACCTGAAGGAGCGTATCCGCAAACTGGAAACGATCGCCGCCTGCGTCGATCTGTGAGGTTTATCACCCCGGAGGTGATCCGGGGTGCACCTCCTTCATTCACTGAGGTAGGTCAGCCTGCGATCCTGCCTTTCGTCACCGTCCGCCGCGGGCCGGACACATGCCAGATGTCGCCGAAATCCCCATGCGTGAGCGGCGCGGGCCGTGCTCCACCCAGCGCTGCCACGATATCGGGCACGGTGTTGCTGTGGCCGACGATGAGAGCGGGATTGGGCGATTTCACGATCTCCGCGATCAGGCCGGGCGTATTGCGCGGATCGTAGACGACGGGCGTGAGCCCGAGCTTGGCGGCGAGCGGCGCCGCGGTCTGGCGGGCGCGCTTGGTATCGCTGACGAAGATCACGGCCGGGGGCTCGCCGGTGAACCAGTCGGCGAGCAATTGCGCATGCCGCTGTCCCTCCGGCGTCAGGTCCGGGTCTGCCGCCCCCTCGGGCGTGTGCAGGTGCCGCATCACGTAGAAATCGGGTCCCGGCTGCGGCACGGGCGGCAGCATGCATGCCCCGACGAGCAGCAGCATCAGCGGCAGGATCAGGCGGAAAAGCGGCATTTCAGGGCTCCGACGGCGTGACTTGGTTCCTGCTGTTCGCCGATCCGGGACAGGTCTGCAACCCGCATGTCACAAGGGGTGCAATGGCCAAAAGAATCCATTAGGAGCGCCGTCATCGACGACAAGACCGGCGCGCGCCTGGGGCGGGGCGTGACCGAGAAGGACAGGGTAGAGGATGACCAGCGATACGGAGCGCCGCAACCGACCGGCGCTCGCACTTCATGTCCCGGAGCCCGAAGCGCGGCCCGGCGACGAGGTCGATTTCAGTCACATCCAGATCCCGCCCGCAGGCAGCGTCGCCCGACCCGACATCAGCGTCGCTCCCGCCGAGATCCGCGATCTTCCCTACACCCTCATCCGCGTGCTCGACGAGGAGGGGAGGGCGACCGGCCCCTGGGATCCGCGGCTCGACGCCGATACGCTGAGGCGGATGCTGCGCGACATGATGATGGTGCGCGCTTTCGACGACCGCATGTATCGGGCGCAGCGGCAGGGGAAGACCAGCTTCTACATGAAGTCGACCGGCGAGGAGGCGGTCGCGGTCGCCGCCGCCCATGCGCTTGACCGGGAGGATATGTGCTTCCCGACCTATCGCCAGCAGGGCCTGCTCGTCGCGCGCGATTATCCGCTGACGGACATGATGTGTCAGATCTACTCGAACAAGGGCGATCCGCTCAAAGGACGCCAGCTGCCGATCATGTATTCCACCAAGGAATACGGCTTCTTCTCAATCTCCGGCAACCTCGCCACCCAATATCCGCAGGCGGTCGGCTGGGCGATGGGATCGGCGATCAAGGGCGACAGCCGCATCTCCGCCGCCTGGATCGGCGACGGCGCGACGGCCGAGGGAGACTTCCACAATGCGGTCACCTTCGCCGGCGTCTACCGCGCGCCAGTCATCCTCAACGTCGTCAACAATCAGTGGGCGATCTCGACCTTCTCCGGGATCGCCGGCGGCCAGCTCACCACCTTCGCGGCGCGCGCGCTCGGCTACGGCATCCCCGGTCTTCGGGTCGACGGCAATGATGCGCTCGCGGTCTACGCGGCCACCCACTGGGCCGCCGACCGCGCGCGCTCCAACTTGGGGCCGACCCTGATCGAGCATTTCACCTATCGCGTCGAAGGCCACTCGACCTCCGACGACCCCACCGCCTACCGTCCCAAGGGCGCCGGCGAGAAATGGCCGCTCGGCGATCCCGTTGCGCGCCTTCGCCAGCATCTGGTCGGCCTCGGCGAGTGGGACGAGGAGCGCGACCGCCAGCTTAGCGAGCAGTTGGACGCCGAAGTCCGGGCTGCGCAGAAGGAGGCGGAGCGGCACGGCACGCTCCAGTCCGACCCCTATTCCGAGATTTCGAGCATGTTCGAGGACGTTTTCGCCGAACTTCCTTGGCATCTTCGCGAGCAGCAGGCCCAGGCTCTGGCCGAGGCGGAGGCGAAGCGCGCATGACTGCGATGAACATGATCCAGGCGCTGAACTCGGCGCACCATGTGATGATGGAGAAGGATCCGAACACCGTCGTGTTCGGCGAGGACGTCGCTTATTTCGGCGGCGTCTTCCGCGTCACCGAGCATCTCCAGAAGAAATTCGGCAGCAGCCGCGTCTTCGACGCTCCGATCGCCGAAAGTGGCATCGTCGCGACGGCGGTCGGCATGGCCGCTTATGGCCTGAGGCCGATCGCCGAGATCCAGTTCGCCGACTACATCTATCCCGGCTACGACCAGATCGTCTCCGAAGTGGCGCGGATGCGCTACCGCACCGTCGGCGAATGGCCGATGCCGCTCGTCATCCGCTCGCCCTATGGCGGCGGCATCTTCGGCGGCCAGACGCACAGCCAGAGCCCGGAAGCGCTGTTCGCGCACGTCGCCGGTCTTAAGGTGGTGATCCCGTCCAACCCCTATGACGCCAAGGGCCTGCTTATCTCGGCAATCGAGGACGACGATCCGGTCGTCTTCTTTGAGCCCAAGCGCATCTACAACGGGCCCTTCGACGGCTTCTACGAACGCCCCGTCACGCCCTGGGCCAAGCATCCGGCGGCCGATGTCCCGGATGGTCACTATACCGTGCCGATCGGCAAGGCGGCGGTGGCACGGGCAGGGGAGGCGGTGACCATCCTCGCCTACGGCACGATGGTCCATGTCGCGATTGCGACTGCCGAGGCCGAGGGCATCGACGCCGAAGTGATCGACCTGCGCACCATCGTGCCCGTCGACATCGACACGATCGAGGAGTCGGTGAAGAAGACCGGCCGCTGCGTCATCCTCCATGAGGCGACCCGCACCTCCGGCTATGGCGCCGAGCTGTCGGCGCTCGTCCAGGAACGTTGCTTCTATCATCTCGAAGCGCCCGTGCAGCGCGTCACCGGCTGGGACACGCCTTATCCGCACTCGCTCGAATGGGCTTATTTCCCCGGCCCCGTCCGGCTCGGCCTGGCGCTCAAGAAAGCATTGGAGGACTAGGTGGCCCGCTACGAATTCAAGCTGCCCGATATCGGCGAAGGCATTGCCGAGGCCGAGATCGTCGCCTGGCACGTCAAGGTCGGCGACACCGTCAAGGAGGACCAGCAACTCGCCGACATGATGACGGACAAGGCGACTGTCGAGATGGAGAGCCCGGTAGCGGGTCGCGTGCTCGAAGTGGCAGGCGAGGTCGGCGACCAGATCGCGATCGGATCGGTGCTCGTGGTGATCGACACGGATGCCGATGCATCGGCTGGGGAGGCGGCGCCGGAGCGGCACGACAGCGTCGCCTTCACCGACGGCCTTGTCGAGGAGCGGCCCGAGCTCAGCGAAGCGGAGCCGAGCATGGGCGAGCGCCGCGACGGGGACCGCCGCCAGCTCGACCGCCGCTCCGAGGAGCGCGATGAGCCCGACCGCCGCCAGGGTGAACGCCGCGACCGTCCGCCGATTGAGGGCGACGCCCCGCGCGGCGGCGACAGGCGCGATGACGAACGGCGGGTGGTGGACGAACGCCGCTCGGAAGAACGGGACGAGGGCGATCGCCGCGGCGAGAGCCGCCGCGGCGGCGAGAGGCGCGACGAAGACGCTGGTGCCGAACCTGCCAAAGCGCATCGCCAAATTCTCGCGTCGCCTGCCGTTCGGCAGCGCGCGCGTGACCTCGGCATCGATCTCGCCGGCGTGAAGACGACCGGCGATCGTGTCCGCCATTCGGACCTCGACGCGTACCTCCTCTACAGCGGCGGCTCGGTGCCTCGTTCCGGCGCTGCCCGGCGGGAGGACGAGACGATCAAGGTCGTCGGCCTGCGACGCAAGATCGCCGAGAACATGCAGGAGGCGAAGCGCCGCATCCCGCATTTCACGCTGGTGGAGGAATTCGACGTCACCGCGCTCGAACAGACCCGATCGATGATGAACGCCGATCGCGGCGGCAATCCCAAGCTCACCATGCTGCCCTTCCTGATCACCGCCATGTGCCGTGTGCTGCCGGATTATCCGCAGATCAACGCGCGCTACGATGACGATGCGCAGGTCATCACTCGCTCGGGCGCGGTCCACATGGGCATGGCGACGCAGACGCCGAACGGTTTGATGGTGCCGGTGATCCGCGACGCGGAGAGCCGCAGCGTCTGGGACATCGCCTCGGAAATCCTCCGCCTCGCCGAGGGCGCCCGCACCGGCAAGGCCGCGCGCGAGGAGCTTTCAGGCTCGACCATCACCCTGTCGAGCCTCGGCCCGATGGGCGGCATCACCTCGACGCCAGTGATCAACCGCCCCGAGGTCGCTATCATCGCCGTCAACAAGGTCGAGGAGAAGCCGGTCGTGGTCGCCGGCAAGATCGAAATCAGGAAGCGGATGAACCTCTCCCTCTCCTGCGATCACCGCGTCGTCGACGGCTGGGACGCCGCCAACTTCCTCCAGGATCTCAAGAAGGTGATTGAGAGCCCGCTGAAGCTGCTCTCGATGGGATGATGCGAGCGCCCTTGCCAGAAGCGGCGGCAGCTGTATTATTCGGGTAAGTCACAGCTGTTGAAATGACTGCGGGGAGGGGCCGGATGAGCACGGAGATCATTGAAGGCCGTGCCGACGAGCGGTTCGGTATGCTGATGGAGCGGGCGGACCTGACGACCGAGACGCTCGAGGCGCTGCTGCGCTCCGGCTATCGGAGCGAAGGCATGCGCCGCACGATCGGCGAGGGCATTCTGCTGCATCATGATCGCAGCGGACCGGACCTCGTCCTCTATCCAGACGGTTCGCTCCATCCTGTCGGCGTCTACCAGCAGGCGGCGCTCGGTCATGTGGCGCCACAGGAGCGCCCGGCGCGCGCCTTGCGCAAGCTCGTCGCCACCGCGGCCAAATGGATAGTGATGCTGGCGCTGGCTTCGAGCATCTGCATGCTGTCGATCGCCTTCTGGCTGGCAGTTCTCGAAGGGTTCTGAGCCTGCGCCCGGGGAAGACCCGCAATTCGCCCTTAACTTTGCGGCAACCATGCCGGGCAAGCGCACCTTAAGATTACTGAAGGATTTTCCACCGACTTCGGCAGGATCAGCGGAGTAAGTGGATGTCTCTTATCACGAGCATATTCGGGCCGCGCCCGACCCCGACTCCAACTCCGCGTCCGACCCCGACGCCCAGTCCCGCGCCGACACCGACACCCACGCCGGCTCCCGCGCCGACGCCGACGCCGTCGCCTACTCCGACGCCTACGCCCGCTCCGACACCGACACCTACGCCCGCTCCGACGCCGCCTACCCCGGCGCCCGCTCCGGCCTCGCCCAGCGCGCCCTCTACGCCGATCGGAAGCACGCCTGCGCCGGCAACGCCGGCCGCCTCGTCATCGCCGCCAGTGCCGAGCGAGCCGCCGCCGGCAGTGCAGATCACTGTCATGCGCGATGCGGTTCGCCAGGCCGTGATCGACGCGCGATCGCCCGCTCCTTCCGCAGACTGGCTCAATCTTCCAGTGGTGGCGCCAAAAGAGACTGTGAGCGATGAGACGGTGGCGCGCTCGAAGGCGGAGATACTGAAGGAAGCTTCGCAGGCGATGGTGGCGCAGGCCAACCAGACTCGCGACAGCGTGAAAAGCCTGCTTCAGGCCACGGACTGATCCCTCAGGTTCGACGAGGCGGACGGGCTGCGCTCTTCCACCTCGGTGAACTCGAACGGGCACACGTCGCCGTACCGCAAATAGGCTTGGCCCGCGGCGAGGGCGTCGGCCAGCGCTTCCTCGCGGCTGCGCCGCCAGGGACCTTTCAGGACCGGAGTGACGTAGCGGAAGAAACCCATGATCGTGGCTGCGGCCTATCTGTCGGAGGCGGGCCGGAGGCTGATTGGGGTGTCGCGCCTCCGACCCTGAGCCGACAGGGAGGCGACGGCCGTGCTGCCCTGCTAGGGCCGTAGGGGAATCCGCGAAAAGGGGCTCGGCGCACAATATGTGCGCCTCGCGCTCACATCCACTTCAGCACGCCCATCCGCGTCAGCTCGTTGGCGAGCCGCACGACGCCGTCTAACTGCCTTCGCACGAGTGTCAGCGAAACATCGCGCTGAGCGAAGCCCGGCGCGAAATTGATGGTGCCGTCCTCCTCTCTTGTCAGCAGCCCCTGCTCGATCAGGGCCTTGACCTTGCGGCGGGTTGTTTCCCGGTTGATGCCGGTGGCGCTGGAGATGGAGCTGACATTGCACCGCGCCAGCCGCTCCGGCGTGATCGCCCGCGCCAGCTCCCGCTCCTCGGGCTTGAGCTCGGTGCGCAACAGCCGCTCGGACGTGATCGCGACCACCGCGATCAGGATCATGGCGCCGTCATAATCACTGACGTCCTGCTTCCAGTTTTCCATGCAGCGCATCGTGAACAGCGCCATGGTGATGGCTGTCAGCCGGCTGGCCCCGCGGGCCGCATCTTCGTCGACGACAAGAGGCATGTCTCGCCCGTTCGTGTGCGACGCTGGAACGAAGCCGGAGTGTCTCACGGCCGAGCCGAAACGGCAATCCTTCTCGCGGGGCTTGCCGGCTCCCTGTCGGTTGCATTCGTTTCCCGCTAAGGAGCGCGTCATGCTCAAGAAGACCTCGCCGGATCTCGACGCGCTGCGGCTCCTCGACGATCGCCTCCGCTGGCTGAGCGCCTGGACGATCCACCACGCCAACCATCTCCGTGAAAGCAGCGACGGGCTGAAGGTGGGCGGCCATCAGGCGAGCTGCGCGTCGATGACGGCGATCATGGCCGCGCTCTATTTCCATGCGCTGGGGCCGAACGACAAGGTGGCGGTGAAGCCGCATGCCGGGCCGGTGCTTCACGCCATCCACTATCTGCTGGGGACGCAGAGCCGTGAGCAACTCGAGAATTTCCGCGGCTTCGGCGGAATGCAATCCTATCCCAGCCGCACCAAGGACAGGATCCCGGTCGATTTCTCGACGGGCTCGGTCGGGCTCGGCGTCGCGATCACCGCCTTTGCCAGCCTGGTGCAGGACTACCTCCTCGCCCACGGCCTGATGCCGCCGGAAGAGGCGGGGCGGATGGTTGCGCTGATGGGCGATGCCGAGCTCGACGAGGGCAATATCTACGAATGCCTGATCGAGGCCTACAAGCACGACATCCGCAATTGCTGGTGGATCGTCGACTATAATCGCCAGTCGCTCGACGCGACGACGGCCGAGCGGATGTTCCGCCGCTTCGACGACATCTTCGCCGCCTGCGGCTGGCGCGTCGTCACGCTGAAATACGGCAAGCAGATGGAGGCCGCCTTTGCGGAGCCGGGCGGGCCGGAACTCAAGGCTTGGATCGACGAGGTCGGCAACGCCGATTATGCGGCGCTCACCTATCTCGGCGGCGGCGCCTGGCGCGAGCGGCTCTTGAAGGATGCGCCGGCGGTGAAGCCGATCCTGGAGGCGCGCGACGACGAAGCACTGGCCGCGCTGATGACCAATCTGGCGGGCCATGACATGGCCTCGCTCGTCGAGGCGTTCGATGCAGCGCAGGACGACGTGCCGACCCTGTTCATCGCCTATACGGTGAAGGGGTTCGGACTGCCCTTCGCCGGTCACAAGGACAATCATGCTGGCCTCATGAATCCCGGTCAGCTCGCCGCTTTGCGGGAGCGCATGGGGATTCGCGAGGGCGAGGAATGGGAGGCCTATGCGGGGCTCGGCGGCAATGCGGCGGAGGCGCTGCGCTCCATGGTCGAGAACAGCCGGATTGCGAGAGCGAAGCGGGATCGCCCCTGGAATGTCGCGGACGTGCCGGCGATCGCCACTCCCGCAGGGGAGGAGCAGTCCACCCAAGCCGCCTTTGGCCGTATCCTGCTCGACCTGAGCCGCGCCGGGGGCGGCTTGGCCGACCGCATCGTGACAACCTCTCCGGACGTCACCGTCTCCACCAATCTCGGCGCCTGGGTGAACCAGCGCGGCCTCTTCCGCCGGCGGGAGCTGGCCGACGTCTTCGCCGCGGCGAAAATCCCGTCGGCGCAGAAATGGGGCGCCACCGAAGCGGGCCAGCATGTCGAGCTCGGCATCGCCGAGAACAACCTGTTCCTGATGCTCGCGGCGCTGGGCCTTGCCGGCGATCTGTTCGGCGAGCGGCTGTTTCCCATCGGCACCGTCTACGACCCGTTCATCGCCCGCGGCCTCGATGCGCTCAACTACGCCTGCTACCAGGACGCCCGCTTCCTGCTGGTCGCGACGCCGTCGGGGGTGACGCTCGGCCCGGAAGGCGGTGCTCACCAGTCGATCAATCCGCCGCTGATCGCGCTCGGCCAGCCGGGCCTCCGCCATTACGAACCCGCCTTCGTCGACGAGCTGGCGCTCCTGATGGAGGAAGCCTTCCGGCTGATGCAGCGCCCGGACGGCGAGAGCGTCTATCTCCGTCTCACCACCCGGACGATCTGCCAGATCGAGCGCGCCGGCGATGCCTGGAAGGCAGGCGCCGTTGCCGGCGGCTACTGGCTCCGCGAACCCGCGCCGGGCGCCGAAGCCGCGCTCGTCTATTCCGGCGCCATCGCCCCTGAAGCGCTCGCCGCCTGGGAGGCGCTGAAGGACGACGTGCCCGGCCTCGGCCTGCTCGCCGTCACTTCCCCCGACCTTCTCCACCGCGGCTGGAGCGCAAGCCGGAGCGCGAGATGGGGAGGGAAGGGGAGCGGCCCTTCGCATATCGAGCAGCTGCTCGCGCCTCTCTCGCGCACCGCCGGGCTCGTGACCTTGCTGGACGGCGCCCCGGCGTCCCTTTCCTGGCTGGGCGGCGTTCACGGCCACCGCGTCAGCCCGCTCGGGATCGACCGCTTCGGTCAGACGGGTTCGCTTCAGGATCTCTACCGGGAATATCGCCTCGATCCCGATGCGATCGTCGAAGCCGCTGCCGAGCTGTTCCTCGACTGAGGAACAACCGCCTCCGTCCCGCGCTGTAGGCGAAACAACTTCGAAGGAGTCACTACATGATCGGCAAAATCGTCGGCGCGATCGCTGGCAAGAAGATCGCCGAGCGCTATGGCAACGGCCCCAAGGGCGCCCTGATCGGCGCCTTGTTCCCGATCGTCGCCAGGCGCGCCTTCGGGCCGCTCGGCCTCGCCGTCGGCGGCGCCTATCTCGGCAAGAAATATCTCGACAGCCGCAAGCGCCGCGCCCGCACGACCTACTGAGCTCAGGCGGCGGCGGTCCCGCCGCCGTCCACCTTCAAGAGCCAGATGGCCGCGACGAGCGCGAGCGTCGCGGCCACGCTCACCCAGGTGACGATCTTGAGGTTCATCGGCCGCAGCTCGGTGACCTTGTGCGTGTCGAGGCGGTCGAGCACCGCACAAGCGCGGCGCTCGGCAACGACGATCACATAGATGCCTGCCAGCAGGAACGCGGTCGCGATCGCCTTGGGCACCCATTTCGGCTCCATGGCCTGGAACAGGACGTGGAAGCCGAGGCCAATTCCAACGGCGGCGAATCCTGTCCGCAGCCAGCCGGCAAAGGTCCGTTCGTTGGCGAGCACCGTCCGGTCCTCGGCCATGTTCGTCCGGTCCTCAGCCAGCTTCTCCTTCTCGTCCACGCCGTGCACTCCTCTACTTTCCTGATCAACGCGGCATTTGTGCAACAGTGCCGGAGTGAATCCGCATCTGTGCGCCTCAGGGCTTTCCTGTCACGGCACTGAAATATAACCCCTCCACCGGGGCCGCGGACGGTTTCGTCGCACCGCCGATTCTTTGCGGAGCAGGCCGTCGGGTTGGCATTCCACGCCGAGGGGAATTAGTTACATCATGAAGAAGTTTTCGCTGTTTTGCGCGGCCGCCGCGCTTGCCATGCCTGCCGCGATCCATGCGCAGGCGATCACGTCGGTCGTCGAAGGCCAGGTCACCGACTCGGCCGGCGCGCCGCTCGCCAATGCGACGGTGACTATCACCGACACCCGCACCGGCGCGGCCCGCACGACCGTGACTGGCACCGACGGCCTGTTCACCGCTCGCGGCCTCACCACCGGCGGTCCCTACACCGTAACCGCCGTTGCCGAGGGCTATCAGGGCCAGACGGTTGAGAACATCAACACGACGTTGCAGGGCGCGACCTCGCTGACCTTCAACCTCGAGTCCGCCACGACCGCAGAGGCGGGCGAGACGATCGTCGTCACCGGCACGCGCGCCAGGCTGACCCAGCTTGCGGTCGGCCCCGGCAACTCCTTCGGCGCCGAGACCCTCGAGAACGTGCCGAGCTTCAATCGCGACATTCGCGACGTCATCCGCATCGATCCGCGCGTCAGCCTCGACCGGGACGACGGCGGCTCCGGCCAGGACCGCATCTCGTGCCTCGGCGGCAATGATCGCGGCAACAGCTTCACCATCGACGGCATTCCGCAGGGCGACATTTACGGCCTCAACGACACCGGCTTCGCCTCGCGCAGCTCGACGCCCGTCCCATACGACGCGGTCCGCGAGACCCAGGTCCAGTTCGCCCCGTTCGACGTCGAATATAGCGGCTTCACCGGCTGCGCGATCAACGTCGTCACCAAGTCGGGCGGCAACCGGATCACCGGCAGCGCCTTCTTCGAATATTCGAACAACGATCTGCGCGCCGACGACGTCGCCGGCCGCGCCGTTGCGCCCGTACAGCCCGAGAAGCGCTGGGGCGTGGCCCTCGGCGGCCCGATCATCAGGGATCGCCTCTTCATCTTCGGTGCCTATGAGCATCAGGAAGCCGGCCAGTCGCAGGACGAGGGTCCGACCGGCGCCGGCTATCCGAACCCGCAGACCGGCATCTCGGTCGATCAGTTCAACGAGATCTCCGACGTGCTGAGCTCGGTCTACGGGATCGAGACCGGTCCGCTGGTGACCAGCCGGCCGTTCAAAAACGACCGCTACTTCCTGCGCGGCGACCTTCAGATCACCGACGATCATCGTCTCGAGGCGACTTACCAGCGCCTCGAGGAATCGACGCTGCGCACGGACGACCTGTTCACCGGCAACTCGCCCCAGGCGATCGGCCAGAACACCTATTATGTGAGCGGCACCAAGTCGGATTATTACTCGGCTCGCCTTTACTCGCAGTGGGGCGATAACCTTTCGACCGAGCTGCGCGGCTCTTACTCGGACATTCAGGACCTCCAGGATCCGTTCGGCGGCGGTGAGGCCCAGTCCGACAACCCGATCCCGCGCATCATCGTCGCCGTCAACAATGCGACCGGCATCGACGGGTCGGTGCTGGCGGGCCCGGGCACGTCGCGTTCGGCCAACGATCTCAAGACCAAGCTCTATCAGTTCCGCGGCGTCGCGAACTATGATGCGGGCGATCACCAGATCAAAATCGGCGCCGAGGTGAACCACGCCGATCTGTTCAACCTGTTCGTTCAGAACGCCACCGGCACGCTCGTCTTCCGCAACGTCGACGACCTGCGCGAGGGCCTTCTCGCCACGGGCACGGGCACGAGCACGACGCCTGCCAATATCATCAATGGCGCGACTGCCGGCGCGCTCATCAACGCAACCTCCTCCGGCGACATCAACGAAGCGGCCGCGGAGTTCAAGCGCACCCTCTTCTCGGTGTACGCGCAGGATCAGTGGCGGGTCACCGAGCCGCTCGAGCTCACCATGGGCGTGCGCCTCGACTGGTTCCAGGGCGGCGAGCCGCGCTTCAACCCGAACTTCGTATCTCGCTACGGCATCACCAACACGGTCGGCTTCGACAATCTCGATCCGCTTGTCATGCCGCGCCTCGCTGCGACTTATGACGTGAGCGACTTCTCCGTCTTCGTCCGCACGCAGGTCCGCGCCGGTGTCGGCATCTTCTCGGGCGGCGACCCGCTGGTCTGGTTCGGCAATGCCTTCCAGAACAACGGCTTCGGCTTCGGTCAGGGCGTGTCGCCTGCGACCGGCTGCACGGGGCGGATCGACGTCGTGGTGGGCGGCCAGTTCACTGGCTTCCCGGACTGCGTGGTCGCTGAAGGTTCGGAACAGGCCGGTCGCGGCCTGGGTGACACGCAGTCGATCAACCCTGAGATCAAGGTGCCGAGCGTGCTCCGCGCGAATTTCGGTATCCAGACGGATCTCAACATGGGTGACGGCTTCTTCAGCGGCTGGCGGATCAATGCCGACTATATCTACAGCCGCTACCGCAACCCGATCACGATCGTGGATCTCTCGCAGACGCCGGCCGTGGTCGGCTCGCAGGCGCTCGGCCTCAACGGCTTCACGATCGACGGGCGCCCGATCTATCGTTCGATCGATCCGGACGCCGCGAACTGCAACGCAGTTCTGGTCGGCCTGAACCCGGCACCCGTCTACAACAACGTGACCCTGCCGTGCTTCACCACCAGCCGTGACGACGAGTTGCAGCTCAGCAACTCGAAGGGCTATCGCAGCCACGTCGCCTCGATCTTCCTGTCGAAGGCGTTCGATCGCGGGATCATCACCGAAGGCGGCGGCACCTTCTTCAGTGTCGGTTATGCCTATACCGACGCTCAGGACCGCCGGAACCTCTACAACTCGACGGCGGGTTCGAACTACGACCTCACCGCGGCATTCGATCGGCAGAATCCGGCGGCGTCGCGCGGCTTCTACGAAAGCCGGCATAACTTTACGCTGCGGACCACCTTTACCGAGCAGTTTATCAACGACCTCGATACGCGCTTCGGCTTCACCTTCGTCGCGCGTGCGGGCCGGCCGTACAGCCTGACCTTCACTGGCGGCGGCGTGTTCAACGACGACGCTTCGGGCAGCGACAATGCGCTAGTTTATGTCCCGGCGTCGGCAACGGGCGATCCGAACATCTCGCCACTGTCGAACGCGGCAGCGGTGCAGCAGCTGTATGACTTCACCCAGTCGCTCGGCTGCGCCCGTCGATTTGCCGGCCGCTCCATCGAGCGGAACACCTGCAACAACGACTGGTATTACGACCTCGACCTCACCTTCTCGCAGGAGCTGCCCGGACCGGGCCGCCTCTTCGGCGCCGGCATCGAGGACAAGATCCGGCTTTACGGCACGATCGACAACTTCCTGAACCTGCTCGACAGCGGATGGAACGTGCAGCGGCGCCGCAACTTCTCGGGCCTGCAGGATATTGCGGGTCTGGGCGGAGCCGGTGTCGATCCGCAGGGCCGCTACATCATCAACACCTTCACCGGCGGCTCGTTCGACGACGACAACCAGATCAACGTCAGCTCGTCGGTCTGGCGCATCAAGGTTGGCATCAGCTACGACTTCTAAGCCTGGCTGAACGCAAAAAGAGAGGCGGCGGGAGCGATCCCGCCGCCTTTTCTATTCGCCGGCCTCCGGGTCTTCGCCTTCGTCCTCGGGTGCGGGAGGCGGGGGCGGGGCGATGGTGGGGATTTGGCCTGGGGCGGGCCCTTCGTCGTCCTCGGGAAGCGGCTCGTCCGCCGGACCCACTGATCCGGTCGGGTCCGGCGCCTCGGCCGAAGGCTGGGTGGAGATCGTCACTTCGTCGGGGCCGATGGCGATGCCGACATCATAGCCGGTGTCGCCGATCGGGACCTGCACGTCTCTCGGCAGGGCGTCGATGATCGGCGTCAGATCCTCGGGCGGGGGCGGCACGCTGATGCGGGCGCCGGCGCGCGTGTCGACGGCGCGCGACATGAAGTTGCGCCAGATCTGGGCCGGCAGGCTGCCGCCGGTGGTGCGGCCCAGCGGGCGGTTGTCGTCGTTGCCTATCCAGACGCCGGTGACGAGATCGCCGGCAAAGCCGATGAAGAGGGCATCGCGGCTGTCCTGGCTGGTGCCGGTCTTGCCGAACGTGTCGATCGGCAGCGCTGCGCCGCGGCCGGTGCCCTCGCGGGTCACGGCCCAGAGCAGCTCCAGCATCATCTGCCGCGTCTCCGGGTCGAAGCTCCGCCGGCGCGACAGCATACGGTCATACCAGCTCTCGTCGACCTCCGGCAGTCCGCGTGGGCGCACGGGATAGCTGTTGCCCGCCACGGCGGCATAAGCGGAGACCATCTCGATCAGGCTCACGCCCGACGTGCCGAGCGCCAGGCTCGGCTGATTGTCGAGCTCGCTGGTGATGCCGAGGTCGCGCGCGGCGTCGATCACGTTGTTGCGCCCGACCCGTTCCGACAGCCGCACCGCGGCGACGTTGCTGGAGACGGCGAAGGCTTCTCTTAGAGTGATCAGCCCACGATACTTGCTCTCGTAATTGTCTGGCGACCAGGTGCCGATCTTCAGCGGCGTGTCCTCGACCATGCTCGCCGGCGACATGCCGGCGCGCAGGGCGGCAAGGTAGACGAACAATTTGAACGCCGAGCCCGGCTGGCGTTTGGCCTGGGTGGCGCGGTTGAACGGGCTGATCTTGTAGTTCTTGCCGCCGATCATCGCGACGACCCGCCCGTCCGGCCGCATCGCCACCAGCGCCACCTGCGCGCCGCCGACGCCCGCGCGGCGCACCGCATCGACCGCCAGCCGCTGAAGGTCGTCCTCCAGCGTCGTGACGATCGTGTCGCCGCCATAGCCCTCGGCGGCATAGGCACGCGCCTCCGGGAACACCCAGTCGGCGAAATAGGTGCCCGACGGCAGGTCCTTCACCGGACCGCGCTTCAGCCGCACGGTCGGCAGCTTCTCGGCTTCCTCGCCGGTCAGCACCCCCGCATCGACCATCGCCTGGACAACCAACTCGCCCCGCTCGCGCGCGCCCTTGATGTTGCGGGTCGGCGCGAGGCGGGAAGGGGCCTTGACCAGGCCGGCCAGCATCGCCGCCTGGCCAACCGTCAGATCCTCCGGCTTACGGCTGAAATAATGGTTCGCGGCGGCGCGCAGGCCGTAGACGTTGTCGCCGAAATAGACGCTCGACAGGTAGCGCGACAGGATCTCGTCCTTGCTGAGCCACCCCTCCAGCCAGAAGGCGAGCAGAAATTCCTGCAGCTTGCGGGCATAGGTGCGGTCGGAGGAGAGGAAGGAAAGCTTGGCGAGCTGCTGGGTGATCGTGCTGCCGCCCTCGACGACGCCGCCTTCCTTCAGGTTGACGACCGCGGCGCGCATGATGCCCCACGGGTCGACGCCGGTATGGTCGTAGAAGCGCCGGTCCTCGATCGCCAGGAACGCGGCCGGGACATGATCGGGAAGCTCGCGCACATCCACCGGCGCCCCGGTGACGGCGCCACGCCGGGCGATCGGCTTGCCTTCGGCGGAGAGCAGGGTGATGCTGGGCGCAGCGATCGGCTGGAGCGACTTCGAGAGCGGCGCGGTGACGAGCAGATAGACGAACAGCGCGGCGAGGAGGATCAGAAGGCCGATCGCGATCCTCTTGTAGAGGCGCCGATGCTCCGGCCGAAGCGGCGCTTCCTCGTCATAATTTCGCCCGTCGAGTGGATCGGCGGCGGGCAAAGCGGACGGATAATCGTTACTGAGCACCCGGAAGCATCTCCTCGGCGGAGCACGACTGCCTCGCCCCCGCCGGCCTGTGAACGAAGCGGCCCCGAAATTTGTTTCGCAGGCCGCACACGTGCCGAGAACATCATGAACGCACGCGAAACGGTCTTTGTCGCCCCTCTCTTCGCTCTTGGTTAGCGGCCGTTATTACGCTTCCGATCTCGTGCGGAATGATCCGTTCCTCCGCAATCGACCGCTGACCATGCGTGGATCACGTTGAGCTGTTCACGCAGGCGCGCGAGGCGGGCAGCCAGACCGGCCGCCCGCGGCGCGACTAAGCAGCCCTGGCAAGCCTTGTCTTCTCGCCCTGCAATTCTGTCCGAGCCAAACGAACGATGTTCCAGCCGCCGGAGATGCCGAGTGCGGCCATGATCGAGGCGACGATGATGTCCGGCCAAGCGGTGCCAGTGCCGAACACGCCGAGAGCCGCGGCCAGGACGGCGATGTTGCCGATCGCGTCGTTGCGGGAGCAGATCCACACCGAGCGCATGTTCGCATCGCCGCTGCGGAAGCGATAGAGGATCAGCGCCACGAAGACGTTCGCCGCGAGCGCCAGCATGCCGACTACGCCCATCGCCAGCGGCTCCGGCGTGCTGCCGATGCGGATCGCCCAGAGGCAGGCGACGATCACCCAGACGCCGAGCACCAGCAGGGTCGCGCCCTTGAACAGAGCGGCGCGGGCGCGCCAGACCAGCGCCAGTCCGGCAACGCCGAGGCTGATCGCGTAATTTGCGGCGTCGGAAAAGAAATCCAGCGCGTCGGCATAGAGGGCGCGGGAGTCCGCGGCGGCGCCGGCGGCCATCTCGATCAGGAACATGCCCGCATTGACGATTAGCGCGATCCAGAGCGCGCGCCGCCAAAGCGGGTCGATCCCGGCACTCTTCGCTTCATGCGCGCAGCATTGTTGGCCCACAAACGCCTCACCAGTTGAGAGACCCATATGGGGCGGGTCGTAGCCTTGGGGCAAGTGGTTGCGGTGGCGCGCTTCTTTCGGCCTCTGAAACGGGAAGCGCCCCGGTTCGATATCGAACCGGGGCGCCCCTTGCGCGTCACTGGCGGGAATGGTCGCGCGAGCTAAGCTTAACTGATGAGCTGCTCTTAGCGGAGCAGGCTCAGGACGCCCTGCTGGCTCTGGTTCGCCTGGGCGAGCATCGCCGTCGAAGCCTGGCTCAGGATCTGCGCCTTCGCGAGCTTGGTCGTCTCCGCCGAGAAATCGGCGTCCTCGATCCGCGAGCGCGCATCCGACAGGTTGGTGACGACG
Source organism: Allosphingosinicella sp. (assembly GCF_059502505.1). NCBI lineage: Bacteria > Pseudomonadati > Pseudomonadota > Alphaproteobacteria > Sphingomonadales > Sphingomicrobiaceae > Allosphingosinicella > Allosphingosinicella sp. The sequence continues at coordinate 121,375 of NZ_JCACEU010000015.1, forward strand.
TTGGTCAGGTTGTTGACGACCGAGTCCAGCCGGCTCTGGCTCGCACCGAGACCGGCGCGGGCGGTGTTCACCGCGGTGAGGTTGGCATCGACGTTGACGATCGTCGCCGCGGCATTCGTCGTGCTGGTCACCGAGAAGTCGGCAGCCTCGAAATTGCCGCTGTTGAGGAAGGCCTTGGCCAGCGAGACCGTCTCGGTGCCCGCGCCGACCTGGATGGCGATATCGTCACTTGCCGTATCGGACGCCGCATAGTCGAACACCGCAACACCGTTGAACTTGGTGTTGGTGAGGATGTCGGCCATCTGCGCCTGGAGAGCCGAAGCTTCCGCGTTGAGGTTCGTGCGGTCGGCGGCCGAATAGGTGCCTGAAGCCGACTGCACGGCGAGCTCACGGACCCGCTGCAGCATGTTGGAGACCTCGCCGAGCGCGCCTTCGGCGGTCTGGGCGAAGCTGATGCCGTCATTGGCGTTGCGAACCGCCTGGTTCATGCCGCGGATCTGCGCGGTCATGGAAGAGGCGATGGCGAGGCCGGCGGCGTCGTCCTTCGCGGAGTTGATGCGCTTGCCGCTCGACAGGCGCTCCATGGCGGTCTGCAGCTGCTGATTGGCGACACGGCCGCCATTCTGGGCACGCAACGCCGAAGTGTTGGTGTTGATAATCATCGGAACATCCTTTGCCGTTCATGTGAGCGGCAGTCAGTCCGTGGCTGCCACGAAACAGGTAACGGCATCACGCTTTTGATTTTTATGAGATTTTCTGGATTCAGGATGGGTGCGCGGCTTTTACGGCGGATAGAGCTAGCATGTTGTTAAGCATGATCTGCCGCGGGAATGAGCCATCGAGCGGGCCTTAGTCCCGCCGCGAGCGTCTCGGCATTACTGGACCAGGGCGGCGGAGAAGGGGCGCGATTTCGCCTGCTCGTAGGCGGCTCTGAACGCGGCCGAACTAAACGGCTTACCGAGCGTGACGACGCCGGGGAGGGTGACCTGGAAGGGGTTGCCGGTGACGACGATGACCGGGAGCGCCCGTTCCGCGCAGATCGCGAGCACGGCGCTGACGCCGCTCCCTTCCTCGAGCCGCGCATCGACCGTGATCAGCTGCGGCTGTTGCTGGCTGGCGAAGATCACGGCTTCGCGTTCGTTCCTGGCGACGCCGACCGAGCCGAAACCGAGGTCGCGTACCTCAGCCTCGATCGAGGCGGCAATAAGCTCGTCATCCTCGATGATGAGCGCATGGCCGCACTGTTCGGCGGGCAGCGCGACCTGTGTGGTGTCCTGAGGGCTGATCACAACGGTCCAACTCGCGACCGCCCGCTTTGTTGCCGACCGAGCCGGACAGGCGACCGGTCTTGTTCAGGAGGCTGGCGCACCCGACAGGATTCGAACCTGTGGCCTCTGCCTTCGGAGGGCAGCGCTC
>NZ_JCACEU010000016.1:0-737411 GCF_059502505.1 Allosphingosinicella sp.
CCCCTGACCTCTGCAGTGCGATTGCAGCGCTCTCCCATCTGAGCTACAGCCCCGCGCCGTTCGGGACCCGCTGCTTGCGCGCGGGAAAACTCGCGAAGGCGCCCCCAATAGCTGCGCCCTGCGTCTTGCGCAATCAGGCAAAATCGCCGTGACTGAGAGGCGCTTCGATCCGCCGTCATGTGGGCCCGGATCGGCTCTGGCGCCGGAACGACCGGCGCCTCTCCTTCGTTTCGGTTCGAGGTCGCATGTGTGGAAATCTCCGCGCCTTGTTCGCGGCCGGGACCAGTCAAAGGAGGATTTTTCATGGCCAATCAACGCGGCGGCAACCGCTGGGGCGGCGGCGACGAAGAGCGATGGCAGGGTAACCGCTATGAACGCGAAGGCGGCGGTTACGGCAACTGGGGCAGCAACCGGGATCGCGGTGACTGGGATCGCGGCCGGGAGCGCGGCATGGGCGGCGGCTGGGACCAAGGCCGTGGCGGTGAACGCGGCGGTGACGACGATCGCGGCTTCTTCGAGCGCGCAGGCGAGCAGGTCCGCTCCTGGCTGGGCAGCGATGACGATGACGGCGGACGGCGTGATCGCAACGTGAATTGGCAGAGCCGGCGCGGCTTCGAAGGCGGCGACCCGGTGCATTATCGGGAAGGCGGTCATCGCGGTGAGCGCTCCGGCGGCATGTTCGGCGGCGGCGATTGGGGCCGCGACCGTGACGACGACCGCTCGCGCGGCTCGAGCGGCGGCGGTTATGCGCGCGACTATCAGTCCTCCGGCGGCGGTGGCGGCGGCGGTGCCGATACCTGGGGCGGCTCGGGCTTCGGCGGTCCAGACGACAATGGCCGGCGCTTCGACCGCATCGATGCCGGCAGCACCGGCACGCAGGGCGCCCACCCGATGTCCGCTCCGGTCGGCGGCGCCTATACCGGCCAGGGCAGCGGCGGCATCGGACCCAGCGGCGGCTATGGCGGCAGCTCGGCTCGTTCGGCGGCGATCATGCGGCAAGCCGGACAGCACCAGGGCCAGGGCGGCGGTTCCGGTGGACAGAGCCCGCACGACAGGCACTATTCGGAATGGCGCCAGCGGCAGATCGACGATCTCGACCGCGACTATGACGAATATCGGCGTGAGCATCAGTCGAAGTTCGAGACCGAGTTCGGCGGCTGGCGGCAGAAGCGCCAGACCCAGCGCCAGCATATGGGCCGCGTCACCGAGCATATGGAAGTGATCGGCTCGGACGGGCAGCATATCGGCACTGTCGACGCGGTGAAGGGTGATCGCATCATCCTCACCAAGAATGACGAGGCTGCCGGCGGCCGCCACCATTCGATCCCGTGCAGCTGGATCGAGAATGTCGACGACAAGGTGATCGTCAACAAGAGCGCCGAGGAAGCCAGGCGCGCCTGGAAGGACGAGGAGAATAGCCGCGCCCTCTTCGAGCGCCAGGATCAGGGAAGCGAGGGGCCGCACATGCTGAACCGCAGCTTCTCGGGCACCTACGACGACAAGAAGTAAGCGACCCTCATCGGGTAATGAGGGCCCGGCGGAGACGATCCGCCGGGCCCTTTTGACTCCTCGCTCGCTTCCGGCGAAAGCGCTGGGGGACAAGAGGAGACGAAGATGAGCGGCACCCGCGCCTGGCACCTCGTATCGCGGCCGACCGGCCTTCCCGACATGGGCAATTTCGAGCTGAAGGCGCTCGAACTGCCGCCGCTGGAGGACGGCATGGTGCGCGTCCGGAACAGCTGGCTCTCGGTCGATCCGTACATGCGCGGCCGCATGAACGACGTGAAGAGCTATGTGCCGCCCTTCCAGCTGGGCGCGCCGCTGCAGGGTGGGGCGGTCGGCAGGGTGGTCGAATCGCGCTCGCCGGACCTGCAGGTGGGCGACACCGTCTTTCACATGCACGGCTGGCGGGAAGAGGCGGCCGGACCTGCCGCGCAGTTCACCAAGGTGCCGCCCATGGGCGTCGCGGACGAGCAGTGGCTCGGCAATCTCGGCCTCACCGGCGCGACCGCCTATTTCGGGCTGCTGCGCGTGGCCGGGGCCAGGGAGGGCGACGTCGTGTTCGTGTCGGCCGCGGCGGGCGCGGTCGGATCGGCGGTCGTGCAGATCGCCAAGGCCAAGGGCATGACGGTGATCGGATCGGCCGGCGGCGAAGAGAAATGCGCCTGGGTGCGCGAGCTCGGCGCGGATGCCGCGATCGACTATCGCGCCGGGCCGGTCGTGAAGTCGCTGATGGAGGCGGCGCCGAACGGCATCGACGTCTATTTCGACAATGTCGGCGGCGACCATCTCGACGCGGCCTTCGCCGCCGCGCGGCAGAATGCCCGCTTCGCCATCTGCGGGATGATCGAGGGCTATAACAAGGGCGAGCCCGCCGCCTTCCGCTACATCATGCGGGTCATCGCGGCCCGGATCATGATGAAGGGCTTCATCTACACCGACTATCTCGCCGAGATGGGCGACTTCTACCGCGACATGGGCGGCTGGGTCGCGGACGGGCAGGTGAAGAGCCGCGAGACGGTGCGCGAGGGCATCGAGGCGACGCCGCAGGCGTTCCTCGACCTGTTCAGCGGCGCCAATACCGGCAAGATGCTGGTCAAGCTCTGAGCCGCCATGCCGGCGATCGAAGGGCTGCTCGAGTCTGCGCTCTATGTCGATGACATGGAGCGCTCCGTCGCCTTCTTCCGCGAGGTGATGGGCCTCTCCACGATGATCGAGAGCGAGCGCCTGACCGCGTTCGACGCCGGGCGGCAGGGGGTGCTGCTGATCTTCAAGCGGGGGACTTCTATCCAAGACATGCCCGGGTCGGGCGGCGTGGTGCCGGGCCATGACGGGCAGGGGCCGCTGCACATGGCCTTCGCGATCGCGGAGGAAAGCTATGACGAGTGGCACCGGCATCTGGTCGGGGCCGGTGTGAAGATGCGCGGCGAGATGCGCTGGCCGCGGGGCGGGCGCAGCCTCTATTTCGAAGATCCCGACGGCCATGTGCTCGAGGTGGCGACGCCGGGGCTCTGGCCGAATTACTAGCTCTCAGACCAGCGCCTTGGCGCGTTCGCCGATGCGGTGGAGGTCTTCGACGAACCTGGCATATTCCTCCTCGCGATTGTCGCGGACGCGGAGGAGGAAGCTGGGGTGGACGGTGACCCAGGTCTCGCCGCCGTCGGGTGCCTGGTGGGGTCGGCCGCGCATTGCGCCGATCGTCACGACCTTGCCGAACAGCGAGCGGGCAGCGGTGGCGCCGAGCGCGACCGTGATCGGCGGGCGGATCAGCACGCGTTCCTGATCGATCCACCAGCGACAGGCGTCGATCTCCGGCCCGTTCGGCTTGGAATGGATGCGGCGCTTGCCGCGCTGCTCGAACTTGAAATGCTTCACCGCATTGGTGACGTAGGTGGCGGTGCGGTCGACGCCGGCCTCGCCTAGGGCGCGGTCCAGGAGCTGCCCGGCAGGACCGACGAAGGGCTTGCCGGCAAGATCCTCCTGGTCGCCGGGCTGCTCGCCAACGAACATGATGCGGGCGTCGAGCGGCCCCTCGCCGAACACGGTCTGGGTGCCGCATTTGTAGAGGTCGCAGCGAGTGCAGCCCATCGCTTCGGCGCGCACGGCTTCCCAGGCGACGCGCGCATTGCCGCCAATCTGCGTCCGTGAGGTTTCCACCATCCGCGCCTCTCGCGCCTGTGCGCCTGCGATCAGTTCACCGACCAACGCGGTCTCGGGCATGTTTTTCCAATATTTCTTCGGCATCTCCTTGGTCATCGCTTTGACCTTCACCCGGGCCGGATTGAAGATCGAGGCGTAGTAGGTCTTCCAAGTCTCTTCGATCGGGTCGCCGTCAGGAGCGTCGGCGCGGGTGGCGCCGGGGGAGAAGCTCAGCTCCTCTCCGTTCCAATGAACCGACAGCTCGGGCGTGAGGATCGACCAGTCCATGCTGTTGAAGCGGCGGACGAAGAAGCCGGCATTGCTGCGGACGATATGATGCTCGGGCTCGAACCAGGCGACGTAGCGGGTGCTGCCGTCCGCCTCGACCTCGCGGAAGCGGACGAAGGCGTGCATCTTGTGCATGTCGCGCCGCACTTCCTTGGCCATGCGCTCAAGCCGCTGGACGAGCGGGTCGGCGCGGTCCTCCATCGCCCGCGGCTGGGCGCGGAGACGGAGGAGCAGGGCGTAGAGCAGGGAGAAGCGCTCGGGGTCGCTGTGGCAGATGACGGAGCGGGCGAGCTCGACGAAGGGGCGGGGGACGGAGAAAGCGGGGCCGCCGCTTTCGAGCACGGCTTCGTCGCCGAACAGGTCCTGCGATCCTCCCCCGCTCCAGGTCACCTCGGCGGGCGAGACCCGGGCCAGCGCGAGCGAGCGCGCGGCTTCGCGCCAGCCGTCGAAATCTTCCTCATGCTCCAGCGTGACGACGCGCATCGCGGCTCAAGCGGCGAACAGCTCCAGCTGTTCCCTTTTCGGCTTCAGGCGCTGCTCGAGATCGGCGCGGTCGGTGAGCAGGGTGGGGCGCCAGCCTTCGGCGGTAATGAAGGGGCGAACCTTGGCAACGGAAACGGTGAGGCGGGCGACGTCGTCGAGGCTCAGCCTGCGCCAGCGGCGGGAGGTGAGGATGCGGTCGACCGCCTTCACGCCGAGGCCCGGGATGCGGAGAAGGAGCTCGCGGGGCGCGCGGTTGACGTCGAGGGGGAAGTGCTCGCGAAACTTGAGCGCCCAGGCAAGCTTCGGATCAATGTCGAGCGGGAGCATGCCGCTCGCGTCCGCGGCCTCCACCACCTCGGCCGGCTTGAACCCGTAGAAGCGCATCAGCCAGTCGGACTGGTAGAGCCGGTGCTCGCGCATCAGCGGCGGGCGCTGGAGCGGGAGGACGGCGCTGGCGTCAGGGATCGGCGAGAAGGCGGAATAATAGACGCGGCGCAGGGCGAAGCGGTCGTAGAGGCGGCTGGCGGTGGTGACGATCTCGCCGTCGCTGGCGCTGTCGGCGCCGACGATCATCTGCGTCGACTGGCCGGCGGGGGCGTAGGTGGGCGCGGACTTGAAGCGCTTCTTCGCGTCCTTGCCGTCCTCGATCGCCGACTTCATGCCCTTCATCGCGCCTTCGATGCGCGCACCGTCCTTTTCGGGGGCGAGGCGTTTGAGGCCGCGCTCCGTCGGCAGCTCAACATTGATCGAGACGCGGTCGGCATGGAGGCCGGCCTTGTGGATGAGCTCAGGATCGGCGTCGGGAATGGTCTTGAGATGGATATAGCCGCGGAAATCGTGGTCCTCGCGCAGGGAGCGGGCGACCTCTACGATCTGTTCCATCGTGTAGTCAGACGAGCGGATGATGCCGGATGAGAGGAACAGGCCCTCGATATAGTTGCGTTTGTAGAAGGCGAGGGTGAGCTGGACGACCTCCTCGGCGGTGAAGCGGGCGCGGCGGACGTTCGAGCTTTTGCGATTGATGCAATAATGGCAGTCGAAGATGCAGCTGTTGGTCAGCAGGATCTTGAGCAGCGAAATGCAGCGGCCGTCCGGCGCGTAGGCGTGGCAGATGCCCATGCCCTCGGTCGAGCCGATCCCCTTGCCGCCGGTGCTGTCGCGCTTGGCGGTGCCGGAGGAAGCGCAGCTCGCATCATATTTGGCGGCGTCGGCGAGGATCGCAAGCTTCTGGCGAGTGTCGAGCTGAGCCATGCGTTCTATCTATGTTCTTAATGCCACCTTGTCCAGCCAAGCGCTTCAAAAGTCACAAAGATCACCTAGGACGACGGAAACTTTCGTGGCTGCCTCGCCGCCGCCTCGCGGTGCAGCTGGCGGGCGAGCAATCTGGATAGCAGCCGGTTGTCGTGAACCAAATATTGGCCGACCTGGCGGCCGCGGTAGAAGACCGGCTTCACATAGCCGAACAGCGCCCGCTCCAGCGCTCGGTCGCCCTGATCGTCCTCGCCGAGCTCCTGGGCCTTCTGCCAGGCGGCGGCGAAGCTCTCCGCGCCGGGGCGGGCACGGAGGCGATAGGCGCTTTCCCGGCTCATGCCGACGCCGCGGGCCGCGGCCGCGGGGCAGCCGGACAAGGCGAGACGGTGGATGAAGCCTTGCTGCCGCTCCGGCGTCCAGCCGTCATGCCGCGCCTTAACGGGAACAGGCGTGAAGGCGAGCTCCGCCAGCGGCAGGCTGTCGAGGAGGTCGGCGAGTCGGGGCGGAAGCTTTGTGCTCATCCGCCAGCTTATGATAAAGGCGAACGGCTGTAGGAAAGCGATAATCGTCTGCTTTCGACTCGTTGCGGACATTTGGCCTTTCCGTCACAAGGTCCGAGAAAGCGTCGTCGATGGAGGGATCATTGCCACGTCTGGTTCTCGCCGCACTGCTTCTCACCGCACTGGAACACGCTCAACCGGCCAGTGCCCAGGAGCGCCCGGAGCGAACGGACGGTGAGCAGATCGTCGTCACCGGAAACCGCGACCTCAAGCGGGAAGTTCGCGACTTCGTTAGAGCTCTCACGCCGGCGCCGGTCCACGGTCAGCTCAGTCGTTTCGAATGGGACGTCTGTCCGACGGCCATCGGCACCTCCCCGGGCCAGAAGCAAAAGCTGGTCGCGCGCATGCGTCGTGTTGCCGACGCTGCGGGCATTCCGCTGGCGAGGGAGGACTGCAGTCCCAACATCTTGCTTGTCGTCACCGGGGACAAAACGGAATTTATCGAGGCACTCGGCCGGCGGCATCCCACGTTCCTTGGCGACATGACGCGTCGCGAGGTGCGCCGTCTGCTGCGCGAGCCGGGCCCGGCCGCGGCTTGGCAGGTGGACGGGCCTCCCCTCAATGCCGACGGGCAGCCGATCGGGGTCGCTAGAATGACTGTGGCAGACCAGCAGCCCGATGCCGATGGCAGCTTCTATATGAATGACACGTCGCGAGCCGCGTCGCGAATCAGCGCTGGTGCTCGCGGTCATTTCAAGGCGGCGGTGGTCGTCGTGGAAAGCAAAGCGCTGGAGGGGCTGACCACCACCCAATTGGCCGACTATGCTGCCATGCGCGCCTTCGCCAGGATGCAGCCCTCTCGTCTGCCGGCGGGCGGCCCATCGACCATCGTCAGGATACTCGAAGCGCCCATGGGGAGTTCAGTGCCGTTGACCTTGACCCCCACTGACTTCGGTTTCCTGCGCGGTCTGTATGCCAGCACCAGGAATGTCTATGCCGGCGCTCAGCGCGCCGAAGTTCGGCAGGCCGTCCAAACGGAACTTCAGCGATCGGGCGAGACCCAGAAATAGGGGCCGTTGGTCTCCTTCTCTTTTGAAGACGGCCAGTGCTCGAATGTCCGCTTCCCACCCATTGCGGACATTCGCACTGCACTCGAACGCGTAGGTGGTCCGACTGCGAAAAGGCTGTGAAGCTGAGCCCGCCATCGACCTGACTGAACGCCAAGCCGGTTGCGACAGTTCGGGCACGACGCATAACTGCAGGCCTGATCCGAAAAAGACGCAACTGATCCGATGACGGCTCGCAAAGACGCCCCCATCACAAACCTCCTAGCCAGATACCTGCCAACGTACCTTCTGGACGAAGAAGGACCGAACCGGCTTTCCCGCGGCATCTAGCGCCGGGTCGAGCTTCGCGCGTCGAGAGACTGCGCGGCAGGTGGTGTCCGCGAACACGTCCGGGTTCGTCCGTGCAAGCACATGACAGCCGGAGATCCTTCCGTCCGGTTCGACATCGAGGCGAAACTGCACGACCCCGTTCTGTCCCATGGTGACGGCGCCCGATGGGTAGTCGTCGGACCTTAGCCAATTACCGGGCGAGTTTGCCGGCCGCACCGGACGCGCGAGCGCCGCCTGCACGGCTGGATCGTAGCCCCAGCTTTTCAGAAGGTCGGCCTGGCACGCGCGGAGCTGCGCCATCGGCTTGGCCAGCGAGCCGAATTCCAGCCGGAACGGCTTCTTCCTTTCGATCTTCACCGTCACGCCCGATACGGCGGCTTCCTGCTCGGGAGACAGCGGCGGCCCGACCTCCCCGGGCGTCGCACTCTCCCAGCCATCCAGCCGCGTCGATCCGACCAGCATCATCGGCAGATCGCCGGCCTCGCCGTTCACGGCTTCCGCTTCGACGGGGGGCCTCCCCAACCCGAAATCAACCTTCACGCGGCTCCTCGGCTCGCGGTTCGAAACCCTGCGGCCATAGAGGTCGAGATCGAACGCATCGCCGAGCTCGTAGCGGGTGAGGCGCATGATAGTTACGTCCTTGCCGGTCCCGAACTGCGCGATCAGGCGGCACGCGTCGCGATCATAATCCACTACCCAGTTGCCTGTCCGCGTCAGCGTCTCCGGCTTGCTCTCCTTGGCGAAACCAGCCGCCGGCATCGCCGCGATCGTCGCCCCGATGATCAGCACTTTCAGCACCTAAGCCTCACTTCCCATGCGCGCACGTTGGTAATCGCCCGAACACAGCTCGGCAACGCTCGGGCATGAGCGCCGTTTTCCGTCCCGAGATCGGGCGCGCTCACCTCTCTGAAGCAAAAGGGCGGGGTCACGCGAGCGTCTGTCCGGCACCCGCTTTCGACCCATTGCAGACGTTGCCGCTTCGGTGCTCGCAGGGCAGTATCGGCCGTGGAGGTGCCGGATGAGAGCAGCCTGGTTGTGCGTCCCAATCGCCCTCGCTGGAGGCTGTGCAACACTCGAGACGCCTTTGCCAGCACGGCGAGCAAGCGTCCTTGTCGTCGATGAGCAGCAGCGTTCCATGGTGGCGTCTTCCGATGTGCTGGGCCTGGAGCGCCTCGCTCACCCCGGCCTTCGCATCAATGCTCCCGGGGGCCGAGTGCTGACGCGAGAGCGATTCCTCGGGAACATGCGCTCCGGTCTCATCGCTGCCGAAGCCTTCGAACGAACCGCCGAGGACGTAAGCATCAACGAGGACATCGCGGTCATAATGGGCCGGGAGACATTCAATCCCGTAGCAACCAGTGAGCTGGGCAGGACCTACGGCGCTCGGGCACTCCAGCGCCGATACACCAACGTTTACGTCTGGCAAGGCGGGCGATGGCTGTGGCTGGCGCGCCACGCGAACGTTGTTCCGCCCCACGCTCAGTAGGTCCACTTTCCACCCATTGTGGACGTTCGGCCGCAAGCTCCGCCGTCTAAGGAAGGTTCGACAATCGGCTTCTGTTCTATGGGCGCTTCAGCATCACGACGTTCGAGCGAGGCTCGATCGCCTGCGCGATGGCGATTGCCAGATCGGCCTGTCGGAACGGTTTTGCCAGACGGCGAAGATCCGGGGTGATCTCGTCACCGCCGGCATAGCCGGTGATCAGGAGGAGCGGCAGGTCGGGCTGTCGCCCGCGAACCCGTGCGGCGAATTGGGCACCATCCATGCGGGGCATCATGTAATCGGTGACGATCAGCTCCGGCTCAAGCCCGGCAGCGAGCTTCGCAAGCGCTTCCTCGCCGCCGCCCGCTGTAACAACGTCGTGGCCGAGGTCCCTCAGCATCTCCGCCGTCGCCTCCCGGACAAGCTCCTCGTCGTCAACGAGTAGGATGGACAGCGTCCTCGAGCTGCGCAGAGGTTCGGTGGCTCCGGCAAGGGGCCGGAACGAGGCGCCTGCGCGGGCGGCACTTCTGAGCCACAGGTCCGCGCGTGTGCCCTCGCCGGGGCTGCTCGAGAGGGTGAATGCGCCGCCGAGCTGACCGGCAAGACCATGCACCATCGAGAGGCCGAGGCCGGTGCCGCGGCCCACATCCTTGGTGGAGTAAAAAGGCTCGATGGCGCGCGCCAGCGTGACCGCGTCCATGCCACAGCCTGTGTCGATTACCGAGACACGCACATAGAGCCCCGGCGCGAGCTTCGGCCCATCATTCGGCCCGAGCGAGACGGCCTCCACAGAAAGCGTCAGCACCCCGCCATCCGGCATTGCGTCGCGGGCGTTCACGCACAGGTTGAGGATTGCAAGCTCGAGCTGGTTCGGATCCGCCACCGCCATCGGCAATCCGGGCTCGCAACGCAGACGCAGCTCGATCTTGGAGCCGATCGAGCTCATAATCAGGTCACGCATGCCCTCGATCAATTCGCTGGAGTCGATCGGCCCGGTCTGAAGCGCCTGCCGTCTGGCAAAGCCGAGCAACCTCTGCACCAAGGTCCGAGCACGCTCCGCCGATTGCAGCGCGCCATCGATCAGCCGGGTGGCGCGCGCATCCTCACCGTCCTGCCGGCGCCGAAGGAAGTCCAAGACACCGGTGATCGGGGTGAGGAGATTGTTGAAGTCGTGGGCAACGCCTCCAGTCAGCTGGCCAAGTGTCTCGAGCTTCTGCGCCTCGTGCAACTGCGCCAGCGCGGCTTCGCGTTCGCTGATCGCATCGGCGACCCTGCCTTCAAGCGACTCATTGAGATCTCGAAGCGCTATCTCCGCCCGCTTGCGTGCGGTCTGATCGCGGAACAGCACCGCCACCTCATTGCGGCTCTCCGGCTCCACGCGAAACGCCGCAAGCTCGAGATGCCGGCCGGTCGCGACCAGCTCGCGTTCGAAGCGTATCGGCTCGCCGGTAAGCAGCACCTGGCGGTAGAGTGCCACCCATTCGCCGGCTTCATCGGGCACCATGTCCCGCACCCGCTGGCCAACGACATTCTCGATGCCGGCGTGCCGTGCATATGCGGGATTGGCTTCGATATGGACGTAGTCGCTAAGCGGCCCATTCGGCCCATCGAGGAACTTGATGACGCAAAAGCCCTCATCGATTGACTCGAACAAGGTGCGATAGCGGGTTTCGCTTTCGTTCAGCGCCGCCAGCCGGCCGCGCGCTTCATATTGACGACGTCTGCCGCGGAGCGCCGATTTTGCCAAGCTGACGAGCGTTGTTGGATGAAATGGTCGTTCAAGGAAGGTGACGTTGCCGAGCACCTCGAGATGCCGGACGGCCGACGGGTTTCGCTCAAGACCGCCGCCGCTTCTGGTCAGCAAGATGAATGGTAGGTCTGACCATTCCTCCTGGTCCTGCAGCCACGTGGACAGTGGGTGCAGATCGGCGGTGGCCAGCGCTTCTTCGGTGACGACGACGAAGGCTGCGCCCTCATCCAGCGACTCCACCAACGCCGGTAGTGAGGGGCAGCTCCAAGCGTCGAAGCCTGCCTCCCGCAGCATACCGCAGGCGATCTCAGCGTCACGTCCGCGGGGCGCGACGACCAGACCGCGTTCGGAGACCGTCGTTCGCTTCACGCCTCGGGCTCGAGCAACTTCGCTTCACTGCCGACAAGGGTCGGCACGCCTCTGAGTACGCCTTGGAACGCGGTCAGAGGCTCACCCAATGTGATGCCACGCCCGTCGATCCGATACTCCCGGATCGTGTCTTCATGAGGGCCCGTCCGCTTCTTCACAACGGAGACCGCCCGTCTCACTCTCCCCAGCGCCTCGAAATAACGCAGCAGCACTACAGTATCGGCGAGATAGGTCAGGTCGACGGGGGACTTCATCTCGCCAACCAGGCCATGTTGGGCCACGGTCAGGAAGGTGGTTGCGCCCTGGCGGTTCAGATATTGCAGCAACTCGTGCATGTGGAGGATGAGGGCGTGCTCGCCTGGCATGGCTGCCTGGTAGCCGTTCATGCTGTCGATCACGACCGTGCGGGCGCCATGTTTCTCGACGCAAATCCGAACCCGCTCAGAAAACTCGCCGGGCGTAAGTTCAGCGGCGTCGATCTGCTCGAGCACAAGATCGCCGCTGTCGACCATCGCCTGTAGGTCGATACCCAGCCCCTTGGCGCGCTGGAGCAGCAAGCCCTGCTCCTCGTCGAACAGGAACATCGCCGAACGCTCGCCCCGCTGAAGGGCACTGACGATAAACGTCAGGGTCAGAACCGACTTGCCGGTGCCGGCTGGCCCAAGGATGAGCACACTTGACCCTCGCTCAATCCCGCCGCCCAGCAAGGCGTTGAGCTCAGCAGAACCCGACGCGAGCACATCCCTGGCGAACGGGTTCCTGTGCTCGGCCGAGACGAGACGCGGAAAGACGCGCACCCCGCCTGTTTCGATCGCGAAGTCGTGGAAGCCGCCTCTGAAGCGCCGTCCGCGATATTTGACGACGCGAAGCCTGCGCCGCTCCGCGCCATAATCAGGCGCCAGCTCCTCGAGCCGCACGACCCCATGCGCGACGCTGTGCACGGTCTTGTCGTGATCGTCCGTCGTCATGTCATCGAGCATCATCACCGTCGTCTGCTGGCGCGCGAAATAATGTTTCAGCGCGAGTATCTGCCGGCGGTAGCGAAGGGAGCTCTGGGCGAGCAGCCTGATCTCGGACAGGCTGTCGAGCACGACTCGATCAGGTTTCACCCGCTCGAATGCCTCGAAGATTCGCTTGGTCGTCTCGCCGAGTTCGAGATCTGAAGAATATAAGAGGCTCTGCTGCTGATCCTCGTCGAGGAGGCTCTCGGGGGGAACCAGCTCGAAAATCTCTACGCCGTCGAGCGACCAGCCGTGTGAGCGGGCGCTGTCCCTGAGTTCGTCCTCTGTCTCTGACAGCGTGATATAAAGCACCCGTTCTCCGGCTGCCGCGCCAGTGACCAGGAATTGGAGGGCGACAGTGGTTTTGCCTGTGCCGGGGCTTCCCTCGAAGAGGAACACCCGACCTCTCGCCAATCCGCCTACCAATACATTGTCGAGCCCGACAATGCCCGTTTCAGCGTCGTCTTTCATCGTATCAGTCACAGGCGGATCCCCAATGCGCGACCAGATTATCGGCTTGGCCGAGCCAGTTAGCAGAGGTGTAGGCGCGAGGAAACTGGACTAGATCTGGACCTATGGCCGAGAGCCAAAAGGAGAGGAGCGCCGCGTCAATTTCGAGCGGGTAAGCGTCCGCTTTCCACCCTTAGCGAACCCTTGAGGCATCAATCGCCTAGGCTGGGCGGCTGGAGAGGGCGTCGGCTTCGAGTTGTTCGCGCTCTTCCGGGCTGGAGGCAGACATGCGTTTGCCGAGGAGGAGCTTGAACAGCAGGAAGGCGACGCCGCCCACCGCGGAGAAGCCGGCGTGCATCAGCCAGAATGTCGTCGTGGGCATGGTCGCGTACCAGCCGCCGACCCAGCCGACGATCGAATTGCCGGCGAAGAAGGCGAGATAATAAAGGCCGATCACGGTGGCGTTGACCGCGCGGGGGGCGACCTTGGCGAAGAGGGCGAGGCTGACGGGGAGCAGGTGGGCGAAGCCGATCGAGTTCACGACGTGGAACAGGACCGGCCAGAACAGGCCGATCTTGCCGCCTTCGGGCTGGGTGGCGGCGGCCATGAACAGGCAGAGCATGCCGCCGACCGAGAAGAGCGAGCCGATGATGATCTTGGTGAGCTCGTCCGGCTCGCGCCAGTGCTTGCCGTACCAGCGGTAGAAGAGCGCGACGCCGGCGAGGAAGCTGACGCTGACGATCGCGTCCAGGGTTACCAGCCAAGTCGTGGGCAGCTTCTCGCCGCGGAAGACGAGGTCGAACTGCTGGTCACCCCAGGTGAGATAGGCGTTGAAGATCTGGTTGTTGGGCACGAGCGAGATCGCCATCACCGGGATCAGCAGGATGAGCGCGATCAAAGCCGGCCAGTCGCCGCGGGTGAGCGGTTCGCGGGCGACGCGGTTCTTGTGCTGCGGCTCGAAATGCTCGACCGGCAGATGCTTCTGGCCGGCGAGGTAGATGGCGAGCGAGATGAGCATGCCGACGCCCGCCGCGCCGAAGCCCCAATGCCAGCCGACGCCTTCGCCCAACGTGCCGACGATCAAAGGCGCGGCGATGACGCCGGCGTTGATGCCGAGATAGAAGATCTGGAAGGCGTCGGCGCGGCGGAGGTCTTCCGGCTTGTAGAGAGCGCCGACCTGGCTCGCGATATTGCCCTTGAGGCAGCCGCTGCCGATGATCAGGCAGAGCAAGGCGAACAGGAAGGTGAGCTCGAACGCCATCAGGAAATGGCCGAGCGCCATCACGATCGCGCCGATGAGGACGGTGCGCCGCTTGCCGAGCAGGCGGTCGGCGATGAGGCCGCCGAAGATCGGCGTCAGATAGACCGAAGCGAAATAGGTGCCGACGATGGCGGAGGCGAGCGGCTGGCCGTCGAGGCCGCCATAGAGGCTGCGGAAGCTGCTGAAGAAGGCGACGTTGTCGACATTCTCCGGCAGCAGCAGATAGTTGACCAGGTAGAGGACGAGCAGCGCCTGCATGCCGTAATAGGAGAAGCGCTCCCACGCCTCGGTGAAGGCGAGGTAGCCGAGGCCCTTGGGGTGGCCGAGAAAGGCGCGGTCGCTGCGGTCGAGCTCCGGCGTCGGTTCTGTCAGGGTCATGAGCGCGCCTCCTTCGCGGGGCGCAGCCTAGCCGCAATCACAAGGGGCGCCAGAGGCTTTCGACGGCCGGTCGGGGACAAAGGAGCGGCCGGGACAGCCCCCCAGCTGTCCCGGCCGCAGTGCCCGCAGGGGATTGCCAGCCCGGCGGTGTGGCTTCCTTTTGGCCCAGGTGCGGGTGGCCGGCGACGCGCTGGCGGCAGGCACGACGGATTGCGCGTCGAATTGGTCCGGGTGCGACGAAAGCCGCGCGCGACGCGACGAAGATTCAGTCGCGGCTGTCGCGCAGGGTGAAGCCGATGCGGAGCGTTACCTGATAGTGGCCGAGCTTGCCGTTCTCGACATGGCCGCGGGTGCTGACGACCTCGAACCAGCCGATATCCTGGACCGTCCTGGCGGCGCGGGTGATGGCGCCTTCGATCGCGTCCTCGATGCTGGTGGGCGAGCTGCCGACCACCTCGATGATCTTGTAGACATGGTCGCTCATGATCCCGCTCCTCTCGTTTGACGAGTGGCGAACGGAGCAGGGGCGGTTTCGTTTCCCTTCGAGGCTTGTGCGGCCTCGGGCGGTGGTGTCTTCTGGTCCCGAGATCCCGGCATTCGCCGGGATGACGGAGGATTGAATGCGCAAGATCGTCGTTGCACTGTTGCTTGTGTCGGCCGCTCCGGCTGCGGCGGCGCCGGCGGACGATTTCCGGCGGCTGATGGACGAACATTATGCCTGGCTGCTGCGCGAGAATCCGGTGCAGGCGACGGCGCTCGGCGTACGCGACCATGACAGCAGGATCAACGATCTGAGCGCCGCGGCGCGCGACCGGCAGGCGGCGGAGGCACAGGCATTCCTGACGCGGATCGACGCCATTCCGGCGGCCCAGCTGAGCGCAGCCGACCGCACCAATCATGCGATCCTGAAGCGCTCGCTGGAGGAGACGGTGGAGGCGAACCGCTATCAGCAGCGGACGATGCTCTTCACGACCTATTATGGCTGGCACCAGGGGTTCGCCGGCATGGCGGGCAATCTGCCGTTCCGGACCAAGGTGGATTATGAGAGCTACCTCGCCCGCATCGCCCAATATCCGCGGCTGAACGATGCGGCGCTCGACATCACCGCGGAGGCGGTGCGCGGCGGCTTCGTGCTGCCCTGCTCGGTGCTCGGCAATTACGAGAAGAGCATCGCCGGCGTGATCGCCGAGGATCCGACCAGGTCCCGTTTCTACGAGCCGTTCGCCGGTGCCCGGCCGGGCGATGTGAGCGAGGCGGAATGGGCGCGGATGCAGGCGCGTGCGCGGGAGGTGATCACGACGGTGCTCAACCCCGCCTACGCCAAACACCGGGACTTCTATCGCACCAGCTACGCGCCGAAGTGCGCCAAGAGCGACAGCATCTCGGCGCAGCGGGGCGGGCGAGAATATTATGCCTTTCGGGTCCGGCAGGAGACGACCACCGATCTGACGCCGGACCAGATCCACCGGATCGGTCTCGACGAGGCGAAGCGTATCCGGGCGGAGATGGAGGCGGTCGCCAAGGAGGCGGGCTTTGCCACCCGCGAGGCCTTCATCCAGGACCTGCGCACCAACCCGAGATATTATGCGAAGACGCCGGAGGCGCTGCTCGAGGCGTCGGCGATGGTCGCCAAGACGATCGACGGCAGGATGCCGGGTCTCTTCAAGACGCTGCCGCGGCTGCCCTACGGCCTTCGTGCGATCCCGGCCGAGACTGCCGAGGGGACGACGACGGCCTATTACAATAGCGGATCGCCGGAGAGCGGCATCGCCGGCACTTATTATGTGAACACGTCGAAGCTCGACCAGCGGCCGCTCTGGGAAATACCGGCGCTGAGCCTGCACGAGGCGGTCCCCGGCCACCATCATCAGATCGCGCTCCAGCAGGAGCTCGATTTGCCGCCGTTCCGGCGCAACTTCACGAGCTTCACCGCCTTTACCGAGGGCTGGGGCCTCTATGCGGAGAGCCTGGGGCGCGAGATGGGGCTCTACGACACGCCTGCGAAGCGGATGGGGCAGCTCTCATACCAGATGTGGCGGGCGGCGCGGCTGGTGGTCGATACCGGCATCCATGCCAAGGGCTGGGACAAGGCGCGCGCCGTCGCCTTCATGAAGGAGAATAGTGCGCTCAGCGACGCCAACATCGATGCGGAAGTGAACCGCTACATCAGCTGGCCGGGGCAGGCGCTGGGCTACATGATCGGCAATATCCGCATCCGCGAGCTCCGATCCAAGGCCGAGAAAGCGCTCGGCCCGCGGTTCGACCTGCGCCGCTTCCACGATGCGGTGCTGCTGCAGGGCTCAGTGCCGCTCGACGTGCTCGAGCGGCAGGTCGAGGAGTGGATCGAGAAGGAGCGGAGCTCCTGATTTCTACCGCGACGATATCAAAGATCGGGTTCGTCGACGGCGGCCGGTTCATCTGAGTCGATGCCGACGCGGCTGCGGTTGATCTGTTGCTGGAGGCAGCCGGTATGGCCGCCGGGGCCGACCGCCGAGCAGCTGTCGGTGCCGGTGTCGGTCGCCTCGCGGATCTCCTGCTGGCGCTGGAGAGCGCTTCGCCGGTCGGCGGGATTGGGCGCCTGGGTCTCCGGCGGCAGACGATAGCGCTCACTCTCCGGGCGGCGGGCGCAGACGACGATCTCGTCGCCTCTCTCGGCAGGGCAGGGGTCGTTGCCGTAGACGATGACGTTGCGCACCTGCTGGCGCTGATCCTCGACCGACTGACTGTCCACCAACTGCGCGGCGGCGGGAATTGCGCTCAGTGCGCTTGCTGCGAGCGCTGCTGCCCCACAGAGAAAACGAATCTTCATTGCCGGTTCTCCGACTGAAACAAGTGTCGGAAATCAAGCGGACGAGCGGCCGGATTGGTTCCGCTCAGCGCGGGTTGATCTCGGCTTCGATCGCCTCGGCTTCCGCGTCGATGCGGCCCAGGCGCTCCTGGCGCGCCTCCTCGATCAGGCGGTTCCAGTTCAGCTCGTCGCGACCGGCGCGCTCGGCGGTGGCCTGCGAGACGAGCTGGTTGAAGCAGCCGATCATGCCGCCGGGGCCGGTGGTCGAGCAGCTGCCGATGCCGCTGCGGCCGACATAGCTGAGCTCGATCGCGCGATTGTACCAGCTGTTGCTCTCCGGGTCGTCGCGGGTGCGGAGGTTTTCCGGGATGCGGTAGCGGTCGCTTTCGGGAAGCTTGGCGCAGACGTTGATCTGCTCGTCGGTGCTCGCCGGGCAGGTCTCCTCGCCGTAGAGGATGACCTGGTTGATCTTCACATCCTCGGGCAGGGCCGCTTGCTGTGCGGCAGCGGGGCCGGACAGGGCAAGCAGCGCGCCGGCAGCCAAGAGTGCAGTTCTCATTCGGTCAGATCCTTTTCGAAAGCGCGATGGCGGCTCGGCAGCCGGCGCGGATGAAGGCGGAGAGGATGGGGTAGCCGAAGGCGTTCTCGGCGCCGTGCTGGAGGGCGAGGTCGCGATGCTCCAGCTCCTCGGCCTGGAATTCGGCGATGGTGGCGCCGAGGTCCGGCTCGTCGTCGCCGAGGATGCGGCGCTGTTCCTCATAATGCTTGTCGATCTCGGTCTCGACCGCGGCGGTGCATGCCATGGCGGCGTCGGGGCCGATGAGGGCGGTGACGGCGCCGAGCGCATGACCGGCGACGTTCCAGAAGGGCTGGAGGACGGTCGGACGGACGCCGCGCTCGATCATCATCCGGTCGAATTCGGTGAGGTGGCGCTTCTCCTGGAAGGCCATGCGGGCGATCGTCCGCGAGGTGGGGTGGCGGTCGCCGAGCACGGCGAGCTGGCCAGCATAGATGCGGGTGGCGCCATATTCGCCGGCCTGGTCGACGCGGACCATCGAGGCGATGTCGGGCCGGTCGTCGCCGGGGCGCCAGCGCGACGCCGTCATGCCGCTGCCCGCGGGCGCCTGAGGCTCAGCCATAGGATCACCAATGAAGCTCCGATCGAGATGATGGCGTTCCAGCCGGCCATGGAGATGCCGAGGAACTCGAACTGCACCTGATCGCATCTAACGAGCGGCGTCGCCATGATATCCTTGAGGAGATCGGCGCCGGTGCGACCCGAGGACATGGTGGAGCATTGCGTCAGCCCTTCGAAGATCCCCGCCTCGACGCCGGCATGGTAGACGCCGATCGCGCCGCTGGTGAGGATCGCGAGCGCCGCCAGCCAGACGAAGCTGCGGCCGCGGTCGGCGGTGCGGCGCATGGCGAAGGCGACGAGGGCAAGCGCAACGGCGGCATAATGCGGCCAGCGCTGCCAGTGGCACATCTCGCATGGATAGAGGCCGCCAAAATATTGGGAGCCGAGTGCTCCCGCCAGCAAAGCCGCAGGAACGAGTAGCGAAAGCAGCCGTGCCTTTTCGAGACTTGTCACGCCTGCATCCACTCCCGCCGCCCGCTGCTCGTCCTAGCTATCCGCCGACAAAGCTGCAAACTTGCTGAACGGCCCGGCTGTCGGGTAGCCGTCATAACTTGCGCTCGTCGTCACACGGTTTAAGGGCTGGAGCGGGCGGTGGGACGGTTGCGGGGCTAACCCCGGGCGGTGCATTGGGATTTTGATGGCCGATCAGTCCTCGTTAGACGTCCACACCCTCGACCCGCGCTTTCAGCTGCTGGTCGGCTCCGTCACGGACTATGCCATCTACATGCTGGATCCCGACGGTCACATCATGACCTGGAATCCGGGCGCGCGCCGCTTCAAGGGCTATGAGGCCGAGGAGATTATCGGCCGCCATTTCTCGACCTTCTTCACCGAGGAGGACCGCGCGGCGGAACTGCCGAGGCGGATCCTGGAAACCGCCAGCGGCGAGGGGAAGTTCGAGGCCGAAGGCTGGCGGGTGCGCAAGGATGGCGAGCGTTTCCTGGCGCATGTCGTCGTCGATCCGATTCGCGACGAGGCCGGCAAGCTGCTCGGCTTTGCCAAGATCACCAAGGACGTCACCGAGCGCCGGCTGTCCGAGCGGGCGCTGTTCGAGAGCGAGCAGCGCTTCCGGATGCTCGTCCAGGGCGTGCGCGACTATGCCATCTACATGCTGGACCCGGAGGGGCGGGTTTCCAACTGGAATGCCGGCGCGGAAGCGATCAAGGGCTATTCGCAGGACGAGATCGTCGGCCAGCATTTCTCCCGCTTCTACACCGAGGAGGACCGTGACGCGGGGGAGCCACAGCGGGCGCTCGACACGGCGCTGCGCGAGGGACGCTACGAACGCGAGGCCTGGCGGATGCGCAAGGACGGATCGCGCTTCTGGGCGAGCGTGGTCATCGATCCGATCTACGACCAGAGCGGCGCGTTCGTCGGCTTCGGCAAGGTCACCCGCGACATTACGGAGCGGAAGCGCGCGCAGGAGCAGCTCGACGAGGCGCGCGAAGCCCTGTTCCAGGCGCAGAAGCTGCAGGCCCTGGGTGAGCTGACGGGCGGGATCGCGCATGACTTCAACAATCTGATGACGGTGATCCGCGGGTCGGCCGAGCTGCTCCAGCGCGCCGACCTGTCCGACGAGAAGCGCACCAAATATCTGGAGGCGATCGTCCAGACAGTGGATCGCGCCTCGACGCTTACCAGCCACCTTCTTGCATTCAGCCGGCGCCAGGCGATCAAGCCCGAGGTGATCGATATCAATGTGAGGCTCGATGCCCTGGCGGAGGTGCTGGCCCGGACGCTCGGCAGCAGCATCGAGGTGAAGCTCGATCTGGCGCCGGCGCTTTCGCATGTGGAGGTCGATCCGGCGCAGCTCGAGACGGCCCTGCTCAACGCCGCCTTCAATGCGCGCGATGCAATGGCCGAGGGCGGGCGCCTGACCCTCTCGACACTCAACGTCAGTGAAGAAGGGGGCGAGTTCGTCTGCATCGGCATCGCCGACACGGGCGAAGGCATGTCAGCCGACATCCTGGCGCGCGTTTTCGAGCCCTTCTTCACGACCAAAGAGATCGGGAAGGGGACGGGCCTCGGCCTCTCGCAGATTCACGGCTTCGCAGCGCAGGCGGGCGGGCGCGCGGAAATCGCCTCGACGGCCGGCGAGGGGACGACGGTTCGCCTCTTCCTGCCGCGTTCCGACAAGCCGTTGGCGGCGACCCAAAAGCAGCCCCTGTCCCCGACGCAGATCGAACGCATTCGCGTGCTGCTGGTCGAGGACAATGATGCGGTGCGGGCCTTTGCCGAGCAGTTGCTGGAGGACATGCATTGCCCAACCGTCAGCGCGGCCTCTGGCGAGGAGGCGCTGACGCTGTTCGACGCGGATGAGATCGACCTCGTCTTTTCCGACGTGGTGATGCCGGGGCTGAGTGGTCTCGACCTTGCCCGCCAGCTCCGGGCGCTTCGGCCGGAGCTGCCCGTGGTGCTGGCGAGCGGCTACAGCGAGGAAATCATCCACGGCGCGACCGCCGAGTTCCAGGTCCTGCGCAAACCCTATGGCGCGCGGGAGCTTCGTGCTGCGATGGAAGCCGCCTTACGCGAGCGCGGGGAGACCGAGCGCGACGGCTGAAGCGCCGGGACGTGCATCCGCTGCGCCGATCGGCTAGGAACCGCCTTCAGGGGAGAAGAATGTGCGGTTCTTGATCGGGTTCATGGCGATCGGCTGCCTGGCCGCTTGCGGCGGCGGCTCTGAGGATGCCTCGCAAAAGACCGCGGCGCCGCCGGGCATGGCGTCGGAAATTACCGTCGAGCTGCCGCCTCCCGCCGAGCCGACCAAGGTGGAAGTGGCGAGCGCAGGCGGTCAGGCGGACAGCTATCGGCTCGCGCCGCCCGAGCCGGACAGCGTCATCGCCGCCTGGGCCGGCGTGCTTCGAAAGAATGGCTTCCCCTGCGACCGCATCGCCTCCGCGCGCCAGCTGCAGGGCGAGGATGGCCGGAAGATGGGCGTCTACCGGATCGAGTGCGCGTCCGGCGGCACCTACCAGGGCAGGCGGCGCGACGGACGGGTGCGCTTCAGGCGCTGGACCGGGCAGCTCTAGCGGAGCTGAGGATTACCCCTGTGTCATGCCGGACTTGATCCGGCATCCACTTACACCCTTGAATTGGCTGCCAAGAAGGTGGACCCCGGATCTGGTCCGGGGTGACGACCTGAGAGCGTCCGAGCCCTAGCGCCTTCCGGCCGGCTTGGGCGATCCCGGTGCGGCCGCGGCCTGCTGCACCTTGCCCAGACGGGAAATCGTCTGGAGGGCATAGTGGAGCTGATAGTCCTCAATGCCCTTCTTCTTGAGCTCGTCGGCAGTCGCAGCGAAGCGCGGATCGGGCTTGGCGTCGTCCTGCACCGCCTCGTCCTCCAGCTTCACCTCGTTGATCAGGTGGCGGCGAAGATCGCTCTCGCGGAAGCGCGGCCGATCCTTGTAATCGGGGTCGGAGAGCTGCGGCACCACGATGTCCGGCGTGATGCCGCCTTCCTGCACCGAGCGGCCGGACGGCGTGAAATAACGCGCCGTGGTGAGGCGAAGCGCCGTCTGCTGGGTGAGCGGGAGCAGGGTCTGGACCGAGCCCTTGCCGAAGCTACGTTCGCCCATGACGATCGCGCGGTGATGCTCCTGGAGCGCGGCGGCAACGATCTCGGCCGCCGAGGCACTGCCCGCATCGACCAGCACGATCACCGGCAGGCCCTCGGCGCGATCGCCGGGACGGGCATAATAACGCTCGATGTCGCCCTTCTTGCGGCCGCGCTGCGAGACGACCTCGCCGCGCTCGAGGAAGACGTCGGACAGCCC
This sequence comes from Allosphingosinicella sp., assembly GCF_059502505.1. Taxonomy (NCBI): domain Bacteria; kingdom Pseudomonadati; phylum Pseudomonadota; class Alphaproteobacteria; order Sphingomonadales; family Sphingomicrobiaceae; genus Allosphingosinicella; species Allosphingosinicella sp. Next base: position 21,950 of record NZ_JCACEU010000016.1, read on the forward strand.
GACCGCCTGGTCGAGCAGGCCGCCCGGGTTGGAGCGCAGGTCGAGAATGTAGCCGAGCGGCTTTCCGCCCAAGGACTTCTCGATCGCGGTCATCGCGGCGAGGGTCGCGTCGGTGGTCGTCTTGTTGAACGAATTGACGTTGATGATGCCGACCCGGTCCTTGATCTCCCACTTCACGGCCTTGAGCTCGATGATCGCGCGGGTGACGCGGACGTCGAACGGCTTGTCGCGGCCGACGCGGAGCACGGTGACGGAGACGGTGGAGCCCGGCGGGCCCTTCATCTGGTCGACCGCCTCGTCGAGCGTGCCGCCATAGACGAGCTTGCCGTCGATATGGGTGAGATAGTCGCCGGGCTTGATGCCGGCGCGGAAGGCGGGGGTATCCTCGGTGACGCTCATCACCTTGACCGTGCTGTCCTCCATCGTGACGCTGAGGCCGAGGCCGCCATATTCGCCATCGGTGGTGGTCATCAGCGACTTGAAGCCGCGCTCGTCCAGGTAGGAGGAGTGCGGATCCAGCGAGTTGAGCATGCCGTCGATGGCACCCCTGAGCAGCGTCTTGTCGTCGACCTGCTCGACATATTCCGACCGCACCCGCTCGAACACGCTCATGAACTGGTCGAGCTCACGATAGGTGTTGACGTCGACCGCGGCGAGCGCGGCGGTGGCGGCGGGGATGAGGGCGACCGCGCTGACGAGGCCGAGGGAGCGGAGGAGGTTGGTGGCCATGGCTGTCCTGCAGGAGGGAATCCGATGATGCTTACAGCATCTTTACCGCCGCGAAAAGGAACGCAGGGTTAACCGGAAGACTTGGCGGGACGATCAGCCAAGCAACGGCGCGATGGCCACGGGCCTGCCGTTGCGGCGGAGCTCAACGGAAATACCGGGGCGGCTAGAGCCGGCGCGGCCGATCGGCGCGCCCGCGACGATGCTGTCGCCGACCTTCACATTCGTGTCGGCGAGATTGGTGAGCAGCGACGTCCACCCGCCGCCATGGTCGATGATGACGATCGTGCCATAGGCGCGGAACGGGGCCGCATAGGCGATTCGGCCGCCGCCGGGGGAGGTGACCAGGGCGCCGGGGCGAGTCTCGAAGGTGAGGCCGCGTGCGTGCACGCCGCCTTCGGAAATCTCGCCGGTGCCGGTGACGAGGCGGCCCTCGACCGGCAGCCGGTAGCGCGGCGTCTCCTCGGCGGGCTCGGGCGGAGCGGCCTCGGTCACCGGTTGGTCGGGCATCGCCGGACGGGGCAGCGGGCCGGGCAGCGAAGCGAGACTGCGGCGGACGCGCGACTGGTAGGCGAGCGTGCCCATCAGCTGGGTGAGGTCGCGGGCCTCCTCGCCGAGCGCCAGGGCGCGATCCGATTCGAAGAGGGCGGTCTCGGTCAGATTTTGCGAGCGCAGCCGCTGCTGCGCTTCGAGGCGAGCAAGGGAGACGCGCTGCGTCTTGAGCTCGTCCTGGCTGCGCTCCAGCGCCGCGACGGCGAGGCCGGCCTGGCGGCGGAGCCGGTTGCCGACCTCGATCTCGGCGCGCACGTCAGCGGTTCGCTCCCGGATTACCGGCAGCGTCGAGGCGAGCAGCGAGCGGACGTGGACGACCTCATCCAGCGAGCCCGGCTGGACGAGGGCAAGGGCAGGGGGGCGGCGCGCCATCGTCTGCAGCGCCGCGGTGAGGCGAACCAACGGCCCCTGCCGCTCGGCGAGGCGGGCGCGCTGGCGGGCGCGGAGATTCTCGATGATGCGGATACGGGTCTCGGCTGCGGTGATCTGCGCCTCGGCCGCCTGGATGCGGGCGGCGACGGCGGCCGCGTCGGCACGGGTGCGCTCGAACTCCGTGCGCGCCTGACGGGCCTGGCGCTCGAGCACGGCCGAGCGCCGGGTCGCCTCCTCCGCCTCGCGCTTGGCGAGGACCAGGGCGGCCGCCTCGGTCGTGCCGCGCGTCTGCGCGACGGCAAGGCCCCCGGCGAGGGCGGCGGCGATGCAGGCGGGCAGGGCGAAGCGGCGGCTCACGATCCTATCCTTCGCGATGATAGGGGTGGTTCGCAAGGATACTCGTCGCTCGCCAGAGCTGCTCGGCGAGCATCGCCCGGGCGAGGAGGTGCGGCCAGGTCGCCTTGCCGAAGGCGACGAGCAGGTCGGCCGAGGCGCGGGCGGCATCGTCGAAGCCGTCGGCGCCGCCGATCATGAAGCGTGCTTCACGCTTGCCGCCGTCGCGCCACGCTTCCAGTCTGCGGGCGAAGTCCAGGCTGCCGAGCTGCTGCCCCTTCTCGTCGAGGAGGATCGTGACGCCGCTTTCGGCGGGATGCGGAAGCTTGCCGCCGCTCTCGGGCAGCTCCGTCATTTTGGTCGGCCAGGCGATCCGCTTCAGATAGCGTTCGACGAGCTCGGCCTCGGGAGAGCGCCCGATCCGGCCGCGCGCGACGATGTGGAGGAGCAAGGCGCGTTCCTAAGGGAGCATGACGCACGGAAAACCGGTGCCCACTTTTCCTGACATGCTCAGGCGCCGGGCGCGGCTGCCGCTTTCTCCTCGAAGGCCCACATGCGCTCCAGATTGTAGAAGCTGCGCACTTCCGGGCGGAAGAGGTGGACGATGACGTCGCTGGCGTCGATCAGCACCCAGTCGGCGACCGGCAGCCCCTCGATGCGGACGCTGCGGCCGAGTTCCTGCTTGATCCGCTCGGTGAGCTTCTGCGCCATCGAGGCGACCTGGCGAGTGGAGCGGCCGCTGGCGATCACCATGTGATCGGCGATGTTGGATTTCCCGGTGAGTGGGATGGTGACGACCTCCACCGCCTGGTCGTCGTCGAGGGAGCGGAGCACGAGTTCGTGCAGGGCCTCCACCGAAGGATCCTGATGGGCTTCGTCGCGCGAAGCGGGTGCGGGTGCGGGCAATGGGGCTCCTTTACAAGATCGGGCGCCGCGTTACGCCGTCGCGCAGCGCCGTCGGGTTCAACGATCCGGATGTCGATAAGTGCCAGTCGGGCTCGGCTGCGCGGAGGAGCGTAGCGGACGTCGGGTCGGGCGGCGTCTTCAGCAGCACGAGTGCCGGCGTTCTCCACTCCGTCCAGGTCCGAGCCTGGCTTGCGGGCCGGACGAAGCGCCGCAACCAGCCCATGGCGCGTGCCGCCCGGGCCTCGCCATCATATCCCGGCCGCCCCACGACCGCAATCGGAACCGTCCGGGCGATGCCGCGCCAGTCGCGCCACTGGTCGAACTGTTGCAGATTGTCCGCACCCATCAGCCAGACGAAGTCGCGTTCCGGGAAGCGCCGGCGGAGCAGGCGGAGCGTGTCGGCGGTGTAGCGCGTGCCGAACTCACGCTCGATGGCGGTAACGCGGACCGGCAGGCCGCGGGCGGCGGCGCGAGCGGCGGCGAAGCGGCATTCGAGCGGCGCCATGCCGCGCGCGGGCTTGAGCGGATTGCCCGGCGACACCAGCCACCAGATCTCGTCCAGCCCCAGCAGCCGCGCGGCGTGGATGCTGAGCTGCCGATGCCCGCGATGAGCCGGGTTGAAGGAGCCGCCGAGGAGGCCGGTGCGGGTCATCGGGCGGCGGTAGCACGGGAAGCCGGACGCGCGAACGCTCTCGACGCGCCGGGGCGGATGGGCGATAGCTCGGGCCTGGACGGAGGGGTTGGTCCATGCAGGGGATGGAAGGGATAGGCGAGGCGGTGACCGGTAGCCTCGCCGCGCGGGCGGTCGAGCCCCATGCCGGCGAAGGCCATGGCCACGGCGCGACCTGCCTCAATTGCGGGACGGGCCTGGTCGGCGATTACTGCCATCGCTGCGGGCAGCAGGGGCATGTCCACCGGACATTGGGCGCCTTCTGGCACGACCTGATGCACGGCGTGCTGCATTTCGAGGGCAAGATGTGGCGCACCCTGCCGATGCTCGCCTTCAAGCCGGGCGCGCTCACCCGCCGGTACCTCGCCGGCGAGCGGGCGCGCTTCGTGTCGCCGATCGCCTTGTTCCTGTTCTCGGTGTTCCTGATGTTCGCCGTGCTCAGCGTCAGCGGGGCCACCCTGATCGGCGCCGAGGACGGCGAGGAGATCTCCACCGGCATCGCCTCCGACCTCAAGAAGGCGAACGGGGAAGTCGCTCAGCTCGAGGCTCAGCGAGACCTCGCGGCCAGCAAGAGACAGAGCACGGCCGATCTGGACGAGAAGCTTAAGGAGGCGCGCGCCTCGCGGGACACGATCGCGCTCGGGCAGAAATATCTCGGCGGCGGCGGCAAGGACCAGCCGCTCGGCAGCGGGGAGTGGAAGACCGGCTGGCACCGGCTCGACAAGGGCATCGCCAAGGCTAACGCCAACCCGTCGCTGCTGTTCTACAAGCTCCAGAACAATGCCTACAAGTTCAGCTGGGCGCTGATCCCCATTTCGGTGCCGTTCGTGGCGCTGCTGTTCCTGCACCGACGGCGTTATCGCGCCTATGGCGCCTATGACCATGTCGTGTTCGTCACCTATTCGATCGCCTTCATGAGCCTCGGCTTCATCGCCTTGCTGCTGGCGACGCTGCTCGGCGTGAGCGGCGGCTGGATCGCGCTGGCCGTCACGTTCATCCCTCCCATCCACATCTACAAGCAGCTGAAGGGTGCCTACAGCCTGTCGCGCTGGAGCGCATTGTGGCGCACCTTCATGCTGCTGATGTTCGTGAGCTTCACCCTGACGCTGTTCTTCCTGCTGCTGCTGACCCTCGGCGTGCTGGGCTAGGCCGGGCAGGGATATTTCTTGCGCATGAGCCCGGCAAAGGCGCTCTTCACCGGCACGCTGCGCTCGGCGGGCGGGATGGAGCGGAAGTGCGCCAGGAGCTCGTTCGAGTTGATCGACGCCTTGCCTTTCGTCGGCATGCAGGTGGTGGGCTTCCGCCCGGCCTTTTGCGCGGCGAGCTGCTCGGCGCGCAGCTGCTTCCCGGAGTTGACGACTTCCGCCTTGAGCTTGCCGATGTCGCCGGAGAAGAGCGCCATCGCGCCCTTCTTCTGAAGCGCGTCGGCCTTGGCGAGGAATTCCGAGACCGGCATCGACTGCGCGAGCAGCGGCGTCAGCGGGACGGCGGCAAGCAGAGCGGCAATCAGGACCTTGCGCATTGTCTCTCCTCTTTTTCTTTGGCCACTGAAGCTGTTGCCGAGCGGATGAACGGAAGCTGACAAGGAAACGGCGCCGCCCCGATGTGGAGCAGCGCCGTCCCTTTTTCGTGACTTCGGTGGTGCCTAGGCGCCTTGCGGTGCCGGGTCGCCGAGCCCGCCGCCGCCGCGGGGGCGCTTGGTGCTCGGGATCGAGGAGCCGGCGACCGGCAGGACCGGACGGCGGTTGTTCGGATCCTCGCGGCCGATATCCTCGCCGCGGATCGCCCGCTTCGATTCCTCACCGTTCAACGTCTCATATTCGAGCAGGGCGCCGGCGAGGCGGTGGAGCTCGTCGAGATTGTCCGTGAGGACCTTGCGAGCAGTGGCTTCGGCTTCCTCGATCAGGCGGCGGACCTCCTGATCGATCGTCCGGGCGGTCTCTTCCGAGACGCTCTGGCTGCGCGCAACGCTGTGGCCGAGGAAGACCTCCTCCTGGTTGTCGCGATAGCGCAGCCAGCCGAGCTTCTCGCTCATGCCATATTCCATCACCATCGAGCGGGCCATGTCGGTGGCCTGCTGGATGTCGTTGGACGCGCCGGTGTTCAATTCGTCCTGACCGTAGATGAGCTGCTCGGCGATGCGGCCGCCGAAGCAGAGCGCGAGCCGCGCCTTCATCTGCTTCATGCTCATCGAATAACGGTCGCGCTCCGGCAAGTTCCAGGTGACGCCCAGCGCACGGCCGCGCGGGATGATGGTGACCTTGTGGAGCGGGTCGCAGCCCGGCACGTGCAGCGAGACGAGCGCGTGCCCGGCCTCATGATAGGCGGTCGAGCGCTTCTCGTCCTCGGTCATGACCATGGACTTGCGCTCGGCGCCCATCATGACCTTGTCCTTGGCTTCCTCGAACTCCTTCATCGCGACCAGGCGCTTGCCCTTGCGCGCGGCAAGCAGGGCGGCCTCGTTGGCGAGGTTGGCCAGATCCGCGCCGGAGAAGCCCGGGGTGCCGCGAGCGATCGTCCGAGGGTCCACGTCGGGCGCGAGCGGCAGCTTCTTCATGTGCACCGCGAGAATCTTCTCGCGGCCCTCGATGTCCGGGCGCGGCACCACGACCTGGCGGTCGAAGCGGCCGGGGCGGAGCAGGGCCGGATCGAGCACGTCGGGACGGTTGGTCGCGGCGATGATGATGATGCCTTCATTGGCCTCGAAGCCGTCCATCTCGACGAGCAGCTGGTTGAGCGTCTGCTCGCGCTCGTCATTGCCGTTGCCCAAGCCCGCGCCGCGATGGCGACCGACCGCGTCGATCTCGTCGATGAAGACGATGCACGGCGCGTTCTTCTTGGCCTGTTCGAACATGTCGCGGACGCGGCTGGCGCCGACGCCGACGAACATCTCGACGAAGTCGGAGCCCGAGATGGTGAAGAAGGGCACGTTCGCCTCGCCGGCGATCGCGCGGGCGAGCAGGGTCTTGCCGGTGCCGGGGGAGCCGACGAGCAAAGCGCCCTTCGGGATCTTGCCGCCGAGGCGGGCGAACTTGGTCGGATCCTTGAGGAAGTCGACGATCTCCTGCAGTTCCTCGCGCGCCTCGTCGATGCCGGCGACGTCGTCGAAGGTGACGCGGCCATGCTTCTCGGTCAGCATCTTCGCCTTGGACTTGCCGAAGCCCATCGCGCCCGAGCCGGCATTCTTCTGCATCTGGCGCATCACGAAGAAGGCGATGCCGAGGATCAAAAGGAAGGGCAGCGACTGGTAGAGGAGGATCAGCCAGACGCTGGTCTGCTCCTCGGGCTGGGCGGAGAAGGCGACGCCTTTCTCCTTGAGGCGGTCGACCAGCTGCACGTCCTGCGGCGCATAGGTGCGGAAGGTCTCGTCATTGGTGAGCCGGCCGGAGATCACGTCCTTGCCGATCACCACTTCCTTGACCGAGCCTTCGTCGACCCGGTTCAGGAACTCGGAATAGGCCATGCCGTCCGCGGCCGCGCTGCGCCCGCCGCCGTCCACCACCTGCACGAACAGCACCAGAGCGAGCAGGATGCCCGCCCAGATGAAGAGGCTCTTCATCCAGGGATTGCTCCCGTTGTTGTTGCCGCCGTTCGGATCTTTCTCTGCCATTCGAAATCCCGTCGAGGTTCTTCGACGGGGACCCGGATGGGACAGCCGACCGAAGCGTTAACCGTTGGCCCCAAGATAGGCATAACGGCGCGGATGGCAATGTAGGCGACGCGGATGAATGCCGCGTTGACGCGTGCGCGCATCAACGACGATTTCGTCAAATCTGCAAGGAGCCGCCTGCTAGACGGGATCGCACGCGCAACCCAGTTCCGTCTCCGACAGAATCCTGCCTCCGCTGGGACTATTCCCGCAATCGATGGGCTGACACAAGCGAGCAGGGTTCACAAATGAGCGACAATCCGCCACCGCCACCGTCTCCGCCAGCACCACCGCCACTGGCGCCGCCACCGCCGCCACCGCCGCCGCCACCGTCCCCGCCACCGCCGCCGCCGCCGCCGCCACCGCCGGCACCGCCGCCGCCACCTGCATGGGCGGCGAGCCTACCCTGGGCCGTCGGTGTCACCGTTGCAGGTATCCTGCTCATTTTTTTCCTGTGGATGACGGCTCGCCTCCTTGCGCGCGATATACTCGGTCTCAAGGAAATCTACTGGGGGCGGGCATGGCAGGTTTACGGGGTCATCGAAGCTTTCGCCTTGGCAGCTGCAGGCGCGCTGCTGGGCGTCCAGATACAATCAGGCAGGGTTCGCGCGGCGGAAGCTCAAGTCGAGAAGAAGGATAAGGAAGTCGACAAGGCGAGGAAGGACACCGAACAGAAGCAAGTCGAGGCGGCGAATGCGCAGCGGGAGGCGGTCCATGTGCGTGCGACCGCACAAGCAGCGAAGGCAGCTTTGGGAAGCGCCCATTTCATGCAGGGAGCAAATCTGAACACCGTGCCGCCGCCCGTCGAATATCAGGCCGAAATCGCCCGTCGCATTCTCGACACTCTTTAACGACGCGAGCGAGCCGCTGAGACCCGGCACGTCTCGGCTGCGAGCCTAGACTTCGAGGGAGATCACGGCGCGAACGGCAAGGTCAGCGAGCCCGCGTGAAAGGCGGGATAGACGCGGGTGACGCTACGACTCCGATCCGGCTCACCACCACTGCGCCTATCCTCGACCTTGCGACCTCGCGTCCTAGCTGCCGTAAATCGCGCGCACGCCGTCGATATCATCCTGATGCAGGAAGCGCTGTGCGCCCGAATAGCTCGGAAACATGAGAGCGCCCCGGACGCGGCTATGTGCCAGGCCGATTGAATGACCAAATTCATGCGCGGCCACGGTCAGGAAGTCGAAGCGCCCGGCCGGCACGGGAATGTTCACGGACCAGGTTTCCGCCTCGTCGAAATGCGCGTCCCCGGCAATGGCGCCGTTGTTGGGCGGTGGATAGAAGGCGTGGGCCAAGACGTTGCCGGCTCCATCGAAGCTGTGCCCGCAGCCATGATCTCCACTGCCAAAGCTGATCTCGATATCAGCGCTGGCCTGGGTTTCCGTGAAGGTGAGCGCTGAAGCATTCTCCCACAGAGCAAGGGCAGTCCCAACTGCCGACCTGATATCGGCAGTCGGGACGTCCGGTGTCGAGTTGATGATCCGGTAGGTGAGGGCGGTCCTGTCCCATTTGCGGCCTTCGACATCATATTCCGCTAGATCCGGCAGGTCGGGGAATCCGCATCTCGGCTTGGACATTTCGGTCAACGTGGCTTCATCGACGGCGCCCGTAACTGGCAGGCCATTGAAAGCCTGATAAAGCCTGACGGCAGTTTCGGTGTGATCGTCGTAGCGGCCGAGCGCGACCTCGCCGACGGTCTCGCGTCGCATGTAGCCGAACCTGCGCAGAAAATCTTGTACCGCGCCCACGGCTTCACTCTCATTGCCCCTCGCCGTTCCGGCTGCTTCGAGAAACTTGAAGTTCGATTTTGACGGCATGGACCTAATCTCCCTTTTCGGCTGGTGCGTTGACAGTGTTTCGGACGCTTACTCCTCGAGGCAGCTTTCGGGCGGTCGACCCTGTTCGCTGGCGATCTTCATGCAGGCCAGCCGCGTCTGCTGCTTGATAAGCTCCTGCTGGGTGGCGGCGAGAGCACGCTCCTGGTCAGACAAGTTGACCCGGAGGCTCAGGATTTGAGCGGGAACCGAGATGACGGAAGTGAGGACGCGGACCGGGAGTCGGACCACCTCCAGCAACTCGCTCGGCCGACTCGCATTCCAGGCAGTGAGCATCCCGTTGTCGAACGTTGCGTCGTTCACCGTCTTGACGAACGCGGAGGATTGCATGGGAATGTAGGAGACGGGTCCGGCCTGGGGCAGCATCACCTGCGCTGCGTCGACAGGAATCATTTTCGCCTTGGTGCAATCTTTGCCCGGTTTTTCGCACTGGCGAAGGACCAAGGTCACCGGCGACGGTGTCGCATAGAAGAGAGCGCCCCAACGTCCTCTGTGCAGCGCCGCCTCGTTCAAGGAAACCGCCTTGCCGCGATTATGGCCTACGCGATCAGGATCGATGATCGTGCGTCTGTTCGAGCCAGGAGCACAATCCGTCCCGCAATTGGGCAGCCGGGTTTCAACCTGAAAAGGGAAGTCAGCTTTGGACAATTCTTCATTGATTTTGGGCGTCTCTGTGACCGGATCAAACTGATAGATGAACTTCGGAATATCATCGGGGCATGTGGCCGAGAGCTCGGCGGCGTCGGCGCTCTGCGCAGCCAGGTCGCTGCCACCGAACTGCCCAATGGCGCCAGCGAGCTCGACAATGATGTCCGCGGTTCGGTCCGTGGCGATCACGTTCGCGCTCGTGAGCAAGCCGCTGCTATTCACAGCCAGCTTGACGTCATCGTCACGAAGGGGGCTGTGAGCGAGGTCGGCCACGAAACGCTGTCGGAGATCGGCTGCTGGAGGAAGAAGCTCCATTTTGGCAGAATAGGCCAAGAGGCACGCGGAGCCGCCGAGGCGAGCGAGGTTTGCCTCGATCTTTTCTGCCTCTGCCTGGGAGGCGATCAGCGCCACATCGGCCAGATTTTTTTGAGCGGCAAAGATCGCTCTTCGCTCCTCAGTGGACTTCCAAGCATCACTACTCGCGGCAAGCTGCGCTAGAATCTTCTCTTCATTCTCCAAGGCTTTCTTCGCCGTGGCGGCGGCCTTTGTTGCATCTTCGACTTTTGTCTCTGCCGCCGCCAGCGCCTTCTCCAGCTCCTCCTTCTTCAGAAGCTTGCGTTCTGCGATGATTTTCACGTCTCGCTGGGGAAGATAATACGTGACCCCGGACCTCAGATCGTTGTGCCCACTGGGCATGGACGTGACGGTGGTGCAGCCGGCTAAGGCGACCGCCCCCAGGAAGCAGACGGGTGCGCCAGCAGCCTTATATGTCGAACGCATGAAACTCACAGATGCCCTCCCCGATTGCCTAGTATGTTGTGGGGGCTCAGTCTCACGAACTATTAGAAACTGTCTCTAAGTTTTCGCTTTTTCTTAGCTGAGGTGGCGTGCGGCCGTAGCCGACCCGTAGCCCAGCGAAGTCGTGCCCGCCCCTAAAGCAGCCGATCCTGCCGGCCCGTCTCCTCCCGCTTCGCCCGCTTCACGCTCGCCGGGTCGACGAAGGGGATTTGGGGTTTCTTGCCTTGGAAGAGCTCGGCGAGGGTGAGGATTTGGAGGCGGGGGTAGGGGCGGCCGCCTATTCTTCGTCCGCGAGCACCCAGATGCGCTTGCATGGGACGATGGCCTGGATGTCCTCGGGCAGTCGCTCATAGGACTCCAGAAAGGCGCGGACGACATCTGCCGCATCCCACAACCTGATCTGGAAGAATAGACGCTGGGCTTCCTGTTCCAGCGTCCTCTTTACGCCGCCCCAGGCCACCAGCAGACCCTGCTCGGCCGTGAACTGGTGCATGACGCCCTGCAGCTCCCGCAACACGCTGACATCCAGCGGGCTGTCTTGTGATTTCACCTGAACCACCAGGCGCGGCGCATCGAAGCCGAGGGGCCCCTTGCCGGCCAGGACATCAACACCGCCGTCCGGCCCTGCCGGGGAGACTCGGACGTGATAGCCTTGGGTTTCTAATATGGCGCCGATGAGCCTCGACAGCCCGTGTCCCTTGAAGGCGGCATTGATCCGTTGCTGGATGGCACCTTCCGCGACCGCGGCGAGATCGATGGCGGGAGCGGTGGAATCGTTGGCGACGTCGGTACTGCTACTGATAGCGGCGGGCTTGCCGGCACCACTCGGCCGCGAACCCGTCAGCCCGGGATCGGCGCCGCCGTCCGCCAAGGCCTGAATGCGTCGTTCGGCATCGTTCCGCTCGATGCGGCACACAGTCATGAATGCGCCGAGCGAGTAAAGAAGGTCTTGCCCAATCTTCCCGCGCGGCACTTCGGTAAACCATTGCACCGGCCGCCCATGCAGGTCTCCGCGCAACTTTTCATAGGGTCCGGTCACCCGCCCGACAGCGATAGTCCCGCGTGTCTTGAGGGGAAGGGTGACGAGGTCGCCTTCCTTAATTCCCTTCACAAAAGGCCAAAGCTGACTTTCCCAGTTGCTGAGCCGCTTCGCAGACTCTCCAGGGTAGCTGTCGGCCAAGATGCGCCGGAGGGCTTCGCGATCACCGACCTCGGTCAGATCGGGCACGCCCCACTCGATTATCGCCCGATTTGTGTCGAGCGCTTCAGACTCGAACTCCCCATTCCGGCCGCCTCTGATCAACCAAAGCGTCATATCAGCCGCTCCCGCCGCGGTGTTTCCCCCGCTTGACGTTGTTCATGCGCTCGCTCTCCTCGGACGCAGCCTAGAAGGGAGGGCAGGGCTTCGACAAGCTCAGCCCGAGCGGCGGGGGAGTTGAGCGCGGGTCGAAGCTTAGATGTGCGTCGCAGCAACCTATATGGCACAAAAAGCTTGACATCGCGACGCTTATGGCACGAACACCTAATGCTTTAGAAGTGTAGGTGGATTCCGGATCAAGTACGGGATGACGGAAAATGTTGAGGCCGGTGCGGAAGCGCGCCGGCCTTTTTCGTGTCGGCGGGGAGAGGAACATGGCGGGAAAGCGGAAGCGGATCATTCCGAACAAGGGGCGCAAGCTGCAGGTGGCGCTGACGCGGCGGAAGCTGTTCACCGACAAGATGAAGGCCGAGTTCCTCGAGCATTTCGCGGCGACCTGCAACGCGTCGCTGTCGGCGCGGCGGGTGGGGATCGATTATCGCACCGCCTTTCGGCATCGGCGGGAGGATCCGGTGTTCGGCGCCGGATGGGACGAGGCGCTGCGGCTGGGCTATGTGCGGCTGGAGGAGATCGCGCTCCGGGAGGCGGAGAAGGCGCTGAAGCGGCGGGCTCGGGTGAAGGGGCCGGCCGACGCGCCCGCCACCAAGGACGTTGCGTGGATGGACCCGACGGTCGCGCTGCAATTGCTGCGCGAGCATAAGCGCGGGACGGGCGGCGGGGCAGGCGCCGCCAAGCCGGGGCGGGCGCCGATCGTCGCCAACAATGCCGAGATGTTTGAGGCTTTGGTGAAGCGGCTGAAGGCGTTCGGGATCCGCATCGGGCGGGACGGGAACAAGCTGTGAGGCGGGGAGCGCCTCTGCTGGGCGATGTCGGCGACGACGTGGTCGCCCGGGCGCTAAGCCATCTAGTCCGCTTCACCGAGGCGGAGCTGCGGCGGTTCCTGAAGGGGCTGCCGACGCCGGTGCAGCGCGCGATCTTCCATCTGTGGCGCTGGCAGGCGCATGGCGGGCAGCAGGAGCCGGACGGCGACTGGCTGGTGTGGCTGATCCGGGCCGGACGCGGGTTCGGCAAGACGCGAGCGGGGGCGGAATGGGTGAGCGCGCGGGCACGGCAGAATCCCGGGGCGCGGATCGCACTGGTCGGCGGCAACCTGGACGACGTCGTCAAGGTGATGGTGGAGGGGGAGAGCGGACTCAAGGCCGTCGCGCGAGCGGACGAGGAGGTGCGGTGGGTGGCGAGCACGCGGACCGTGCATTTCTCTTCGGGCGCGCAGGCCTTTGCCTTTTCGGGCGAGCGGCCGGACAAGTTGCGCGGGCCGCAGCATGATTTCGCCTGGTGCGACGAGATCGCCAAATAGGCCAATCCGGATGCGACCTGGGACAATCTGATGCTGGGGCTGCGATTAGGGAAGCGGCCGCGGGTGGTGGTGACGACGATGCCGCGGCCGATCCCGCTGCTGAAGCGGATCGAGGGGCTGGACGGGTGCGTGGCGACCTTCGGGCGGACGGGGGAGAATGCGCATCTCGCGGCGGAATTCCTGAACGCGGTGACGGCGATGTATGCGGGGACGCGGCTCGGGCGGCAGGAGCTGGACGGGGAGCTGATCGAAGATGTCGAGGGGGCCTTGTGGTCGCGGGGTCTCATCGAGGCGTCACGGACTCCCCCTCTCCCAACCCTCTCCCCTGAAGGGGAGAGGGCTTTGGCGGGTTGTGATCGGGGTGGATCCGCCGGCGGGCACGGAGGGGGACGCGTGCGGGATCGTGGTGGGCGGGGTGCGGGACGGGGTCGGCTATGTGCTGGCGGACGAGAGCGTTTGCGGGCTGTCGCCGGAAGGGTGGGCGGCGGCGGTGGCGCGGGCGGCGGCGCGGTGGGGCACGGACCGGGTGGTGGCGGAGGCGAACCAGGGCGGGCGGATGGTGGAGAGCGTGCTGAGGGCGGTGGAGCCGCATCTGCCGCTGCGGCTGGTCCATGCCAGCGAGGGGAAGGTGAAACGGGCGGAGCCGGTCGCGGCTCTGTTCGAGCGGGGGGCGGCGCGGTTCGCGGGCTGCTTTCCGGCGCTGGAGGACGAGCTGGCGGGGCTGACGGTGGGCGGCGGCTATGAGGGGCCGGGGCGGAGCCCGGACCGGGCGGACGCGATGGTGTGGGCGCTGACCGAGCTGATGCTGGGCAAGCGGCAAGTGGAGCCGCGGATCCGGGTGCTTTAGTCCGGTACGAAATCGGAGACGTAGCCGAGGCGGCGGAAGCCGGCGGATTCGATCAGCGGCATGGTGGCGCGGTAGCAGGGGAAGCTCAGGCCCTCGGCGCCGGCGACGAGGGCGCCGCCATGGGTGGCGGCGAGGCGGCGGGCTTCGGCAACCAGCGCGGCCTCGTCGGCGGGGAGGGTGAAGCGGCGCTCGGCGAGATCGACGGTGCAGGGGCCGCTGCCGCCGAGGCTGATCCAGACGAGGCGGTCGCGCGCCGGCGTGGCGCAGCCGACGAGGAGGAGGGCTAGCAAAGGGGCGGCGCAGCGCATGCTTATGTCTGCCGCCGCGGTGGGGCGGGGCGCAAGTGCCAGAAGCGGCCGCCTCGGGCCATCACGCCGGCGCGGGTGGCGGTGGCGCCGGCTTCCAGGGAAACAAGCAGGCCTTCGACATCATGGTTGCCGGTCCAGGCGGGGGCGAGGTCGTGGGCCTCGCGCACCGCGGCGACGGTGCGGGCGAGGAGGCGGCGGCGGAGTTCGCGGGGAAGGCCGGTTGGATCGAGGCGCCATTCGCCGCCCTGGCTCGTCAGGCGATCCTCGGCGAGTTGGGCGGCGGCCCAGTCGAGCGCCTCGTCGGCCTCGCGCGCGGCGGCGGCGGTGCGGGAGAGGCGCCGGGGTTCCAAGTCGGGATGGTCGGCGAGCAGGCGGCGGATCGCGGCGCGATCAAAGCGTTGGTCGCGGTTCGAAGGGTCGTCGACCGGCTCGACGCCAGCCTGGGCGACGAGGTGGACGAGCTCGGCCTTGGTCCAACCGAGCAGCGGGCGGAGGAGGGTGAGCGCGCCTTCCGGCCGGGTGGGGCGGATGCCGGCGAGGCCGCCGATGCCGGCGCCGCGGCGAAGGCGCATGAGGACCGTCTCGGCCTGATCGTCCGCATGGTGGGCGGTGGCGAGATGGGCGAGGCCGCGCCCCTCGGCCCAGCTGGCGAGGGCGGCGTAGCGGGCGGCGCGCGCTTCGGCCTGGAGGCCGGCGGGGCCATCGGGCACGGTGACGTCGAGGATGGCATGGGGGCAGCCGAGGCGGGCGCAGATATCCTCGACGTGCAGCGCCTCGACGACGCTTTCCGGGCGGAGGCGGTGGTCGACGGTGGCAGCCTCGACCCGGCCGGGCAGGGCGGCATGGGCGAGGAGCAGCAAGGCGAGGCTGTCGGGCCCGCCCGATACCGCGACGGCGAGCCGCTCCAGATCGGGCGCGAGCGCGCCCAGGTCGCGGCGGAAGCGGGCGACGAGATCGGGCGCGGGGGCGGGGATCGCCATGGGCCCATGCTTAGGGGAAGTCGGCGAAGGAAATAAGCTGCTCGTGCAAGCGAGTCGCGGGCAGGATTGCGCACGCGACCGGAAAGGGCGGCAGCAATGTCCTAGACTGGCACGGCAAAATTCGGGCGCTTGTATAAGGTTCGGATCAGCGTAGCGTCGCCCGGCTCCGGGGAGGGAGTCCATATATGCGCAAGATGCATTTCGCGCTGGCCGCCGCCGCTCTGCTCGCGACCGCGCCGGCTCACGCCGCCAGCTTCCTGAACTTCACTAACGGCCCCGACGGCAATCCGCCGCAGGGTCTGCTGACGATCGACTTCAACAGCGCCTCCGGCCTTGGCGACATCATGGGCCTCAGCGGCAATGCGCAGATCGTGCAGGGCTCCGTCTCGGGACAATATGCGGCGCCTTTCGGCGACGGCACCAAATATCTGTCGGTGCCGAAGACGGGCAGCACCGGGACGGCCACGCTCGATCTCACCAACTATAATTTCGGCGGGGTGGTGGACGGCTTCAGCTTCTACTGGGGCTCGATCGACAAGTATAACCAGCTCGTCGTCAACAGCACACTCGGTGGCACTGCGCAGAGCTACACGTTCCAGTTCGACGGCAGCAATCCGCCGCCGCCGGCGAACGGTGCCCAGCAGGACGGAGCCAACAACCTGCGCGTCTTCTTCGGCCTTGCCCAAGGCGAGACGCTGAATTCGATCCAGTTCGTCTCCACCGGCATCGCCTTCGAAGTGGACGACATCATCTTCACCGGATCAGCAGTGCCGGAGCCGGCGACCTGGGCGATGATGATCGGCGGGTTCGGCATGATCGGCGGCGCGATGCGCCGCGCGAAGCGGCGCGCGACGCCGGCGACGGCATAAGAAGAGCGCGGGCGCCGTTCGGGCGCCCGCGCTCCTGCATCTTCAGCCGCGGTGCTGGCGGTCGTGCTTCTGCGTCCGGATGCTGCGGGCGAGATCGGCCAGGCGCTGGTCGAGGTCGCGGCGCTCGCGGACGGTGAGCCCGCCGCGGCGATATTGCTGCTCGAGCCGCTGGATCGAGGCGAAGCGCGTGCGCAGCTTCGCGGCCTCGTTGCGGGTGAGCGCGCCGTTGCGAATGCCCTGGTCGATGCGCTGGTAGAGGTTGGCCTGACGCTGGTTGACCGACTGCCAGGGCGCGGCGCTGGCGGGACCGGCGACCGAGATCAGGCTGGCGGCGGCGGCAAGGCCGAGAACGATCTTCTTCATCTCATGTCTCCTTTGTGCGAACGCCCTGTTCGGCGTTAAGGAGGAGATAGGCCGCGCCTGTCGCACGGATTCGCCGGGGAAGCGGCAAATTGGTCGCAAATTGTAACGGGCGACGGCTTCGACGCGCCGGCACGAAGCCGCTAAGGCAGCGCCATCGGAATTCTAGGAGGTCTGGATTGGCACGTCTGGCGCTTGCGCAGCTCTTCGCCGCTTTGGCGTTGTCGTTCGCGCTGCCTGCCCATGCGCAGAGCGTCGCCGAGCGAGCCACGACCTGCCGGAAGGTCGCCGACGTGACCAGCCGGAGCGGAGAGCCGCAGTTCATACGGATCGATCCCGGCGCCGCGGCGGAGCTGGCCGGGATCGGCCTCGACCGGGCGGCCATCTTCGCGCGCATGGCGGAGACGTCGATCCCGGAGACGATGGGTTGCTGGGCGATGCCGGCGGGCAATTTCGACAGCCAGCTCATCTCGGTCGGCATGTCGCAATGGAATTACGGCACCGGCAGCCTCCAGCCGGTGCTGATCCGGTGGCGCGATGGCTTCCGCGCGCGCCGGGACTATCGGAAGGCGCTGAAGGCGCTCGCGCCGACGTACGGCAAGCTGCTCTTTTCGAAGCCCTGCCTCGCCGTGCCGGTGCGCGAGCGGTGCCGCGCGGGCATCCTTGCGGCGCAGGATGCGGCCGGGGCACTCGATCCGGTGCTGATGGCGGAGCTGACCGCGCTCTTCGAGAGCGATGCGATGATCCAGGTCCAGGCCGACACCTATGTCGAACTGCTGCAGGAGGTCAGGGGCGAGCTGATGCGGGTCTTCCCGGCGGGTCCGATCACGATGCGCAAGGTCCGCTGGGCGATCGATACGCGGGTGCAGCAGAAGAGCCTTCCTCCCGACGAGGACATTGCCCGGCTCCGCCGCAAGCTGGCGGCGATGCCGGAGGCGGAGCGCTGGCCGCGGCTGGGGGCGATCCTGGCCTGGTACAAGGCGCTGGCCGAGACGATCGACCAGGACGGCATCGGCCGCGATTATGCGTGGAACGTGGAGCAGTGGGAGTGCATGATCGCGCGCGGGCTGATCGATCCCGAGCAATATGAGCTCCTCAACCTCACCTTCCTCAAGAGCCGCACGGCGACCGGCAATAGCGGCCGCTGGCAGGCGCTCACCTTCTCCCGCCGCGCCAAGATCATCCTCGGCGTCGGCAGCGTCAGCGGGCGCAGGGATGGGGAATGCGCTGCCTGAGGACGTCGACCGAGGCGGTTCACATGTCGACGGTCAGGCTCATCTGAAAGCGGCGCGGGAGGTTGTAATAGAAGCCCTCGCCGATGTTGTTGAACGCGTAGGCATTGTTGAACGAGGCGAGCTGCGCGCGGAACGTGGCTGGCTTGTCGAACAGGTCGAACCGGTAGCGGCCGCCCAATGCGGCGGCATATCGCGCCGGGATGACCAACGTGTTCGCCGAATTGGCGGTGCGATCGGACGTGCCCTCATAGGCCAGATCGAGCGACAGGCCCTCCACCCAGGGCAGGTTCCAGTTGAGCGCGCCGTTGACGTTTCGGGCAATGGCGCCGAGGGGCCGCCGCCCGATCAGCCCCAGATCCACCGCATCGCCACTCACCTTCGCATCGAGAAAGAGGGCGCCAAGGACGAGGTTGAGCCGCGGCGTGATCTGCCCGGCTATAGACACCTCGATGCCGCGGTTCCGGCGTTCGCCGAGCTCGCGGAAGACCAGATCCGGATCGAGCGCGAAATAGGGTTTGCGCACTTCGAACACGCCCGCGACCAGGCGCAGCGAATTGGTGAGATCGAGGCGGAAGCCGGCGTCCATCTGCTCGGTGAGGATCGCGGGCGGCGCCTCGCCGCGATTGACGGCGATCTCCGGCGCCACCGGGCTCTCCTCCAGGCCCTTGCTGTAGCCGCCGTAGAAGACGAGATCGGGACCGGCGAGGATCGAGACGGCGCCGTTGAACAGCCAGGGGCTCGACTTCGATACGGGCAACGCGCCTGAGGGCCGAACGACGGTTTTTTCGTAGAATGTGCGCTGGACGCCGAGGGTCAGTTCGCCGAGCCCGCGCCACCGGCCTTCATAGCCGAGGCCACCGGTGATCTGGCGGACCTCATCGGTCGTCTGCGGCCCCGACGTGAATGCCGGCTTTGGCGCATCGATCACTTGGTCGATCCGGCCGAGCCCGAAGTCGAAGCGCTGGCTGCCGCCGATGCGCCGATCCTTCATGCGGCCGCGGGTCATCAGGTGAAAGAGGTGGAGGCGGTCGCCCTCGATCCACTGCCGGGTGAGGCGCAGCTCGCCCGAAGTGGAGGCGGATCGCGCTCCCTCCTCCTGGATTACGGCGCGGTTTGCCTCACCATGGGGCGAGGCGGCCAGGAACAGGACGTTGAAGTTGCGACGGTTGTCGGCGACAGACCGGAAGGCGCCCCCGCGCAGCGTCCAGTCGCCCAAGCCGAGGGTGGAGAGGAGGCCGTAATTGAAGGCTCGTGATTCGTTCTCCGCCCATTCCGGGCCGAAATAGCGCCCGCGCTCGAATCGGGGCGGAAGATAGGCGCCCGCGGTGAAGATGATCGGCTGCCCTTCGTCTCCTTCATTGTCCAGCATGCTCCAGAAGGGGATGATCTCGAGAGTCTCCAATGGACGCCAGCGCGCGACGGCGGCGGCGGTGAGCAGGCGCCGCTGGCCACCATAATATTGCTTCTCTCCGTTGACGCCGACGCCGGCGGCCACGCCGAGAGTCTCGCTAATGGGCAGCTGCGCGTCCACCTCCACGCGTGGTCCACCAAAGGGGCCGATGCCGACGACCGTGCTTGCAACGGTTTCCGATTCCGGCAGGCGCAGCGAAAAGTCGGCCACGCCGGTCGGAGCCGGAAAGGGATAGCCCTGTGCCGTGAGCCCGACTCGCACGTTGCTGCCCGAGATCAGGCGCTGGTTGAGGTCGGTCTGGTAATCGAAATACATGCCGTTGATGCGGACGTTGCCGGCCTGCACCGGGCTGAAGCCGCGCGCGCTCTGCGGGAAATAGAGGCCGACGCGTTCGCTGCCGACGCTGGTGCCGAACGCATCCTGGGCCGAGGCCACGGCGTTCTCGTTCGCGCGCTGGGCGAGGGCCGGCGCCGCAGAGGCCAGCAGGATGGCGGTAACGCTGACGGACCGTAGCATGTCTTTTCCTTCATTTCGGTCCGTCTCCTGTGCCTTTCGCCTCGATTTCGAATAAGTGCCGGAGGTCGCGCCGCCGAACCGTGACCTTCGGCACTTGGTAAAGCGGCCCGTATCGTGGCAGCATTGGCGTTATGGCAGGCTGTCATCGCGACCGGCCGCCAAGAGGAGCTTCGATGTCTGCGCTTTTTTGCAGATTGATATTGACCGTGCTGATGCTGATCGGCCTGCAGGCGCCGGTGGCGGCGCAGCAGGCGGGCGGCGTCAACATTGGGGTGTCGCTGCTGCCTGGCGCCAGGGAGGTCCCGGCGGGCGGCTCGATTCCGATCGCTTTCGTGATGAAGCCCAAGCCTACCTGGCACGGCTATTGGAAGAATCCGGGCGATGCGGGCGCGGAAGCGACGATCGCATGGACGCTTCCGAAGGGCGTGAGCGTCGGCGCGCTCCGCTATCCGGTGCCGGAGCGGCTGACCATCGCGGGCATCATGAACTACGTCTACGAGCATGATTATGCGCTGCTCGCCGATCTGAAGCTGGCCGCCGATGTCGCGACGGGCACGCGGCTGCCGCTCAAGGCAAAGCTCGATTATCTCGCCTGCACGGACGAGATCTGCGTGCCGGAGAGCGCCGAAGTGTCGGCCGAGATCGTCGCCGGACCAGCGGGCACGGCGGTAGTGAAGGACTCCCGTTTCGATGCGTTCGAGGCTGCGATGCCGAAGCCGATCGGCGTCGACGGGCGGTTCGTCGTCGAGAATGACCGGGTGCGGATCGGCGTGCCGCTTCCCGCCGCGGTGGAAGTCGCCGATCCTTATTTCTTCCCACTCGAATATGGCAGCCTCGACCACGGCGCCGTCCAGACGGTCAGCCGCGAAGGCGATCTGCTGATCGTCGAGACGAAGGCGGGGGCCAATGCGGCCGGCCTCGCCGGGATCGAGGGGCTGCTGAAGATCGGCGACGGCCAGGGGCTGCTGCTGACCGCGAAGCCCGGCTCGGTTCCGCTCGGGGGAAAGCCGATTGCTGCTGCCGCTGCCGAATCTGCGGGCGGAGCAGCCGTAATCCTGGCGGCTCTGGCCGGCGCGATCATCGGCGGCCTTCTCCTCAACATCATGCCTTGCGTGTTCCCGATCCTGAGCCTGAAGGCGCTCAGCCTCGCTAAGGCGGGCGGGGACGAGGGCGCGGCGCGGCGGGAGGCGCTGGCCTATACGGCCGGCGTGGTGCTGGTGTGCCTGGCGCTCGGCGGCGCGCTGCTCGGCCTCCGCGCCGGCGGCGCGGCAGTGGGCTGGGCCTTCCAGCTTCAGGATCCGCGCGTGATCCTGATCCTGCTGCTGCTCGTCACCGGCATATCGCTGAATCTGGCCGGCGTGTTCGAGCTCCCGGCGATGGGTGGCGGAGAGAGCCTGGCGGGCGCGGGCGGTGCACAGGGAGCCTTCTGGACCGGTGCGCTTGCCGCGTTCGTCGCGACACCCTGCACCGGGCCGTTCATGGGTGCGGCGCTGGGTGCCGCGCTGGTGCTTCCGACGGCAGCGGCGCTCGCTATCTTCGCGGGCCTAGGCCTCGGGCTGGCGCTGCCCTTCCTGCTGCTGGGTTTCGTGCCTGCCTTGCGGCGCCGGCTGCCCAAGCCCGGCGCGTGGATGAACCGGCTGCGGCGCATCCTCTCCGTCCCGATGTTCCTGACCGCCTTGGGCCTTGCGTGGATCCTGGGGCGGCAGGCGGGGGTGGACGCGATGGGGCTGGGCCTCGGCGCCGCCTTGCTCCTCGCCTTTGGACTGTGGTGGGTCGGCGTGCGGCAGGGTAGCCCGCGCGCCTGGCTGCCGCTGGCACCCGCGCTGGCTGCCGCCCTGGCCGCGCTCGTGATCGTGCCGCTCGAGGCGCCCGCCGGGGCTGGGGCACAGGCGCAGACCGTGCTCAATTCCGAACCGTTCAGCGAGGCGAAGCTCGCCGCGCTGCGGGGCGAGCAGAGGCCGGTCTTCCTCTATTTCACCGCCGACTGGTGCATCACCTGCAAGGTCAATGAGAAAGGCGTGATGTCTCAGGCGGAGGTGGCGCAGGGTTTCAAGGACCGGAACGTCGCGGTGCTGGCGGGCGACTGGACGCGGGGCGATGCCGCGATCGGACGCTTCCTCGCGCAGCACGGCCGGTCCGGCGTGCCGCTCTACCTTTATTACGCGCCGGGGCAGGAAGCGAAGATCCTGCCGCAGATTTTGACGGTCGGGGATCTGACCGCACTTGGAATGGGATGATCAAAGAGGAGGCCATGATGAAGCATCTGTTCCCAACTGCCGCGCTCGTGATGGTGGCTTGCGCACCAGAAGCAGCTGCACTCGCCGCACCGCCGATCGGCAGCCAGGCGCCCAACTTCCGGGTGGCGGACGCCAATGGCAAGGCGGTGTCGCTAGACCAGTTCAAGGGGAAGACCGTCGTTCTCGAGTGGAACAACCCCGGCTGCCCGTATGTGAAGAAGCATTATGACAGCGGCAACATGCAGAGGACGCAGGCCGCGGCGCGGAAAGACGGGGTCGTCTGGCTGTCGGTCAATTCCGGCGCGGCGGGTAACCAGGGGCATATGAACGGGGCGCAGGCCAAGGCCTTCGTCGCCGCGCAGAAGGCGCAGCCGACGGCCTATCTGCTCGATCATGCGGGTACGGTCGGCAAGAGCTATGGCGCCGTCACCACGCCGCACATGTATATCATCGATAAGGCGGGCAAGCTCGTCTATGCGGGCGGCATCGACGACAAGGCCACGGCGAGCAAGGACGACATTGCCGGCGCGCGCAATCATGTGCTGGCGGCTCTCGGTGAGATCAAAGCGGGCAAGAAAGTGTCCGTCGCGACGAGCCGACCCTATGGCTGCTCGGTCAAATATTCGGACAGCTGAGACCGAGGCGACGAGCGCTTCAGGCTGGACCAGCCTGAAGCGCCGCCGCTTTAGCGCCCACGCACCATGACCTTCGGCCTATGGTAAGGGGGCTCACCGTGTGGCAGAATTTCCCCATGGTCGACCATCTCAGATATCGGCAGCACTGGACCTTTTGCCTCGCGGCGCTTGGCCTGTGGCTTTCCTACGGCTGGCCCGTCGGGACGCAATTCTTCGTCGGCGGAGAGATACGCAGCGCTCCTGTGTCGCCCTATTGGTTTGTACCGTTCGCGGTGATGGGAGTGGCAGTTCTTGCCGCGATGGTCCTGAAACTGCGAGCGAGCCTGCACTGGGCCTTGCTATGCGTTCAGCTTGCTGCGGTTGTGGCCATGACGGCCATCGTCCCCTGGGCAGGGATGTCGTCATTCCTCGTTATTATCGCCTGGCAGGTCGGGATATCCGCCACTCCCGTCAAAGCGCTGAGCTGGGTCGCCTTTCAGAATCTGGTGATCGTCGCCACGCTGGCACAAGCTCTGAATCCTGATCTGTGCTGGGTCCTGACTAAGTCTTGCGCACTTCAGCTATTGTTCGTGTTCACGGCGCAAGCGCTGCTCAGGGAAGCGGAAACGTCGCGGGCGCTTGCCCAGACGAACAGGGAACTGAGGTCCGCACAAGCCATCATCGCCAACAATGTCCGCGATGCGGAGCGCCTGCGCATCTCGCGCGAGCTGCACGATGCGTGGGGTCACGAGCTGACCGCGCTCGGGCTGCAGCTCGAGATCGCAAGTCATGTGACGGGGCCCGGCCGCGCGAACGACCATGTCATGCAGGCGAAAGGCTTGTCTCGCGATCTTCTCGCAAAGGTCCGCGACGTCGTTGCCACCTTGCGCGAGGCCGAACGCTGCGACTTGAAGGAAGCCTTGGACGCGCTCGCGCAAAGCGTCCCTGCGCCGGCCATCCACGTGCAAATCTCTCCCGATGTGCGGGTCAGTCCGGACCAGGCGCATGCCTTGATGCGTTGTGCTCAGGAAGCCGTCACCAACGCGATCAAGCATGCCGAAGCCTCGAACCTGTGGCTGCAGGTGACACGGGACGGCGAAGGCGTCCGCCTCGTCGCGCGCAACGACGGCTCCGCGCGGCCCGCCGCCTCCTCTCCCGGATCCGGACTTGTCGGGATGCGTGAGCGCCTGGAGCATCTTGGCGGCAAGCTGGCGGTGCGAACCGGAGGCGATTCCGGCTTTACGGTCGAGGCCTGGTTGCCTTCGGGTACGCCGCAAGCCGCATGATCCGCGTCGTCCTCGTCGACGACCAGACGCTGGTCCGCCAGGGGGTTCGCGGTCTGCTTGAGCTGGTGCCCGACATCGAGGTGGTCGGCGAGGCGAGCGACGGCGAGGAGGCGCTGGAGAAGGTTCCGGAACTCAAGCCCGACGTGCTCCTGCTCGACATCCGCATGCCTCGGCTGAGCGGCATCGCTGTTCTGGAGGCGCTCCGAGAGAAGGATGCGTTGCCGCCTACATTGGTCCTGACGACGTTCGACGATGGCGACGCGGCGATCGCCGCGATCAAGGCAGGCGCCAAGGGTTTGATGCTGAAGGACGTCTCGTTGGAAGACCTGGCTCAGGCTATTCGCGCGCTTGCCGACAACAAGACGGCGTTCCAGCCCGCCATGACCGAGAGCCTGA
Organism: Allosphingosinicella sp.; assembly: GCF_059502505.1. NCBI lineage: Bacteria > Pseudomonadati > Pseudomonadota > Alphaproteobacteria > Sphingomonadales > Sphingomicrobiaceae > Allosphingosinicella > Allosphingosinicella sp. Next base: position 46,179 of record NZ_JCACEU010000016.1, read on the forward strand.
TGGCGGCAATCCGCCGCAGCCCCCCGGTTTCAGCCGACAATGAGGTCCCGGAGGCGCTTACGGTCCGGGAGCGGGAGGTGCTGCACCTGATCTGCGCCGGCTACAGCAACAAGGAGATCGCTGATTTGCTGGCGCTGGCGGAGGGGACCGTGAAGAACCACGTCTCCAACCTCCTCCTGAAGCTCAATGCCCGCGACAGAACCCGGGCAGCGCTTAAGGCCTTGCAGCAGGGGCATTTAGGCTAGTCGTCGGAACGCACCTAGCAGGGGCTAAAGGGATAGACGCCCAAGTCCGTTGAGCGTTTGCCGTTCCTTACAGGCAGCCGGCGGCGGCGCGGGCCTTGGGGAGGTCGCGCTTCAGAACGTCGCGCAGGCCGGTCCCGTAGACGCCCTGGAGCTCGTCATAGACTTTGCAGGCGTCCGCGTTCTTCTTGAGCTTCACCAGCGCCTCGCCGAGATAGAAGAGGCTGTCGGGGGCGCGCTCGCCCTTGGGGTCGGCTTCGTAATTGGCGAACAGCGCCTTGGCGGCGGCGGTCGCCTTGTCGTCGTCCAGGAGGGCACGGCCGGCGAGATTGCGGGCCCAGCTGGCGCGGCGGTGCTTCGGGTAGCGGACGGCCATGGCATCCAGCACGCGCTGCGCCTCGGCGTGGCGACCCTGTTCCCAGAGGCGATAGCCGGCGAGATAGGCGTCCTCGGCCGGGTCGCCGCTCGAGGCAGCGGACGGGGCAGGCGGTTCCGCGGCGGCGGTCTCGGCCGGCTCGGCCTCCGCTTCCGTCTCCGCCGGAGCAGCGGCGGGGACGGCGGCCGCTTCACGGGCTTCCACCTCGGCCTTCATGGCGGCGATCTGCTGCTCGGACTGGCGGAGCTTGAACGACGTCTCTTCGGCCTGGCCGGTGAGCCGGGCGAGCTGCGCCTCGAGCGCGTCGATGCGGGCGGTGAGATCGGCGACCGCGCTCGCGGCGGGCAGGCCGGCGGGCGCGGCGGGCGTCTGCTGCGCGCCGATCTCCGGCTCGAGGATCGCCTGGCGGCCCGCGCCCGGGAAGACCTTGCGCTGGACGGCGCGCATCTCGTCCTCGAGCTTCTTGATGCGCCTTTCCGGCGTCGGCGCCGGCTGCGCCACGGCCGGGGCCGCGGTCGCGACCATCAAAAGGGCGAGAAGAGGCTGAAAACGCATGAACAATCCCCCGGAAAGCAGGGGGGCACCCATAGCATGAGCGGAGCGGACGCCGCCAGACTTTCCAGACTTATTCGGTGAGAGGAGCGGCCGGCTGTTGCGCTGGTGCCGCAGGCTGCGTGACCGGGGCGGCGGCTGGCGCGGCTCCGCCGCCGAGCAGGTCCCGGGGCAGCAGGCTGAGGCCGCTGACCGCGCCGGGCGGCGCGAGCTGGGGAAGATCGGTATTGCCGACGCGCACGCGCAGCGCCTCCGCGCGGGCGGTGCGGATCAGCGGGCGCTGGGCTGTGGCGGGAACCTCGAAGCTCTCACCGGCCTGCATCTGGCGCTGGAGGAGCGACGGCCCGCCGCCGGCGTCATAGACCCGCACCCAGACGTCGCTGACGGCGGTGAGCACGACCGGGCCAGTGGCGGCCGCTTGTGCGGCAGGGCCGCCGAGCGGCTGCTGTGCGACCGGAGCCGCAGGAACGGGGGTCGCGACCGCGACCGGCGCTTCGGCGGTGGCCTGCTCGAGCATATCGGGCTCGTCGGCGGCATTGGTCCGCCAGATCAGATAGCCGACCGCCAGCAGCAGGGCGAGCAAGGCCGCACCGATGGCGAGGGAACGCGGCGGCACGCGGGCCGGGTCGGCGGGCTCGTAAGGCAGGCCGCCCGCATGGGTCTGTCCACCGCCCAGTTGCTCGCGCACGTCCTGGCCAAGCTGGGTGCCGTTGAGGCCGACGACATTGGCATAGGAGCGGACGAAGCCGACGCTGTAGGTGATCGCCGGCAATGCCTCCCAGTCGCCATTTTCGATCGCCTGGAGATGGCGAAGCGGAATGCGGGTCTTGGTGGCGATGTCGTCCAGGCTGAAGCCGCGCTCCTCCCGTGCCGCCTTCAGGCGCGCGCCGATCGCATTGCCGGAAGAAATGGTGTCCACGTCGCTCATCTACTCACAAAACCCCGCACCGGCGTGGCAACAGCCAAGCCCCCAATTCGATCCGCCTTGTCATAGGAGCAGGCGGCGAATGTCAACCTGAGCGACACCGCAGCCGCGGCTCAGCCGATCATCACGCCGTGGCGTTCCGCCAGGTCGGTCAGCGCCGCACGCATGTCGGGAGGCGGGGCGTCGAGCAAGGCATCGACCGCCGCCATCACCTGCCCGCGGTCGAGGGAGCGGACCATCGCCTTGATCGGGCCGACCGCGGCGGGGGTGATCGAGAGGCGGCGGATGCCGAGGCCGATCAGCGCCATCGCCTCCAGCGTGCGGCCGCCCATCTCGCCGCAGACCGCGACCGGCACCCGGTGCGCCTGGCATTCGCGGACGACCCGGCGGAGGAAGCGCAGGATCGCGGGCGAGAGCCAGTCGTAGCGCTCTGCGAGCCGCGGGTTGGAGCGGTCGGCGGCAAACAGGAACTGAGTGAGGTCGTTGGTGCCGATCGAAAGGAAGTCGAGCCTGGGCAGCAACTGGTCGAGCGTTTCGGCAAGCGCCGGCACCTCCAGCATCGCGCCATAGTTGATCTTGTAAGGGCCGGGCTTCTTCTTGCCCGCGAGCCAGGCGCGCTGCTCCTCGACCAAGGCTCGCGCGGCGTCGAACTCCCACGGCTCCGAGATCATCGGGAACATGATGTGGATCTCGCGGCCGGCGCCCGCCTCAAGCAATGCGCGCGCCTGCGCCTTCATCAGCGCCGAGCGGTCGAGCGACAGGCGGAGCGCGCGCCAGCCCATCGCCGGATTCTCCTCCACCTCGCCATTGGAGCGGAGATAGGGGAGCGCCTTGTCGCCGCCGATGTCCAGCGTGCGGAACACCACCAGCTTGCCGCCGGCGGCATCGAGCACAGCCTTGTAGAGCCGGTACTGGGCTTCGCGGCGGGGCAGGGTGGCGGAGACCAGGAACTGGAATTCAGTGCGAAACAGGCCGATCGCGTCGGCGCCGGTGAGGTCGAGCGCCTCGACATCGTCGCGAAGACCCGCGTTGATCGCCACGGTCAGGCGTTCGCCGTCGCGCGTCACCGACGGCAGCGACCGGATCGCGGCGAATTCGGCACGCTTCTTCTGCTTCATCAGCAGCTTTGCGTCGAACGCCTCCGCGACCGGGCCGGTGGGGCGAACATGGACGAGCGCCTCGTCCCCATCGAGCAAAAGTGCGTCGCCCTCGGCAATCGTCTGCCGCACGTTGCGGACACGGCCGATCATCGGCACGCCCATTGCCCGGGCGACGATGGTGACGTGGGCGGTGAGCGAGCCTTCCTCCAGGATGACGCCCTTGAGGCGGCGCCGGTCATATTCGAGCAGTTCGGCGGGGCCGAGATTGCGGGCGATCAGGATCGCGTCATCGGGGAGGCCCATTTGCGCCGCAGTGCCGAGCTTGCCCGAGACGATGCGGAGCAGCCGGTTGGCGAGATCGTCGAGATCGTGCATCCGCTCGGCGAGCAGGGGATCGTCGATCTGGCGCATCCGCATCCGGGTGCGCTGCTGGACGCGCTCGATCGCCGCCTCGGCGGTGAGGCCGCTGTCGATCGCCTCGTTGATGCGGCGCGACCAGCCTTCGTCATAGGCGAACATCTTATAGGTCTCGAGGATCTCCTGATGCTCGCCGATCGTGCCGAACTCGGCCTGGCTTGTCATCGCGTCGATCTGCTCGCGCATCTTGCGAAAGGCGGAATAGACGCGGTGGCGCTCGGCCTCGATATCGTCGGCGACGGTATGCTCGATGAGGACGCGCGGCTGGTGGTAGACGGCGCAGCCCTTCGCCATGCCGAGGACCAGCTTCAGACCATGGAGGCGGACGGGGCTGGCGTCGCGGGCGGCGGCGGCGGACGCGGCCGTCTTGTCGGCGAGGCCGGCATTGGCGATCAGCTCCGACAGCACCATCGCGACCGTCTGCAGCGCCTCGATCTCAAGCTCGTCATAGGGACGCGGATCGGCATGCTGGACGGCGAGGACGCCGATCGCGCGCTCCTTGCGGACGATCGGCACGCCGGCGAAGCTGTGGAAGATCTCCTCACCGGTCTCCGGTCGGTAGGCGAATTCGGGGTGGCGATTGGCTTCATCAAGATTGAGCACCGCGACCTGCTCCGCGATGGTCCCTACCAGGCCCTCGCCGAGCGCCAGCTTGGTGACGTGGACGGCGCTCTGGTTGAGGCCGACGGTGGCGTAGAGTTCGAGCACCCCGTCGCGCAGCAGGTAGATGGAGCAGACTTCGCTCGCCATCGCCTCGGCGATGATCTTGACGACCTTGTTGAGCTTCGCCTGCGCGCCCGAGCGCGAGGCCATCACGTCGTGCAGCCCCTTCAGGATCTCGCGGGCGGAGCTGGCTGACGCGGTCGGCATTGGTGAGGCGCTATCAGATATCCGGCTGCCTTTCCAATGCGGCAGACCGCAGGCCGACGTCAGTCGAGCAGTCGAACCTGGCTGCCGTCGGTCACGCGCACATGGGTCTGATAATAATAGAGGCCGGTGGGGCGGCCTTGCGTCCGAAAATCGATCCGGACGCGCCTCGCTTCGCCGCTCACGAGGATATTCTTGCCGCGGAGGAAACGGACGATGTCGGTGCCGAAGCGGCGAGAGAGCTGCGCCTGAGCGGCGGGCGACACTGAGATGGTCAGGCAGCGCTGGTCGCGATAATCCTCCTCGGAATTCAGATATACTGTGTTCCCGTCGCGACCGCCCGCCATGACCTTGAGTATGAAGTGACCTTCGGCCCCGCCAGGTGCCGCGGCGTTGGCGCGCTGCACGGCCTCCATCGGCGTCAGGGCGGAAGGAGGCACCGCCACTTGCGCTAAGACTGGTGCAGCGGCGAAAAACACGGAGGGCAGCCCGAACGAAAGGAGGTGCTTCAGCCGCATCGCGTTCACTCCACCCAGTCGAGGCCGATGTCGCGGTAGAGATTGCGGTCTTCTTCCCAGTCGGGCTTGACCTTGACGTGGAGGAAGAGGTGGACCTTTCTGCCGAGCAGCTGGGCGAGCTCGGTGCGGGCGGCTTCGCCGATCTGGCGGATGCGGGTGCCGCGCTTGCCCAGCATGATCGCCTTCTGGGTGTCGCGGCCGACCAGGATCTGCTGGTGGATGGCGACCGAGCCGTCCTTGCGCTCCTCATATTTCTCGGTCTCGACCGCGCTCGCATAAGGGAGCTCGGCATGGAGCTGGAGGTAGAGCTGCTCGCGGGTGACCTCGGCGGCGAGCATGCGGTCGGTGGCGTCCGAGACCTGCTCCTCAGGGAAATGCCAGGGGCCTTCCGGCACGCGCGCGGCGAGAGCGGACTTGAGATCTCCGACGCCGTCCCCGGTAGTCGCCGAGACCATGAAGATATGCTCGAACTTCAGGCGCTCGCTGAGCTGGGCGGTGAGGGTGAGCAATTGCTCCTTGGGCGTCACGTCGACCTTGTTGAGGATCAGGATCTTGGGCTCGGAGCGGCCTTTCAGCGTGTCCAGCATCTCCTCGATGCGTGTCGAGAAGCCGGTCTTCGCATCGACGACGAGCGCGATCAGGTCGGCATCCTGCGCACCGCCCCAGGCGGCGGCGACCATGGCGCGGTCGAGGCGGCGGCGGGGCTGGAAGATGCCGGGCGTGTCGACCAGCAGGATTTGCGCCTCGCCCTGGATGGCGACGCCCATCAGGCGGGTGCGCGTGGTCTGCGCCTTGGGGCTGACGATCGCCACCTTCTGCCCCACGAGGGCGTTGACGAGGGTGGATTTGCCGGCGTTCGGTGCGCCGACGACGGCGATAAGGCCGCAGCGTTCGGTCATTTCAGCTTCTCGAGCAGCGCCTCGGCGGCGGCGGTTTCGGCTTCTTGTTTGGAGGTGCCTTCGGCGCTCGCTTCGCCGACGCCTTTGATCGAGACCTCGACGACGAATTTGGGGGCGTGGTGGGGGCCGGTGCGGCTGGTGAGCTGGTACACGGGCGGCTTGCGATCGTTGGCGGCCGCCCATTCCTGGAGGCGGGACTTGGGATGCTTGGGCGCCTTGTCATGGGTGTCGACGCGGCCGTTCCAGCTCCTGCGAATGAAGGCGGCGGCGACGTCCAGGCCGGCCTCCAGGTAGAGGGCGCCGATCAGCGCCTCGGTGACGTCGCCGAGCACATTGTCGCTGTCGGCGGCGCCGTCGTCGCGGGCCTGCTTGCCGAGGATGATGCGGTCGCCGAGGCCGAGCTCGCGGGCAACTTCGGCGCAGGTCTCGCCGGAGACGAGGGCGTTGAGGCGGCGCGAGAGCTTGCCTTCGGGCTCTTCAGGGAAGAGCTCGTAGAGCCAGCTGGCGATGGTCAGGCCGAGCACGCGATCGCCAAGGAATTCCAAGCGCTCATAATGTTCGTCGCCGCGGCTCGAATGCGTGAGCGCACGTTCGAACAGGGCCGCGTCCCTCGGCTTGTGGCCGAGGGTGCGCTCCAGCCAGACAGCAACCTTGTCGGCCATGTCAGAAGGTCTCCCCGATGCGCGGCCAGCGCGCGGCGGTGAACCAGGTCCAGGGCTTCAGCCATTCGGCCGAGCCGTCGGTGGAGAAGAAGGTGATGACGGCTTCTCCAATTAGATAATCTTCGGGCAGGAAGCCGACGCCTTCGGCAGCCTGCGGGAAGCGGCTGTCCATGCTGTCGTCGCGATTGTCGCCCATCATGAAATAATGGCCCGCCGGCACGCGGAAGAGCTGGGTGTCGTCGGCGATGCCGTCGATCTGGTCGAGCACATAATAGGAGCGGCCGCCGGGCAGCGTTTCGCGATACCGGGCATAGGCGCAATAGCGGGTGCCGTCGGGATCCTCGACGAAGCGGGCCGCGTTCGGATCGACGGTGCGGCAGGGGCTGTTGGGCGTAATGCGCATCAGGAAATCGGCGACCCGAACGCGCGGCACCGCCTCGCCGTTCAGGAACAGGGCGCCGCCGCGCATCTGGACGGTGTCGCCGGGAAGGCCGATCACGCGCTTCACATAATCGTCCTCGCCGCCGGCCGGGTTGCGGAAGACGGCGACATCGCCGCGGTCGGGCGCAGCGCCGAAGATGCGGCCGTCGAAGCCGCCGAGGCCGAAAGGCATGGCGAAGCGCGAATAGCCGTAGGGCCATTTGGCGACGAACAGGAAGTCGCCGATCATCATCCGCGGCAGCATCGAGCCCGAGGGGATCACGAAGGGCGCGACGATGAAGCTCCTGAGGATCACCGCCGCCAGGAAGACGATGAGGAGGAAACGGGTGGTCTCGGCGAGGCCGCTTCTCCTGCGCGAGCGCCGCCGCTTTCGTGCCACTGTCGTGCTCGCCTCCATCGCCGCCGCTTTCGCTTGGGGGCGGGGCGCGGTCAAGCGGCGGCTAGAAGCACATGGCGGCGAAGTCGCTGAGCCAGACGAAGGCGCCCTGTTCTTTCCAGAGCCAGAGGCCGACGCCGAGGAAAGGCGTCAGCGCCAGGGGGGCGATGAAAGGCAGGGCGCGCTTCATGCCGCCTGCAGCCGGGCGACCGGCGTGTCGCCGATGGGGAGGTGGACGATGGCTGCAAGAATGCCGAGCACGATCGAGGCGCCCCAGGCGACGTCGTAGGAGCCGGTGCGGTCGTAGATCAGGCCAGCCGTCCAGGCGCCGAAGAAGCTGCCGACCTGATGGCTGAGGAAGACGATGCCGTAGAGGGTGGAGAGATAGCGGATGCCGAAGATCTGGCCGACGAGCCCGCTGGTGAGCGGCACCGTCCCGAGCCAGAGGAAGCCCATTGCGGCGGCGAAGAGCAGGGCGGTGGTGCTGGTGAGCGGCGTCAGGAGGAAGAGCGCGATGACGACGGCGCGGGCGGCATAGAGGCCGCTGAGCACATATTGCTTGCGCCAATAGTCGCCCGACAGGCCGAACAGGTAGGAGCCGAAGATGTTGAACAGGCCCACCAGGGCCAAAGCGGTGGCGCCGATCTGGAGGCCGAGGCCGCGATCGTCGAAATAGGCGGGGAAATGCGTGGCGATGAAGGCGATGTGGAAGCCGCAGACGAAGAAGCCCGCGTTGAGCAGCCAATAGCCGCGGTGACGGGACGCTTCACGCAGCGCCTCGCCGAGCGACTGGCGGGGTCCGGCATCGGCCGCGGAAGCCGGGCGGCCGGCGACGCCGAGCGCGAGCACGATCATCAATGCGATGCCGCCGGCGAGCGCCACCAAAGCGGTGCGGTAGCCGAGCTCGCCGAGCAGCATCTGCGCGGCGGGGACGACCAGGAACTGGCCGAGCGAGCCGCCGGCGGTGACGACGCCGAAGGCGAGGCTGCGGCGCTCGGCCGGGACGACGCGGCCGACGGCGCCGAGCACCACCACGAAGGTGGTCGCCGACAAAGCCACGCCGATCAGGATGCCAAAGGAGAGGTGGAGGCCGAGCGCGCTGCCCGCCAGCGCGGCGGCGGCGAGGCCGATCACGTAGAGGATCGTGCCGGCAAGGACGACGCGGCCGGCGCCGTGGCGGTCGGCGAGCGCGCCGACGAAAGGCTGGGCGAGGCCGAACAGCAGGTTCTGGAGCGCGAGCGCGAGGCCGAAGCTGCCGCGGCCGATGTCGAGGGCAACGCTCATCTGCGGCAGGAACAGGCCGAAGGACTGCCGGACGCCGATGGCGAGCGTGACGATTAGGGCCGCGCAGGCGATGACGATCCAGGGCTTCTTCATGCGCGGAGCTCCTCGATGCGATCGAGGATGGCGAACAGGGCCGCATGATCGGGCCCGAGCTGCTCCTCGATCCTGTTCTGCGCCCGTTCCCAGTGCGGTTGGCCGCGGCGCATCACGGCTTTTGCCTCCTCGGTCACGCTGACGATCCGCGTTCTCTTATCCTTGGATGGGGAGGATGCGACGAGCCCCGCCGCCTCCAGCGGCTTCAGCGTCCGATTCAGGGTGGTGCGGTCGTATCCAGTCTCCTCGGCGAACTGCGTGAGGGTCGAGGGACCGGCGCGCTGGAGCATGCGCAGCAGCGAGAATTGCGCGACGCTGAGGCCGCACGGCTGCAGCGCCTCGTCATAGAGAGCGCTGACGATCCGAGCGGACCGGCGAAGCTTGGCACAGGCGCAGACGGTCGACAGCATGAGAAGCGTGTATATGCACGCTTCTGCCTCTGGTCAACGGTTTGGCTTTGCCGATCCGCCTGCCTATAGCCCGCGCCGAAAAGGAGGACAGACGCATGGGCGATGCTTGGTCGGCGATCATGGAAGCGGAGCGCCACACGCTCGCCGAGCTGTTCAAGGCTGAGCCGGACCGGCTGTCGCGACTCTGCCTCGAGGAAGCGGGGATCCGCTTCGATTTCGCCAAGACCCATCTCGACGAGACTTTGCTCAGCGCTTTTGCCGACCTGGCCAAGACGCAGAAGCTGGCGGCCGCCCGCGACGCACTCTTTGCCGGCGAGCAGGTGAACGTGACCGAGGGCCGCGCCGCCGAGCATCCGGCTGAGCGGGGCCAGGGCGCCCCCGACAGCGTGCGGCGTGCGCAGGCGCTGCATGCGCGGATGCGGGCGTTGGTCGATGCGATCGAGGTGGGGGCGTTCGGGGACATCGCGCATGTCCTGCACATCGGCATCGGCGGCTCGGCCTTGGGACCCGACTTCCTGATCGACGCCCTCGGGCGGGACGCTGGCCGCTACGAGACGGCGGTGGTCTCCAACGTCGACGGTGCGGCGCTGGAGGAGGCGCTGGGGCGGTTCGATCCGACCGCGACCCTGATCGTCATCGCGTCCAAGACCTTCACGACCAGCGAGACGATGCTGAATGCGCGCTCGGCGATCGCCTGGTTGGAGGAGGGGGGCGTCGAGGATGCCTATGGGAGGGTGATCGCGCTCACCGCCAGCCCGGAGCGGGCGGTAGAATTCGGCATCGACGAGACGCGCATCCTGCCTTTCTCCGAGACCGTCGGCGGGCGCTATTCGCTGTGGTCGTCGATCGGCTTTCCGGTCGCGCTGGCGCTCGGTTGGGACGGCTTCCAGGAGCTGCTCGAAGGCGCGGCCGCGATGGACCGGCATTTCCAGCTCACCTCCACGCTGAAGAATGCGCCGGTGCTGGCTGCCTTCGTCGACCGCTACTACGCCAATGTGCGCGGGGCCGAAACGCGGGCGGTGTTCGCTTATGACGAAAGGCTGCGGCTGCTCCCGTCCTATCTCCAGCAATTGGAGATGGAATCGAACGGCAAGAGCGTCACCGTGGCTGGCGAGCCGGTCGGGCGGGCGACCTCACAGATTACCTGGGGCGGCGTCGGCACGGACGCGCAGCATGCCGTCTTTCAGCTGCTTCACCAAGGCACGCATCTCGTGCCGGTCGAGTTCGTCGCCGCGGTCGAGCCGGATCATGCGCTGGCGGCCGACCATCACCGCCAGCTGCTGATCAACTGCTTCGCGCAAGGCGCTGCGCTGATGGCCGGCAAGCAGGCGGACGATCCGGCGCGCAGCTACGCCGGTGACCGGCCGTCGACCACGATCCTGCTCGAGCGGGTCGATGCGTTCACGCTGGGCGCGCTCATCGCCTTCTACGAGCACCGGACGTTCGTGAATGCGGTGCTGCTCGGCATCAATCCCTTCGATCAGTTCGGGGTAGAGCTCGGCAAGGAGATGGCGAAGGCGATCGACGGCGGGCAGGCGATGGCCTTCGATCCTTCGACCGAGGCTTTGATCGAGCGTGCCCTGGGAGGAGCTGCCTGATGGCGTACGATTATGACCTGTTCGTGATCGGCGCGGGATCGGGCGGGGTGCGCGCGTCGCGGGTTTCGGCGGCGCATGGAGCGCGGGTGGCGATCGCGGAGGAGCATCGGGTCGGCGGCACCTGCGTGATCCGCGGCTGCGTGCCGAAGAAGCTGCTCGTCTACGGGGCCCATTTCGCCGAGGATCTTGCCGACGCGCGGCGGTTCGGTTGGGAAGTGCCGAAATGCGACTTTAACTGGCAGGTGTTGCGCGACAACGTGCTCGCCGAGGTCACGCGGATCGAGGGCGCATATAGCGACACGCTGCAGAACAATAAGGTCGAGATCATCAGGCAGCGCGCCACCGTTACGGGGCCGAACGGCGTTCGCCTCGCCGACGGGTCGGAGATCAGCGCCGGCAGGATCCTGATCGCGACGGGATCGTGGCCGCAGGTGCCGGACTTTCCCGGTGCCGAACACGGTATCACCTCCAACGAGGTGTTCCACCTGGACAAAGTGCCGCGGCGGGCGGTGATCGCGGGCGGCGGCTATATCGCCAACGAGTTCGCGGGCATCTTCCACCAGTTCAGCTGCCACGTGACGCTGGTCAACCGCGGCGAGCAGATATTGCGCTTCTACGACGCCCAGATCCGCGACCGGCTGATGCAGATCTCCGTGACCAAGGGCATCGACTTCAAGTTCAATGCGCCGTTCGAGCGGGTCGAGAAGCAGGGCGACGGATCGTTGGTCATTCATGTCGGCGGACATGAGCCCATCGAGGCCGACATGCTGTTGTTCGCCATCGGCCGGATTCCGAACACGAAGGGGCTGGGGCTGGAGACGGCCGGGGTCGATCTGGCCACCGATGGCGCGGTGATCGTCAATGCCGACAATCAGTCGACCTGCCCGTCCATCTATGCGGTCGGCGACGTTACTAACCGCGTGCAGCTTACCCCGGTCGCGATCCGGGAGGGGCAGGCGTTCGCGGACACCATATTCGGCGGCAAGCCGACGCGGATCGACTATGAGAACATCCCCTCGGCCGTGTTCAGCCACCCGCCGATCGGCGGCGTCGGAATGACCGAAGGCGAGGCGCGCAACCGCCTCGGATCGGTCAAGGTCTATACGTCCGACTTCCGGCCGATGAAGAACGTGCTCGCCGGGCGCAACGAGCGCTCGCTCTACAAACTGGTCGTCAACGGCGAGACCGACCAGGTGGTCGGCCTCCACATGATCGGGCCGGATGCGCCGGAAATCCTCCAGGCCGCCGCCATCGCGGTGAAGGCGGGGCTCAAGAAGAGCCAGTTCGACGAGGTCGTCGCGCTGCACCCGACCATGGCGGAAGAGCTGGTGCTGATGCGCTGAGGTCAGGGCGTGCGGTCGTAGCGCCCCTGTGAGGGTTGGCCGGCGGAGCCGAGTTCGAAGGCCGTCGCGCGGCCGTCCGAGGCGGCGAAATCGAGCTGCGTCGCCGGATCGGTGTCGAAGGCAAAGCGGTTGCCCCCCAGCGGGATGAGCGGAATGCGCGGCCGCTCGGCGCGCTGATAGTAGAGGCGGCCATTCTCGGCGACCAAAGTCCGCTCGCCATAGCGGCCGGCATAAGCGGTCAGGGGAAGCGCGGGGGTGCGGGGCTCCAGGCGAGCGGTGATGCCGCCGGCAATCGCCTCCAGGCGCGCGCGGTCCGTGGCGGGAGCCGCCACCGCGAGCTTGCGCAAGACGTGGGCATGGGCGGCATCGAGCGCCTGCGGCACCGGCATGCGGATGGTCGGCGGAATGCCGACCGCCTCCCAATCCTTGCCGGTCGAGGCGAGGACGGCGCGACCCACCGACACGCTCAGCACGAAGCCGCCGGCAATGGGCACCAGCTCATTGCGGAAGCCGGCGCCGGCGGTGGTCTCGCCGACCAGCTCGCCGAACTTGTAGCCGCCGACATGGCCGGCAAATTCCTCCGCGGCCGAGGCGCTGCCGGGGCTGGTGAGGACGTAGAGCGGCTTGCCGACCATGCGGCCGGCCGGGAGCTCGGCCAGGGTCGACAATTTGTCGGGGCTCGGATTGCCGTTCATGTGGAAGGTGACGAGCGGCCGGTCGGCGGGCAGGAAATGGCTGGCAATATATTGCACCGCCGCCGGGCTGCCGCCGCCGTTGCGCCGGATGTCGATGATGATTGCGTCGCCGCCGGCGAGGAAGCGCATCGCATTGTCGAGCGCGGCGGCGCTTTCCGGGCCGATCCACATGAAGCCGTCATAGGCCATGTAGCGGACGTTGCCCGGCAGCAGCCTGAGCTCGGTGACACCGTGATTGGCGGCGCGGACCTCCGCCTCGTAGCCGGCGACGTCCGGCGCCGCCTCATCATGCGCCGCCGAGAGCAACCCCGCCTGCTGCGGATCAAAGCTGAAGTTGAGGTGCCGGTCCTTGCCCGTGGCCTCGAGATCGGCATTGACGCGCTCGGCGAAGGCCGCCGGCTCGCGCACGTCGTAGCGACCGGAGCTGAGGCCGTCGGCGAGCACCTTGTCGAGCGCGGGACGCCGCTCCGGCAGGACGTAGCGTTCGGCGAGGACCCGGCGGATCTCGGCCACCGCTGCCCGCGGGTCGAACTGTTGGTCCTGCACCGCCGGCGCCTGCTGTCCCTGCGCCATTGTCGCCACGGCGGCCGCCCCCAAAGCCAATGCTGTCCCCGCAGTCATGATCGCACGCATGCTCCCTGCTCCATTTGCCCCTGTTGTGGTCAGTTATCCCTTGGGTCTGATTGGCTTTTCGCGCAAAGACGGGGCTGTGCTTGCCAGATTCTGGCAAAATTGCGGGGGGAGTGATGGCCGCAAGGCTCGACCAGTTGGACTTGAGGCTGCTCGCTTGCCTCCAGGAGGACAATCTCCAGACCTCCGACATGCTTGCGGAGAAGGTGGGGCGCTCGCCCTCGGCGGTGGCGCGGCGCGTGCGGCGGCTTCGTGCCAGCGGCGCGATCGTCCGGGACGTGGCGGTCGTCTCGGAGAAGACGGCGGGCAACCCGCTCTTCGCGGTGATCCACGTGCAGTTCGACCGGCATGGGCCGCAGGGCGAGGACGCCTTGCGGCGGAGCCTGGTCGCGAGCTCCCATGTCCAGCTCTGCCTCGACATTGCCGGCGCCTATGACCTGCTGCTGCTCGTCGTCGCGAGGGACATGGACGATTTCAACGGCTTCACGACCGAGCAGCTGGCAGGGCAGCCCGCCGTGCGGCGCTTTGAGAGCACCTTCGTCAAGCGCCGGGTGAAGGCGAGCCTCGCGCTGCCGATGCCGCCGCTGGCGCGCGCAAACGGAGGCCGCTAGGAAAGCCGCATGGCCGCTCCCTCCTACATGTCCGGCTTTGGAAGCCATTTCGAGACCGAAGCCGTGGAAGGGGCGTTGCCCAAGGGGCGCAATTCGCCACAGCGGCCGGCCTTCGGACTCTATGCCGAGCAGCTTTCGGGAACGGCGTTCACGGCGCCGCGGCATGAGAATAAGCGGAGCTGGCTCTATCGGATGCGGCCAAGCGCGGAGCATCCGCCCTATCGGCGCTACGAGGGGGCGAAGCTGTTCGCGCCGGGCACCACCAAAAACGCGCTGCCGCCCAACCGGCTGCGCTGGAACCCGCTGGCGCTGCCGGAGGAGCCGACCGACCTGATCGATGGGCTGGTGACGATGGTCGCTAACCGGCCGCCGGAGGACCTCGAAGGGGTGGCGGTGCATGTCTACCGGGCGAACCGGGACATGGAGCGGCGCTTCTTCTTCGATGCCGACGGGGAGCTGCTGTTCATTCCGCAGCAGGGGCGGCTGGCCTTGCTGACGGAGATGGGGCGGATCGACATCGCTCCCGGCGAGGTCGCTTTGGTGCCGCGCGGGGTGCGGTTTCGGGCCGTGCTGCCGGATGGGAGCGCCCGCGGCTATGTCGCCGAAAATCATGGCGCGTTGTTCCGGCTGCCCGAGCTGGGACCGATCGGCGCCAACGGCCTTGCCAATCCGCGGGACTTCGAGACGCCGGTTGCGGCCTTTGAGGATGTCGAAGGCGAGGTGGAGCTGATCCAGAAGCATGGCGGGGCGATCTGGACGACGACGCTCGACCATTCACCGCTCGATGTGGTCGCCTGGCACGGCAATCTGGCGCCGTGGCGCTACGATCTCAGCCGGTTCAACACGATCGGCACGGTGAGCTTCGACCATCCCGATCCGTCGATCTTCACCATGCTGACCTCGCCGTCCGACGTGCCGGGGCGGGCGAACGCCGATTTCGTGATCTTTCCGCCGCGCTGGATGGTGGCGGAGGACACGTTCCGCCCGCCCTGGTTCCACCGCAACGTGATGAGCGAGTGCATGGGCCTGATCCACGGCGCCTATGACGCGAAGGCGGAAGGCTTCGCACCGGGCGCGATGAGCCTGCACAATATGATGGCGGGGCACGGGCCGGACGTGGCGAGCTGGCGAGGCGCAAGCGAGGCGGAGCTGAAGCCGCACCGGATCGAGGGCACAATGGCCTTCATGGTCGAAAGCTGCTGGCCGTTCCGTCCGACCGACTATGCGCTCTCCTCGGATGCGCTGCAGACGGATTATGACGCGGCCTGGGGCGGCTTTCCCAAGGCGCGGCTCCCGCAAAGATGAGCACCGGCGGGGCAGCTCACCCCTTGCCCCCGCTTAATGAAGGTAGGCGGGATCGAAGCCGGTCAGATGCGTCAGGCGCTCAGGGTCCAGCAACGTCAAGCGCTTGTGCCTGAACGTGATCAGGCCGTCCTCGCGAAGCCGCTTGATCGTTCGATTGACGTGAACCGATGTGAGGCCGAGGGAGTCGCCGAGCTCTTCCTGCGTCACCGGGAGGTCAAACTCTTCGGCATCGTTCACCAGGCCGATCGTCTTCACGCGGTGCCAGAGCTCGCAGAGGTGGTGGCCCATTCGGTTGAACGCGTCACGCTGGCCGATATTGGCGAGCCGTTCGCGCAAGGTCGCCTCGTCAGCCAGGCTGACCCGCCATAGCGCCCGCTCGATCGACCGGTGGCGGTCCATCAGTTCGCGCATCTGCTCCACCGGCACGACGGCGACCTCGGCATCCGTCAACAATCCGATGCTGTGATCCATCTCGCCAAGCATGGTGCCATGGAGGTCGCAGATGTCGCCGGGAAGCATATAGGCGACAATCTGGCGGCTGCCGTCCTTCAGGACCTTGTAGCGAAAGGCCCAGCCCTGGAGCAGCAGCTGCACGGCGTTGGGCCGTTCGCCCTGGCGGACCAGATCGCGGCCCCGTGTGCGGGGCTCAGGCTTTTCCGAGATGCGCTCCAGGGCTGCCGTCTCTTCTTCGGTGAAGTCGGTAAATCTCGACAATTTCCTCACGAATGCGTTGGCCATCGATCCCCCTCGTCGGGCATACATAGGTGCCGGATTCGGAACGGCGCCTAAACAATTGTTAAGTCCGCGGATGTCCGCAATGCCCGAAGGATATGTGAGCGCTTCCGGTCGTTCATCGACCATGATGGGAGACAACGAAATGGCGGACATGGAGAAGAAGCCCCAAGCTGACCCGGCAGGCGGGGCGGAAGGCGGTATGGCCGAAGGAACGGCTGGCGGGCCTGGGCAGGGCAACCGCCTCAAGGACTTGTCCGACGAAGCGGTGCGGGAGCTGGAAGAGAGCGAGGAGCCGCACGCGGGCCGTGGCGACGGCGGCTGAGATTTTCACGCGCTTCCACTTGTCCTGAGCTTGTCGAAGCACGGCCTTTCTTCCATGCGGCGTCGCAAGGAAGGGCAGGGCTTCGACAGGCTCAGCCCGAGCGGGGTTTGGCCAAGTGGCAAGCACAACAGACGTCGTCATCATTGGGGCCGGGCATAACGGGCTCGTCTGCGCTTATTATCTCGCGTCCAAGGGACTGAAGGTCACGATGCTCGAGCGCCGGCATGTGGTCGGCGGCGCGGCGGTGACCGAGGAATTCCATCCCGGCTTCCGCAATTCGACGGCGAGCTACACTGTCAGCCTGCTCAATCCGACGGTGATCCGCGACATGCGACTCTACGAGCATGGCCTGAAGGTCGTGCTTCGCAAGACCGATAATTTCCTGCCGGCCAAGGGCTGCGAATACCTGCTGGCGGGGAGGGACGGGCTCACCCGGCGGGAGATCGCGCGCCATTCGGCCAAGGATGCCGACGCGTACGACCTCTATTCCGATGCCTTGGTGTCCGTGATCGATATCCTGCAGCAATGGCTGCTGCGGGCGCCGCCTAATGCCGGCGGCGGTGTGGCGGACATCCTCGCCATGCTGAAGCTCGGCAACAGCGTGCGCGGGCTCACCCCCGAGCAGCAGCGCAATCTGTTCGACTTCTTCACCAAGAGCGCGTCGGACATTCTCGACCGCTATTTCGAGACGGATATCGTCAAGGCGCTGTTCGGCTTCGACGCGGTGGTGGGCAATTATGCGAGCCCCGAGACGCCGGGCTCGGCCTATGTGCTGCTCCATCATCTGTTCGGCGAGGCGGCGGGGGTGCCCGGTGCCTGGGGACATGCGATCGGCGGCATGGGCGCGATCACCCAGGCGATGGCGAAGGCCTGTGCGGAGAAGGGCGTGGAGATCGTCCTTGATGCGCCGGTCGAAGAGATCATCGTCGAGGGCGGCAAGGCGGTAGGCGTGTTTGCGGGTGGGCGGGCCTGGCGGGCGCGGCAGGTTGTGGCGAACGTCCACCCACGGATCCTGTTCGAGCGGCTGATTCCGCGCGGCGCGGTGGCGCCGGAGATCGACCGGCGGATGCGGGGCTGGGCGAGCGAAAGCGCGACCTTCCGGATGAACGTAGCCTTGTCCGAACTGCCGCGCTTCACCTCGCTGCCCGAGGCGGGGGATCATCTCACCGCCGGGATCATCATGGCGCCGTCGCTGGACTATATGGACCGCGCCTTCGTCGATGCGAAGCGCGACGGCTGGTCGCGGGAGCCGATCATCGAGATGCTCATCCCTTCCACGCTGGACGACAGCCTTGCGCCGCCGGGGCAACATGTCGCGAGCCTGTTCTGCCAGCACTTCCCCTATGACCTGCCCGGCGGCTGGGAGGCGCGACGCGACGAGGCTGCCGACCACATCATCGCGACGGTCGATTCCTACGCGCCGGGCTTCAAGGCGTCGGTAATCGGCCGCCTCGCGCTCGCACCACCCGATCTGGAGGCGCGCTTCGGCCTGATCGGCGGCGACATCTTCCATGGCAAGATGGGGCTGGACCAACTCTTCTCGGCGCGGCCGATGCTCGGCCATGCCGATTACCGGATGCCGCTTACCGGCCTCTATCTTTGCGGCTCTGGCGCCCATCCGGGCGGCGGGGTAACGGGCGCGCCAGGGCATAATGCCGCGCGCGCCGTGCTGGCCGATCGCAAGAGACTGAGGACATTCACATGAAGACCAGAGCCGCCATCGCCGTCGGACCCAACCAGCCGCTCGAGATCCACGAGGTCGACCTGGAGGGGCCGCGCGCCGGCGAGGTGCTGGTCGAGATCATGGCGACCGGCATCTGCCACACCGACGCGTACACCTTGGAGGGCAAGGACAGCGAGGGCATCTTCCCGTCGATCCTCGGCCATGAAGGCGCGGGGATCGTGCGAGAGGTCGGGCCGGGGGTGACCTCGGTGCGGCCGGGCGACCATGTTATTCCGCTCTACACGCCGGAATGCCGGCAGTGCAAAAGCTGCCTCTCGCAGAAGACCAACCTCTGCACCGCAATCCGCGGCACGCAGGGCAAGGGGCTGATGCCGGACGGGACCAGCCGCTTCCGGCTCGGGAGCGAGACGATCTACCATTATATGGGCTGCTCGACCTTCTCGAACTTCACGGTGATGCCGGAGATCGCGGTGGCGAAGGTCCGCGAGGACGCGCCGTTCGACAAGATCTGCTACATAGGCTGCGGCGTCACGACGGGCGTCGGAGCGGTGATCTGGACGGCGGGTGTGGAGCCGGGCGCCAACGTCGCCGTGTTCGGGCTCGGCGGCATCGGCCTCAACGTCATCCAAGGGGCGAGGATGGCGGGCGCCGACAAGATTATCGGCATCGACATCAACCCGGCGAAGCGGGCGATGGCCGAGCAGTTCGGCATGACCCACTTCATCAACCCGAACGAGGTCGGCTTCGACAAGGTCGTCCAGGCGGTGGTCGACGCGACCGACGGCGGCGCCGACTACAGCTTCGACTGCACCGGCAATACCGACGTGATGCGCCAGGCGCTGGAATGCTGCCACCGCGGCTGGGGCGAGAGCGTGATCATCGGCGTGGCGGAAAGCGGGCGCGAGATTGCGACGCGGCCGTTCCAGCTCGTCACCGGCCGCGTCTGGAAGGGCACCGCGTTCGGCGGCGCGCGCGGCCGCACCGACGTGCCGCGGATCGTCGACTGGTATATGGACGGCAAAATCGCAATCGATCCGCTCATCACCCACACGCTCGCGCTAGACGACATCAACAAGGCGTTCGACCTGATGCATGCGGGGGAGAGCATCCGCTCTGTTGTCATCTACTAACCCCTTCTCCCCTTGCGGGAGAAGGATACGGAGCCTTGGCGACGAAGGAGCTTAGGCGGAGTTGGATGAGGGGTCGCGGCCTTGCGGCCGCGCGGCGGCAAAGCCGCCGACCCCTCACCAGGCTTCGCTAGGCAGCGAGCTGCCAAGCTTCGCCATCCTCTCCCGCAAGGGGAGAGGAGAA
The DNA here is from genome assembly GCF_059502505.1 of Allosphingosinicella sp. Classification (NCBI taxonomy): domain Bacteria; kingdom Pseudomonadati; phylum Pseudomonadota; class Alphaproteobacteria; order Sphingomonadales; family Sphingomicrobiaceae; genus Allosphingosinicella; species Allosphingosinicella sp. The sequence continues at coordinate 65,575 of NZ_JCACEU010000016.1, forward strand.
TGGAGGATCAGCTTGGACACCATCTCCGTCACGCGCGCCCATGGCGGGACGCAGCACGTGGTGAAGCATCAGAGCCGCGCCACGGGCACCGAGATGACCTTCTCGGTCTTCGTGCCGCCGCAGGCGGACGCGGGCGCGGCTTGCCCGGTCGTCTGGTATTTGTCGGGGCTCACCTGCACCCACGCGAACGTTACCGAGAAGGGCGAATATCGCCGCGCCTGCGCCGAGCTGGGCCTGATCTTCGTGGCGCCCGACACGAGTCCGCGCGGCGAGGGGGTGCCGGACGACCCCTCCTATGATTTCGGGCAGGGCGCCGGCTTCTATGTCGATGCGACCGAGGAGCCGTACGCGCGCAACTATCGCATGTACAGCTATGTCGCGGAGGAGCTGGCCGAGGTGGTCGCGTCGGCCTTTCCGATCGATCTGGGGCGGCAGGCGATCATGGGCCATTCGATGGGTGGGCATGGGGCGCTGACGATCGCGCTGAAGAATCCGGGGCGGTATCGCAGCATCTCCGCTTTCGCTCCGATCGTGGCGCCGTCGCAGGTGCCCTGGGGCGAGAAGGCGTTGTCGCGCTATCTGGGGCCGGACCGCGGCGCCTGGATGAAGCATGACGCGGTGGCGCTGATCGAAACCGGTGCGCGCGTGCCGGAGATACTGGTCGACCAGGGGGAGGCGGACAGCTTCCTCGAGCGCGAGCTACGGCCCGAACTGCTCCGCGCCGCGTGCCGCGATGCTGGCATCGATCTCACGCTCCGGATGCAGCCAGGTTACGACCACAGCTACTTCTTCATCTCCACCTTCATGGAGGACCACCTGCGCTGGCACGCCGAGCGGCTCGCCCGCTAGGGGAAGCTCAGAGCCCCCACCAGGGGAGGGCGCCGTAATAGGAACGCACTTCCTCGGCATGCTCGCGGTCGATCGGGCGGTCGGTGTCGTCGAGCGACATGCGCGGGGCGCGCTGGAGCTGCTCTCGGGTCATGTCGACCGAATAGCCGTCGCGATCGACGTCGTAGGTGAGCGAATCCCACGGGATCGGGTGAACGTGGCTGCCGACGCCGAGCACGCCGCCAAACTCCATCAGCGCATAACCGACCCTGCCGCTGCGCTTGCCGATCATCATCGAATGGATCGTGCCGAGCTTCCTGCCGTCGCGGTCGAAGACGCTGGTGCCCTCGACCCGGCGGGAGGAGATCATCTCATGGGCGTGCTCCAGCTCCGCTGCGGGCATGGATTGGGCACCTCCGGCACCCATGACGGTGTTGCTGCTGCTTGCCATGGTCCTGTTCCTTCGCGCGCAAGGTTCCCCGGAAAGACAAGGACGCCCCAGCCGAAGCGGAGGCGTCCCGTGAAGCCGTCAAGGCGACGGCTGCTCAAGATGTGTTTCGGCCAATGCCGAAGGAACGAATGAAGCGCTCGCGGGTTCCGGCAGCCGAATTTCAGATGATGGGGTGGCGTTCCCAATTGGGCGCGTCGACGCGCTTGGTGATTCCGCCGTGGAGGCGGCGGATCGTGTTGCTGCCGGTGTTGACGAACAGGAAGGGGAGCAGGCCGTGGACCAGGCAGGCGAGGCCGGCCCCGATCAGGGTGAAGCCGACACTGCCGGCATGGACCATGTGATGGCCATAGCTTTCGCCGACCTCGTGCGGATGCTTCGTGAAGAGGTTGCCGTCCGCCATTGCCCGCCGTTCCCAAACTGAATAGCGCCTCTTACACCTCGCCTAACCGGCTCTCAAGGGACACCCACCGTGTTCGACCGCTTTCCCGAACCCGTCGCCGATCCGCTGCACGCGGTGATGGCACGCTGCCGCGCCGATCAGCGGCCGGAGAAGATGGATCTCGGGGTCGGCGTCTATCGCGACGACAGCGGCGTCTCGCCAATCATGCGAGCGGTGCGGGAAGCGGAGCTGTGGCTCGCGGAGCATGGCGACACCAAGGCTTATCAGGCGCTTGCAGGCGAGCATTCATTCATAGATGCAATGACGTCGCTCGTGCTGGGAGATGGTCACCCTGCTGTGCGCGAGCGGCGGGTCGCCGCCATTCAGGGAACCGGCGGCACAGGATCGCTACGCATTGCTATGGACCTCGCGTGGATCGCGGACCCTGGCGCCAGATTGTTGCTCGGGGTGCCGAGCTGGCCCAACCATGGGGCCCTGGCCTTAGCGGCGGGGCTGGAGCTGGTCACCCACACCTATCTGGACGTGGCGACGCAGACGATCGACTATAGGGCCATCGCCGAGGCGGCGCGGAGCGCCAGGGCAGGGGACCTGTTCGTCCTGCACGGGCCTTGCCACAATCCGACCGGCGCGGATCTGACGCGGGAGCAGCGCCTTGAGCTGCTGGCAATTCTTGCCGAGCGCGACGCGGTGCCGCTGATCGATGCCGCTTATTATGGTCTGGGCGAGGGCCTGGAGGTGGATCTCCAGATCCTGCGCGACGCGGCGTCGGCGGTGCCGCGGGCGTTCATCGCCGTCGCATGCTCGAAGAGCTTCGGCCTCTATCGCGAGCGCACGGGTGTGCTGCTCGCCATCTGCGCGGACACGGGCGAGCGCGACCGGGTGCAGGGTCAGATGGAGAGGACCAGCCGCACGCTCGTTTCCATGCCGCCGGCGCACGGGGCAGCGGTGGTGGCTCGCGTCCTGGCCGAGCCGAACCTCCGCGCGTCCTGGGAGGAGGAGCTTGCCCAGATGCGCGAGCGGGTCATCGGGCTCAGGGCCGAGCTCGCCGCCTTGTCGAACGAGGCGCCGATCCTGGCGGGCATCGATCGCCAGCGCGGCATCTTCCGGATGCTGCCGCTGACGCCGGAGCAGACCGACAGGCTCGGCTGCGACCACGGCATTCACATGGCACAATCCGGCAGGATCAACCTTGCCGGCCTGAAGCGCGGCGATGCACCGCGACTGGCGCAGGCGCTGGCGTCGATCGTCTAGTTGCGGCAGACCCGCACGTCGGCCCAGCCGCTCTTGCCGTCGCGCACGCGCTCGATCGTGCAGCTCGGCTCGCGCATCGCTTCCCGCTCCTCGTCAAGGGACGCGAGCGAGTAGCTGGGGTAATCGTACGGATAGTCGCGGTCGTAATCGAACATCGCTTTGCCATTGCGGACGTCGACCCCGCCGCCATGCTCGAAATAGCCGTCGTCGCGGCTGACGGTGCGGATATAGTCTCCCGGCGCGAAGACTATGTAGGGACAACCATAGCCACGGTGGACGGGGACGAATTCGCTCCACCCGAGTTCGGCCGCGGCCGGCGCGGCGGTGAGGCCGAGAGCTAGGACGCAGAACAGCTTGCGCATTATCACCTCCAAGACATTCGTGAAATCAGGCCTAGCATCGCGGGCCGGGAGGAGTCCTGCGGCTCGCGCGGGCGCGAATTCCACTCTGGGACAGTTGCAGGCGCGGCGCTGCCGCGGCTAAGGCGGTTGACGTAAACGTAAGGGAGGGGACGCATGGCCGAGGCTTTCATCGTAGAGGCCGTTCGCACGGCCGGCGGCAAGCGCGGCGGCGCCTTGAAGGATTGGCACCCGGCCGACATGGCCGCCGAGGTGCTCGACGCGCTGGTCGAGCGCTCCGGCATCGATCCTGTCCTGATCGAGGACGTGATCATGGGCTGTGTCGGCCAGGCCGGCGAACAGGCCTTCCATATCGGACGCAATGCGGTGCTGGCGTCGAAGTTGCCCCAGTCGGTGCCGGCGGTGACGATCGACCGGCAATGCGGCTCTTCGCAGCAGGCGCTGCAATTCGCTGCTCAGGCGGTGATGAGCGGCACCCAGGACGTGGTGATCGCGTCCGGCGTCGAGTCGATGACGCGTGTGCCGATGGGCCTGCCGGTGACGCTGCCGATGCAGCATGGCATCGGCACCGGCCCCTTCTCCAAGCGCATCCAGGACCGGTTCGGCGTGCCGATGTTCAGCCAGTTCATCGGCGCCGAGATGATCGCTGAGAAATACCAGTTCCGCAAAGAGCAGCTCGACGAGTTCGCGCTCGACAGCCACCGCAAGGCGGCGCGGGCGACGGAGGAGGGCGTGTTCGCCGACGAGATCGTCGCACTGCCGGTGACCGGCGAGGACGGCGAGACGCGCCTCCATGATCGCGACGAGGGCATACGCTATGGTGCGACGCTGGAGGGCATCGCCTCGGTCAAGCTGCTGAAGGAAGGCGGCAAGATCAGCGCCGCCAACGCTTCTCAGATCTGCGACGGCGCGAGCGGGGTGCTCGTCGTCAGCGAGCGGGCGCTGAAGGAGCATGGCCTGAAGCCGCTGGCGCGGGTCGCAAACCTCACCGTCACTGCCGGGGATCCGGTGATCATGCTGGAGGAAGTAATCCCCGCGACTGCGCGCGCCCTGCAGCGGTCCGGCATGAGGATCGAGGAGATCGACCTCTATGAGGTGAACGAGGCGTTCGCGCCGGTGCCGCTCGCCTGGCTGCGCGAGACCGGCGCCGATCCGGCGCGACTCAACGTCAATGGCGGTGCGATCGCGCTCGGTCATCCGCTCGGCGCCTCGGGCACCAAGCTGATGGCGACTTTGGTCCACGCACTGAGGAAGCGGGGCAAGCGCTACGGCCTGCAGACGATGTGCGAAGGCGGCGGCATCGCCAATGTGACGATCGTCGAGAGCCTCGCCTGAGACGGGGCTTTGCCGCGGGCCGGATTGCGCGCTATTCCTGGGGCGGGATGAGCCACTTCAGGGAAATCCCGTCCTCATGATCATTCGAATTGTGCGCGCGGCGCTGGCCGGCGCGGTGGCCTGGTGGGTCGGCATGCAGCTCACCTTCGTGCCGGCGCAGGCGATCCTTGCCGATCCGGCGCTGCAAAGCGCGAAGATGAACGCGATCTACGAGTTGGCGCCGCCAGCGCGGATCGCCACCGATCCCTGGCTGCTCCCGCTCGGCATGCTGATCACGGCGCTGGCCCAGGCGCTCGTCTTCGCCTTCATCCGGCGCGGCCTGCCCGAAGGGCTGATTGCGCGCGGCCTTGCCTTCGGGGCGGTGGCGTGGGGCCTCTTCACGCCTTGGTTCGAATTCTACCTGCCCTGGAACCTGATGCTGGAGCCGACTGCCTTGGTGCTCGTCGAATTGCTCTGCTGGGCCGGCATCCTAGCGCTGGTCGGCGTGGCAATATCGCTCGCGTTCGGACGTGAGCGCGAGGCGCGCGCGGCTGGCGGCTAGGCCTCGCCGACGATCTGGCGGGCGAGGCGGAGGGCCGCGGCGTGGGGCGTGGTGCCCTGCGTCTCGGCGAGATCGAGCACCTCCGCCAGGCGCCGGCCGATCCCCTCCAGCCGTTCCTCGATCGAACTCTGCAGGGGCGGTGCGCGGCCGGGCAGCCTTGCCAGCTCGTCGGCGCTGCTGAGGATGCCGCCGGCGCTGACGATGAAGTCGGGAGCCAGCAGGATGCCTCGCGAACGCAGATCCTCGGCAAGCCCGGCGCGGCTCAGCTGGTTGTTGGCGGCGCCGACGATCGCGCGGCAGCGCAGCTCGGTGATGGTCGCATCGTTGACCACGCCGCCCAACGCGCAGGGGGACCAGATGTCGACCTCCTCGGCGTGGATACGTGCGGGGTCGGCCACTCGCGCGCCGAACAGTTCAGCGGCGGCCTTGGCATGATCGCTTTTGATGTCGGCGACGGTGAGGATCGCACCATCGGCGGCCAGCCGCTCGCATAGCCGCCAGCCGACGCCGCCGAGGCCCTGCACGGCAATCCTAAGGCCGGCGAGATCGTCCTGGCCGAACAACCGGCGCGCGACGTGCCGGAGCGCGTGCCAGGCCCCTTGTGCGGTGTAGACGGCGGTGTCGCCGCGGCCGCCGGTCGCGGTGCCGGCGACATAGGGCGTGAACGCCCGCAACGCCTCGCAGTCCCAGAGCGTGAAGCCGACATCCTCGCCGGTGGCAAAGCGGTCGCCGATCCCGTTGAGAAATCGGCCATAGGCGGCGAGCAGGCCCTGCGGCTTGGTGTTGCTGCCGTCGCTCATGATCACAGCCTTGCCGCCGCCGCATCTCATCCCGGCGAGGGCCGATTTGTAGGTCATCGCCTGCGAGAGACGGAGGGCGTCGCTCGCTGCATGATCGAGGCTGTCGTAGCGCAGGAAGCGCGTGCCGCCGGCCGCGGGACCGAGGCGGGTGTTGTGGACCGCCACCACTGCCGTGAGGCCATTCTCCTCGTCGCGGATGGTGTGGACTTCCTCATGGCCGTCCCAGTCTTCCAGATGCTCGAACATTGCGATGCGCTCCTGCGATCGCGCCATATTATGCACATGTTGGGCAGCAGAGGGTTGCGAACTGCACGGATTGGGTGCTTGTTGTTGGCATGATCTGCCAATCGGAGGCTCGATGAGGCTGGACGCGATCGATCGCAGGATATTGGAGGCGCTCCAGGAGGAGGGGCGGCTCAGCAATCTCGAGCTTGCCGAGCGGGTCGGACTGTCGCCATCGCCATGCCTAAGGCGCGTCAAGCTGCTCGAGCGGATGGGAATTGTCCGCGGCTATCGGGCGCAAGTGTCGCGCGAGGCAGTGGGGCTCGATCTCACCGTGTTCGTCGCGGTGAATCTGGAGGGCCATGGCAGCGACAATCCGCGGCGGTTCCGCGAGGTCGTGCTGGCAATGCCGGAAGTGGTCGCCTGCTACATCGTATCGGGCGAGAGCGACTATCTGCTGCACGTCGTCGCGCCCAATTTCGAGGCCTACCGGCTGTTCGTGCTGGACCACCTGTTGAAGGCGCCGGGCGTCAAGGACATACGCAGCAGCTTCGCTCTCGACGTGCTCAAGGAGGCGGCGCCGCTGCCTCTGGCGCATCTGAAATAGGGCGCCTCAGCCCTCCGCCTTCATCCTCTCGCGGCGCTCCAGTTCCTCCTCGCTGGGCTCCTTGGTCTGGAACGAACCGGTCTGCACTGGCCCGGCCGGCTCGTAGCTGGCGAGGACGACGCCGCTCGGGGAAACCTTGCTGTCGACCAGCTTCAGCGCACCCGAAGCGCCATTCTCCCCGAACAGCCTTTTGCCTTTGCCGAGCAGGACCGGGAAGGTCTTCAGGTACAGCCGGTCGATCAGGCTCCGGGCGAGCAGGTCCGGGTAGAGCCCGCTGCTGCCCTGGATGACGAGGTCGGGGCCGCTGCCCTGCTTCAGCCGCGCGACGCCCTCGACTCCGTCGCCGATCGCGTGGGAGTTTGCCCAGGAAAGCGGCTCCTTCGACGAAGTGACGACATATTTGGCGGCGCGGTTGAAGGCCTGGCCGATCGGATCGTCGTCATAATGCGGCCAGTGGGCGGCGAAGATCTCGTAGGTCCTGCGGCCCAGCAGGAGATCGAACGGCTCCTCGAACAGGGGCGCCATGCTCTCGCCGACCGTGTCGTCCCAATAGGGCGCGACCCAGCCGCCGTAGCGGAAGCCGCCGGTCGGGTCCTCCTCCGGGCCGCCCGGAGCCTGCATGACGCCGTCGAGCGAGACGAAGGCTCCGGCGATGATCCTACGCATCGGCGGTTTCGCCGGCGACCGCGCGCTCGATGGCGGCGACGTCGATCTTGCGCATCGTCATCATCGACTCGAAGGCGCGCTTCGCCTTCGACTGGTCGGAGCTGCCGACCGCGTCCAAGAGGACGCGCGGGGTGATCTGCCAGGAGAAGCCCCAGCGGTCCTTGCACCAGCCGCATTCGCTTTCCTGCCCGCCATTCTGGACGATCGCATTCCAGTAGCGGTCGGTCTCCTCCTGGTCCTCGGTGACGACCATGAAGCTGACCGCCTCGTTCGGCTTGAAGTTCGGGCCGCCGTTGAGGCCGACGAAGGCGCGGCCGAGCAACGTGAAATTCACCGTCAGTTCGGCGCCCTGCTCGCCGCCCGGGAATTCGGAAGGTGCGTGCATGGCGTCATCGACATGGCTGTCGGGGAAGGTCGCCGCGTAGAATTCCGCGGCCTTGCGCGCCTCGCCATGATCGAACCAGAGGCAGGTGGTGAGCTTGTCCGGCATTGATCTTCTCCCAATGATGTTTTCAGTTCCGCTCGCCCTGAGCCTGTCGAAGGACTGTCCTTCCCTTCCGGAGTGGGAAAGAAGGGCAGGGCTTCGACGAGCTCAGCCCGAGCGGGGTTGAGGGTGGTTGCCCGCCACCCCGACAGGAAGTGGCGGGCTGGGCCTTATTTCGCGCCGGCGAGCTCGCGCTCGGCCGAGGCGTTCGGGGCCCCGGCGCTGCTGTCGACGATCGGCTCGAAGCCGCCCCAGAACATGCGCATGCCGTCGAACGGCATGTTGGCATGGTCCGGCTGCATGTCCGGATCCTTCATCAATTTGTCCCAGCCCTGGTCGCGGGTCGCCTTGTCCGGCCACTCGATCCAGGAGAAGACGACATTCTCGTCCTCCTTGGCCTGCACGGAGCGGCGGAAGTCGGTGAGCTTGCCGTCGGGGATGTCGTCGCCCCAGGCCTCGACGACGCGGAGCGCGCCATATTCCTCGAACTTGCGCGACGCTTTTTCGGCCATGTCGTTATAGGCCTGCTTGTTGGCGTGCGGCACCGGTAGGACGAAGCCGTCGATGAAGGCACCCTTGCGCGAGCCTTTGTCGAGCAATGGCGCGAAGCCACCGAAGATCATGCGTTTGCCGTCGAACGGCATCTCCGCGCCCATATTGGCCATGCGCTCGTCGGTCATCATCCGCTGGTTGGCGGCGTCGCGCACCTCCTTCGAGGGATATTCGAAGAAGGAGAAGACGACGTCCTCGTCCTCGGTCGCCTGCACCGCCTTGCGGAAATCGGTGACCTTGCCGTCGGGCACGTCGTTGCCCCAGGCCTCGACCATCCGGGTGGCGCCGAATTCGTGGAACAAGTGCGCCGCGCCCGAGGCGTGGCTGCGATAGAGGTCGCGGTTTGCCTTGGGCACGGCGACGATGAAGCCTTCCACATAGGTCATGATCTCTCTCCTCTTCGAATGGTTGGTCAGGCGACGGCCTCGTGCGCGGGCTGACCGGCGGTGGCGGCCTTCACCGGCGCGCCGATCGACCAGCTGTGGCCGAACGGGTCTTTGAGCTGGCCGTAGCGGTCGCCCCAGAACTGGTCGCCCAGCGGCATGGTCGGCGTCGCGCCGGCCTGCGTTGCGCGGTTCCAGACCTCGTCGGCATCGGTCACCTGCAGGTGGAGCGTCACTCCGCCCGGCGTGGAGCCGGCGCCGCATTCGCCATATTCCGGGAACTCGTCGTTCAGCATCACCGAGCCGCCGTTGATGCGGAGGTGGGCGTGCATGATGCGCTCGCCGTCCTCGGCAAGATGGGGCGGCATCGCCTCCATGGCGCCGAACGCCGCCTTGTAGAAGGCGACGGCGTCATGCCCACGCCTGTCCTTGATGGTGAGATGCGGCGTCACGCCGCCGCTCGGGCCCTGGTCGGGGTTCGCGCTCATCTTGCCCTCCTTCGCTCGTGGGAATGTCTATTCGGCGGCGACAGGCGTGCGCGCCTCCGCTTCCGCGATCTCGGCCAGCTGGTCGGCGCACATCATCCAGCCCTGCTCGAAGCCCATTTCCTGGTGCTTCTTCACCGCTGCCTCGTCCCAGTGGCGGACGCGGGCGGTGTAGCGGGTGCCGGAACCTTCCGGCTCCAAGGTGATGATCGCGACCATCGCGAAATCGCAGCCTTCGTTGCTCAGCACCTGCGGCTGCCAGCCGGGCTTGAAGGCGTTGGTCCAGACGATCCGTTCGCCCGGCACCACTTCCAAGAAGACGCCTTCGCCGCCGTCCGTGTCGCCTTCGGGGCTGCGCATTTCGGTATACATGCGGCCGCCGGTCCTGAGGTCCCACTCGACCGCCGGCGTGCTCCAGGGTTTCGGCACCCACCATTCGGCCGTCCGCTCGGTATAGATGCGGTAGACCGTGTCCGGCGACGCATCGATGTAGCGGGTGACGGAAAGCTCTTTTGCTGCGTTGCTCATCATTCTGCTCCGTTTAGGATTGATTGCGAGGGCCGACGGCGCCGAACAGCGCGCCCTGCGGATCGGTCGCGACGATCATGAAGTCGCCGCCTGGAATCTCGCTCGGCTCCTGATGGACGGTGCCGCCTCCGGCCGTGACCGCGGCCGCGGCGGTGTCGATGTCGGTGACGTAGAAGTAGAAATGCCAAAGCGGCGGCGGCCCGCCGGCCGGGTTGCGCATGACCGCGCCGATCATCCCGCCATTGTGGTTGATGAAGCGATATTCGCCCAACTCGCCCATCGGCATGGCGTCGCCTTTCTCCCAGCCAAACTGGCCGGTGTAGAAGGCGAGGGCGCCGTCCTGATCGGTGGTTGCGAGCTCGTTCCAGCAGCAATGGCCGGGCTTCATGCTGGCGACGAAGGCAGTGCTCGGCTGCTCGCTGGCGCCGCGCATGACGTAGAAGGTGATGCCCTGCGGATCGGCGACCATCGCCATCCGGCCGACGCCTTCCAGGTCCATGGCGGGCATGTGGACGGCGCCGCCGTCCCGCGTGATGCCGTCGACCGCCTGGTCGACATCGTCGACCCCGACATAGCCGAGCCAGACCGGGCGCATCCCGGCCTCGGCCGCGCCTTGCGGCAGCTTCATGTGCCCGGCGACGGCGACTCCGTTGGCGGAGAATAGCCGGTAATCGACACCCGGCTGGCCGGCGCCCGCGGCCGTCCAGCCGATCACGTCGCCGTAGAAGCGCGCGGCGGCATCGGGATCGCTGGTCAGCAGCTCATACCAAATGAAGCTGCCGTGCGGGTTCCTGGCCGTCTGCTCGAGCGTCTGCGACTCAGCGGTCAAAGTCTCGGACATCGTCTTACTCCCTTGCGCTGGCCTCTCCCGTAGAAGAGGCGCTGCCATCGTTGTGGGCCGGGAATGACTTCCTGTAACCCAGGTTAAGCGGCGTCGCCAACCGTTCGGCGGCGAACGGCCCTCCTCAGGCGGCCTCCCGTTCCTCGAAATCGGCAAGCTGCGCCGCCAGCGCCCGTTGAAAGGCGGGACGCGCCTCGCACCGTGTCTGATAGGCGGCGAGGTTCGGATGCTCGGCCACCAATCGGGTGTGCCTCAGGCCCCGCAGGACGGTCGTCATCATCAGGTCGGCGACGGTGAAGCTGCCCTCGAGATAGTCTTTGTCGCCGAGCCAGTCGGCGACGCGCTTCAGCCGCTCGCGCACCTTCTTCTCGGCCTCGGGCCGGCGCAGCTTCGCCCACTCCTCGCCGCGGTTGAAGATGTCGATGTTGATCAGCTCGAAGATCATCGGCTCGATGCTGTTCAGCGCCGCGACCAGCCAGCAGGTCGCCCGCGCCCGGCCGATCTCGTCCCTGGGCAGCAGCGTCTCGCTGCTCTCGCCGATGTGGAGCAGGATGGCGCCAGTTTCGAACATGTGGAGGTCGCCTTTGACGAACACCGGCACCTGACCGAACGGCTGCTCCAGGAAATAATCCTGCGGCCGCTCCGTCATCGCGTCGAGCAGGCGGACGCGATAGTCGATTCCCGCTTCCTCCAGCGCCCAGCGGACCCTCAGGTCGCGGACCACGCCCTTGGCGAAGTCCGGCACCCAGTTGAATGCGGTGATCTCGATGGCGGCATTGGATTCTACAGGCATGGATCCCTCCGGATCAGATGAACAGGCCGTCGAGCCACTGCTCGCCCAGCATCGCGGTCGCGGTGACGAGGAACGAGGCGAGGCCGATCAGGAAACTCTGCTTGTTGGACACGGATCGTCTCCCGCGGTGGAGGGTGTCAGGCATTCTCGAACGCGGCCGCGCCTTGCTCTGCGGCGGCGGCGTCCATCCACATCGGTTCCCAGACATGCCCGTCGGGATCCTCGAAGGACCGGCTGTACATCATCCCCATGTCCTGCGCCGGGCGCGTCTCGCGGCCGCCGGCGGCGACGGCCAGTTCGGTGATGCTGTCGACCGCCTCGCGGCTGTCGCGCGAGATGCACAGCAGCACCTGACAAGTCTCGTGGGCGTCGGGGATCTTCTTGTCGGTGAAACCCTGGAAGAAGGGGTGAGTGAGCAGCATCACGAAGATGGTGTCGGAGAACACCATGCACGCCCCCTGGTCGTTCGTGAACTTGCGCTCGTTCACCGCGCCGATCGCTTCGTAGAAACTCTTCGCCCTCGGAAGGTCGGTGACGGGCAGGTTCACGAAAATCATTTGGGACATGGCGTCTCTCCCTTCGCTCAACATGGATCAGCGAATCACTGTTTGACCGTGATGCGCGTCTGAGTTATGAAAAGCAACTATGAAGTTACAAAAAATAACTGAGTCGCGGCAGAATGGTCCTAGACGGCGTTACGACGACGCCTGCGGCACCGCCCACGGACTCGAACTGATCGGCGAGCGTTGGGCGCTGTTGGTGCTGCGCGAGCTCATGCTTGGGCCAAAGCGCTTCGGCGACATCAAGGCTGACCTGCCGGGAATCAGTGCCAATGTGCTGACGCAGCGGCTGGAGGGGCTGGAGGAGAATGGCCTGGTCGTCCGCAAGCGCCTGCCGCCGCCCGCCAATGCCCAGGTCTATGAGCTCACCGAATGGGGCTACGAGGCCGAGCCGATCGTCCAGACGCTCGGCCGCTGGGCGGCGCGCTCGCCGGCCCACGATCCGACTTTGCCGATCAGCGCGACCTCGATCATGCTGAGCTTCCGGACCATGTACAATGCTGAGCGGGCAAGGGCGCTTGGCGCCGCCATCGGCTTCCGCTTCGGCGCCGACAGCTTCGTCGCGACGGCCGAAATCGGCGAGCTGAAGGTCACGCGCGGCGACACCGCGGGAGCGGACGCCACCTTCGTCGGGGAACCTACCGCGCTCGGCGGCGCCGTCTACGGCAAGGTGCCGCTCGACGAGCTTGCCGCCGCGGGGGTCCTCAAGGTCGAGGGCGACCTCAAGGCGGCCGAACGCTTCATCGCCATCTTCGAATTGCCCCCGAAGGTCGGCGCACCGGCCTAGGCTCCCCTTGTCGAGGCGCGGCACTTCCCTCTAGGAGCGCGGCAAAAGGGGAGAGACCATGAAGCTCGACAACAAGATCGCCGCCATCGTGACCGGCGCCGCCTCAGGCCTTGGCGAAGCCACCGCCCGGGCGCTTGCCGCGCGCGGCGTCAGGGTCACGGTGTTCGACCGGGACGCCGAGAAGGGCGAGCGCGTCGCCGCCGAGATCGGCGGCGTGTTCGCGCAGGTGGACGTAACGTCGAACGAGGCTGTGGATGCCGGCTTCGCGAGGGCGCGCGAGGCGCACGGGCAGGAGCGGATCCTAGTCAACTGCGCCGGTGTCGCCAATGCTGCCAAGACGGTCGGCCGCGACAAGGCGACCGGAGAGGCGAAGCGCTATCCCATCCAACAGTTCGAGCTCGCCATCCAGATCAACCTGATCGGCACCTTCCGCTGCATCGCCGCTTCCGCCTACGGCATGACCGGTCTCGACCCGCTCGAGGATGGCGAACGCGGCCTCATCGTCAACACCGCCTCGGTCGCCGCGCAGGACGGCCAGATCGGCCAGGCCGCCTACAGCGCGTCGAAGGCCGGCGTGCTCGGCATGGCGCTCCCGATCGCCCGCGACCTGATGAGCGAGGGCATCCGCGTCAACACAATCCTCCCCGGCATATTCGAGACGCCGATGATGGCGATGATGCCGCAGAACGTGCGGGACGCGCTCGCCGCCCAGGTCCCGTTCCCCAAACGCCTCGGCCGTGCCGACGAATATGCGCGCCTCGCCGTCTTCATGGCCGAGAACCCCTATCTCAACGGCGAATATGTGAGGCTCGACGGCGCCATCCGCATGGCGCCGCGCTAGGCTCAGCCGGGCGGCAGCGGCTGCCTCATGATGATGGTCTGCCCGTCCCGGGTGATGTTGAAATAAAGCCAGCGTTCGTCGTCGCTGGGCATCCCGCGGGTCTCGCTCACGCCGTCCACGGCGGTGAGGCGCTCCAGCCCCTCGCCGGTCGGCCTGATGCGATGGACGGCAAACTCGCGGCCTTTGCGGCCTTCGACGACTGCCGAGAAATAGATCCAGCGTCCCGAGCGGCTCCAATAGGGGTGGCCGTCAAAGCTCTCGGAATTGGTGATGTTGCGGCGGGCGCCGGTTGCGAGGTCGACGATGACGATCTCGCCGTTGCGGTTGATCTCACCGACGGCGTTCGGGAACCATTCGATCAACGCGGCGGAGCGGCCGTCCGGCGAAAGGGAAGCGAAGGTCTCCACCCGACGAGTGTCGCTGATCGTCTCGACGCCGGAGCCATCCGCCCGTACCCGCAGGATCGCCGAGTCCGTGTCGCCGCCCTTGTCGTTCGGATCGAAGGTGCGGTTGAACACGAGCCATTGGCCGTCGCCGCTCCACTTGGGATGGCCGTCCTTGCCGGGATGCGGCGCCACGCTCCTGGCCGCGCCGCTCGACAGGTCGAGCACATAGACCTCGTCATTGCCGTCGCGGTTGGAGATGAAGGCGAGGCGGGTCCCGTCCGGAGACCAGGCGGGGTGGGTGTCGTCATGGGTGGAGACGTGGAGCCGCCGGATCCTCCCGGTGGCGACGTCGATCGCGTAGAGCTGGGAGCGGCCGTCGAAATTGCCCTGAAAGGCCACCGAGGCGCCGTCCGGCGACGGCGTGGGGTAGCCCATCTCGAACCGTCCGAGAGGCTCCACCGCTGCGGGGGCGGAGGATTGAAGTGCGATCGCCAGGAGCAGGTATGCCATCATCATCATAGGTCGGCGGTCACTCTGAAAAGGACGTTCCTGGGCGCGTTGAAGTAGAAGGCGTTGCTGGCCCGAACCTCCCAGACATAGACGTCGAACAGATTATTGACCTGCAGGCGGAAGGTCATCGGAGTGCCGGCGATTTCGCGCTGGTACCGCACGCCCATGTTCACGAACTCCGCGGGGGGGACGACCAGGCTGTTGGTGACATTGGCGATCCGGCGGCCGAAGCTGTTGATCCCTGCGTCGAACGACAGGCCGGGCAGCTGCGGTGGCCGGTATTCGGCGCTGAGCAGGATCGTGCGGTTCGTCGAAGCGACCGGACGGCGCCCGATCAGCCCACCCGCTACAGCTTCTCCGCTGACCTCCGCGTCCAGCAGGACGGCGCCGGCGACGATGTTGAGGTCGGGGGTGATCGCGCCGGTCAGCGAGACTTCCGCGCCGCGGTGCCGCACCTGGCCGAGCCTCCGATAGAAGTTCTCCGCGTCGAGGCTGAAATAGGGCTTTTCGAGATTGAAGACGCCGGCGACCAGCCGCGTTCCCGGCGCGATCGTCCAGCGCAGGCCGCCATCATATTGGCGGGTGAGGATCGCGGGCGGGGCCTCGTCACGATTGACCGCGACATCGGGCGCGACGGGGCTTTCCTCCAGGCCGCGGCTGATGCCGCCGTAGAGGGCGATTGCATCGGACAGCAGGATAGCGGCGCCGGCATTGTAGAGCCAGGGCGCGGCATCGGTGGGGGCTTCGCTGCGTCCGGGTATGTCTGACGTCTTGCGATAGTCGGTCTTCTGGAGGCCGAGCGTCAGCTCCCCGACCTCGGTCCAGCGGCCTTCATAGCCGATCCCGTAGGAAAGCTGGCGCACCCGATCGATCGACTGCGGCCCGAAGGTGAAGGCGGGCTCCGACGCGATCGGCACGTCGCCAATGTCGGCGGGTCCGAGCTCGGCCGCCGACGAGCCGCCGTAGCGCCGCCTTTGATCGCGCCCGCGCAGGGTCGCCTGGAGGATGTGGCGACGGGGTCCGTCGCTGAAGGGGCGTGCGGCTCTGACTTCGCCGGACGTGGAAGCGAATTTCTGATCGGGCGTGGCGACGACGCGGTGGCGGGCGGCGATCCCGTCAGGCGCGGTGTCGAGGAACTGGTCCGAGAAGCTCTGCCGGGAATTGAAGAAGGATCGGAACGCACCGGCGCTCAGCGACCAGCCGTCCCTGGTGTAGCGCAGGATCGTGCCGTAATTCACGTCCTCGGCATCGCTCAGCGCCCACGGCTGGACCATGTAGCGGCCGCGCGCGATCCGTTTCGGGAGGAAGTCGCCGGCAACGAAGATCCGTGGCTGGGTATCCTCGCTGCGATGGATGAGACCGCTCCAGAAGGGGACGACCTCCAGTCCCTCGAGCGGCCGCCAGCGCAGGATCGCCGCTGCGGCGGCATGGTTCGCTGTTCCGCCGTAGATCGGATTGTCGCGGCTGGCATTGACGCCGAGACCGAGCGACAGGCGGTCGGCGATCAGCGGCACCTGCCCGTCCAGCTCGGCCCGCACCGTGCCGAGGGTCTCGACCGAGGCGACGGCGCTTAAGGCCGCTTCATCGCCCGGCAGCCGCAGCCGGTAATCGGCCACTCCGGTCGGCGCGATGAAGGTGTAGCCCTGGGCCGAGATCCCCACCCGGACCGACGAGCCCCTCACCAGCCGGGTGTTGAAGCCCGTCACTGCATCCAGGTACAGGCCCTCGAGCCGCACATTGCCGGCAGCGAAAGGCGAGAAGCCGCGGACATTGTCCGGATTGTAGAGGCCGATGCTCTCATTGCCGATGCTGCTGCCGAAGGCATCTTCGGCGGACCTCAATGCATTCTCGGCCGCCCGTTGCGCCAGCGCGGGAGAAGCCAAGGCGATCGATGTGCAGGTTGCGGAAAACAGCAGGGATTGGCGAACGACCTGGGAAGCGCCCATTCAACATGGCCTTTCAAGTCATCCCCAGGCCGGACGCTAGCAGTCAGCCGCGCCGCCGTCCCGCGAGAGGCGGCGCACTCGTCGCGGCATCTGGCGGTTCATCGCACATCCGGGCGATCAAGCGCCTTCTCTTTTCCTCGGGGTGCTGCCACTCACCATCGGGGAGGGGCACAATGGCAGCAGTCCTGGCGGGTATCAGGGTCATCGAAATGGCCGGACTCGCGCCGGCGCCGTTTGCGGCGATGATGATGGCCGATCATGGCGCAGATGTGATCCGGATCGAGCGGGCGGGGCATGCGCATCCGATCCCGGCGGAGAAGGATATCCTGCGGCGGGGGCGGGCGGAGGTTCTGACGCTCGACCTCAAGAGCGAAGAGGGCGTCGCGCGGGTGCGGGAGCTGGCGCGCGAGGCCGACGGGCTGATCGAGGGGTTTCGGCCGGGGGTGATGGAGCGGCTGGGGCTGGGGCCGGAGGTGCTGCTCGGCGACAATCCGCGGCTCGTCTATGGCCGCATGACGGGTTGGGGGCAGGGGGGTCCCCTTGCCGAGGCGGCCGGTCACGACATCAACTACATCGCGCTTGCCGGCAATCTTCACGGCTATGGCCGGGCAGGGGAGAAGCCGACGCCTCCGGCGAACGCGGTCGGGGATTTCGGCGGCGGGGGAATGTTGCTGGCGTTCGGGATGTTGGCGGGCATCCTCTCGGCGCGGAGCAGCGGCAAGGGGCAGGTGGTCGATTGCGCGATGGTGGACGGGGCGGCTTTGATCGCTGCGCAGACATGGTCCTTGCTCGCGGCCGGCATGTGGAAGGACGCGCGGGGCGCCAACCTGCTCGACAGCGGTGCGGCCTTCTACGACAGCTATGAATGCGCGGACGGCCGGTTCGTCGCGGTGGGGGCGCTGGAGCCGCATTTCTTTGCGGTGCTGAAGGACAAGCTCGCCCTCTCCTGCGGGCAGTTCGATCCCGGGCTGCGGGACGAGCTTGCGGCCACGTTCCGCACGCATCCGCGCGATCATTGGTGCGCGTTGCTCGAAGGGAGCGACGCTTGTTTCGCACCGGTGCTGTCGATGGCCGAGGCGCCTCGTCACCCGCACATTGCGGCGCGTGGGACTTTCATCGAGGATGGCGGCATCGTCCAGCCGGCGCCCGCGCCTCGCTTCAGGGAGATATGATGCTCGACACCAGCCGCCGCACCTGCTTCACCGAGAGCCACGAGCTGTTCCGCGACAGCGTGCGCAAGTTCTTCGAGCGCGAGTTGACGCCCCACCTGGAGCGTTGGGAGAAACAGGAGATCGTCGACCGCGATTTCTGGAACAAGTGCGGCGAGGCGGGGCTGCTCTGCCCGACCGTGCCGGAGGAATATGGCGGGCTGGGGCTCGACTTCGGCTATAATGCGGTGATCGACGAGGAGCTGGCTTATGCCGGCTCCACCGCCGGCATCACGCTCCATAGCGACATCGTCGCCGATTATATCGTCGCTTATGGCAGCGAGGAGCAGAAGCGGCACTGGCTGCCGCGTATGGTGTCCGGGGAGACGCCCACCGCCATCGCCATGACCGAGCCGGGTGCGGGGTCGGACCTGCAGGGCGTCCGCACCCATGCAGTCAAGGACGGCGCCGACTACGTCATCAACGGCTCCAAGACCTACATCACCAACGGGCAGCATTCCGAGCTGACGATCGTCGTGGCGAAGACGGATCCGAGCCTCGGCGCGCGCGGCACCTCGCTGATCCTCGTCGAGGCGGAGCGGGAGGGCTACGCGCGCGGGCGCAACCTCGACAAGGTCGGCATGCACAGCCAGGACACGTCCGAGCTGTTCTTCAACGACGTGCGCGTGCCGCAGACCAACCTGCTCGGCGCGGAGGGCATGGGCTTCGCCTATCTCATGAACCAGCTGCCGCAGGAGCGGCTGTCGATCGCCTGTTCGGCGCAGGGCTGCGCGCAGCGCGCGTTCGACGAGGCGGTGAAGTTCACCAAGGAGCGCAAGGCGTTCGGCAAGACCGTCTTCGAATTCCAGAACACCAAGTTCACGCTCGCCGATCTCGCCGCCAAGCTGCAGGTCGGCTGGGCGCATCTCGATTGGGCGATCCGCCGCCATGTCGCCGGCGAGCTGACGGCCGCGGAGGCGTCGGCCGCCAAGCTCTGGCATACCGAGCTGCAATGGGAGCTGTGCGACGCCTCGCTCCAGCTGCACGGCGGCGCCGGCTACATGAACGAATATCTAATTGCGCGGCTGTGGCGGGATGCGCGCGTCACGCGCATCTTCGGCGGCACCAACGAGATCATGAAGGAAGTCGTGAGCCGCTCGATCTAGGCCGAATGCTCACGCTGGAAAGCCACGGCGGCGCCGAGGAGGCCGGGCTCGTCATGGGTGAGGAGGCGGACCTGGATGTTCTCCATGCGCTGGCGGTAGCGGCCCTTGGCGATGAAGCGGCCGCCGAACAGCGGCGATTTGAGCTTGTCCGCCATGCGGTTCGACAGCGAGCCGGCGAGCACCACCGCCATCGATCCATGGGCGAGCGAGAGGTCGCCGGCGACCGAGCCATAGCATTTGACGAACTGGTCGAGCGCCAGCGCGGCGGCGGGATCGCTGTCCTCGAGCGCGGCTTTCCACAGGCCGGCGACGCCGCCCACTTCCCACGCGGCGCCGCCGATCAGGCGGTAAATGTCCTCCAGGCCGGGCCCCGAGACGATCCGCTCCACGGAGGCGCGGCCGTAGAGCTGGCGGTAGAGGAGGGCGAGCTGCTCCTCCTCCTCATTGAGCGGGGCGAAGCCGATATGGCTGCCTTCGGTCTCGATCACATGGATCGCGCCCGCCCGGCGGAGGAGCATGGCGACGCCGAGGCCGGTGCCGGGGCCGATGATGCTGGTCACGCTCTCGCCGGCAAGCGGCCGCACCGGCCCGAGGATCGGCTGGAGCTCGGCTTCGTCGAGCACGCTCACCGCATAAGCGATCGCGCCGAAATCGTTGAGCAGTGTCAGCCGCTCGACGCCGATGTCGCGGGCGAGGGTGCGGGTCTCGACGATCCAGCGGCTGTTCACGAAGCGCAGCACGTCGCCGCCGATCGGCGCCGCGACGCCGATCGCCGCGGCGGCGGGGAGGGGCTCGCCGAGTTCCGCGGCGAAGGCGCGCCAAGCCGACGCGATGCCCTCATGGTCGGCTGTGCGATAGCGGAAGACCCGGCCGAGACGCGGCGGCTCGCCGGGTGCGAGCTCCGCCAGGGCGAAGCGGGCGTTGGTGCCGCCCACGTCGACGGCGACGATCCGGTCGCTGGCAGCCGCCATCAGCCTGTTTTGCCGTTCGAAATGCTCAGGAGAACCGCCATTGCGGCGCCCTAGCACGGGCGCTCGCGCTCAGCGACAGATTCGGAAACAGCACGCCGCTTGTGCAGGGCGGATCGTGCACCTAGCCTCCCTGTGCCGCAGCCATGGGAGATGAAGTGATGCGCACCATCAGACTGGCCTCGTTCCTCGCCGCATCTCTCGCGCTGGCGGTTGGTTCGCCGGCCGCGCTGGCGCAGCGCACCGCCAAGCCGGTGCTGCACGGCCGTCACTGGGTGGCGATTACCGGCAAGCCGCTCGCCGCGACGGCCGGGGCGATGATCTATGGCAAAGGCGGCAATGCAGTCGATGCGGCCTGCGCGATGCTGGCGGCGACCTCGACCATGTGGGATGTGCTCTCCTGGGGCGGCGAGACGCAGGCGTTGATCTACAATCCGAACACCAGGAAGGTGATCGGCATAAACGCGCTCGGCGTCGCGCCGACCGGAGCGACGCCCGAATATTACCGCAAGAAGGGCATGCGCTACCCGCCGGAATATGGGCCGCTCGCGGCGGTGACGCCGGGCACGCCGGGCGGGCTGATGGTGATGCTGTCGGAATATGGCAAGCTCAGCCTGGCCGAGGTGCTGGCCCCCGCCATCCAGATGGCCGAGGGCTATCCGATCGAGAAGGCGACTGCCGACAATATCGAGCTCGACAAGGACGAGATCAAGAAGTGGCCCTATTCGCGCGCCCTGTTCCTGACCCATCCGGGCCGGGAGCGCGAGGCGCCCGATCCGGGCGAGATCTTCCGCCAGCCCGACCTCGCCGCGACCCTGCGCAAGCTGGTCGAGGCCGAGCGGCAGGCGCTTGCCGCCGGCAAGACGCGCAAGGAAGCGATCCAGGCGGCGTACGACCTTTTCTACACGGGTGACATTGCCAGGGAATTGGTGCGCTCGACCCGGGAGCAGGGCGGGCTGTTCACGATGCAGGATCTCGCCAACTGGCGAGTGCGGATCGAGGAGCCGGTCAGCGTCAATTACAAGGGCATCGAGGTCTACAAGCTCAGGGAATGGACGCAGGGGCCGGCCATGCTCCAGGCGCTCAACATCCTCGAAGGCTTCGACCTCAAGGGGATGGGCTATAATAGCAGCCGCTACATCCACACGCTCTACCAGGCGATGAACCTCGCCTTCGCCGACCGCGACTTCTATTATGGCGACATCTATTCGGGCCCCGAGGAGCCGATCCGCGGCCTGCTCTCCAAGGACTATGCGCGCAGCCGCGCCCAGCTCATCCGCCCCGATCGCAACGATCCGAACATAGCGCCGGGCGATCCCTATCCCTTTCAGGGTGGCCGCAACCCGTATCAGGATTTGCTGAGGAACTGGAACCGCGGCCGGAGCGAATCCGGGCAGCGCTCAGCACCGCCACAGGCGATGGCGATCTTCGAGAAGAGCTTCCGCTCGGGCACCACGACGGTGGAGGCGGCGGACGCCGAAGGGTGGGTGGTGTCGATCACGCCCAGCGGCGGCTGGGTCCCGGCGGTCATCGCCGGCCGGACCGGCGTGGGCCTCAGCCAGCGGGCGCAGAGCTTCGTCCTCGACCCGGCCGAAAACCCCTTCAACGTGATGGCGCCGGGCCGGCAGCCGCGGGTGACGCTGACGCCGACACTGGCGCTGAAGGACGGCAGCCCGTTCCTCTCCTTCGCCGTGCAGGGCGGCGACACGCAGGACCAGAATCTGCTGCAATTCTTCCTGAACGTCGTCGAGTTCGGCATGAACGTGCAGCAGGCCACCGAGGCGGCGAACATCAATTCCTACCAGATGCGCGCCTCCTTCGGCGCGCACGAGACCCAGCCGGGCCGCCTGTTGCTGAGCGACCAGGTGCCGGCCTGGGTGCGCCGCGAACTGACGGAGAAGGGCTACACCCTCGTCTTCGAGCCGCGCACGTCGGGCCCGATCAACGCGATCTTCTTCGACCGCGAGCACGGCACCTTCTGGGGCGGATCGAGCAATCACGGTGACGATTACGGCATCGCCTGGTAAGCCGCTTTAGCGGTTCCGCCGTCCGTCGATCAGGCTGTCGACCAGCGACGGATCGGCGAGGGTCGAAGTGTCGCCCAGACTTCCGAACTCGTTCTCCGCGATCTTGCGGAGGATGCGGCGCATGATCTTGCCTGACCGCGTCTTGGGGAGGGCGGGGGTGAAGTGGAGGTGGTCGGGCGTGGCGATCGGGCCGATCTCCTTGCGCACATGCTGGCGCAGCTCCGCCTCGAGTTCGGGACCGTCTTTCTCGCCGGCGATCAAGGTCACGTAGCAGTAGATGCCCTGGCCTTTGATGTCGTGCGGATAGCCGACCACCGCGGCTTCCGCCACGGAGCGGTGCGCGACCAGGGCGCTCTCCACCTCCGCAGTCCCGAGGCGGTGGCCGGAGACGTTGATCACGTCATCGACCCGACCGGTGATCCAGTAATAGTCATCCTCGTCGCGGCGGCAGCCGTCGCCGGTGAAGTATTTGCCTTTGTAGGTCGAGAAATAGGTCTGCACGAAGCGGTCGTGATCGCCGTAGACGGTGCGCATCTGCCCCGGCCAGGAGCGGGCGATGCAGAGATTGCCTGAGGCGGCGCCTTCCAGAACCTGGCCGTCGGCGTCGACGAGCTGCGGCTCGATGCCGAAGAAAGACACGCCCGCCGATCCGGGCTTCGCGTCTTGCGCGCCGGGGAGGGTGGTAATCATGATGCCGCCGGTCTCCGTCTGCCACCAGGTGTCGACGATCGGGCAGCGGGAGTCGCCGACCGTTTCGTAATACCAGCGCCAGGCCTCCGGATTGATCGGCTCACCGACGGTGCCGAGGAGGCGCAGCGACGAGCGGCTGAACCGCTTCACCGGCGCTTCGCCCTCGCGCATCAGCGCCCGGATCGCGGTCGGGGCGGTGTAGAAGATGTTGACCTGGTGCCGGTCGATCACGTCCCAGAAGCGGCCGAAATCCGGGTAGTTCGGGACCCCCTCGAACATCAGGCTCGTCGCGCCGTTCGAGAGCGGGCCGTAGACGATGTAGGAATGGCCGGTGACCCAGCCGACATCGGCCGTGCACCAGAAGATCTCGCCCGGCTTGTAGTCGAACACAGCGTCGAACGTCAGGTTCGTCCAGACGGCATAGCCGCCGGTGGTGTGAAGCACGCCCTTTGGCTTTCCGGTCGAACCGGACGTGTAGAGGATGAACAGCGGATCCTCGGCCTTCATCGGCTCGGCCGGGCAGTCGGCATCAACGTCGGCTGCCGCCTCATGGTACCAGATGTCGCGGCCGGGGCTCATCTCGATCGGGCTGCCGCGATGCCGGATCACCAGCACCGTCTCGACATCGGCGCCCTTGGCGAGCGCTTCGTCGACATTGGCCTTCAGGGGAACATGCTTGCCGCCGCGAACGCCGGAATCGGCGGTGATCACGAACCGGCTGCCGCAATCTTCGATGCGCCCATGCAGGGCTTCCGGCGAGAAGCCGCCGAACACGACGGAATGGACCGCACCGATCCGGGCGCAGGCGAGCATCGCCACCGCCGCTTCGAGGATCATCGGCAGGTAGATGGTCACGCGGTCGCCCTTGCGGACGCCGAGCGCCTTCATCGCATTGGCCATCCGGCAGACTTCGGCGTGCAGCTCCGCATAGGTGAGGCGGCGCGTCTCGCCCGGCTCGTCCGCTTCCCAGATCAACGCGGTCTCGTCGCCGCGGGTGGGCAGGTGCCGGTCGACGCAATTGTGGCAGAGGTTGAGGACGCCGTCCTCGAACCATCGGATATCCACCGGATCGAAGGACCAGTTGGCGATCTTCGCGGGTTCCCTGAACCAGTCGATCCGCTTCGCCTGTTCCGCCCAGAAGCCCTCCGGATCGTCGAGCGAGCGGCGGTAGAGCGTCCGATAATCCTCGGCCGAAAAATGAGCGTTGCGCACCGCCTCGGGCGGCGGGGGATACCGGTCGATCATGCTGCTTCTGCCGTGCTGCTGTTGTTCAAGATCTCCCGATGGCTGTTCGGGATGCGCTCAGTCGTCGGCGCCGTGCATCCGCCAAGGCCGAGAGCGCCCAGCGACACGGCGAATTGGCGGCGAGTCCAGACCTGCGTCACGTCACGACATCTGAAGCCGTTTGATGTCCCTGTCGAGTGCTGCCGGGCCGGAGGCACCGTTCGCGTCCCGGCTTGATGCCGATCAGCTTCTTCTTCCGGAACTTGGCGCTGAAATCGAGCATTTAGCCGTAACGATCTCCGGCTGCCCTGCGCCTGTCCTGGCTTTTCTCTCCGCTTCCAGGGCCGCCGACCGAAAAGGAACTCCTCGATGCTGTTTGGCAGCAAGACCGATGAAGGCACGCGGCTCCTCACCCAGCCGATGCAGGTGCTGGAAAAGGGCGTCTATCGCGGGCCCCATTATTACAGCCACACGCCGATGGTCCGCATCATGCTGGACCTCGGTCGTATGGAGGACTGGCCGTCGGACCGCATCCCGGGCTTTGCCGACGCATTGATCGAGGTGCTGCCGGGGCTCGACCGGCACGGCTGCTCCTACAAGAAGAGGGGCGGCTTCATCCGCCGGCTTCGGGAAGGAACCTGGATCGGGCATGTCGCGGAGCATGTCGCGCTGGAGCTCCAGACGCTAGCCGGTCATCGGGCGACGCGTGGCAAGACGCGGAGCGTGAAGGGCAAGCCGGGCGTCTACAATATCATGTTCGCCTATCGCGAGGACGAGGTCGGGCTGCTGGCTGGACGGATCGCGCTCGAACTGGTGAATTCGCTGCTCCCGCCGGACCTTCAGGGAATCAACGGGCTCGATCGGATCGCGGCGGCGCGCGGCGAGTTCGACTTCGAACGGCGCATGGACGCGCTGAAGCTGCTGGTGCGCCGCACCTCCTATGGACCGACCACCCAGTCGCTAATCAACGAGGCGAAGCGGCGCGGCATCCCGGTGATGCGGCTCGGGGAGGGGAGCCTCGTCCAGCTAGGCCATGGCAAATATCAGCAGCGTATCCGCGCCAGCATCAGCGGGACCACCTCGCAGCTCGCGGTCGACGCTGCAGGCAACAAGAATTTCACCAAGCAGCTGCTCGGCGACAACGGCATTCCGGTGCCGCGGGGAGTCGTCGTGCGGCATGTGGAGGATGCGGTGAAGGAGGCGCGCCGACTGCGCTATCCGCTCGTTACCAAGCCGCTCGACGGCAATCACGGCCGCGGCGTCACAATCGGCATCACCGACGAGGAGGGGCTGCGCTTCGGCTTCGAGGAGGCGCAGCGCGAAGCCAAGGGCGGCCGCAGCGTCATCGTCGAGGAGTTTTTCGAGGGCAACGATCACCGCATCCTGGTGATCAACGGCAAGCTCGTCGCGGTTGCGGAACGCGTGCCGGCGCATGTCGTCGGCGACGGGGTGCATAATATCGCCCAGCTCATCGAGGAGACGAACAAGGACCCGCGCCGCGGCGAGGGGCACGAGAATGTCATGACCCGCATCAAGGTCGATGCGCATGTCACCGAGTATCTCGCGCGCTTCGGGTTCACCACGGACAGCGTCCCGGAGCCGGGGCGGATCGTCTATCTGCGCGCGACAGCGAACCTCTCGACCGGCGGCACCGCCGTCGACCGCACCAACCAAATCCATTTCGACAATGCCGAGATCGCCCGCCGCGCCGCGATGATCATCGGCCTCGATATCGCCGGCATCGACTTCATGGCGCCGGACATCTCAAAGTCGGTCCGGGAGACGGGCGGCGGCATCATCGAGGTCAATGCGGCGCCGGGCTTCCGCATGCACATCGACCCGTCCGAGGGCGCGCCGCGGGACGTCGCCCGGCCCGTGATCGAGATGCTGTTCCCGCCCGGCGCCCGGTCGCGCGTGCCGATCATCGCCATCACCGGCACCAACGGCAAGTCGACCACCGGCCGGATGGTAAAGCACGTGCTGCGGCATACCGGCTGCACTGTCGGCCTCACCTCGACCAGCGGGGTCTATGTCAACGACATGCTGATCGCCGAGGGCGACGCCACCGGTCCGCGCAGCGCGCGGATGGTGCTGCGCGATCCGAGCGTGGAGGTGGCTGTGCTGGAGACCGCCCGGGGCGGGCTGCTGCGGGAGGGACTTGCCTTCGAGCAGGCCGACATCGGCACCGTCCTCAACGTCGCACCCGATCATCTCGGCCTGAAGGGCATCGAGACGGTCGAGGACCTTGCCGAGGTCAAGTCGCTGATCATCGAGACCGTGCGGCGCGACGGAACGTCGGTGCTCAATGCCGACGACCCGCTGACGGTGAAGATGGCGCGCCGGGCGCGCGGGCGCGTCGTCTGGTTCTCGATGAAGGGCGGCGCCGACATGCCGGTCTTCCTGCGTCATCATATCGAGGATGGCGGCATGGCCGTGATCCGCGAGCCGGGCGAGGAGGGCGGCGTCATCGTCCATTATGATCGCGGCCTGCGCGAAGTGGTGATGAAGGCGGGCGACATCCCCGCGACGTTGCATGGGATGGCCGGCTTCAACATCGCCAACGCGCTCGCCACCGTGGCGATCTGCATCGCCCATCGCGTGCCGATCCTCACCATCCGCAGCGCGCTGACTTCCTTCCAGTCGTCGTTCGAGCAGAATCCCGGCCGCCTCAACGTTCACGACGATGCATGCGGCTTCAGGGTCATCGTCGATTATGCCCACAATGCCGCGGGCCTGGAGGCGCTGGGCGAGGTGGTGAACGGCCTGCGCCACCGCTATCGGCGGAGCATGGCGGTGCTCTCCATCCCGGGCGACCGGCGCGACGAGGACATAATCGGCCTCGGGCGCATCGCCGGTGCGATCTTCGACGAGCTTTATTTCCGCGAGGACCCCGGCAACCGCGGCCGCCCCCGCGGCGAGGTGCTGAAGCTGCTCGAGCGCGGTGCGATCGAAGGCGGCGCCTCGGCCGAGCGCATCCACCTCATCGCCGGCGAGGCGGCGGCGACGGCGGCCGCTTTGATGGCGGCGAAAGCGGGAGACCTGGTGATCATCACCCCGACCGACGTGACCGGCACCTGGCAGCAGGTCACCACCTTCAAGAAGGTGGAATCCGCGACCAGCGATCGTCCCAGCCATCTGATCGCGGCCGAATAGGATGGCCGAGCAGGGCAAACCGGGCACTCTCGTCATCATCGGCGGGCACGAGGATCGCGACCCGAAGAGCGATCGCAAGATCCTGCGCGAGGTGGCGCGGCGGTTGAGGGGCGGCAAGCTCGTCCTCGCCACCGTCGCCAGCCACCATCCGGAAGGCTATTTCGACGACTATGAGAAGGCCTTTGCCGATCTCGAGATCGGCGACCTGGTGGAGCTCTATGTCGAAGACCGCAGCCAGGCGGGCGACCGCGCGAAGCTGGAAACAATCGACGATGCGGCTGGCATCTTCTTCTCGGGCGGCGACCAGCTCCGCATCACCAGCCAGATCGGCGACACCGGCATCGAGGCCAAGGTGCGGGCCCTCTATGAGCGCGGCGGCCTCATTGCCGGCACCTCGGCGGGAGCTGCGGCGATGAGCGACACGATGCTGGTCAAGGGCACCAGCAGCGAGACCCATCGCATCGGCGACCTCCACATGGCGCCTGGCCTGGGCCTCATCCGCGACGTCATCATCGACCAGCATTTCGCCGAGCGCGGGCGCTTCGGCCGCCTGCTCGGCGCCGTCGCGCACAATCCGCGCGTCCTCGGCATCGGCATCGACGAGGATACCGCTGCTATCGTGGAAGGCGACGAGTTCCAGGTGATCGGCAGCGGCGCCGTCTATGTCGTCGACGGCGAGGGCGTCACCCACTCCAACCTCGCCGAAGCGCGGCCGGAGCGGGTGCTCTCAATGCACGACGTGCGCGTCCACGTGCTCGGCACGGGCGACCGCTTCGATCTGAAGAAGCGGCGGCCGACGCCGCATCGGGACATCGGCTGACCACTTCGCCTCCTACCGGTTTGGGAGAGGTTGAGGAGGGCTCATCCCAGCGGGCGCTTGAGCGTCTCGTCTAGGAAGGCTTCGGTGGCGCGGAAGCTGGTGAGCCAGCTTTGGTGGCGGAAGAAGGTGTGGCGCTCGTTGGGCAGGACGAGGTCTCGATAGGGGATGCGCCGCGCCGCCAGCTCGCGGGCGAGCAGCAGCGACTGGGAGAAGTCGACGTTTCGGTCGTCGTCGCCATGGATCAGCAGGACCGGTGAACGCCAGCCGTCGATCGCCGCGAGCGGTGACGATGTCCATTGCAGCTGCCGCGCCTTCTCTTGAGCTTCGGGAGAGAGCGTGTTCGGCAGCGGCCGGAGCATGCTGTGGACACCGTGGAAGTCCACTCCGGACGCGAACAGATCGCTGTCACGCGCCAGTCCGAGCGCCGCCAGATAGCCGCCCCAGCTGCCGCCCCAGATGCCGATGCGCGATGCGTCCACGTCCGGCCGGCTCTCCAGCCAGCGCCCGGCGGCGAGGATGTCGCGATATTCCGACGCGCCCTCGCGGCCCGTCTCCGGCGCTTCGCGGAACGCCTGCCCGTAGCCGGTGCCGCCGCGATAGTTCACCGACAGCACGTGATAGCCCTTGGACGCCAGGTGCTGGTTCATGATGTAGGCGCGCGAATAATAGCCTGACGGGTGGAAGCCGAGCAGCATCTGCCGGCGAGGGCCGCCATGGACGTAGACCAAAGCCGGGCATTTCCGGCAGCCGCGGGCGCGGAAGAACTGGCCGCGCACTTCCAGTCCGTCCGCCGCGCGGAAGCTGACGGGTTCGGGCGCGACGAAGCTCGGCGCCTCGGCCGCATTGCCAAGCGGCGTCAGACGCGGCCCGACCAAGGCGGGATAAGCAGGCCGCTTCGCGTCGGTGGCGAGCACCGCGATGGCATCGCCCGCGATCGCCGGATGGGATTCGATGCCGTCACCGCCGCTCAGCCGCTGCGCGGCGCCGCCGCGCAGCGGCCGGCGCCAGATGCGGCGGCGGTCGATCTCGTCGGCATTGGCGGCATAGATGAGCGAGCGTCCGTCACGGCCGAGGATGAAGTTCTCAACCTCGAACTTGCCCGACGTGAGGGCCCGCGGCTCGCCCTCGCTGCGCGGATCCAGTGCATAGATGTGAAGCCAGCCGGTCCGCTCCCACGGAAAAACCAGCAGGCCCTCTTCGCTCCAGAAGAGATTGCGGCTCCGCGTGCCGTGAAACCGGCCGCCCGCACCGCCCGGCGCCGCCCAGGCGGTGCGCGCGTTGCCGGTTTCTGCGTCGACCACTCGTATCGACCAATAGGGACCGCTGTCGGGAGCGGCGCCGGCAGGCGGGCCGACGAAGCGGATGAACGCCACCTGCCGCCCGTCCGGCGAGAAAGCCGGGTCGACCGACTGGCCGAGCCCCGGATCGAGATAGGTGAGGCGCGCCTTGGCGAGCTCCAGCAATGCAACGAAGCCGTGCTCGCCGCGATCCTCCGCGACCAGCAGCCGCTCGCCCTCAGGAGACCAGATGAGGCGGGACACTCGGCCCGCCAGCTGCGCCACCTTCTTCGCCTCTGCGCCGGGCGCCCACAGCCAAAGCTCGCCTCGTCTGGCGAAGGCGACGCGGTCGCCCGAGAAGCTCGGCGAATGGCCCTCGCCGATCAGCACCGCTTCGCCGCCGGCGGCCGGCATCACGAACACCTGCTGGCGCGGAGCGAAAGGGGCGGGGCCGGGGTTCGGCATATCGCCTTCGTTCGGGATCTCTTCGTCGCCGCCGCGAACGAAGGCCAAGGTCGAGCCGTCGCGGCTCAGCACGAGATCTGAGATCATCTGACCGTCATCGCCAGCGAAGCTAGTGAGCTGCCGCGCCGTCCGGCCCGGGCCGCCGACCCAGATGTTGCGGGCACCTGCCGCATTCTCGACCCAGGCGAAGACCGCCGCGTCGCGTGCGCCGGCAAGCGCGCTCGCATGCGGCAGCGCCAGCGCCTCCTCCAGCCGGTCGGGTGCGGCGGCGAGCGCGGGCGGCGCCGATGCCAGAACCAGGAAGCCAAGCCACAGTCGAACCAGAGCACGCAACGTCATCGCCCTCTATTGAAGGCGGCGTACGCGCCCGACAAGCATGGGGGGCGGCAACATGCGTTCGAGTTATAGTCGCGCCAAAGCTTTGAATGAGAGCGGCGGCATTGCTCCGCCGGTCTTTGGCTCTACGGTTCGCCCATGGAACGAGTTCGACATGCATTGCAGGCCGGCCTGCTGTTCATCGCGGTCGCGGCCGCTTCTCCAGCCTCGGCGAAAGAGCCGCTCCAGCAGCGGGTCGAGGCGAAGCTGGCGGAAGCAGGGCCGGGGACGCGCTTCGGCCTGGTGGTGGCGACCGCGGACGGCCGTGAGCTGATCGCGATCAACCCGGACAACCGGTTCATACCTGCGTCCAACACCAAGATGTTCTCCACCGCCGCCGCCTTCGCGACGCTCACCGGCGTGGATCAGCCAGACAATGCTGGCGGCGCCGCCGTCCGGCTGGAAGACGGGCGTGTCCCCGACGTCATCCTGAAAGGCTATGGCGACGCTCGCCTTTCCAGCGCTGCCGATTGCCTGACGAATTGCCTGACCGCGCTCGCCGACGCAGTGGCGGCACGGACGAAGGCAGTGGACGATGTGGTCGGCGACGCCAGCCTCTTTCCCGACGAGCGCTGGAGTTCGGGCATGAGCTGGAACAATATTCCGAGCCGCTCAGGCACCGCGATCTCGGCCCTGACGCTGGACGACAACGAGCTGCATATCCGCGTCCTGCCCGGCGCCGTCGGCGCGCCGCCGCGGGTGGAGCTGCAGCCTTATTACGAGATCGACAACCGGGCGGTGACGGTTGTGACCGGCGAGACCGAGCTCAGCTACGATCGCTTTCCGGGCAGCCATCTCGTCCGCCTCACCGGCACGATCCTCGCCACCGACGAGCCCGAGCTGCTTCGCCTCGGCATCGATGATCCCGCCCATTTCGCCGCCTGGCGCCTCAAGACTTTGCTGGAGGCGCGCGGCGTGAAGGTCGGCGGGAAGGTCGAAAGCCGCTATCGCCGGGCCGGGCCGATCGACGACCCTGAGCAGCGCAAGGGTGCGCCGCCGCCGCGGCCGCCGGAGCCGACGCACCTCGCCAGGCTGTCGCCGCCGCCGCTTGCCGAGGACCTCAAGCACATCAACAAGGTCAGCCAGAATCTTCATGCCGAGCTGGTCCTGCGCCGTGTCGGCCTCCGCGACGGCACCGGCTCCATCGCCGACGGGGTCGAAGCCGTCGAAGACATGATGGAGCAGGCCGGGGTCCCGCGCACCGGCTGGGACCTGTCCGACGGCTCGGGCATGTCCACGTACAATCGTCTCGCTCCGCGCGCGGTCGCTACTTTTTTGCGGTGGGTCTCGGCGCAGCCGTGGGGCGCCGCCTATCGCGACACCCTGCCGATCGCAAGTGTCGACGGCACCCTCACCAATCGCTTCCGCGGCACGACGCTCGAGCGGCGCCTGTTCGCTAAAACTGGCAGCTTGAACGCCACCAATGCCTTGTCCGGCTACATGACCGCGAAGAGCGGGCAGACGCTGATCTTCTCGGCCTTTGCCAACGATGTCCCTCCCGATGTTCGCGCCACCACGGCGATGGATGCCGCGCTGGAGCTGATCGCGTCGGAGAATTAGGCGGCGTCCCAAGCCCCCACCACCGCCTCGCCGGTGGCGCGGCGGAGCGGGGCGATGCCGGTCTCGCGGTGACGTGTCGGGTGGACGCGGTTGGTGAGCAGGGTCCAGGCGAGGCCGCGGTCGAAATCGACCCAGAGGCCGGTGCCGACGAAGCCGGTATGGCCGATCGTCTCGGCCGAACAGGCATTGCCGCCGTGCCAGCCGTCGAACCTCTTCTCCCACCCGCAGGTGCGGTGTTCGTAGACCGGGGTGCGGATCTCGTTCAGCAGGGCCGGCGAGGCGCGGCTTCCGTCGAGCAGCCCAAGCGCATAGTCGAGCACACCGGCCACCGTCCCGAACAGCCCGGCATGTCCGGGTGCGCCGCCCAGCGCGGAGGCATTTTCATCATGCACCTCGCCCTTCATCACGCGCCCGCGCCAGCTGCACGCTTCGGTCGCTACCGCCGGTCCGGGCGGAGGCCCATAGGTGAGGCCGGGGCCGAGCGGCCATTCCCTCAGCGATTTGCCGGTGATCCGCTCGATGGCGATGCCGAGCAGGATGTAGTTGATGTCCGAATAGACGGGTGGTCCCTTGCGCCATTCCCGCTGTAGCACGAAGGCGCGCAGCCGCGCCGGATCGTCGCCATAGGTGTAGATCGGCTCCACCGCTGGCAGGAAGGTGCGGTGGGCGAGGCAGTCACGGAAGGTGAGCTTGCGCTCCTCCGCGCCGGCGACGTCATATTGGCGAAGGTCAGGGATCGCGTCGGTGAGCGGCCGGTCGAGGTCCAGCCGCCCTTCCTCAGCGAGGGTCAGGATCATATGCGTGGTCGCGATCACCTTCGACACGGAGGCGAGATCGAACCAATGCGCCTCCGTCAGTGGCTCCGGCTCGGGCACCAGAGCGGCCATGCCGGCGAACCGCACCGCGCGGCGCCCATCCGCGGCGACGATGCCGAGTGTGGCGCCGGGAATGCGGCCGCTCTCGACTGCCTCCTTGGCGGGCGCGAAAGCCGCGTCGATCATGAAGCAGGCTCGTCCGACGGCCGCGGCCGCGCGCGGCCGATGATCGGCAGGAAAAGGATCGCCGCCAAGCTCAGCACGCCCGACAGGATGAAGAAGACGTCGAACCCATTGTAGCCGGCGCGGTCGAGGCTCTCCACGATCGCCCCGCCAGCGCCCGACAGCAGCCGCGAGAGCATGAAGGCGAAGGCGGAGAGGAAGGCATATTGCGCGCCGGCGTAGCGCGGGTTCACCAGCATCGACAGATAGACGACGAAGATCGTGCCGGCCATGCCGTTGCCGAATTGGTCCGCAGCGGTGGCGACGTAGAGCAGGGTCTCGTCGACCGGCTGATGCGCCAGCCAGACGAACGCGAAATTGCCGATCGCGGCGAAGATCGCGCCGATCGTGAGCGTGAGCGGCATCGACCATCTCGCCGCCATCCAGCCGCCGAGGCCGACCCCGGTGATGCTGGCGATCAGCGCGACATAGGAATCGGCGCGGCCGATTTCGGTGAGCGTATAGCCCAGCTCCTTGATCATCGGCTTGGACAGGTTGAGCGCCAGCACGTCCCCCATGCGGTAGATCGAGACGAAGGCCATGATCGCCAGCGCCAGGAAACCGTAGCGCCAGAAGAAGTCGACATAAGGCCCGATCGCCGCCGATCGCCGCCAGGGTGCGTCCGGACCGAGGTTGCGGATCTTCGGCAGCGCTGCCGCCATGACCAGGAACGGCACCATGCAGATCACCAGCACATAGGGCGTGACGTTGGTCTCGGCGCTGATGCCGATGCCGGAAGCGGCGCCGAGCAGCAGCCAGCCGACGACCGCCGTGACGACCGTTAAGGCGCCCAGGATCACGGCGGTCGCCACAAGCCCGGTAGCCAGAGCAGTGATGCGGCTGCCGTCATGGCCGGGGTCGCGGCGCATCGCGGCGAGGATCGGGAAGGGGATTATGGAGACGGCGGCGATGACGAGATAGGCCGCGGTCCAGCCCCAGCCCGGCTGGTCGGCGACGAGCAGGGCGCCGCTGCCGGCCGCGACCATCGCGGTGCGGTAGCCCCAGAGATTGGCAGCGGCGATCGGGCCCTGCTCCTCCTGCGTCGGCGCGAGCTCGATCCGCCAGGCGTCCGCCGCGACCTCCAAAGTCGTCGTCCAGAAGGCGAGCAGGACGGCAAATAGCGCGGTGATGCCGAGATTCTCGTCCGACGAGGTCAGCGCCATCGTCACCAGCGAGGTGAAGATGCCGAGCTGCGACAACATGATCCAGCCGCGCCTCTTGCCCCAGAAGCGGCCGAAGCCGGGCACCTCGAACCGATCGAGCATCGGCGCCCAAAGGAACTTGAAGGTCGGCAGCAATTGCACCCAGGCGAAGAAGCCGATCACGACCAGCCCCACCTCATGCGCCTGCAGCCTGAGCGAGAGAACGGTGGAGAACATGTAGAAGGGCAGGCCGGCCGAGAAGCCGAGCATGATGTAGAGCGCCTGTCGCCCCATGCCCTTCGGCACCACCTGCGCCGCTGCGGGCCTCTCGGCAGGTGCAACTGACGCCATTACCACGCGCTCCACATCATCGCCCGGAGGCTCGACCGCCGCGCGACGTTCGTCAACGCCTCGACTGTTGCGTTCGCGTCACATCCATGCGGCTTTCGTGCCCGACAATGGCCAGAGGTTATGCCTGCGCCAACAGAAACTATGGTGAGCCATGACATTCTTGTTACTTAATGCCGCTTGGCTGCCGCCTAGGGGGATTGAGTGATGATTGCTTCCATGTCGTCGAAAACTTTTCTGTTTTCGGGAGCGGCTTTCGCCGCGATCGCGCTGGGTATGGCCAGCCCTGCCCTGGCGCAAACCGCGCCGGTCGAGGAAGAGCCGTCGACGAGCGTCGCGGCTGACCCACTACCGGCCTCCGATGAGGACATTGTCGTCACAGGCACGCGCATCATCCGCGACGGTTTCCAGGCTACTACGCCGCTGACGGTGATGACCGAAGCGGACATCGAAAGCGGCTCTCCGACGAACAACATCGCCGACTTCGTCAACACCCTGCCGTCGCTTGCCGGCTCGACGCGTCCTTCCAACTCGCGCCTCAACATCTCGAGCGGGCAGGCGGGCATCAACGTGCTCAACCTGCGCAACCTCGATAACAACATTGCCGGGACTCGCACGCTCGTGCTGGTCAATGGCCGGCGGTCCGTGGCCTCGGCGATTACCGGGGTCGTCGACGTCAACACCATCCCCCAGGCGCTGATCTCCCGTGTCGATGTGGTGACCGGCGGCGCCTCCGCGGCCTATGGCTCCGACGCCGTCGCGGGCGTCGTCAACTTCATCCTCGACAACAAATATGAAGGGCTGAAGCTCGAGGCCGACTCCGGCATCACCAGCCGTGGCGACGGCTTCAACTATTCGTTCAACGCTGCGGGCGGATTGTCGTTCGCCGGCGGCCGCGGTCACATCCTCTTGAGCGGAGAGGTCGCCCATCGTGACGGCATCCTGCAGGTCGATCGCGGCTGGAACCAGATCGGGTTCCTCCGGTTCGAGAATCCGGCCTACCTCGCCAACCAGAATTCGGGCGCCCCGCAATATATTTTCGTGCGCGGCGCGGGTCCGACCAATTCCACTCCCGGCAGCATCATCACCAACTCCGCCGGCGGCACCGCGAACCGGCTGCGCGGCCTCTATTTCGGCCCGGGGGGGGTGGTGAACCAGTTCGTCTTTGGCGACCTGACATTCCCGGCGTTCAGCGGCAGCGCCGTGCCGCTGCGCACGCGGGGCGGCGACTGGCGAGTCAACGATTCGGGCCGCAATATCGGACTGGAGCCGCGGGATGACCGCTACGGCGTTTTCGGCCGCATCAGCTACGAGGTCACCGACAGCATCGAGCTGTTCGCCGAAGCTGCGTATAACCAGCAGGAAGTGTTGTTCAACGCCGGCCCGAACCTGCAGACCGGCATCGTGCTCAATGCCACCGGATGCACCCAGACGCCGGTGCCGATCACCTGCAACGCCTTTCTGCTCAACACGCTGGGCGCGGCTCAGCTGCAGGGCATCACCAGCGTGACCATCGCCACAACCTCGGCCGACCTGCCGTTCCGCGGAATCAACAACAAGCGCGAGGTGCAGCGCTACCTGATCGGCGCGGAGGGCGATTTCGAGGCGTTCGGCAAGACTGCGCGCTGGGACATTTATGGCCAATATGGCCGCGCCGAGCTGCGCGAACAGCTGCGCGACATCCAGAATATCGCGCGCATCAACGCCGCTCGGGACGCCGCCTTCGCCCCCGCCGGCAGCGGCTTTCCCACAGGCTCGATCCAGTGCCTGATCAACGTCGATGCCAACCCGAACAACAACGATCCGGCTTGCGTGCCGATCAACCGCCTCGGCCTCGGCGTCGCCAGCCAGGCGGCGATCGATTACGTGCTCGGCGACCCCCGTCGCGACCAGCTGCTTGAACAGACCGTGGTCGGGGCGAACTTCTCGGCCACGCCGTTCGCCACCTGGGCGGGCGATGTCAGCATCGCGGTGGGCGCGGAATATCGCAAGGAAGAGGTCAGCGGTTTCGTCCCCGACGAGTTCAAGCCGGTGCCGATCGTCGATGCCAACGGCAACGTCACCGGCGCTACCAATCGCTGGTCGGTTGGCAACTACCTGCCCAGCTTCGGATCGTACGACGTCAAGGAAGCCTATCTCGAAACGGTCGTTCCGCTCGGCTTCGGCCTCGAGTTCAACGGCGCGGTGCGTGCGACCGATTATTCGACCGCGGGCTATGTCACGACCTGGAAGGCAGGCCTGACCTGGCAGCCGATCGACGACATCCGCCTTCGCGTCACGCGCTCGCGTGACATTCGCGCGCCCAACCTGAACGATCTGTTCCAGGCCGGCACCGCGAACAGCGACTCCGTCAGCAATCCCGGCTTCATAGACGGCACCAGCCCGTCCTTTGTCCCGGCGGGTCAAAACCCGGTGGCCAGCTACAGCTATTCCGGCTTCGCAACGGGCAATTCCAATCTGGAGCCGGAAAAGTCTGACCAGTGGAACGTCGGCGCGGTATTCTCGCCGACCTTCCTGCCGGGCTTCAACCTGGCGGTCGACTATTTCG
Source organism: Allosphingosinicella sp. (assembly GCF_059502505.1). Lineage (NCBI taxonomy): Bacteria > Pseudomonadati > Pseudomonadota > Alphaproteobacteria > Sphingomonadales > Sphingomicrobiaceae > Allosphingosinicella > Allosphingosinicella sp. The sequence goes on from NZ_JCACEU010000016.1 coordinate 102,079, forward strand.
ACATTGACGTGAACGCCGGGATCAGCACCTTCAGCGCACAGTCGATCGTCAATCTGTGCTTCCTGGGGGAGCAGGCGTTCTGCGACGCGATCAGCACCGATCCCGCGCGCACGCAGAATCCGGGCCAGCCCTATCTGATCATCCTGACGCAGCCGTTCAACGCCGCCAGCCAGGAAGTGCGCGGCGTCGACATCGATGCGTCGTACCGGCTGCCGATCGACCGGCTGTTCGGCGACGTCGATGGATCGTTCACCCTGCGCGGTCTCGCCACGCGCTATATCGACAATCTCTTCGACAGCGGCGTGCCCAGCACGGTCGTGCTCAACTCGGCGGGCGTGAACGGCAGCCAGATCACCACACCGAAATGGATCTACCGTTTCAGCGCATCATACGACACTGAGGATTTCGGCATCACCGCGATCGGACGCGGAGTCAGCTCCGGCAAATATGTCGCCAATGGTATCGAATGCCAGACGGACTGCCCGGTCTCAACCGTCAACGCGCCGACCTATGAGCGCAATCACGTCGAAGGGGCGTTCTACGTCGATCTCAACCTGACTTCGAAGTTCGACGCACTTGGTCGCGGCGACGGAGAGTTCTTCATCAACGTCACCAACGTGTTCGACTCCGATCCGATCAAGCTGCCCGAAACCGGTCTTGCGGCGAACAGCACCTACAGCGATCTGCTCGGCCGCGCTTTCCGGGTCGGCGTTCGGCTGAAGCTGAACTAAGGCTTGGACCCTCGCGAAGCCGCGGCCTTTCGAGGCCGCGGCTTTGCTCTTCCTGGCATTGCTCGATCGCGCGCTACGGTATCGGGAGCAAGTTGATGAGCCACTTTCCCCTGCGCCAGGGGGTCGTCCACTGCGAGGATGTGCCGCTGCCGCTGATCGCCGAGCGGGTCGGCACGCCGGTCTTCGTCTATTCGACCGCGGCGATGCGGCACCAGGCGCGGGTGCTGCGCGAGGCGCTGTCGCCGCTTGGCGATCCGCTGATCGCCTATGCGGTGAAGGCCAACCCCAATGCGGCCGTGCTGGCGACGCTCGCCGCGGAAGGGCTGGGCGCCGACGTCGTGTCCGGCGGCGAATACCGGCGCGCCCGGGCGGCTGGCATCGCCCCCGGCAAGATCGTCTTCTCTGGCGTCGGCAAGACCGAAGCGGAGATGCGTCTCGCCCTCGAAGGCGGGCTCTGCCAGTTCAATCTTGAATCGCTGCCGGAAGCCGAGATGCTCTCGGAAGTCGCGCTGTCGATGGGGCGGACGGCGCCGGTGGCCTTCCGCGTCAATCCCGACGTCGAGGCCGGCGGTCACGCCAAGATCACCACCGGGGCCGCGCACAACAAGTTCGGTATCCCCATCGGCGACGCCCCCGCCGCCTGCGCCCGGGTGCGCGATCTGGCCGGGCTCGAGCTCAGGGGCCTTGCCGTCCATATCGGCAGCCAGATCACCAGCCTCGCTCCACTGGAGACCGCGTTCGGCAAGGTCGGTGCGATGATCGCCCAGCTACGGGCGGAGGGCCACGACATCCGCACCGCCGATCTCGGCGGCGGCCTCGGCGTTCGCTACGATCCGTCAGCGCCGCTGCCGCCGAGCCCCGAGGATTATGGCGCGATGGTCGCCCGGGCGACCGCTGGCTGGAATGTGCGGCTGATCTTCGAGCCGGGCAGGCTGATCGTCGGTGATGCCGGCGTGCTCCTCACCGAAGTGATCCGTGTCAAATCAGGGCCAAAATATCCGTTTGTTATTCTCGACTCAGCGATGAACGACCTGATGCGGCCGACCCTCTACGACGCCTATCACGGCATTGATCCTGTCGCGCCCAAGGGCGAACGGATGGTCGCCGACGTCGTGGGTCCGGTCTGCGAGAGCGGCGACACCTTTGCCGTCGCGCGGCCCTTGGAGCGCGTCGAAGCGGGCGATCTGATGATCATCCGCACCGCCGGCGCTTACGCGGCGACCATGGGCAACACCTACAATTCGCGCCCGCTGACGCCGGAAGTCTTGATCAACGGAGACGACTGGGCCGTCATCCGGGAGCGCAAGGACGTCGACACCTTCATGCAAGACGAAAGCGTACCGGACTGGCTCGCCACCGCTCGCCTCTGACCGATCCTGCGGCTCAGCGGCAGACGTCGACCCAGCCGCTCGAGACCAAAGCCGCCAGCCGCTCCGGGGCCACTCGCACCGAGCTGTTGAGAGATCCGGCGGCTGGATAGACGATGTCGAACGCCAGCAGCGAGCGGTCGCAATAGACGGGCAGCGCCGTCGCCAGTCCGAACGGGCAGACGCCGCCGACGGCATGGCCGGTAACCGCCAGCGTCTCCTCGGCATCCAGCATGCGCGGCCGGCCGCCGAACTCGGCCTTGGTCTTGATATTGTCCAGTCGCGCATCGCCGCGGGTCACCAGCAGCACGACCGTGCCGTTGATTCGAAGCGCGAGCGTCTTGGCGATCCGCCCCGGCTCGACGCCGAGCGCTTCCGCCGCCTCGGCCACCGTGGCGGTGCTTTCGCTCGTCTCGATGATCGGCAGGTCCGGCGCATGCTCCGCCAGCCAGGCGCGGACGCTCTCCAGGCTCATGCGCTCAATCGCCGATCAGGTGGAGCGCGAGGCTGCGCCGGTGGGGCCGGCGGCGATGCTCGAACAAGTAGATGCCCTGCCAGGTGCCGAGCGCGAGCCGGCCGCCGATCAGCGGTATCGAGAGCTGCACCTGGGTCAGCGCCGCGCGGAGGTGCGCCGGCATGTCGTCGGGGCCTTCGTCATCATGTTCGTACGCGGCGGGATCTTCCGGCGCGATCCGGGCGAAATAGGCTTCAAGGTCGCGCCGCGCGGCCGGCGCCGCATTTTCCTGGATCAGCAGGGAGGCTGACGTGTGGCGGCAGAAGATGGTCAGCAGCCCTTCGCCAAGCTGCTGAGCCTCTACCCAGTCTCTGACGGCGTCCGTTACCTCGTGAAGCCCAGCGCCGGGGCTGGCAAATTCGATCTCGCCTGTCGCCTGTCTCATTCGCCGCTTCAAGCGCGGCACCGGCTATTCCGCAAGGGGAACGCCGTAGCTTTCGAGCAGCTTGCGTACCTCCCCGCTGCGGCGCGACAGCACGTCCTCAACCTCCCGCCGCAGCGGCAGGTCAGCTTTGCGGACCCCCATCGAGACGTCGTAGATCATCGGCAGCTGCGGGCCGTCGAAGGCCGGCGTCACCGGCACGATGCGCAGGGGCACGTCCTGCCGGGCGGCGAAATAGCCGGCGACGGGTCCCCAGACGAAAGCCACGTCTAGCTCGCCCGCCGCGACGGCCTTCATGATCTCCTGCTGCGGCGCAGGCTGGGAATAGTCGCCGTAGATCATGTAGCCGCGGACGTTTTCGACGATGCCGCGCCGCGCGAGGGAATGGGCCGGCGGTGTGTTGGAGCCGTCATCGCCGATCAGCTGAACGCCGATCGCGAGATCCTTCAGGCGCGGGTCGTCGAACGAGGCGATGTCGAGGCTCCGATCCGCGCGCGTCACCGCCACATAGGTCGAGCGGTAATAAGGGCGGCTGGTGCCGAGCATCTCCAGGCTGCTGCCGATCCCGGGTATGAGGTCGCAGGCACCTTCGTTGAGCGTCTCGCGCACGTTGCCCCGCCGCTGCGCCCACCAGGAATAGCTGACCTTCGCGCCCAGATCCTTCGCGATCAGCTCGACCAGCTTGTTCTCGAACCCTTCGCCGGCTGCGTTGGAGAAGGGCAGGTTGTTGGGATCGGCGCAGACGCGCAGCTCGCGCTGCGGCTGCTGCGCGGCAGCCAGGGCGGCGGCGATCAGCATCCAGCTCATGGCGCCGCGACGATCCCCCAAGGCTTGCCGCCGAGCTTCACCGTGCCGAGCGGCTTGTTGGCGACGATATCGATGGCGCTCATGTCGCCGGTTAGGCCGTTGGCGGTGTAGAGCCGTGCCTCGTCGGGCGAGAGCGCGAGGTTCCAGGCGCGCCAGCCGACCGGGTAGGTGCGGATGAGCGTAAAGCGCTTCGGGTCAACCTCCGCCACCAGTCCTGCGCGGCCGAGCGCTACGAAGGCGCGGCTGCCGTCTTGGGTGAAGGCGATGCCGACAGGCTGCACGATCCGATCGGGCGGGTTGTCCTTGCCGAGCGGCTGGAAGTCGATCTTGCCGAGCGGCTTGCGCGTCGCCGCGTCGAACATGGTGACGGTGGCGCGGATCTCCGACGACACCCAGAATTGCTTCCCGTCCGGCGTGAAGGCGACGTAGCGCGGCCGCGTATCCACCAGCAGATTGTCGATCACCTCGCCGGTCGCGGCATCGACGACATGGGCCATGCTGGCGCTCTCGGAAGTCTGGACGACCAGTTTGCCGTCGGGGCTGACGGCGGTGCCTTCCGGTTCGCCGCCGACCTGAATTTCCTCGATGATCCTGCGCCCCTCCAGGTCGACCACGGACAGCAGATTGTCGTCCTCGTTAGCCGCGTAGAGGCGCTTGCCGTCGGGCGAGACGGCGAAGGTCTCCGGGTCGGGACCAGAAGGAATGTGACCGGTGATCGTGCCGGTGGCGACGTCCACCATGGCGACTCGATTGTCCTTGCTCACCGCCACCAGCAGGCTGCGCCCGTCGAGCGACAGGACCATCCCGCGCGGACCGTTGCCGATCCTGATCGGTGCCCGCTCCTTCATCGTGTCTACGTCGATCACATGGACGACATTAGCCTCTTCGTTGGAGACGTAGATGGTGCCGGTCAGCAGGAGGGCGAGGAGGGGGTGCATCAGCTGTTCGTATAGAGGAAGGCGGCAATGTCCCGTGCATCGGCGGGCGTGACGTCGAGGTCGGGCATCGCGGTCCCCGGTGCGACCTTCTGCGGCTCGGAAATCCACAGCATCAGGTTGGATGGCTTGTTCTCGAGCCGGCCGCCGATGATGGCGCGGGCGCCGACGCCGCTGAGCGGCGGGCCGACCAGGCCGCTCGCCTGCGGCACCCCGCTAATCGTATGGCATCCGCCGCAGCCGTAGCGGCCGAAGGCGAGCTTGCCGCGCGCGACATTGCCGCCAGTGATCGCCTCCGCCCGCTCCTGAAGGTCGTGCTTCTCATAGCGATATTCGGCGAACACGGCCGTGCCCGCGGCAAGAGTGAGCCCGAGGGCCGCCAGGGGCCAGATCATCGTCTTATTCCGCCGCGACCGCATGGCGCTCCTCGCCGGCCTTCAGCCATTTGTAGAAGAAATAGATCGCCGCTGCGGCGTGGAAGAAGCCGCCCGGTATCCACATCAGCAGGCCGGCAAGCTGTTGGTCCTCGACCGGCGTGAGGCCGATCGGCGTCATCCCCATCGCGGCATAGCCTGCGTACCAGGGGCTCGAGGAGAGCGCCATCAGCGCGCCCAGCGCGCCGCCAATCATGGAGGTCAGGAAGAGGCACAGCGCCGAGACTCCGAAGCCCTGACGGCCGGCGCGGCCGTGCGCCATCGCCCACCAGAAGAGGAGGGCGGTGATCACGAAGGAGAGATGCTGGGCGATGTGCCAGCCATTGCTCGCCAGCGCCCGGTCGAACAGCGACGGGACGTGCCACAGCCAGATGGCCAGGCCTTGCAGCGCGGTGGCGATGAACGGGTTGGTGAGGGAGCGCCACGCGGCCGTCGCCCAGCCGGCGCGGCCGATGCCGGCGAGCGCCTGGCGCTGCGTGGGCGGGAATGCCCAGAGCATCGCCGCGCCGGGCCTTGAGAGGACCAGCAGCAGGGCTGCCGGCAGCATGATCACCTCATGCTCGATCATGTGCATGGTGAAGGAGCGCTCGCCCGCCTCGTGCAGTGGCGAGACAAGGGCCGCGGCGAGCGTCAGCCAGCCGGCGGCGAACAGCAGCCCGTCCTTCCTCAGAGCCGGGCGCCCGAGGTCGGAGCGTCGCCAGAGCCGCGAAAAACCGAGCGCATAGAGGAGGACGCCGAGAAGCAGCGGACCGGTCACCCAGAGGTCGAAGGTCCAGCTCGAGGTCTCTTCATGCGGCCCGACATGCGCCGCCGCCGGGGCCGCGGCCACGAGAAGGGCGAGGGCGGCGAGGCCCTTCATGCGAGGCATTGCGGGATGATGAAGCCCGCCGCGGTCTGGAACAGGATCGCGATCGAGAGCAGCGCGCCGAGCATTGCGCTGAGCAGCGCGAGGAAGCGGCGCGCCTCGCTTTCGGTCTCGGCGCGGCGCCACACCTTGAGCGCCAGAAGCGCCCCACCCAAAGCCAGGCCGAGACCGAGCAGACCGAGCAGGCCGACGACCCACCACTCGCCGAGATCGCAGCGGTCCTGGACGAGGTTCGATCCGATCTGCTGGGTCAGGAACCATCCCGTGGCCGCGCCGATGATCCCGGCCCAGGGCAGCATCAGCTCGATCGCTTTGCGGCGCTCGATCATGCCACCCACCGCGGCAGCCAGTAGATCATCAGGTAGATGGGCAGCCAGAGCAGCCACACGAAGCGCCAATACATGGCGTTCTCGGCGACATCGACGAACCGGCGCCCCTCGAAACCATGCTTGGTGAACATCAAGGCCGCCAGCACCGCGGTGTCGACCCAGTCGGTGAGGAAATGAACGAGGTGCAGGAGCAGTAGCGCCCAAAGGATTGAGCCATAGGCATTGTCGGTCCACCAGACGTTGAGCGAGGCGAACTCGAAGCCGCGCAGCACCATCAGCAGCACCCCGATGCCGACGATGATCAGCAGCCCGGTCCGCACCTTGCGGATCTCGCCCTTTTCCGCCGCGCGCTTCAACATCGTGTTCGGGATCTCGCTCAGCAGGATGATCAAGGTGAACAAGGTTCCGGCGAGGAGGCCCGGCGGGTCGACCGGCTCGGGCGGCCAGCCCTGCTCCTGGTTCATCAGGAAGAAATAGGAGGCGAAGGTCAAAGCGAAGGCGGCGCCTTCGATCAGGAAGAAGGCGACGACGCCCCACCAGGTGAGGCTGCGATGCCCGAACGCATGGGTCGGCAGCTTGGCCAGGTCGCCCGAAAAAAGCGGCTCCCGCAGCATCAGTCGATTACCGGCTCGGGCTGAAGGCTACTCTCTTTCGGCCAGAACCAGGCGATCAGCGCGACCGCGATCGGCACCGCCCCGATCGCCACCGCCCAGGGTGTGAAGATCGAGGAGATGAGCATCGCCGCGGTCACGACCGCGGCGACGAAGGGCCAGATCGTCGGCGCGGCCGACGGTTCGCGCACGTCGGGCGTGGCATCGATGACGGTGGTCAGCAATTGTTCGCGGTCGTCGACGCGCAGCCCCGTCATCACGGGCAAACGCTCGCGATCGTCCCACAACGGGGTGCGGCCGGCGACGAGCGGGATGTGCGGGAAATTATAGGGCGGCGGCGGCGAGCTGGTCGCCCACTCGAGGCTTGCCGAATCCCAGGGGTTCGCGCCCGCCACTTTGCCGCGGCGAAGCGATACGAAGACGTTGGCGAGGAACAGGATGCCGCCCAGCGCAAGCACGGCTGCGCCAGCGCTGGAAAGCAGGTTCAGCCCCTCCCAGCCCATCCCGGCCGGATAGGTGTAGACCCGCCGCGGCATCCCGATCATGCCGGTGATGTGCATCGGGAAGAAGGCGAGGTTGAAGCCGCCGAACAGCAGCCAGAAGGCGGTCTTGCCGAGGCCTTCCGACATCATCCGCCCAGTGATCTTCGGAAACCAATAATGGATGACGCCGAGCAGCGGGAACACCGCTCCGCCGATCAGCACGTAATGGAAATGGGCGACGATGAAATAGGTGTCGTGGAGCTGGAGGTCGAGCGGCACGCTGGCGATCATGACGCCGGAAAGGCCGCCGATCACGAACGTGACGATGAAGGCGACGACGTAAAGGAGCGGCGTCGCAAATCGCGGCCGCCCGTCCCACATGGTCGCGATCCAGCAGAAGATCTGGATGGATGCGGGAATGGCCACCGCCATCGTGGCGGCGGTGTAGAATGAATAGCCGAGCCGCGGCAGGCCAGTCGCGAACATGTGGTGGACCCAGACCCCGAAGGCGAGCAGGCCGGTGCCGATCAGCGCCAGCACCATCACCGGATAGCCGAATACCGGCCGCCGACAGAAGGTCTCGACGATCTGGCTGACGAAGCCGGTCGCCGGCAGGAAGATGATGTAGACCTCCGGATGGGCGAAGAACCAGAATAGGTGCTGCCAGAGCAGCGCGTCGCCATGCTCGAACGGATTATAGAAATGCGTGCCGACGAGCCGGTCCGAGATCAGGAAGCTGGAGGCGAGCGCGACCGCCGGCATCGACAGGATGATCATGATCGACGTAACGAGGATCGCCCAGATGTAGAGCGGCATTCGGCTGAGGCTCATCCCGGGCGCCCGCAGCTTCAGGATCGTGGCAACGAGCTCGACCGCTACGGCGAGCGCCGCGATTTCGGTGAAGGTCACCATCTGCGCCCAGATGTCGGTGCGCTTGCCCGGCGAGAATTCGGGGCCGGAAAGCGGCACGTAGGTGAACCAGCCCGCGTCCGGACCGACGTTGAGGACGAACGACACCCACAGTAGCAGCGCGCCGGCGAGATAGGTCCAGTAGCTGAAGGCGTTGAGGCGCGGGAAGGCGATGTTGCGGGTGCCCACCATCAGCGGCACGAAATAGACGGCGAACGCTTCCATCACCGGCACGGCGAAGAGGAACATCATCGTCGTGCCGTGCATGGTGAAGATCTGGTTGTAGCGGTCTGGGCTGATCAGCCCGCTTTCTGGCCGCGCCAGCTGCAGCCGCATCGCCATGGCGAGCGCGCCGCCCAGCACCAGGAAGATCATCGCCGTGACGATGTAGCGCCGGCCGATATCCTTGTGGTCGACCGTGGTCAGCCAGCCCCAGAAGCCGGGCTCCCGCTTCCAGGTGCGATGGAGCCGGGCATGCAGCTGCTCGCCGCACAGCAGCTCGCCGTCGCGCGGCAGCTCCTGGCCGGAGAGCACGGTCATTTCAGCGTCTCCAGATAGGCGACGATCGCGTGCAGCTCCTGTGGCTCAAGGCCGATATAAGGCATGTAATTGCCGGGCTTGGCGCCCTGCGGATCGGCGATCCAGGCGTAGAGATGGCCGCGGCTCATGGGGAACGTCCCGGCGCCGATCGAGCGGCGGCTGGCGATATGAGTTAGATCAGGCGCGATCTGGCCGCTGGCGGGCGTGCCGGTGATGTTGTGGCAGACGCTGCATTCGCGGCCGGTCACGTAATTGTATCCGGCGAGGGTGAGGGGGGTCGTCGGTTCGGGCGGCGGCGCCAGCTGCGCCCTGCGCCACGCCTGGAACTCGGCCGGGCTCTCCACGGTCACGTCGAGCGCCATATGGGCATGCTGGGTGCCGCAATATTCGGCGCATTCGCCCCGGAACACGCCCTCCTCGGTGGGCAGCAGAAGGATGTCGGTCACGCGGCCCGGGATCAGGTCCTGCTTGCCGGCGAGGTTCGGCACCCAGAAGCTGTGGATCACGTCGTTCGACTTGAGCGTGATATGCACCGGCACGCCCGCCGGCAGGTGGAGCTCGTTGGCGGTGCGGACGATATTGCCGGGGATTGCGTCCTGATAGGTCACGTCCCACCACCATTGATTGGCGGTGAGCTCGATCTGGATCGCCTTGTCCGGCGCCGCGCGGCCCCAGCTGCGGTCGGTGAGGAAGCTCGCGAGCGTCAGTCCGAACAGGCCCGACACGACCAGGATCATCCACCCGGCCAGCGCGGTGCCGAGCGCGCCGTCGCGGCTCTTCCCTTCGTCCGGCAAGCCGTCCTGCCTCCTGCCGCGGCCGCGGAAGATGGCAGCGACGAGGAAGCCGATCACCAGCAGGTAGAAGATGCCGCAGACGACGAGGAAAATCTGGAACAGGATCGCGAAATCGCGGCCGTGGACCCCGTCGCCGCCCATCACCGACTGAACACCGTCGCAGCCGGCGAGAAAGATGAAGAGGAGCGCGGCCCCCGCGCGTCTCACTGACTGGTGCCCTGGACGGCAGCAGCGGACGAATCCCGCACCGGCTGCCGCTCCTGTAGCGTCAGGGGCTCGGTGTTGCTCATCTCGTCGGCGCGCGCGGGCAGCGCATCCTGGCGCGGCTGGGCCGAGAGCGAGCGGACGAAGGCGGCGAGCTGCCAGGCCTGCTGCTCCGTCACCTTGCCGCGGAAGGAGGGCATGCCGTTCGGCCGCCCCTCGATCACCGTGGAGACGATCTGCGGCATCTCGCCGCCATAGCGCCACTGGTCGTCCATCAGCGGCGGGCCCATGCCGCCGCCGCCATGGGCGTGGCAGCCGACGCAGTTCATCCAGCTGAACAGCCGCTGCCCCTGCGCAATGTGAAAGGCGTTGTTCTCATATTCCGCCGAGCGCGGGTCCGGCCGCCCCGGCACCGGCGCGCCGGCATAGAGGGTGCTGGTGACGGAGCTGCCCGGCGCCGTCTCCGGCAGCGGCTTGCCGCGCGATTCCCGCTCCTCCCGGTCGCAGCCGGCCAGGGCGAGCGCGATTAGGGCGAGGCTAGCGAGTGGGAAGCGCGAAGACATAGAGCATCCCTCCGGCCGTGGTCTTCTGCGGCAGGTCGCGCGTCGCGTTGACGAAGCCCAACGCGCCGGTCGGGTCGCGCGGGTCGAGGTTGTTGGCGACGATCGCTCCCGCCCAGCCGCCGACGCCGGCCAGCACGGCGATATATTGGCGATTGCCGACGCGGTAGCTGATCGGCTGGCCAATGATCCCGGAGCCCGCCTTGAACCGCCACAGCAGCTTGCCGTTGGTCGCGTCGATCGCTTTGAACCAGCCGTCCATGGTGCCGTAGAAAACCACGTCGCCCGCCGTCGCGAGGGCGCCGCTCCACAAGGGCAGATCCTCCTTGATCCGCCAGGCGGCGCGGCGGCGCACCGGGTCCCAGGCGGTGAAGACGCCGCGATTGCCGCCCGGCCCCGCATACATCTTCACGTCCATGCCGATATAAGGCGTGCCGGAGATGTAGTTGGCCTCCATCGCGCCCATGTCCTGGCACAGGTTGATGTGCGGCACGTAGAGGAGGCCGGTGCGGGGGCTGAATGCGGAGGGGTTCCAGTCCTTGGCGCCTGGCGAGGCCGGGCAGACGCCGCGGATCACACGGCCGACCTTGGGCTCCTTCTCCTTGACCGGAATCAACCGCCCCGTTTTGAGGTCCACGCCCTTGGCGCTGTTGATGAAGCTGTAGGGGTCGGCCGAGAGCACCTGTCCGGTCGCCCGGTCCTGGACATACATGTAGCCGTTGCGGCCCGGGCGAACCATCACCGCCCGCATTCGTCCGTTCACCGGCATGTCGAGCAGGATCTGCTCGTTGATGTCGTCATGGTCGTAAAGGTCATGCGGCGAGGATTGGTAGAACCAGCGCGCTTGGCCCGTACGCACGTCGCGCGCGAACACTCCGGCGGTCCACTTGTTGTCGCCGGGCCTTTGCTCCGGGTTCCAGGGGCCGGGATTGGACGTGCCGTAATAGATGAGCTGAAGCTTCGGATCGTAGCTGATCCAGCCCCAGACCGTGCCGCCGCCCATCTTCCAGGCACCCGGCGGCCAGCTCTTGACGCCGAGATCCTTGCCGCGATCCATCGCGTAAAAGGGCTTGAAGCCGGGCCCGATCAGCACGTCCTTGTCCGGACCCGTGTTGAACGCCTTCCAGGCGATCCGGCCGGAGCCTGCGTCGAGGGCCGTGATCCAGCCGCGAACGCCCATCTCGCCGCCGGAATTGCCGACCAGCACCTTCCCGTCCGCCACCAGCGGCGCCATCGTGATGGTCTCGCCCTTGTTGATGTCGCCGAGCTTGGTCTCCCAGATGCGGCGCCCGCTGTTCGCGTCGAGCGCGATGGTCCGGCCGTCCAGCGTGTTGAAGAAGATGCGCCCGCTCGCATAGGCGGCGCCCCGGTTGACGACGTCGCAGCAGGCGACGCCCTGCGCCGCCGACAGCGGCTTGGGCTTGTACGTCCACTTGGTCGGCGCACCCGGCTTCGTCAGGTCGAGCGCGTAGACGATGTTGGGGAAGGGGGTGACGATATACATCGTCCCGCCCACCACCAATGGCGCCGCCTCATGCCCCTTCGCAATACCCGTCGAGAAGGTGAAGGCGAGGCCGAGATTGCGGACGTTCGCGCGGTTGATCTGCGTCAGGGAGGAGTAGCGCGTGCTCGCATAATCCTTGGCGGGCATGGCCCATTGGCCATCGTCCCGCGGCCAGGCGGATGCGGCAGGTCGCGCCTTTGTTGCCGTCTGCGCAACAGCGGGCTGAACGCCAAGGAGGAACAGGAGAAGGACGCCTGCCAAGCCTGTCCGGAACCGCTCGGCGCCTTTCGACTTCACGCGATGGTCGAGCAATCGCATTCCCCCATGTTGTAGCAAAGCTGTCACAGCCTGAGGGGCGGTTCAAACGAAATGTGTGTTGCGGCGGGGCGACTTAGCTGATCTGGATCAAGCGAGGACGAAGCGGGGGACAGATGGCCACCATCGAACAGAACGGACGACCTGAATCTCCTCGAGGCCAGAGCGAGAAGCTGGTCATCGCCGCCTCATCGATCGGCACGGTGTTCGAGTGGTACGATTTCTACCTCTACGGACTGCTCGCCACGATCCTTTCGGCGCAATTCTTCTCGGGCGTGAACGAGACGACAGGCTTCATTTTCGCGCTCGCGGCATTTGCGGCCGGCTTCGCGGTGCGGCCCTTCGGCGCCATCCTGTTCGGGCGCATCGGCGATATCGTCGGGCGCAAATACACGTTCCTGGTGACGATGGGGATCATGGGCGTCGCCACTTTCGCGGTCGGCCTGCTGCCGAGCTACGCTACGATCGGGGTCGCGGCGCCTGTCCTGCTCGTGCTCCTGCGGCTGCTCCAGGGGCTGGCGGTAGGCGGCGAATATGGCGGTGCTGCAACCTATGTCGCGGAGCACGCGCCGAACGGAAAGCGCGGCCTCTATACGAGCTTCCTCCAGACGACGGCGACGCTCGGCCTGTTCGCCGCCTTGCTGGTGGTGATCGGCATCCGCACGGCGCTTGGCGAGGAGGCCTTCGCCGACTGGGGCTGGAGAATTCCGTTTCTCAGCTCAATCCTGCTGCTGGCCGTGTCGCTGTGGATCCGCATGCAGCTCGACGAGAGTCCGGTCTTCCGGAAGATGAAAGAGGAGGGCACGACGACGAAGGCGCCCCTCACCGAGGCATTCGGCAAGTGGTCGAACCTGAAGCTCGTCGTGATCGCCTTGTTCGGCGCGATCGCGGGGCAGGCCGTGGTCTGGTACACTGGCCAGTTCTATTCGCTGTTCTTCCTCGAGAAGATGATGAAGGTGGATGCAGTTACCACCAATGTCATGATCGCCGCCGCGCTGGCGATCGGCATGCCGTTCTTCATCCTGTTCGGCTGGCTGTCCGACCGGATCGGTCGCAAACCGATCATCCTGGCCGGCTGCGCTCTCGCCGCCCTCACCTACTTTCCGCTCTTCGACGCATTGTCCAAGGCGGCCAATCCGGAGCTTCATGCGGCGCAAGCGAGCGCGCCGGTGAGCGTGATCGCGGATCCTGAAGACTGCTCGGTCCAGTTCGACCCGATCGGCCGGAACAGGTTCGACGCGCGCTCATGCGATATCGCCAAATCCTTTTTGTCGAAGGCGGGCATCAGCTACACGAATGTGGAAGCAGCTCCCGGGACGCTCGCCCAACTTCGAATCGGCAACACGATCATTCCCGCGGTTGATCCGGCCACCGCTAGCGGTTTCGCACGAGCGGATGCGATCAAGACCTTCCAGGCCGAAGCCAATGCTGCCTTAAAGGCAGTCAACTATCCGGACAAGGCGGACCCTGCACGCATCAACAAGCCGCTCGTGATCCTGATCCTGACGATCCTCGTCCTCTATGTGACGATGGTCTACGGACCGATCGCGGCCTTGCTGGTCGAGCTGTTCCCGGCACGCATCCGCTACACCTCAATGTCGTTGCCTTATCATATCGGCAACGGCTGGTTCGGCGGCTTCCTGCCGACCACCGCCTTCGCAATGGTCGCCGCCACCGGCGACATCTATTACGGCCTCTGGTATCCGATCGTCGTGGCCGCGATCACGGTCGTGGTGGGCCTGCTGTTCCTGCCGGAGACCCGCCGGCGCGACATTGAGGCGTGACGTCTCAGCGCTGCGGGATGTCGGCTTCGGTGTCGTAGAACTCCATGGCCACCGAATTCAGGCAGTAACGCTGGAAGGTCGGCGCGGGGCCGTCCGGGAAGACATGGCCGAGATGGCTGTCGCACCGCGCGCAGCGAATCTCGGTGCGGACCATGCCGTATTTCCGGTCCTCGATCTCGCTGATGTGATCGGGATCATAGGGTTCGGTGAAGCTCGGCCAGCCGGTGCCGGATTCGAACTTCGCGCCCGACTTGAAGAGCGGCAGGCCGCAGAGGCGGCAGGCATAGACGCCATGGCTCTTGTTGTTGAGCAGGGTGCCGCAGAAGGCGCGCTCGGTGCCGTGGTCGAGCAGCACGTCGCGCTCCTCTGGAGTGAGGTCGGCCGCCAGGCGGTCGCGCTCGACGATGCTCAGCGGCGCGACGTCATAGCCCGAAGCGGAGGTGCGGCTTTCGCGGATGTCGGTCACGGTGCGTCTCCTTGGCTGGTCCTCACAAGATAGGTTGCCTAAGGCGTCGGCGCCACCATGCGGGAGATGCCGATGAAAGCCCTGTTCCTGAGCTGCACCCTCAAGGCCTCGCCCGCTCCGTCCAACACGGAGGCGCTCTGCCAGGTGCTGGTCCGCCAGTTCGAGCAGGAGGGGGTGACGAGCGAGATCGTCCGCCTGGTCGACTACAATGTGAAGCCCGGCGTCAAATCGGACGAGGGGGAGGGCGACGACTGGCCCTTCATCCGCGAGAAGATCCTGGCCGCCGACATCCTCGTCATGGCCACCCCCACCTGGCTGGGCCAGCATTCCAGCGTCTGCCAGCGCGCGCTCGAGCGGATGGATGCGATGCTCTCGGAGATGAAGGAGGACGGGCGTCCGATCGCCTTCGACAAAGTGGGCGGCGTCGTCATCACGGGGAATGAGGACGGCGCCCACCACATCGTCGCCTGCGTCAGCCAGCCGCTGATCGACATCGGCTTCACCATCCCGCCGCAGAGCTGGACCTATTGGCATCTCGGCCCCGGCCCGGGTCCCGATTACCGCGACACGGACGAAGGCCATGAATGGTCCGACCGCACCGGCCGCAACGCAGCCCGCAATCTCGCCGCCGTCGCACGGGCGCTGAGGGCGATGCCCCTGCCGCAGCAGGAAAGCTCGGGCTAGGGCTTGCGCCACAGCTCCGCGCGATAGCGCTCGAAGCAGCGCGCGCCGCATTTGAGGCGGATCAGCGCGCCCTCGGCGATCGCGGTCGCTCGGCGCGGATCCTCCTCGACCAGCGGGCGCAGCGCTTCCCGGTTCCAGTCTTCGCTATGCTTGATGTCGAGCGTCGAATGGAGCGCGAAATAGAGCCGCTCCTTGCCCGACATGCCAAGCCGGCGAAGCCCCTCCGCGGTGGCGGCGGCGCGATCCGGCGCGGTCAGTTCGATCGCTCCGAGCGCCCCGACCGAGTGCCACGCATAGCGCCGGGTCGTCGCCATCGCCGTCATCGCATTGGCGAGTGCCAGGCTTTCCCACGCCGTGGCTTCGATCCGCGGTTGAGCCCCAAGCGTCTCCACCAGCGCATCGAGCATCGGACCGTGCATGCCCTTGGCGGTGCCGCGGCCCATCTCGTCCCAATAATTGCGGGCAAGCTCCAGCTTCGCCTGCGTCGGGAACTTCACCTGCGTCATCGCGACGAGATCGTCGAAGCCCGCTTCGCCGGCGGCCTCCTGCTCCAGGAACCAGCGCATCTCGTCCAGCGTGGCCTGCTCCGCGATCCACGGGAAAAGCGGATCGCCCTGACCGGGACCGACCTCCTTGAGCGCCTCGAACCAGGCTATGAAGCCGTCGACATTCGTGGGTGCGGTGGCGGCCTCGTCGGCGATTTCGGTGCGCAGCTCCTCGATGAAGCCGCCCTCCAGGCGCTGCATCCGCAGATCTCGTTCCAGAT
Organism: Allosphingosinicella sp.; assembly: GCF_059502505.1. NCBI lineage: Bacteria > Pseudomonadati > Pseudomonadota > Alphaproteobacteria > Sphingomonadales > Sphingomicrobiaceae > Allosphingosinicella > Allosphingosinicella sp. Next base: position 118,062 of record NZ_JCACEU010000016.1, read on the forward strand.
CCTTCTGCCAGTCGGCATGGGGGAAAGCGGGTGCGAGCCGCTCATGATTCCAGTGGGCGAGGGCGCGCTGAAAGCTGTCGGAGAGGAATTGCGGCGCCCCCGCCGACATGTCGGAGGGGCGGAGCTCGGTGGCCATGAATGAATCTCTTGCGTAACGGTCTGTTCCACCGTCAACCCGCCGCTCGCGCTGCGGTTCCTGCGAAGCCGTTGAAGGTGGGGCTGTTTTGCCTACATACAGGTTAGTGTGGTAAAGAACGAGCCACGGGGGAGGCTTGATTCCCGGCTCGGACCAGCTTTCCAGGACAACCGGTAGACCGACGTACGGTTGTCAGAAAAACCGCACCGGCTTATGGGGCGCGGCCGATTTTCGGAGTATTTGATGACGACTGACACCTTGCGGATGCCAGCCTTGCCGAACTTCGCGCGCAAGCACGGAATCACTTCGATCGTGCTGTTCACCGTCCTCGCACTGAACCTGTTCGCGGGGATCAGCCTGATGGGCCTGAACGTGACGCAGGGCCGCGCCGTTGCCCGCGTCACGCCGAACCTCACCGGCGAGGTCGCCAAGCTCGCTCCCGCAGTCGATCCCCTTCAGTTCCGCTCTGACGTGGCGCCGCAGGATGCGCTCGCGATCAACGCCTCGGTGCCGATCGTGGACGGCCCCAACCCCGCCGCCAAGTCCTTCAAGCTACTTGCGGCAAGCGATATCGACCGGATGCGCTCCGTCGACTGCCTCACGCAGGCGATCTACTATGAGGCCGCGACCGAGCCGGACGACGGCAAGCGCGCGGTCGCCCAGGTCGTGCTGAACCGCGTCCGCCACCCCGCCTATCCGAACAGCGTCTGCGGCGTCGTCTATCAGGGTTCGCAGCGGGCGACCGGTTGCCAGTTCACCTTCACCTGCGACGGCTCGCTCGCCCGCGCGCCGATGGCGCCCTATTGGCAGCGCGCCCGCGCGATCGCGCAGGAAGCACTCGCCGGCAAGGTGTTCGCGCCGGTCGGTTGGGCGACCCATTATCACACCAACTGGGTCGTTCCGTACTGGAGCTCCAGCCTGGCGAAGGTTGCCAATGTCGGCACCCACATCTTCTATCGCTGGACCGGGGGATGGGGTCGCGGGCCCGCCTTCACCAGTCGCTATGCCGGCTCGGAGCCCGACGTGAGTGCCCTTGGCCGCAAGTCGGCGGCGGCGGTGGAGATGGCGGCCGAGCTGAAGCCCGAGGACATGACTCCGGAGCAGCTGGCGGCGGCCGAGAAGGCGCCGGACGGCACCGCTCTCCCGCCGAGCAGCGCCGACAGCTTCCAGCGCGCGGTCCTGCGCCGCTACGAGCCGATGCCGGGCGCCGCGGTGAAGTCGCTGCTCGCTTCGCAGGCCCGCAGCGCCGACAAGGCCTATTCTTCCACTCACGTCTGGGCGATGAGCGGCGTGGCCAAGGCCGCGCAGCCGCTCGGCAAGCCCGTCGGCGAGGCTGCCAAGGCGCTCGGCGTCGGCAGCGCGAAGGCGATCGGCGTCGCCAGTGCTGCTTCAGTCGCCAAGCCTGCCGAGGCGAAGCCGGCTCAGCCGCAGGCGCTCGATGGCGTCCGTCGTGCGGAGAAGGAAGTCCAGGGGCCGCCGAAGAGCTGAGGCTTTCCGCCGAGACCCGGCCGCCATATAGGACGCCCTTTCGCAGCAAGGGCAGCCATGGCGGCGCAACCTCTGATCTTCGTCCTCAACGGACCCAATCTCAACCTGCTCGGCACCCGTGAACCTGAGATCTACGGTTCCGATACGCTCAATGACATTGCCGCCGCGCTCGACGAGCGCGCGCGCGAGCTCGGCCTGCGGGTCGACGTCCGCCAGTCCAATCATGAGGGGCATTTGATCGACTGGCTGCATGAGGCGCAGGCGGCGGGGGCGAAGGCGGTGATCCTCAATGCAGGCGGCCTCACCCACACGTCGGTTGCGCTCCACGATGCAGTAAAGGCGATCACGACCCCCGTGATCGAGGTCCATCTCTCCAATCCGCAGGCACGCGAACCCTTTCGCCGCCGTTCCTATGTCGCCGCGGCCGCGCGGGGCTCCGTCACCGGCTTCGGCCCGCTCGGCTATCAGCTTGCGCTGGACGCCGCCGCTCGTCTCTGACAGAGCCCCGCCCAACAGGGAATTGGTTCTATGAACAATGAGAAAAGCGACGCCGAGGGTGCGCTGCAGGTCGATACCGACCTGGTGCGGCAGCTCGCGCAGATGCTGAACGAGAGCGATCTTTCCGAGATCGAAGTGCAGGACGGCGCCCGGCGTATCGTCGTAAAGCGCAAGCTCGCCGCACCGGGGCCTGCCGCGCCGGCGCCTGTCTATCATGCCGCGCCGGCCGCTCCTGCTGCCGCCCCGAGCTCGGCCGCCGAGGCGCCCGCGGGAGATCATCCGGGCGCGGTGAAATCTCCTATGGTCGGCACGGTCTATCTGGCGGGGCAGCCGGGCGCGAAGCCGTTCGTCCAGCCCGGCGCCAAGGTCAGTGCCGGCGATACTTTGCTGATCGTCGAGGCGATGAAGGTGATGAATCCGATCACCGCCCCCCGCGCCGGCACGGTCAAGCAGATCCTGGTCCAGGACGCCCAGCCCGTCGAGTTCGATCAGCCGCTCGTCATTGTCGAGTAAGGCGGCATGTCGATCAAGAAAGTCCTGATCGCCAATCGCGGCGAGATCGCGCTCCGCATCCACCGCGCCTGCCATGAAATGGGCATCAAGACCGTCGCGGTGCACTCGACCGCCGACACCGACGCGATGCACGTCCGCCTCGCTGACGAAGCGATCTGCATCGGCCCGCCGCCGGCGGCGGAGAGCTATCTCAACATCCCCAACATCATCTCGGCCGCCGAGATCGCCCATGCGGACGCGATCCACCCGGGCTACGGCTTCCTCTCCGAGAATGCCCGCTTCGCCGAGATCGTCGAGCTCCACAACATCATCTGGATCGGCCCCAAGCCAGAGCATATCCGCACGATGGGCGACAAGGTCGAGGCAAAGCGCACTGCCGCCAAGCTCGGCCTGCCGCTCGTCCCCGGCTCGGATGGACCGGTCGAAGGGGTAGAGGAGGCGAGGGCGGTCGCGAAGGAGACCGGCTATCCCGTCCTGATCAAGGCCGCTTCGGGCGGCGGCGGCCGCGGCATGAAGGTTGTGCGCTCCGAGGACGAGCTCGAGAGCCAGATCATGCAGGCGCGCTCGGAGGCGAAGAACGCGTTCGGCGACGACACCGTCTATATGGAGAAGTATCTCGGCAATCCGAGGCACATCGAGTTTCAGGTGTTCGGCGACGGCAACGGCAAGGCCGTGCATCTCGGCGAGCGTGACTGCTCGCTCCAGCGCCGCCACCAGAAAGTGCTCGAGGAGGCGCCCTCGCCCGTCATCACCGCAGAAGAGCGCGAGCGGATGGGCGCGATCGTCGTCAAGGCGATGGCCGGCATGGGCTATCGCGGTGCCGGCACGATCGAGTTCCTCTACGAGAATGGCGAATTCTACTTCATCGAGATGAACACCCGGCTGCAGGTCGAGCATCCGGTGACCGAGATGATCACCGGCATCGATCTGGTGCGCGAGCAGATCCGCATTGCCTGCGGCGAGGGCCTCAGCTGCGAGCAGGACCAGATCGAATTTCGCGGGCATGCCATCGAGTGCCGCATCAACGCCGAGGACCCGAAGACCTTCGCGCCGTCTCCCGGCACGGTGAAGAACTATGTCGCCCCCGGCGGGATGCATGTCCGCGTCGATAGCGGCCTCTACGGCGGCTATAAGGTGCCGCCTTATTACGACAGCATGATCGCCAAGCTGATCGTCTACGGCACCACTCGTGAGCGCTGCATCATGCGCCTCAAGCGTGCGCTCGAGGAATATGTGATCGACGGCATGAAGACCACGATCCCCCTCCACCAGAAGCTGATCGAGGACCCGGAATTCCGCGCCGGCGACTATACGATCAAGTGGTTGGAGGAATGGCTGGCGCGAGACGAGCAGGCCTGAAACGAAAGAAGCCCCGGCGTTTCCGCCGAGGCTTCTCGAAGCGAAAGCCTGAACTGCTTACCGCACACGGCCGCGGCGGAAGAGGTTGACGATCGCGAGCAGGATGATCGCACCGAGCAGCGCGACGAGCAGCGTGCGGAAATCGAGCGAGCCGCTCAAGAGGTTGCCGCCGCCGATCAGCGGGCTGAGCAGCAGGCCGCCCAAGAGCGAGCCGACGATGCCGACGACGATATTCAAAAGGATGCCCTGCTGGGCGTCCGTGCGCATGACAATGCTGGCCAGCCAGCCGATAATGCCGCCCACGACCAGTGCAATGATCAGACCCATGGCGTTTCTCCTGTTACTCCACAAACCGAGCTGTTTCGGCTGCGGTCTGAACGGAAAGACGCTCAAGCGGGCGGGATGTTCCGGAAATTGCGGTGGAATGGGCGGGACGCGCCGCCCGGTTCAACGGGCGCGGCTGTAAGCGAGCTGTGTGCGGCGCTGCGGCGGCGGCGTGTCGCAGCTCTTGAAATAGAGATGCGAGATGAAGAAGCAGAGGCTGATCGTGTGGCAGAGATTGTCCAGCCCCTCGCAATAATAGACGCTGAGCGGGAGTAGGCCGACCAGGATGTGCCGGAAGATCGACTCGCGCATGCGGGCGGTCTGCCGCCCGAGCGAGGAAGAGGCTTGGCGGTATGCCGCGCGGCGGATCAGATCCATCACCAGCAGCCACAGCGCAGCGGCGAGCAGGTCGATGAAGATGCCGTCGTTCATGCCCTTCGACGCGATCGTGAGGGCGACGCCGGCCAGATAGAAGGCGACGGTGCCGTTGAGGCACTCGATCGCGAGACGCCATTGATCGACGCCGAAATGCTGGTTCACCCAGCCGGTCAGCGGCGTGTAGACTTTTTCGATGATGGCGGTGTCGAACGGCGTCATGGAACGAGGTTAATGACGAGATCGCCTTGCTAGAAAATGAAAAAGTTCCCGAGGCCGCAAATTTTATCCCACCTGTGTCGGGATTGCAGCGGTCAGAAGCTCATCTCGTCATAGATATGGCTGACATCGCCCTGCCATTCGCCGCGATAGCGCTCGAGCAGCAGCTCCGCAGGCGATGAGCCGCGGGCGAGGATGTCGCGCAACGGATCGAGGAAGCCGCTCTCATTGTCGCCGGCTAGGTTGGTGGCGGCGCGGGCATTGAGACCGGCTTCGGCAATGGCGAGAATGCGGGCGCCGAGCTGCTGCAGCGTCTCGCCGCCCGGAACCTCCGCCTTGAGGGCGAGCTTCGGCACGCTGTCACGGAGATGCTGGCGCTCTTCCAGCGTCCAGTGCTTGACCTCGTCCCAAGCGGCGTCGAGCGCGGTCTGGTCGTAGAGCAGGCCGACCCACAGCGCGGGAAGCGCGCAGATACGGCTCCAGCGGCCGCCGTCCGCGCCGCGCATCTCGAGGAAGCTCTTGAGCCGCACTTCCGGAAAGGCGGTCGAGAGATGATCGTTCCAGTCGGACAGGAGCGGCTTCTCGCCGGGGAGAGCGGGTAGGCGGCCCTCCATGAAGGAGCGGAACGACATGCCAGCCGCGTCGATATATTTGCCGTCGCGGAAGACGAAATACATCGGCACGTCGAGGGCGTAGTCGACATAGCGTTCGTAGCCGAAGCCTTCCTCGAACACGAAGGGGAGCATGCCGGTGCGGGCGGGGTCGGTGTCCGACCAGATGTGGCTGCGATAGGACAGATAGCCGTTCGGCCGCCCCTCGGTGAAGGGTGAGCTGGCGAAGAGAGCGGTGGCGAGCGGCTGGAGCGCGAGGCCGACGCGGAATTTCTGCGCCATGTCCGCTTCGGAGGCGTAATCGAGGTTCACCTGGATGGTGCAGGTGCGCAGCATCATGTCGAGGCCCAGCGTGCCGACCCTTGGCATGTGGCGGAGCATGATCGCGTAGCGGCCCTTCGGCATCACCGGCAGGTCCTCGCGCTTCTTGTCCGGCCACATGCCGAGCCCGAGAAAGCCGAGGCCGAGCCGGTCGCCGACCGCCTTGACCTGTTCGAGATGTCGCCCGGCCTCGGCGCAGGTCAGATGGAGATGCTCGAGCGGAGCGCCGGAAAGCTCGAGCTGGCCGGCCGGCTCGAGGCTGACATTGCCGTCCGGGCCGGAGAGAGCGATGACGTTGCCGTTCTCGACGACCGGCTGCCAGCCATAGTCGGTGAGGCCCATGAGCAGGTCGCGGATGCCGCCGGGCTCGTCATAGCTCGGGGCCCTATGATCGGCGAGGCGAAAGACGAATTTCTCGTGCTCGGTCCCGATCCGCCACCTGTCCTTCGGCTTCTCTCCCCCCGCGAACGGGCGCAGGAGATCGTCCCGGCTCTCAATTGGGGGATCGAAGCGGGCTGTGTCGGTCCGGGTCGTCATCGCGCGCGCAATAGCGAGGTGGCGGAAGCGCTGCCAGTCGGTTTCAGAGGGCTACCGAGTGGAGTGGAGACCCCAATCGCCGGCTGCCGCCATCCACAGCGAAAGCGCAGCGATAGCGGCGGTATCCGCACGCAGGATGCGAGGGCCGAGCGAAACGGCCTTTGCCTGCGACACGGAGCGGATCAGCGCCCGCTCCGCATCGGTGAAGCCGCCTTCAGGACCGATCAAAATGGCCGCGGGTCCGGATGATGCCGCTTCGATCATAGGCGCGCCGCCAGCCTCGTCGGCGAACAGGAGAGTGCGCTCGGCAGGCCAGGATTTGAGCAAGCTCTCGAGCTTCTGCGGCTCGGCCAATTCGGGAAGAGCAGTGCGGTCGCATTGCTCGGCGGCTTCGATGGCGTGCGCGAGAAGGCGCTCGTCCTTGACCCGATCGACGATCGTGCGACTTGTGATCACAGGGACGAGGCGTGCCACGCCGAGCTCGGTCGCCTTTTCGACCAGCCAGTCGATCCGGCCTCGCTTGATCGGCGCAAAGAGCAGCCAGAGGTCGGGCACCGGCTCGCGCGGGCGGAGATGGCGAACGATCCGGAGGGCGACGCGCTTTCTTCCCGCTTCGACAATCTGGCCGAGCCATTCCCCGGTGCGGTTGTCGAACAGCTTCACCTGCGCATTCGGGCCGAGGCGCAGCACGTTCGCTAGGTAATTGGCCTGCGCTCCTTCCAAGATCAGCGACGAGCCGTCGGAAAGCGTCTCCTCGACATAGAGGCGGGGAAGGCTGGCGGGCGGCCAGGCAGGGGTAGCGGGCATCCTCGCCCACTAGCCGTTCGTGTCGAGCGAAGTCGAGACATGCCCCGCGCTCAGGCGCTTCTCGACTTCGCTCGAAGCGAACGGGTAGGGGAGCCCATGGTCGAGCAAATGGATATCGTCCCGGACAGCGAGCGGCGCGGGCTGATCGGTGCGCTCCCCGGAGCGCTGCGGCCTTATGCCTCGCTCATGCGGCTCGACCGGCCGATCGGGGCGTGGCTGCTCTTCTGGCCGTGCGCGTGGAGCGTCGCGCTGGCCGGTATGGGTTCTGAGGGGCCGGCTCTCATCCTCTGGTTGGGCCTCGGCGCCTTCGCGATGCGGAGCGCGGGCTGCGTCTATAACGATATCGTCGATCGCGACCTTGACAAGCAGGTCGAGCGGACGCGCCTGAGGCCGCTCGCCAGCGGCCGCGCGCCGCTCTCTGGCGCATGGGCGTTGCTCGTGGGGCTGAGCCTGATTGGCCTGATCGTGCTGCTCCAGCTTCGCCCGACGGCGCAGATCGTCGCACTTGCCAGCCTTGCGCCCGTCGCCGCCTACCCGTTCATGAAGCGGATCACCTGGTGGCCGCAGGCATGGCTCGGCATTGTCTTCTCCTGGGGAGCCCTGGTTGGCTGGCCGGCTGTGACGGGGGAGCTGGAGCTGACGGCTCTGCTGCTGTGGGGAGGCTCGGTCGCCTGGGTCATCGGCTACGACACCATCTACGCCCTCCAGGATCGGGAGGACGACGCCTTGGTCGGCGTAAAATCGTCCGCCCGCGCCTTGGGATCGAAGGTGAAGCCGGGCGTGCTCGCCTTCTATCTGATCGCGCTGGCGCTCTGGGCGGCGGCGATCTGGCAGGAGCGGGCGGACTGGCTCGGGCTCGCCGCATTGCTGCCGATGGCGCTCCACCTCATTTGGCAGGTCGCGGCCCTCAAGCCGGACGACGGCGCGGATGCGCTCGCCAAGTTTCGCTCGAACCGTTTGGCGGGCCTGCTGATGTTCCTTGCCTGCCTTGTCGTAGGCACCAGCTAGGCCTTCTCTTTTGCGGCTGCCCCCCTTAAGCGCTGCCGATGCTCACAGTGAAAGCAGCCGAGGCGAAGGCCGCGTCGCTCATCGAAATGGCGAGGAAGGCCGGCGCGGACGCCGCCGACGCACTCTATGCCGGCGATGCCTCCACCGGCGTGCAGGTGCGGCTGGGTGCACTCGAGGATGTCGAGCGCTCGGAAGGCGAGGAGATGGGCCTCCGCCTGTTCGTCGGCCGCCGCTCCGCGAGCGTCTCTTCGTCGGACCTGTCTGACGAGGCGCTGGCTGCTCTCGTCGAACGCGCGGCAGCGATGGCGCGGGAGGCGCCGGAAGACCCTTATGCCGGCCTAGCGCCTGAAGAACTGTTGCTGCGCGGCGCCGGTCCGGACGTGGAGGGCGACGACGGCGCCGATCCCTCGCCCGCCGAACTGAAGCAGCGCGCGTTGGCGACCGAGGATGCGGCGCGTGCGGTGGACGGTGTCACCAACAGCGAGGGCGCCGGGGTGAGCGCGGGCCGCTCCGTGATCGCGCTCGCGACCAGCGCCGGCTTTTGCCGCGGCTACTCGACCACGGGCTATTCGGGCTCGGCAAGCGTGATCGCCGGCACGGGCAGCTCCATGCAGCGCGATTATGCCAGCCACAGCGTCCGCCATTATGCCGAGCTCGACGATCCGGAGACACTCGGCCGTCTCGCCGCCGAGCGAACGGTGGCCAGGCTGAGCCCGGCGAGGCTCGCCAGCGGAACCATGCCGGTGGTGTTCGATCCGCGCATCGGCTCGAGCCTGATCGGGCACCTCATCAGCGCGATCACCGGATCGGCGATCACGCGGCGGACCAGCTTCCTGCTCGGCAAGGAAGGGGAACAGGTCTTCGCTTCCGGAATCACGATCCGCGATGATCCCCACCGGCCGCGTGCCCTTCGCTCCAAGCCGTTCGACGGCGAAGGTCTGCCGACGCGCGCGAGCAACCTCATAGAGGATGGCCGGCTGACGGGCTGGCTGCTCGACAGCGCTTCGGCGCGGCAGCTGGGGCTGCAGCCGACCGGCCATGCCAGCCGCGGCGTCGGCGGCAGTCCCGGGGCGGGGGCGACCAATGTCGACCTGCTGCCGGGGAGCATCAGCAAGTCCGAATTGATGAGCGACGTGAAGCGCGGGCTCTACGTCACCGAGCTGATCGGGCAGGGCGTCAATCCGGTCACCGGCGACTATAGCCGCGGCGCGTCGGGCTTCATCATCGAGGATGGCGAGATCGCCGCGCCAGTCGCGGAGATCACGATCGCAGGAAACCTCCTGGACATGTTCCGCATGTTAGCGGCTGCGGACGACCTGGAACATCGCCGCGCGGTCAATGTTCCAACTCTGCGGATCGAAGGAATGACTGTCGCTGGTGCTTGAAGACGTATCGAGGATTGCCGCCGAAGCCGGGAAGATCGCCCACGCCAAGCAGGGCGGAGAGTTCAGACGCTGGGAGAAGGTGCCGGGACATCCGGTGTGCGACATCGACCTGGAGGTCGATGCGTTCCTGCGCGATCATCTGAGCCGGCTCGATCCGGACGCCGGGTGGCTGTCCGAGGAGACGCTGGACCAATCCGATCGGATCGAGCGGCGGCGGGTCTGGGTCGTCGACCCGATCGACGGGACGCGAGACTATCTGCGCGGCCGCAACGGCTGGTGCGTATCGGTGGCCCTGGTCGAGGACCGGGTGCCGATCATCGGCGTGCTCGACGCGCCGGGCCGGGGCGAGCATTGGAGCGCGCAGAAGGGCAGGGGCGCCTGGCGCAATGGCGGGCGGCTGCGGGTCAGCCAGCGTACGGAGTTCAGCGGCGCCCGTGTCCCCGCGGACCAGCTTCCCAACGCCGACAGCGACCTCGTCGCGATCGCCAAGCCGAATTCGATTGCACTCCGTATTGCGCTGGTCGCGGCGGGCGAGGCGGACCTCGTCGCCACGTTGCGCTGGGGTTATGAATGGGACATCGCCGCCGCAGCTCTCATCGCGCGGGAGGCGGGAGCGGCGGTGGCGGGCGTGCTCGGCCAGCCGTTGGCCTTCAACACCGCCTCGGCCGAGGCCTTCGGGGTGCTGGTGTCGACGCCGGGGATTCACGACGCGGCGGCGGAGCGGCTCAGGGAACGTGCCCTCGCCGTCGTCTGATCACTGGTTAGACTGGGCGGCCTTGCGAATGAAGTGGCCCGCCGAAACCCCGCGGAGAAGCGCCAGGCGGTAGGGCTGGAAGACCTCCGGCTTGTGCCAGCCGCCTTCCGGCCAATCGTCGATCAGCGCCTGCATCTTGCCCGCGTCCAGCGCCTCTAGCGCCGGGCCCGCGCTGGCTATGCGGCCGACTTCCTCGCGCAGCTCTTCGCGGGCGGCGGTCAGGCCCTCGTGCCAGTCGACCGCCTGATACCCCTTACGCCGCTCCTCGGTCACGATCGGGGGCAGCCGGTCGGCAAGCGCGCGGCGGGCGAGGGCGCGCTGCGTGCCCTTGGCAAGATATTGCTCGGACGGCACGCGAAGGCAGAATTCCATCAGCTCACGGTCGGCGGTGGGATCGCGCACGTCGATGCCCCAGCCGCCAAGCACGCCCTTATTGTAATTGCCGCGGTCGACCCGGCCGATCGACCACAGGCGCGCCGCAACGCCGCTCCGCCACGGGCGGTAGCTGGTGTCGAGGCCGCGCTCCGCTGCCCGACTGCGGACCTCCGTCACGATGTCAGGCCGGATCGCGCTGTAATCGGTCAGTGAGCGGCCGCGGCCGCGAATGCGTCCGATCAGCGTCCAGAGGCGCTCGGGAAGATAGGGGCCCAGGCTCTGTGAGGCGATCGTGCCGAGCCTAGTCCCGTTGCGGCGCAGGGCCAGCGCCTCGCGCGAGAAGCGGATCAGCCGACCGCGGGCGAGCAGCTGGGTGAGCAGGTCCATGCCCTGGTAGCTGAAGCTCATATTGCCGAGCGATCCGATCAGTAGCACCGGGCAACCACGCTGCCTCGCGCCGTCGAGGATGGCGTGATACCAGCTCTGGTTGCAGATGTTCAGGACCGGCCGCTCGTTGAGGAAGAAGTTGCGGTCGAGCTGGGTAAGCGGATTGAGGCCGCCGGCCGGCACGAGCACATGCTCGATATTGTCGTAAAGCGCGGCCACCGCGGCGGCATGGGCACGTTCGTCGCCGAAGCTCCCCCGAAGGCTCGGCAGCTCGTAATCCTCCCGCGGCACCGACGTGAACGCGATCACCTTTGCGTTGCTATCCACGAGACGGGCGGCGGTTGCGGTAACAGCCGAGCTGTCCAGTCCGCCGCTCAGCGTCGACGCGACGCGGTTCTCGGCGCCTCGGAGGCGGACGCGGACGGCGCGGTCCAGCTGCGCCCGCAGGGCTTCGGCATATTCCTGATCGTTCTTCAGCGTCAGCGGCTCGAGGTTCGGGCGCCAATATTTGCGCGAGGTGACCCCTTCTGGCGTGACTGTGACGATCTGGCCCGCCTCGACCTTGTGGATGCCGGCGAAGAAGGTGCGGGAGCCGGTCTCCGGCATGAGGGCGACGAAGTTGGTCGCGATCTCGATGTCCGGCGCATAAGGGATGTCGGGGAGGGCGTGCAGCCCCTTGGCCATCGAGGCGAAGGCGAAGAGGTCGCGGCCCTGGTGGTAGTGGAGCGGACGCTGACCGAGATAGTCGCGCGCCAGCGTCAGCCGCCGCCTGTTCGGATCCCAGAGTGCGAAGGCGAAGTCGCCGTTGAGCCGCTCGACCGCATCCTCGCCCCACTGTTCGAGCGCCCGCAGCAGGATGGCCGCGTCAGGCTGAGCGCGAGCGTCGGCGAGGCCGAGCAGGGCCACGAGTTCGTCCCGATTGTCGAGGCGCACGTCTGCTACGAGAGCGAGGCCGCTGCCGCCGGTCTGCGGCCCGCGATCGTAGCTGTCCTCGGGTAGGCTGCGATGCAAAGCGCGGCCGATCGAGATTTCGCCGCCTTTCCAGACCGAGGTTCCGTGCGTGCCATAGATCGCCTGGGACCGCAGCATGCGCTCGCAGGAAGCCGCCGTGTCCTCGGCTCCGAAGCTCCAGAAACCGGCAATCGCTGTCACGTTTTATCCGGTCTGACTGATCCTGGGGATGCCGAACCGGGGGATATCGATCTTCGGGCAGCGATCCATCACCACCTTGAGGCCGGCGGCTTCGGCGCGGGCGGCGGCCTCGTGGTTGATGACGCCGATCTGCAGCCAGACCGATTTCGCGCCGGCGGCGATCGCCTCGTCGACCGCTTCGCCCGCGGCCTGGGGGCGGCGGAAGATGTCGACCATGTCGATCGGCTCGCCGATCTGGCTGAGCTCGCGCCACACATATTCGCCGTGGACATGCTCGCCGGTGATCTGCGGGTTGACCGGCAACACGCGGTAGCCATGGCTTTGGAGGAACTTCATAACGCCATAGCTCGGCCGGTCGGGTCGGTCCGACGCGCCGATCATCGCGATCGTGCGGGTGGAGCGGAGCAGCTCCGCAATATCCTCGTCTCTGGTCAGCGGCATGGTGCCTCCATGACTATCAAGCGGGTTGAAGCTGTGCCAGCAGCTTGCGTGCAAGCGCCGCGAAAACCGCTGCTTCCTCGCCCTCACCGGCGGCGGGCGGATGGCCGTTGTCGGAGGAGCGGCGGATGTTGAGAGTGAGCGGCACGCGCCCAAGGAAGGGGATCGACATCACCTTGGCCGCGGCTTCGGCGCCGCCGATGCCGAACGGATCGGAGACCTCGCCGCAATGCGGGCATTCGTAGCCGGCCATGTTCTCGACCAGGCCGAGCACCGCCACGTCCATCTTGCGGAACAGGTCGATCGCGCGGGTGGCGTCGATCAAAGCGAGGTCCTGCGGCGTCGACACGATCACCGCACCGGCCGGTTTCCATTTCTGGATCAGCGAAAGCTGGATGTCGCCCGTGCCCGGCGGCAGGTCGACAAGCAAAAGCTCGGTATCGCCCCAGTCGCCGTCGAGCAGCTGGCCGAGCGCGCTCGCCGCCATCGGCCCACGCCAGGCGAGCGCGGCTCCGGCTTCGACTAACTGGCCGAGCGAGAGCAGCTTCACGCCATAAGCTTCGACGGGAATGATCTGCTTGTCCGCCAGCTCCGGCCGCTCCTCGCTGCCCATGATGCGTGGCTGGGACGGGCCGTAAATGTCGGCGTCCACAAGTCCCACCTTGTTGCCCATGCGGGCGAGGGCGACGGCGAGATTGGCGGACAATGTGGACTTGCCGACCCCGCCCTTGCCGCTGCCGACGGCGACGATGCGCCGCTCCACCTTCTCGGCGGTCATCGCGAGGCGGAGGTCGTTGACGCCCGGCACCGCAACCATCGCCGCGCGGATGCGGCGCTCGAGATTGGCACGCGCATCGGCGGAGAGCCCGGTGACATCTAGGATGAGGCTGGCAACGCCGTCATTGATCCGCGGCGCCTGCACGCGGCCCTTGCTGACGATGTCCTCACCGGCGGGGTCCGGCACGCGGCTCAGGGCCGCCATCATGCTGTCGATGCTCATCTGCCTGCGACGGATAGGCATCTGATCGACCGATGCCACTGTTTTTCGCTCCGGGCCCTTCCTATAAAGGTTCCATGATCAGAATTTTCGGGTGGGGCGCACGTCCCGGCGCAGTGTTGAACGAGAATAAGGGCGGCCCCTGGGGCCCCGGCGGCGGCAGCGGCGGCGGATCCGGAGGCGGCGGCGGTCCGCGCAATCCCTGGGGACAGCCGCCGCGGCGGCCGCGCCCGAGCGGGCCGGGCAACGTCACCTCCCTCGATGATTTCCTGAAGAAGAGCCGCGACCGCTTCGGCGGGCGCTTCCCGACCGGGAATGATGGGCGCCCTTACTGGCTCTACGGCCTCGGCATCGCGGTCGTCCTGTGGCTGCTTTTCACCAGCATCCATCGCATCGGACCGCAGGAAAATGGCGTCCTCACTCGCTTCGGCAGCTATGTGACGACGTTCGAGCCCGGCATCAGCTTCTCCTTCCCGGCGCCCATCGACCGCGTCCAGAAGATCGACGTGCAGCAGATTCGCACGGTCGACATTCCTCCGGGCGGCGGCAGCAGCGAGAATCTGATCCTAACCGGCGATCAGAACATCATCGACCTGGCCTATTCGGTCCGCTGGAATATCAAGGATCCGGAGCTCTTCCTCTTCCAGATCAAGGATCCTGAAGGGACGATTCGCGAGGTCGCGGAGAGCGCGATGCGCGCCGTCGTTGCCGGCGTCTCGCTCGACGACGCGATCGGCGCGGGCCGCAGCGATATCGAGCAGCGCGTGCAGCAGGTGATGCAGCAACTGCTCGACCAGTATCGCGCGGGCATCGCGGTGCAGGGCGTTGCGATCAAGCAATCCGATCCGCCCGCCGCGGTCACCGATGCGTTCAAGGACGTTTCGGCGGCGCAGCAGGAAGCGCAATCCTACATGAACCAGGCGCGCGCCTACGCGCTCCAGATCACCGCCAAGGCGCAGGGCGAGGCCGCGGCCTTCGACAAGGTCTACGAGCAGTATCGCCTCGCCCCCGAGGTGACGCGCCGCCGCATGTATTATGAAACGATGGAGAAGGTTTTGTCCAAGGTCGACAAGACGATCGTCGAGGCGCCGGGCGTGACGCCCTATCTGCCTCTCCCCGAGGTCCAGAAGCGGGCCACGCCGACCGAAGGAGCGGCCCGATGAACGCGCGGCTGCTCCGCAACCCGTTCGCGCTCGGCTTCCTGGCGATCCTGCTGCTGATCCTCCTTTTCAGCACCATCTCGGTGGTCCCGGAGACGCGGCAGGCGGTGATCGTGCGCTTCGGCGAGGTCGATCGGATCGTGAATCCCTATCGTGCCAATGCGCCGTTCGGTCGCACTGGCGCGGGCCTGATCGCGCGCTGGCCGTTCATCGAGGAGATCGTCTGGATCGACAAGCGCATCCAGAGCGTGGACATGGACCGGCAGCAGGTGCTCTCGACCGACCAGCTGCGGCTGCAGGTTGATGCCTTTGCACGCTATCGGATCACCGATCCGCTCCGCATGTATATTTCGGCCCGGACCGAGCAGGCGGTGAGCGACCAGCTTCGCCCGATTCTCGGCTCCGCGCTCAGGAACGAGCTCGGCAAGCGCCCGTTCGCGGCCTTGCTGTCGCCCGAGCGCGGTCAGCTGATGGAAAATATCGAGCGCAATCTCAATCGCGTCGCGCGGCAATATGGCGCCGAGATCGTCGACGTCCGCATCAAGCGCGCCGATCTGCCCGAAGGCACGCCGCTCGAATCGGCCTATCAGCGCATGCAGACTGCTCGGCAGCAGGAAGCGCGCTCGATCCGGGCGCAGGGCGCGAAGCAGGCCCAGATCATCCGCGCCGACGCGGATGCCGAAGCGGCCAGCACCTATGCCGAGGCGTTCGGCAAGGATCCGGACTTCTATGAATTCTATCGGGCGATGCAGTCGTACGAGACGACTTTCGTCAACGATGGATCGGGCACGGAGATGGGCCGTTCGAGCATCGTCCTGTCGCCGAGCAATGAGTATCTCAAGGAGTTCAGCGGGAGGGAGTGAGCGGGCTGCGGCGGGGGCTATTCATTCAATCCCCGTTCAGCCGCGCGACCTAGCTTTAAGAGGGGAACTTCCGCCCGTCCGGGCAGCCCGGCCGGGCATCTGAATACTAGGAGGATCGACATCGTGCGTTATGTTTATGGCATCACTGCCGCTCTTTTGCTGGGCGGGAGCGCCGCAACGCTAGCGACGTCCGTCGGGGCCCAGACCGCTCAGAACGAGCCCGGCACCATCTCGGCGGCGACGCCGCGTCCGGGTGCACCAATGAGCTTCGCGGACCTCGCGGCGCGGCTGCAGCCGGCCGTGGTCAATATCTCGACCAAGCAGAGCATCCAGGTGAGCCGCAACCAGGGCTTCCCGCCGGGGTTCGAGGAATTCTTCCGCCGCTTCGGCGGGCGGCTGCCGCAGGGCGGCGACAATGAGGACAATACCACCACCCAGCGTGGCGGTTCATTGGGCTCCGGATTCCTGATCTCGGCCGACGGCTATATCGTCACCAACAACCACGTGATCTCGCCCGCCCGCAACGGCGCGACGGTCGATGAGATCACCGTCAGGCTCTCCGATCGAAAGGAATATGAAGCGCGACTGATCGGCCGTGACGTCGAATCGGATCTGGCGCTGCTGAAGATCGACGCGCAGGGCCTGCCGTTCGTCCGCTTCGGCGATTCGACCCGCACCCGGGTCGGCGACTGGGTGGTCGCGATCGGCAATCCGTTCGGCCTCGGCGGCACCGTCACCGCCGGCATCGTCTCGGCGCTGCACCGCTCGATCCAGGGCGGCGCGGCCTATGATCGCTACATCCAGACCGACGCGTCCATCAACACGGGCAATAGCGGCGGCCCGATGTTCGACATCAACGGCAACGTGATCGGCATCAACACCGCGTTGATCTCCCCGACCGGCGGCAATGTCGGCATCGGCTTCGCCATCCCAGCCGAGCAGGCGTCGCCCGTCATTAACGCGCTTCGTCGCGGCGAGCGTCCGCAGCGCGGCTATATCGGCGTCAGCCTCCAGCCGCTCGACGAGAGCGTCGCGGCCGCGCTCGGCGTCGCCAAGAATCGCGGCGAACTGATCCGCGGCGTCACGGCGGGCGGAGCGGCGGAGCGCGCCGGCATTCGCCAGGGTGACGTCATCGTTCGCGTCGCGGGCCGCGAGGTCACCGAGGACGAGTCGCTGGCCTATCTGGTCGCGCAGCAGCCGATCGGCTCCCGCGTTCCGATCGAGCTCATCCGCAACGGCCAGCGCCAGACCGTCACTGTCGTGGTCGCCCAGCGGCCGACGACGGAAGAGCTGGCGCGCCTCAACGGCATCGAGACGGACGACGACGAGCCGGGCATTCGTGCCCAGCCGGAGTCCGAGCAGTCCGCCGGTCAGCGTTCTG
This sequence comes from Allosphingosinicella sp., assembly GCF_059502505.1. NCBI lineage: Bacteria > Pseudomonadati > Pseudomonadota > Alphaproteobacteria > Sphingomonadales > Sphingomicrobiaceae > Allosphingosinicella > Allosphingosinicella sp. Next base: position 135,150 of record NZ_JCACEU010000016.1, read on the forward strand.
CCCGCGCCAGCCTCGGCGTCACCGTGCAGGCGCTGACGCCTGAGATCGCACGTTCGCTGCGCATCACCGACACGGCCACTCGCGGCGTTGTCGTCGCCTCGGTCGATCCGGGCAGCGATGCGGCGGCCAAGGGTATTCAGCAGGGTGACGTGATCCTCTCGATCAACCAGCGCCCGACCCGGACGCCGGAAGAGGCCGCCGCGGCGGTCGAGGCCGCGCGCGGCACCGGCCGCGGATCGGTGCTGCTCCTCATCCGCCGCGGCAACGCGCCGGCCCTTTACGTCGGCGTCGACGTCCGCCGCTGACCCGTTCGCCGCTTGCCGCGCCTCATTCCTTCGGGAATAGGTGCGGCGGCAGCGAAGGGGATAGCGTGGACGAGGGCATCCTGATCGGACTCGGCGGCAGCGGCGAGCTGCAGCGCCTGACGCTGAGCCGCGCCAACCGCCACGGGCTGATCGCCGGCGCGACCGGCACCGGCAAGACCGTGACGCTGCAGGGGCTGGCGGAAGGCTTCTCGGCGGCCGGCGTGCCGGTGTTCGTCGCCGACGTGAAGGGCGACCTCGCAGGCATGGCGATGCCGGGATCGCCGATCCATCCGGCGCACGAGGCGCTCACGCGGCGTGTGGTGGAGCTCGGCATGGCCGACTTCGCTTATGCCGACAATCCAGCGATCTTCTGGGACTTATACGGCGAGCAGGGCCACCCGATCCGCACTACCGTGTCGGAGATGGGGCCGCTGCTGCTGGCACGCCTGCTGAACCTCAACGAGACGCAGGAAGGCGTGCTGAACATCGCCTTCCGTGTTGCCGACGAAGAGGGGCTGCTGCTCCTCAATCTCGAAGACCTCCAGGCGCTGCTCATCCATTGCGGCGAGCGGGCGGGCGAGCTCTCCACCCGCTACGGCAACGTCACCAGGCCCAGCATTGGCGCGATCCAGCGCCAGCTGCTCCAGCTCGAATCGCAGGGCGGCGACCGCTTCTTCGGCGAGCCTGCGCTCGACATCGCCGACTTCATGGCTGTCGACGAGCTCGGCCGCGGCTATGTCAGCATCCTCGCCGCCGACAAGTTGATGGCGAGCCCGCGCCTCTATGCGACCTTCCTGCTCTGGCTGCTGTCCGAGCTGTTCGAGGAGTTGCCTGAGGTCGGTGATCTGCCGAAGCCGAAGCTCGTCTTCTTCTTCGACGAGGCGCACCTGCTCTTCGACGACGCGCCCAAGGCGCTCCAGGACAAGATCGAGCAGGTGGTGCGGCTGATCCGGTCCAAGGGCGTCGGCGTCTATTTCGTGACCCAGAACCCGATCGACGTTCCCGAGGAGGTGGCCGGCCAGCTCGGCAACCGCATCCAGCATGCGCTCCGCGCCTATACGCCGCGCGACCAGAAGGCGATCCGCGCAGCCGCCGAGACCTTCCGCGTCAATCCGAAGCTCGACGTCGCCACCGCGATCACGGAGCTGAAGGTGGGCGAGGCGCTCGTCTCGGTGCTCCAGGAGGATGGTGCGCCCTCGCCGGTCGAGCGGACGCTGGTGAAGCCGCCGCGCTCGCGCCTGGGACCGCTGACGATGAAGGAGCGGGCGGTGATCCAATCGATCTCGCCCGCGGCTGGAAAATATGACGAGGCCGTCGATCGCGAGAGTGCCGAGGAGATATTGAAGGCGCGGGGCGCCGAGGCGGCAGCCGCCGCTGTCGCCGCGAAGGCCGAAGCGGCCGAGGCCAAGGCGGCCGCGGAGCAGGCCAAGGTGGAGGCCCGGGAGCGCGCGGCCCAAGCCAGGGAAGAAGCGCGCCTTGCCCGCGAACGGCGAGCCAATCCCCCGCTCCACGAGCAGATGGTGCGGCAGGTCGGCAAGGCGGTGCAGCGGCAGGTCGTCAACAAGGTCGCAGGCTCGCTGTTGCGCGGCCTGCTCGGTGGCTTGTTCAGGGGCAGGTGAGGGACGCGGGCGGAATGGCTTCCGATGGACGCGACTTCCATCTGCGCTGGAAAAGGTCGCAGCCGCCCCTCCGTCTGCACCCTGACGTTCCAGTCGCGGTCGCAAGGCACCTGGAGCCAGGCGATGACCCGGTCCTGCTGCTGGGGGTGACGCCGGAACTGGCCGACATAGCGGCGCACGTGGTGGCGATGGACTGGAACGAAGCGATGATCGCGTCGGTCTGGCCCGGCGACACTTCCGCCAGGCGCGCCATGCTGGGCGACTGGCGCAGCATGGCGCTGCCGGACAAGTCCATGGCGGCGGCGGTGGGCGACGGCTGTTTCACCATGCTGAGCTATCCCGAGGATGCGAGGCTGCTGATCGAGCAGCTTGCCCGGGTGCTGAGGCCTGGGGCTCGGGCCGTGATCCGCTGCTTCGCGACGCCCGAGGAGGGGGAAGATGTGCTCGCTGTACGGGACGCCTCTTATGCGGGCGGCATCGGCTTCCATGCTTTCAAGCTGCGTTTCAACCAGGCGGTCACGCTCGAATCGGGACGGATGAGCATCACCAGCGACGATCTGTTCCGCCGCTTTCAGGCACTGTTCCCGGATCGCGAGGCGCTGTCCCGCGCAAGCGGCTGGAGTCTCGAGACGATCGCTGAGATGGATGCATATCGGGGTGCGGCGTCGATTCATTCCTACCCCAGCCGCAGCAGGCTGCTTGAGCTCGTGCCGGACGGGATGCGCGATGCCTTCTTCGCGCCGTCGGGCGACTATCCGCTCGCCGAGCGATGCCCGCTCTTCATTCTCGACTTTCCATGACGGGTGCCGACGAGCGCCTCGCGACCATGTGCGGCGACGTGCCGGGCTCGCTCTGGCCGCCTGTCTTCAGCACGCGGAGATCTTCGCTCGCCGCGCTGATGCTGACTCTCGAACGTTCGCAATGGTCCTCCCCCGAGCTGCTGCAGGCCGGGCAGTTGCGGCAGCTCGGCTCGCTTGCCGCGCACTTCGCGGACCATTCGCCACGCTTTCGGGAACGGCTGCACCGCGCCGCTCTGGAGGCGTCCGATCTGGGAAGAGCCGAGGGCATCTCTGCCTTGCCGCCGCTGACGCGGCGCGAGATCCAGCAGGACCCCGACAGCTTCTTCTCCCGTGCAGTCCCGGAAGGCCATTCGCCGCTGCAGCTGTTCCAGACCTCTGGTTCGACCGGCGAGCCGGTAAAGGTCCTGAAGACGGCGCTGACGCAATTGTTCTGGACCGCGCTGACGCTTCGCTATCATTTGTGGCACGAGCCGGATTTCACCGGCCGCCTCTGCGCGATCCGCGCGCTGGTCCAGGAGGCGCGGGAATCATCGAGCTGGGGCTCACCCTTCAGCGACTTTTTCGAGACAGGGCCGGCCCTCCTCGTCGACAACGGCACCGACCTGACTTTGCAGATCGAGCAGGTGCGGAGGTTTCGGCCCACCACCTTGATCATCTATCCCACCAACCTCGCAGCGATGATCGACCGATTTCAGAGGGACGGCATCACGCTCCCCGACCTCCGCCGCGTCCGCACGGTCGGCGAGACGCTGCCCCCGGACGTCCGGGAGGCCGCGGAACGGCGGCTGAACGTCGAGCTGCGCGACTGCTACTCGTCCGAGGAATTCGGCTATCTCGCCATCGAATGTCCACTCGGCGGCCTCTACCACCTCATGTCGGAGGCGCTGCTCGTCGAGGTTGTCGACCAGCAAGGCCGCCCCTGCCGGGAGGGCGAGATTGGCCGCCTCGTCGTCACCGATCTCCACAACCACGCGTCGCCGATGATCCGCTACGACATCGGCGACTATGCCGAAGTCGGTGGCCCGTGCCCCTGCGGCCGCGGCCTGCCGACGCTGCGGCGGATCCTGGGGCGGACACGCAACATGGTCGTGCGGCCGGACGGCAGCACCTATTGGCCGATCACCGGCTTCAAGCACTTCCGCAACCTGGCGCCGATCGTCCAGTATCAGCTTGTCCAAGACAGCCTGACCAGCGTCGAGGTGCGGCTGGTGGTGGAGCAGGCGCTGACGGCCGACCAGGAGCAGGCCGTGTCGAGCCACATCCAGAACTTCCTCGGCTACCCCTTCGAAATCCGCTTCAATTACTTCGAAGACCGGATTCCAGCGGGGCCGAACGGCAAGTTCGAGGAGTTCAAGAGCCTCGTCTCGCCTCCAGCCAGCGGGTGATGTCGGGCAGGCGCTGCTCGCGGACGCGCGCACGATCACGCACGGCCGAGATGGATTGCCGCGCCGTCTGGGCTGAATCCGGATGCGCTGCCGCGAACGCCTCCAGCTTCGTTACCATCGCCGCATCCGCGGAGCCGGCGGCCAGGCTCGGTATGTAGGCGGCGCGGGCGAAGGCATCGACCAGCGGCTCTACCGCCGCTCGATTGGCCACGGCAAAGTCGTAGGCGAGATCGGGATGTTCCGCTGCCACGGCGGAGATGAGCGCCGCCCGGTTGGTGGCCCCCGGTTCCTCGGTCAATGCTAGTTCCAGAGAGCGCCGGGCAAGGGCAGGATCCCGTGCGCTCCCGAGCAGCCCGTAAAGCCCTTGCCGCACCTGCGCGCTTTTCTCGTCCCGCGCCTGCGCGCGAAGCTGATCCCAGCCGGCGGCATCCATGTTCGCGGCGACGGCGGCGAGGATCGCGGTGCGGAGCGGACCCTGCGTCGCGAGCGGGTCGCCGGCGTCGCGGAGGCGCCGGGCTTCGGCGGCCACTGTTGGATCGCCGAGCAGACCGAGCGTGCGGATGAGGTTCGCCCGGAGCACGGCTACGCTCGCCTGCTCATTCGGTTTGGCGCGCCAGCCGATGCGTCTCAGCACCGGCCCCAGCTTCGCAGAGGCGTAGCGCGACACCAGCGCCTGTCGTGCGGCGTCGCCTTGGTAGAGGCGAAAGAGCTGGGTCAGCACGGTCGCGGCGCGGCCCCAGAGCTGCGGATTGCCGTTGGCGGGAATCGCCTCCACCAGGTCCATGGCCTCGGCGGCCGATTGGTAGCCGGCGAGACCCAGCGCCCAATTGTCGGCGACGAGGCCGATCTGGTCTATCGGCTGGAGGCGCGCGAAATCACGTTCGATGCCGTCCAGCAGCGCCGGCGCATAGAGCGTCCGGTAATAGCCGGCCTGCCCCTGGTTGACGATGGCGGTGCCGCAGCCCGGCAGCGACAGGCTGCCCGACCCGCCCTCGATCAGCATTCGTGCCTGCCTGCCGCCGGCGACTGCGGCGATGACCGGCACGCGCCATGCGAGCGGCGTCTTGTCGGGACGATCGCGGCTGAACTCGCCTTGGCGCAGCGACACGTTGGTGCGTCCGCCGGTGCAGGTGGCGCTCTCGACACGGATCAAAGGTACGCCCGGCTGCCGCGTGAAATCGTCCGCGACGGCACGCACCGGAACGTCGGACGCGCTCTCGACCTTGTCCCACAGGTCCCGCGTCACGGTGTTCTGGAGGCGGTAGGTGCGGATATAATCCCGGACGCCGCTGCGCCACTGATCTTCACCGACATAATCCTCCAGCATCGTCAGCACCGCTTCGCCCTTCTGGTAGGTGATGACGTCGAAGATGCGGTTCATCTCCTCGACCGTCTTCACCTCCTGGATGACCGGGTGGGTCGTGGCGACGCTGTCGAGGTTCATCGCCGTCTCGCGGGTCCCGATCCGCGCCAGCGTCGGCTCCCATTCGGGATGGATTTCGGTGAGGGCCTTGGTGGTGATCCACGAGGCGAAACTCTCGTTCAGCCAAATGTCGTCCCACCATTTCATGGTGACGAGGTTGCCGAACCATTGATGCGCGATCTCGTGGGTCAGGATCAGCGCGATCGACTGCTTGCCAGCCTCGGTTGTGATCGCCGGATCGACCAGCAGATACTGGTCGAAGGTGAAGATCGCGCCCCAATTCTCCATCGCCGCGAAAGACTGGCTGCCGCCCGGGCCGGCGACATTGTCGAGCTTGGGCAACGGGTAGGGCGTGCCGAAATACTCGGTATACCAGGGCACGACCTTGACGGACTCCGCGAGCGCGAAGCGGCCCTGCTCGCCTGATCCGCCCTTTGTGACGATGGCAACTTCGGTGCCCGCGCTCGGCGCGGCGATGCGGTCGAAGTCGCCGACGCCGAGGAACAACAGGTAGCTGGACATCGCCGGAGTGGTCCGGAACGTGACGATGCTGCTGCCGTCGGGCCGGTTCTCGCGTCCAGCCTCCGGCATGTTGCTCACCGCGCGCTGGCCGGCGGGGATAGTGACGCGAAGGTCGTAGGGCGTGCGGAAGTTCGGCTCATCCCAGGACGGCATGAAGCGGCGGCCGTCGGCCGGCGCAAACTGGGTGTAGAGCGCCCGCCGGGTGCCGGCGGGCCCTTCATAGTCGAGCGCGAAGAGGCCGGTCGCCTGGGTGTTGATCTTGCCCGTATAGTCGATCTGAAGCTGGTAGCGGCCGGGTCGGATCGCCTGCGCGAAGCGGAAGGTGGCGATCTGCTGTGCTGCGTCGGGCCGGATATCCACTGGTGAGATCGCCAGCGGCGGGCTGCCGGGCACGTTGGTAAGCGACACGCTGCCGAAGTCGAGCTCCATGGCCGAGAGCGTGATGCTGTCCACCGGCTCCAGCACCTCGATGTCTATCCTCGCGGTGGCCGCGAAGCGCAGGTTCGCTGCGTCGGGCTGCACGGAGATCGAGTAATGGAGCGGCCGGACGGTGCGCGGCAGCTGCGTCGGGACCTCGCTTGCCGTCGCTGCGCTGGCCGCCGGTGGGACGCGATCCGAAGCGGCGGTGGTGCAGGCGGCGAGGACGGCGGTGAATGCGAGAGCGGAAGCGGTCGCGAGAAGACGCATCGGGTCTGGGTCCTTGGCAGGGGAGCTGCGCCGGGACCTTGCCCGGCTCACCGGGTGAGTCAATCGATCGCCGGGAAAGCCTCAGCTGCGCGGGAAGAAGTGGCTCGCGATATCGGCGGCGATCCGGGACGGGCGGAGCGTCTCGGCATCGAGGCAGCACCAGCTCGACTTCACTTCCGCCAGCACTTCCTCGCCCCGCTTGATCAGCGTCTCGTAGAAGGCGCGGGCACCCTGCACCTTCTCGAGCACGACCGAGGCAACGACCTCGTCATCGAGAAATGCAGGCTTGCGGTAGGTGATCTCGTGCTTGAGCGCGACCCAGAGGTGCTTGGCGACGGCCTCAGCGGGGGCGAGCTTCTGCCAGTGGCTCACCACCGCATCCTGCACCCACTTCAGATACACGGCATTGTTCACGTGACCCATGAAGTCGATGTCGGCGGGGTCGATCCCGATCCTGAAGCTGTGCGCGGCCATTGGACTCACATTAGTGTCAGTAGCCGAAGATTGCGACCCCGCGATGACCTTCCAGGACATATTTGCGCAATTGATCGGGGCTCCACAGCCGCTCGACGCCGGCCTCGCGTTGTTTGATCAGGCTGACGATGGCGCTGTTCACCGGCGCCTCGCGGCCGAGCGAGGCGGCAAGGCGCACGACCTCCCCGTTCAGATAGTCTATCTCGGTCTCACGGCCCGAATTGAGGTCGTCTGCCATGGACGAGCGCGCCTGCGCGTCGATCTTCTGGACCTTAAGCAGCAGGTTCCTGAAGATGAAGTCGGGCGCCGCGATGGCGTGGGGGAGGAGCTTGGGCGGAAGCGGTCCGCTCTGCGCAGGCTCGATCCCCGCTTGCTTGAGGAGGTCGAGCGCCTCGACGATCGATGCGGCGACGACGCGCCGATAGTCGCGCTTGCCGAGCTGATCGAGCAGGGTTTCGCCCGACAGCGCATTCACCGCATTGTTGAGGTTGATGAGCAGCTTGCCCCAGGCGACCGCGGGCATGTCGCTCGCGAGCCGGAGCCTGCCCGGGCGGTCGCCTATGCGGGCGGCGAGAGCGCGGCTGGTCTCCGTCTCCTCCGCCACGAGCTCGCCGGACGTCCCTTTGTGGAAGCGGCCGCTGCCGAGATGCGCCACATTGTAGGGCACCACGCCCTGCACCACCTCCGGCCTGGGCAGCAGCCTCCTCAGTGTATCGGGGTTGCTGACGCCGTTCTGGAAGCTGAAGACGGCCGGCTTCTTCTTGCCGTGCGCGGCGATCTGCTTCGCCGCCGCTTCCGTGTCGCTGCTCTTGACGCAGAGCACGACGATGTCCGCCTTGGCCAAAGCTGCCGGCTTGGTCGCGAACTCGATCAGATCGTGCGCGAGGTGGATCCGCCAGCCGGTATGGTCGCTGAGCGTCAGGCCGTTCGCCTTGATCTCGTCCCGCACCCGCTCGCGGCCGATGAAGGAGACGCTGCACCCGGCCGCCAGCCAGGCGCCGCCGACGAAGCAGCCGATCGAGCCGGCGCCGAGAACGACGATGCGCGGCCCGTCCGCCACGCCCTTAGCCCCGGCCGCGATAGGCGGGGACGCCCTGGTCCGGCACCCAGAGACCCTGCGGGGGATCGCCGGACTGCCAGAAGACGTCGATCGGCATGCCGCCGCGAGGATACCAATAGCCGCCGATCCGCAGCCAGAGCGGCTTCATCTCGGCGACGAGCCGCTCGGCGATGCCGACCGTCACGTCTTCGTGAAACCCGCAATGATTGCGGAACGCGCCCAGGAACAGCTTCAGCGACTTTGATTCGACGATCGTCTCGCCGGGCGCGTAGTCGATGACGAGGTGGGCGAAATCGGGCTGGCTCGTCACCGGGCAGAGCGAGGTGAATTCCGGCGCTGTGAACCGAACCAGATAGGGCCGGCCGGTGCGCGGGTTGGGCACATAATCGAGAACGGCATCGTCGGGCGACGAGGGGAGGGAGCTGCCCTGGCCGAGATGGGTGAGCGTCATGGGCCGCTCTCTAGAGCCGCCCGCGCCTCCTGTCATGCCGCCCTAGGCAGCGTGCGGGCCGGCGACCAGCTCCTTCTCGACGAGCCTGCCGAGATCCTCGAGCAGCTTGCGTTCCTCGTCGGTCAGCTGCCGCGGCCGATGATCGATGATGCACAAGGTGCCGATGCAGTGCCCCCCGGCGATGTGCAGGGGAGCGCCCGCATAGAAGCGGATGCGGGGCCCGCCGACCACGATCGGATTGTCGGCGAAGCGCGGGTCGGCGAGCGCATCGGGGACGACCATCACCTCATGCTGCTTCAGCGCATGGGCGCAGAAGGACACCTCGCGCGAGGTCTCGCACTCGTTGGTGCCGATGCACGACTTGAACCATTGCCGGTCCTCGTCGACCAGGGTGACGAGCGCGACCGGCACGTCGAACAGGGCCGCGGCGATGCGGGTATAGCGGTCGAAGCGCTCCTCCGGCGCGGTATCGAGGAGGTTGAGCGAGCGGAGCGCCAACAGGCGTTCCTTCTCGTCTTCGTCGACAGGCGCCCGCAGCCAGCGGAACTGGCCGCGCATCAGCCAGGTGCGGATGCGGGCGCGGGCATATTCGCCGGAAAAGGGCGTCTGCAGCCAATCGGTCGACTTGCCGAGGCCGCCATTGCCCGGATTCGCATCTGGGCTCAGGATCATGATCGGGAGATCCGCCTCTGCGGAACCGGCAAGGCTGCGGATGGCGTCAGACAGGTCCTTGCCTTTGCTGTCCGGAAGATTGTCGTCGATGATCACCAGCGACGGGTGCTCGCTCTGGAACAGGCGCAGCGCGGTCTCGCCCGTCGCCGCCTTCACCATCTGCACCGGCTCCGCCTCGACCGCCTGCTGCAGCTTGTCGCTGACCGAATTGTCGGCGGTGGCGACGAGCAGCAGGGGCACGCCGTCCGCGCCGACATTCAGCGCGTGATCGAGCTGGGTTTCGGCGACATTTGCCGCTTCGGGAGCGTTGAGGTCGAGGATCATCCCCTCGGCCGCCGCGAAGACGTCGAGGATGGAATCGGGGCCGAGGCTCGCGCGGTCGCGCTCGACCAGCCTGTCCAGCGCATCGTCGGAGCGCATCGGATCGTGATGGCTGAGCGCGAGCCGCTTCACGCCGACCGAGTCGCAGATCTTAACGACATATTCGTGGGTGCTGTGGCCCCAGCCGATTTTCGGCTCATATTCTTCGGCCGTATATTGCGCGTCGTGGATGACGAGGTCTGCGTTGGCGAGGAAGTCGGCATGGAGCCGGTCCTGCCCTGTGATCGGCCCTTCCGCGGCGGCAAGGGCCCGGGAATGCGGCTCGTGATCGCACGCATAGACGATCGCCACGCCGTCGCATTCGATCCTGTAGGCGAGCGTAAGGGCCGGGTGGTTCAGGAAGCGCGTGCGGATCGTGATATCGTCGATCCGGAAGCTGCCTTCCGACAGGCTGTTATATTTCATCTCCGCCGCGAACGCGTCCGGCGTGACCGGGAAATAGGTGAACTCCATCTGTCCTGCGAGCGTGTCGCGCAGCGAGTCGCCGAAGCCCTGCGGGGCATAGAGGTCCCATTTGTAGCCGGGGATGAAGAAAGGCGCGAAGAAGGGGATACCCTGGATATGATCCCAATGGGTGTGGCTGATCAGCATGTGGCCGCGGATCGGCTTGCCCTGCCGCGCGAGGTGGGCGCCGAGCTCGTGCCCGCCCGTGCCGCAGTCGATCACGAGGAATGTGCCCTTGGAGGAGACCATCTGCACGCAGGAGGTATTGCCGCCGTAGCGCACGGTGGACGGGCCTGGCTTTGCCAGCGACCCGCGCGTTCCCCAGAACCGGACCTGCATCCAGATTTCCCCGTACCCGCGACTCCGCGTCCCGGGACTCCCGGCCGCTACTGAGCAACAGGCGAGGGGATCAGTCAAGGACCGCGCGCGAATGAGTCGCAAGTGCACCAAAGCGGACCGGCTTCCGTGGCGGCGGAGGCCGTGCAATAGCTGCGACGCCCGAAACGGATGAGGATCGCGATGCGCCGGACTTTGCCGATTGTTTCCTGTGTCTTGGCTGCGGCTCTGGCCGCCACTGCCGCGCCGGCGCAGGGGCAAAGCGAGGCCAGGCCGGTGCCGAAGGAGGATGCACCGGCAATTCCGCCGCCGAATATTTCCGTGACCCGGCACAGCGGCACGTTCGGCGGCCAGCGGATCAACTATGTCGCGACCGCGGGCGAGACCTACTTGAAGGCCGCCGACGGGACGCCGCGGGCTGCGATCTTCTCGACCTCGTACGTGAAGGAGCCGCGCGATCCCAACCGGCCGGTGACCTTCCTGTTCAACGGTGGCCCCGGATCGGGATCGGTCTGGCTGCACATGGGCGCGTTCGGGCCGAAGCGGGTCGCAATCCCGTCCGACGCGCGTGACGACAGCGGCCCGCCCTATCCGCTGCTCGACAATGCCGACAGCCTTCTCGACGTCACCGACATCGTGTTCATCGATCCGGTCGGCACGGGCTTCAGCCACGCGCTCGGCAAGACCGAGCCCAAGGAATTCTGGGGCGTCACCAAGGATGCCGAATCGGTCGCGCAGTTCATCCGCCTCTGGCTCAACGAGAATGGCCGATGGAATTCGCCAAAATACCTGGGCGGCGAGAGCTACGGCACGACGCGCTCGGCCGCGGTCGTTGATCAGCTGGAGGGCCAGTATAACGACGTCGCGCTGAACGGCGTGATCCTGATCTCGACCGTGCTCGATTTCGCTGCCGGCGCCGACACGCCGGGCAACGAGCTGAGCCCGGTCCTGAACCTGCCTTCGATGGCGGCGACGGCGCTCTATCACGGCAAGGCTCAGGCTCCGTCCGTCGAGGGGTTCGTCGAGGAGGCGCGGCAATATGCGCTGGGGCCCTATGCGGCGGCTCTGCTGAAGGGACAGCGGATCAGCGCGGAGGAACGCGCATCGGTGCGGCGCGAGCTGGCCCGGTTCACCGGACTGTCCGAGGCGTATCTGGAACAGGCCAACCTGCGAGTCACGCCCGACCGCTTCTACAAGGAGCTGCTGCGCGATCGCGGCCTCACCGTCGGGCGGCTCGACAGCCGCTATACGGGCCGCGACTATGACAACGCCGGTGAGACGCCCGACAACGACCCCAGCTTCTACGGCATCGACGCGGGCTATACGGCGGCGATCAATGCCTATGTCCGCGGGCCGCTCGGCTACAGGACCGACCGATCCTACGTTACCATCGGCAGCGTCGGCCCGTGGGACTGGCAGATACCGGGCGGCCGCGACGCCAACGCTTATCTCAACCTCACCCCCTATCTGGGCAAGGCGATGCGCGAGAATAGCGGCATGCGCATCTTCGTCGGCCAGGGCTATTACGATTTCGCCACGCCCTTCTTCGCGGCCGAATATGCGCTCTCCCGCACCGGCATCCCGCAGGAGCGGATCGAGTATCGATATTATGGCTCCGGCCACATGATGTACGTGCGCGACGAGGACCGCAGCGCGCTCAGCCGCGACGTCCGCGCCTTCATCCGGGGGAGATAGGATGGACAAGCTGGTTTCGACGGAATGGCTGGAGGCGGAGCTCGGCGCGCCGGACCTGCGCGTGATTGACGCGACCCTCTTCCTCGCCTCCCACGGCCGCGATGCCCGCGCCGAATATGAGGCGGAGCATATTCCCGGCGCCGTCTTCCTGGATCTGGACGAGGTCGCCGACAGCGCCGATCCCGCCCCGCACATGCTGCCGCCCGAGCACAAGTTCGCCAGCCGGATGCAGTCGCTCGGCCTCGGCGACGGCAACCGCTTCGTCGTCTACGACAACACGCCCCTGCACAGCTCGGCCCGCGCCTGGTGGATGCTGAAGCTGTTCGGCGCCCATTATGCGGCCATCCTCGACGGCGGCATGCAGAAGTGGAAGGCGGAAGGGCGGCCGGTGGAAGCTGGGAGGCCGCAGGTCCGGCACGCGCATTTCACACCGCTGTTCGACGGGCGGCAGGTGGCGGACAAGGCGTTTGTCAGCTCGATTCTCGGCACCGGCCAGCATCAACTGGTCGATGCCCGCAGTGCCGCCCGCTTCGCCGGCGAGGAAGTGGAGCCGCGCCCCGGTCTTCCGGCGGGGCATATCCCGGGATCGAAGAACCTGCCGCAGGGTCAGCTCTTCAATGCCGACAATAGCTGGAAGCGCGGCGACGATCTCCGCGCTGCTTTCGACGCGGCAGGGGTCGACCTGTCGAAGCCGCTGGTGACGACCTGCGGTTCGGGCATCACCGCGGCGGTCTTGCTGTTCGGGGCGCAGCTGCTCGGGAAGGATGACGTCATGCTCTATGACGGCAGCTGGTCCGAATGGGGTGCCGACGCCGAGACCCCCAAAGCGACAGGCGCGGCGTGAAGGGGAGCAAGGGCCGGCCCGACACACGGATCGTGCAAAGCGGGCGGCGCGAGGAATGGACTCGAGGCATCGTCAACCCGCCGGTCTGGCGCGCCTCCACCGTGCTTTTCGACAGCGTCGCCGACATGCGCGCGGCGAACCCGCCGGCGGACGGAAGACTCCATTACGGGCGCAATGGAACTCCGACGCAATGGGCACTGGCCGAGGCGCTGACGGAGTTGGAGCCCGGCGCGGCGGGGACGCGCCTCTACCCGTCCGGCGTCGCCGCGATTGCCTCCGCCTTGCTGGCGGTGCTGGAGAGCGGCGACGAACTGCTGATGGTCGACAGCGTATATGCCCCGACCCGCGCCTTCTGCGACGACCTGCTCGTGCGGATGGGCGTCAGCACCGTCTACTACGATCCGCTGATCGGCGCCGGCATCGAGACGCTGTTCACCGAACGGACGCGCGCCGTCTTCATGGAAAGCCCGGGAAGCCTAACCTTCGAGGTGCAGGACGTGCCGGCGATCGCAGCCGCGGCGCGGAGCCGGGGCATCGTCACCCTCCTCGACAATACCTGGGCGACGCCGCTCCTGTTCACCGCGGTTGAGAAGGGGGTCGACCTCTCCATCCTCGCCTGCACCAAATATGTGGTCGGCCATGCCGACGTGATGCTCGGCTCGGTCACGGCCGCGCCGGCTGTGTGGCCGAAGATTCAGCAGGCGAGCCGCGCGCTTGGCCAGCATGCCAGTCCCGACGATGCCTACCTGGCCGCGCGGGGGCTGCGGACGCTCGGCGTGCGGCTGCGCCAGCATGAGCGCAGCGCGCTCACCGTCGCCCGCTGGCTGCAGGAGCAGCCGCAGGTCGCGAAGGTGATCCATCCAGCCCTGCCGGGCTGCCCGGGCCACGAATTGTGGCTGCGTGACTTCAACGGTGCCTCCGGTCTGTTCTCCTTCGTGCTGAAGGGCGGCAGCGATGCCGATCGGGCTCGGTTCATCGACGGACTTGAGCAATTCGGGATCGGCTACAGCTGGGGTGGCTTTGAGAGCCTCGCCCTGCCAATTGACCCCGCACGCGTCCGAAGCGTTGGCACCTTCGAGGAGGAAGGGCCGATGGTGAGACTGCATATCGGACTTGAGGACACCGACGACCTGATCGAGGATCTCGCGGCGGGCCTGGCGCGCTACGGCTCCGCGGCGTGAACGGTTTGCTCGCGCGTTTCGGCATCTCGCTTCCGGGGGCACCCGAGCTCATCTCCGCAGTCGCGGCGCTGATCGTGATCGCCCTCGCCTGGCTCGTCGCCGGCTTCGCCGGGCGCCGGGCGGGGCCGAAGCTGGCGCGGCTCTGGGAACGGCATGCGGGCGTGCGCAACGCGGGCATCGGCGACCGGATGTGCGCGATGCTTCGCTACCTGGTGGCGTCGCTGCTCCTTGCCCTGGCCATCGTGATCGAGCCGTGGCTGGACCTGCCCGAATTCCTGCTCGGCGTCGCATTGGGCTCCGCAGCCGGAATGCTGGTCTACAGCCTGATCCGGGGACTGCACCTGCCGCGCTGGTCAGCGGCCTTGCTGGCCGCGGTCACCTTCGTCGCGATCGTGGCGGACGTGATGGACGGCCTGGATCCGGTCACCAACGCGCTCAACCAAGTCGGCTTCAACGCCGGCGATACCCGCATCTCGCTGCTGTCGGTGCTCAAGGTCGCGGTGGCGCTGCTGGTCCTGTTCGCGGTCGTGCGGCTGGCGAGCCGGATCATCAATCATCAGATCCGTCGCACGCGAGGACTGGATCCCACCCAGCAGCTGCTTGCCCAGAAGCTGGCGGGGGTGGCGCTGCTCGTCGCCGCCTTCTTCATCGGCATCGACCTTGTCGGCATCGACCTGACGGCGCTCGCCGTCTTCTCCGGCGCCGTCGGCCTCGCGATCGGCTTCGGGCTGCAGAAGACGTTCGGCAACCTGATCGCCGGGATCATCCTGCTGATGGATCGCTCGATCAAGCCGGGCGACGTGATCGCCGTTGGCGACAGCTTCGGGTCGGTCAACAAGATCGGCGTTCGCGCGGTCTCGATCATCACCCGCGAGGCCAAGGAGCATCTCATCCCGAACGAGCTGCTGATGACCGAGGAGGTGGTCAACTGGTCCTATTCCAGCCGCAACGTGCGGATCAGCATCCCGGTCGGGGTCGCTTATGATTGCGATCTTCCGCTGGCGCAGCGGCTGATGCTCGAAGCGGCGACCGGCGCCGGGCGGGTGCTCGACAATCCGCCGCCAAAGGTCTGGCTGCGGGCGTTCGGCGAGAGCTCGGTGGATCACGAGATCCGGCTCTGGATACAGGACCCGGAGGATGGGCTCGCCCCCGTCCAGTCGGAGGTGCTCAACCGGCTCTGGGTGCTGTTCAAGGAGAACGGCATCGAGATCCCGTTCCCGCAGCGCGACGTGAGGGTGAAGGAGTGGCCCGCCGCAGCGCCGGCGCCTCCGGCCGGCGATTAGGCGCGAAGCACGCGCCGGAGGTCGATCAAGGCCCGGTCGAGTTCCAGTGCCAGCACGGCGGCGGCGGCGCGCGGCGGCTCGGGCGCGTCCTGGTGGGCGAGCAGGGCTTCGACGCCTGCGGCGGCCCAGCCGGCGGTTTCAACCGCGAGCGCCTGGAAGCGGCGCTGCGCGACGGGCACGGCGCGGCCATAGGCGGCGTTGAGGGCGGTGCCTTCGTCCAGCACCGCATCCTGGTCCATCGGCAGGGAGTCGCGGCCGGCCATTTGCTCGACCATCATCAGCACGTTACGGAGACGAGCCACGTGCCAGCCGGCCTCGATCGGCTGCGGCGTCTGCTGCGCGGGCTCCTGGTGCGTCATGCGCGCCAGCCTAAGGCGAAGCGCGCTAAGGAAGGGCTAACGCGCCCTTCACCTCGTCCGCCGGAACGGCGGCCCGCTTATTGCGGCGTGGAGACGCGCGCTTCCTGGCCGTCGCCTTCCGGCACCTGCAGGATGGTCTGGGTGGTCGCGCCCTTGTCGACGACGACGGTGTTCGGGTCGCCGACCACCGAGCGGGCGCCGGCAGCCGCGCGATCGCCTTCGGCCTCGCGCAGCAAGGTGGTCTCGGACGAGCTGCGCGGCGAGGGGCCTCCGAACAGCGCCTCGATCGCCTGGGTGCGGCTGTCGACGGCGTTCGGCGACGCTTCGCCCGGGCGGGGCGGCGTCAGCGCGAAATCGGGCGGAACGACCAGGGGCGCATTGCGGGCGACGGCGAACTCGTCCGGCCGGCTGCGGTTGAGCCCTCCGCCGGTGCCGCAGCCCGCGAGCAGGAGAGCGGCCGCCGAGGCCGCGAGGCCGATATTCACGATACGCATGGTCAAACTTCCTTACCTGGGCCCTTCTTGTCGCGCGTCAGCAGCGCGCGAACGAGCAACAGCAACACGCCGATGGTAATCGCAGCGTCGCCAACATTGAAGATCAAAAAGGGCCGCCATTCGCCGAAATGCAGGTCGGCGAAGTCGACGACGTAGCCGAAGCGGATACGGTCGACGATGTTGCCGAGGGCGCCGCCGAGCACGAGGCTGAGGGCGATCGCATCGTCGCGCCGTTTCTCGCGCCAGATCCAGACGAAGACGCCGGTCGCGATGGCGGCAGTCAGGATCACGAGCAGCCAGCGGCCGAGATCGGTATCGGCGGTGAGGAAGCCCATCGAGACGCCGCGATTCTCGACCCAGCGGAGATCGAAGAAATCGAGCAGCTCCATCACGCTGCGCCTCTGAAGCTGGAGCGGCCCGATCACGATATATTTGGTGAGCTGGTCGAAGGCGAAGACCAGGGCCGCAATCGACAAAGCGAGGCCGCGGTGATTGCGCTCCACAGGCTCAACCCTGCGTGCAGGAGCCTGAGCGGTGCTGTCAGCCATTCACAACCTCGTCGCAGCGGGCGCAGAGCGCGCCGTCTTCCTTCACTTCCGGCAGATGGCGCCAGCAGCGGCCGCATTTCTCGCGGTTGGTGCGGGTGACGGCAACCCCATCCTCCGGCCCCGCCTGCGCAGCGAGTTCGGAAACGATACAGAGCTCCGTGAAATCGACCGAGGAGACGGCTGCCGCAAGCTCCTGCTCGGCGAGCGTCAACTCAACCTCGGCCTCCAGGCTCGATCGGACGATTTTGTCGCGCCGGAGCGGCTCGATCGCTTCGGTGACGCGGGTGCGGACGGCGCGCAGCCGGTCCCACTTCGCGCCGAGCGCCTCGTCGCGCCAGGCCCGGTCGATCTCGGGCCAGGTCTCCAGATGCACCGATTGAGCCTCGGGATAGCGGCTCTGCCAGACCTCTTCGGTGGTGAAGGGGATGATCGGGCTCAACCAGCGCACCAGCGCCTGGAAGACGGCGTCGAGCACAGCGCGGTAGGCGCGGCGCTTCGGGTCCGTCGGCGCGTCGCAATAGAGGCTGTCCTTGCGGATGTCGAAGAAGAAGGCGGACAGATCGTCGTTGGCGAAGGTGGTGAGCAGGCGAGTGTAGCGATTGAAGTCGAAGCCTTCCGCCGCCTCGCGCAGCTCGGCATCCATCCCGGCAAGGCGGTGCAGGACCCAGCGCTCCAGCTCCGGCATTTCCGCGGGAGCGACGCGTTCCTCGTCGGAATAGTCGCTGAGCGCTCCGAGCAGGTAGCGGAAGGTGTTGCGGAGCTTGCGATAGGCGTCGGAGGTGCCGGCGAGGATCTCCTTGCCGATCCGCACGTCCTCGAAATAGTCGGTCGAGCCCACCCAGAGGCGGAGGATGTCGGCGCCCGATTCCTGGATGATCTTCAAGGGATCGATGACGTTGCCGACCGACTTGGACATCTTGCGGCCGGTCTGGTCGAGCGTGAAGCCGTGGGTCAGCACCGCCTTGTAGGGCGCGCGGCCGCGGGTGCCGGAGCTTTCCAGCAGCGACGACTGGAACCAGCCGCGATGCTGGTCGGAGCCTTCGCAATAGAGGTCGGCGCGGACGCCCTCGCCATAGCGCTTCTCGACCACGAAGGCGTGAGTGGAGCCGCTGTCGAACCAGACGTCGAGGATGTCGTTGACCGGCTCATAATCGGCGAGATTGTAGTCGTTGCCGAGCAGCGCCTGATGGTCCGCGCCGAACCAGGCGTCGGCGCCGCCGGCCTCGAACGCGGCAAGGATGCGGGCGTTGACGGCTTCGTCCCTGAGATAGTCGCCGGTCCTGCGGTTGACGTAGAGCGCGATCGGCACGCCCCAGGCCCGCTGGCGGCTGATTACCCAGTCCGGGCGGCCTTCCACCATCGCGCGGATGCGGTTGCGGGCCTTTTCAGGGACCCAGCGCGTATCCTCGATCGCCTGGAGGGCGGTGGCGCGGAGTGTCATCCCCTCTCCCATTTCGGGAGAGGGAGGGGCCCGCTCGGCGGAGCCGAGTGGGAGGCTGAGGGACTGAGTGTCCGACCCCTCACCCTGGCTCGCTGCGCGAGCCTGTCCCTCTCCCGCAAGGGGAGAGGGGCTTTGTTGGTCCATCGGGATGAACCATTGGGGGGTGGCGCGGAAGATGACCTTGGCTTTGGAGCGCCAGCTGTGGGGGTAGCTGTGCTTGAAGTCGGCGCTGGCCGAGAGGAGGGCGCCGGCCTCGCGCAGGTCCGAGTTGATCGGGCCGTCGGGCGCGTTGAACTTGGGGTTGATGATTGAGCCCTGGCCGCCGAGCCACGCCCAGTCCGCGCGATACTTGCCGTCCGCCTCGACCGCGAAGACCGGCTCCAGCCCATGCGCCTTACAGAGCAGGAAGTCGTCCTCGCCATGATCCGGCGCCATGTGGACGAGGCCGGTGCCGGCATCCGTGGTGACGAAATCACCGGGCAGGAAGGGACGGGGTCGCGCGAAGAAGCCGCCGAGATGGTGCATCGGGTGGCGGGCGACGGTGCCGGTCAGGGCTGAGCCCTTCACTCGCGTCTGGATAACCGAATCGTCAAGCTGGGCGCGGTCCTGAACCTGCTTGAAGAGCGGTTCAGCAACCAGATAGCGCCCTCCCCACTGGTGGAGAAACACAACGTATTCGATGTCTTCGCCGTAAGCGATCGCCTGGTTGACCGGGATCGTCCACGGAGTGGTCGTCCAGATTACGGCATGGGCGCCGACCAGCTCCGGGATCGGGCTCTCGACGATTTCGAACGCCACGTCGATCTGCGTGGACGTGATGTCCTCATATTCGACCTCGGCTTCGGCGAGGGCTGTCTTTTCGACCGGGCTCCACATGACCGGCTTGGCGCCGCGGTAGAGCTTGCCGGCCATGGCGAATTTGAGGAGCTCGCCGGCGATCACCGCCTCGGAGGCAAAGTCCATCGTGCGGTAGGGGTCCGCCCAGTCGCCGGTGATGCCGAGGCGCTGGAACTGCTGCGACTGCACGCCCACCCAATGCTCGGCATAAGCGCGGCATTCGGCGCGGAATTCGCGCGGCGGAACCTCGTCCTTGTCCTGCTTCTTCTTGCGATACTGCTCCTCGATTTTCCACTCGATCGGCAGGCCGTGGCAGTCCCAGCCGGGGATGAAGGGCGCGTCCTTGCCCATCAGCGACTGCGAGCGGAGGATGAAGTCCTTGATCGACTTCATCATCGCGTGGCCGATGTGGATGTCGCCGTTGGCGTAAGGTGGCCCGTCGTGCAGGATGAAGCGCTCGGCGCCCTGGCGGGCGCGGCGGATCTGGCCGTAGAGGTCGCTCTCGGCCCAGCGCGCGAGGATGGCCGGCTCCTTCTGGGCGAGGCCGGCTTTCATCGGAAAGTCGGTCTTCGGCAGGAAGACCGTGTCTCGGTAATCGGGTTTTTCGGACATTTGGCGGCGGGCTTAGCGGGGAAGCCACGCCTTGGGAATAGAGCGGTGGCGGCTACTGGTTGGCGCATGCCCCGGGCGCCGAAAGTCACAAAAGTCACCTAGGAGACGTGAAATCTCGAAGGCGTCCCCCGCGTCACGGCGTGATGGCGTCGCGTGGCCGCGCGTAAGGGGTCCGAGAATCATCAGGCCAGCGAACCAGCCGACTTCCTATTTTGCAAGCGGCATCAATTCCGGGGCGGCGCGGCCGCAAGCCGCTTGCCGGCTACGGCACAGTCCAGCCTCATCTGGGCGGTGAGGGCGTCGAGGCTGTCGAACTTCTGCTCGGGCCGGATGAAGGAAATGAGATCGACCTCGATGACCTGGCCGTAAAGGTCGCCGGAGAAGTCGAAGAAATGGGGTTCGAGCAGCTCCCTGGCCGGCTCGAAGGTGGGGCGGATGCCGAGATTGGCGGCGCCGTCGAGGACGCGGCCGTCGGGGAGGCGGGCGCGGACGGCGTAGATGCCGAAACGGGGGCGGAGATAGGTACCGAGGCTGAGATTGGCGGTCGGATAGCCGATCGTGCGGCCGCGCTTGTCGCCATGCTCGACGACGCCTTCGATCGCGAAGGGGCGGGTGAGGAGAGCGGCGGCGGTCTCGCAATCTCCGGCTTCGAGCGCCTCGCGGATCGAACTGGACGAGACCGGCTCGCCGTCGCCCATGACGGGCGCCACCGCGTCGACCGAGAGGCCGTGCTCGGCGCCAAGACGCTTCAGCACCTCGACATTGCCGCCGCGGCCCTTGCCGAAAGTGAAGTCCTCGCCGGTGGCGACGCCGGCGGCGCCGATGCGGGCGATCAGCCGGTCGGTGACGAACTCATCGGCGGTGACGGCGGCGAGCTCCGCGTCGAAGCGGAAGACGATCATCGCGTCGGCGCCGGCGGCGGCGAACAGGCGCTCGCGCTGGTCCAGGGTCGTCAGCCGGAAGGGCGGCAGATCGGGCTTGAACAAGCGGACCGGATGGGGATCGAAGGTGGCCACGAGGGCGGGACGGCCTTCGGCACGGGCGCGTGCGATGGCGCGGCCGACCACCGCCTGGTGCCCCCTGTGAAACCCATCGAAATTGCCGAGCGCGACGATACCGCCGCGAAACGCTTCCGGAACCGCCGAGCCGCCCTCCAGCCGCTCCATGAGCGCGGTATAGGAGGCGCTGGGGACGGGGGCAATTCGGGAGAGATTTCCTCTCCGCGCCTCTTTTTTTCTTCTCCGCGCCTCCCCGTGGGGAAAGGGAAGATGGTTCACGCGGAGGCGCGGAGAGAGGAGATGAGGCGCGGAGAGAGTGTTCTCGCTTCGCGGGTTTACTCCTGCGTGGTCCAGACGCCGGTCCAGTCGGCGGCGGGCGGGTTTCGTTCGAGGATGCGGGTGCGTTCGAGCATGAGGGAGGAGGGGCGGTCGTCGGGATTGAGGGCAACAGCCTCCTCGAATGCCTTGGCCGCGGCGGGCCAGTTGCGGTTGAGCAGGCTTTGCCGGCCCTCAGCATAGGCGGCGAGGACCGCGTCGCCGTTCAGGAAGGCGCCGTTCTCGGTCAGCACCTGGAAGATCTTCTCCGGCCGCTGACGTCCGCGGACCTGGATGAGGTCGAGCTCGCGCAGGGGCTGGCTGCCGCGGACCTCGGCGGCGGTGGTCTCGTCGACGATGATGCCGACCTGGTAGCGCTTGGTGATGTCCTGGAGGCGGGCGGCGAGGTTCACACTGTCGCCGATTACGGTGTAGTCCATGCGCTTGGGGCTGCCGATCGTGCCGGCAACCACATCGCCGGTGGCGATGCCGACGCCGAGGCGGAGATTGGCGAGCTGGCGCTCGCGGCGGCGGACGTTGAGGCCCTCCAGCATGTGGAGCATCTGGACCGCGCTCTCGACCGCATTCTGCGGATCGCGGCCGGTGGAGAGGGGCGCGCCGTAGACGGCCATAATCGCGTCGCCGATGAACTTGTCGAGGACGCCGTCCGAGGCTGCCACCGCCTCGAATAGCTCGGTGAAGATCTCGTTGAGCATGTCGACCGTCTCGCGCGGAGCGAGGCGTTCGGCGAGGCTGGTAAAGCCGCGTATGTCGGCGAACAGAACGCTCGCCTCGCAGGAGGTGCCGAACAGGAGATCGTCGCCGCGGCCGAGCACCTGATCGACCACCTTTTGGGTCATGAAGCGCCGCATCGCGCCCTGCAGCCGCTTGCCCTCGCTGATGTCCTCGATGAGGATGAGGAGGCCGACCCGCTCGGTCTCGCTCATCAGCGGAACGATCGTGATGTTCGCCGAGATGTTGTCGCCGCGGGCGGTGCGCACGTCGATGTCGAGCAGGGTCTTGGGCTCGCCGCCGGCGCTGACCGCCTCGACCTCTCCCATGATGAACGGATTGCCCTCGGCGAGGAGCTGGCGGATGTTGGCGCCGCCGGCCTCGTCGGCGCTGAAGCCGAGCATCTCGCAGGCGGCGCTGTTGAGCTTGGCGACATTGGCGTCGCGGTCGAGCGTGATGACGCCGCTCGACATCGAGCGCAGGATGCTCTCGTTGTAATTCTTGGCGGAGACCACCTCGGAGAAGAGGGTGGCGTTGTCGATCGCGATCGCCGCCTGCGCCGCGAACGCGCTCATGCGGGCGATGTCGCCGCTGCTGAAGCGCCCGCCCTGGCGATTGAGCGACTGCATCACGCCGAGCCGGCGGCCGTCGCGGGCGTTGACCGGCATGGTGAGGATGGAGTGGGTGGTGTAGCCGGTCTCGAGGTCGATCTCGCGGTTGAAGCGCGGGTCGTTATACGCCTCGTCGATGTTGAGGATTTGGCCGGTCTGGAAGCTTTCGCCGGCGATGCCGAGCGTGTCGGCGAAGCGGATCTCGCGCGTCTCGACCCCTTCGGCGACCAGCGACCAGAGCTGCTTCGCCTTGTCGTCGTGGAGGAAGAGCGAGCTGCGGTCGGCATGGACGATCTTGCTGGTTACCTGGACGATCTTCTTGAGGAGCGCGCCGAGCTGCATCTCGGTGGTGATGGCGGTGTTGACCTCGAGCAGACGGCGGAGGTCGTCGTTCATCTGCTCGGCATTCTGGATCGCGACCGCCCAGCGCTCCGCCATGATGACGACATGGCTGAACAGCAGCATGAGGACGCCCATCGCGGTATATTCGTAGCCGACCACCTGGTCCGCGCGGATGACGCCGCTGGCGACGATCGCGCCGACGACGAAGGTGAAGATGAAGATGCTGAGGCCGAGCAGGAAGATGGCGGCACCGGCGCGGCGGCGGAGGGTGGCGCGGGCGACGATGAAGAGAGCGTAGAAGAGGACCGTGAAGACGATCCCGATCATGAAGACCTGCTGGACGCGCGAGGAGAGGAGGGTGTCGCCCGACAGGAGGATGATCGTCTGAAGGATGAAATAGAGGCCGAGCAGGGCAACGATCCCGGCGGCGACCAGCTTCGAGCTTTCGTTCGGGAAGAGGGTGTGGGCGTTGAGGAAGAAGAAGCCGATCGCGAACGCGCCGGGCAGATATTGGACGAGCAGCATGTCGCGGAACGACATGCTTGGGAAGGTCAGCAGCAGCAGATTGTCGTAGCCGAACACCGACGCCGACGGGATAAAGAGCAGGCAGGAGAGGCCGAAATAGAGCGGCGCGCGGTCGCGCGGGCGGAACAGGTAGACGGCGATGCCGAGCGCGGCGATCAGCAGCAGGGCGATATTGTAGAGGAATTCGCGCGACCATTTGAGCGCGATCCAGGTGCGCATCGGCCCGTCGAGACCGATGACCGGCGGCTCCTCGAGGCCATTGTCGCGGTGGTGGAAGGCGGCGGCATCGATCCGCAGGCGGATCGGGCCGCCGCTTGCCTCGAAGGGAATGTCGTGAGCGCGGACGGAATAGCGGGTGGTCTCGGGCGTCGAGCCGATCTGCCCGCGCGAGGACATCAGGCGGCCGTTGATCCAGACCTGGTTGGCGGCGAAGATGTTTGGGATGTGGAGAAGGTAGCTGCCGGCGGGGATGCCGGTGAGCGTCGCCTCGTAAGAGGCGAGGCCGCTGGTCGGGAGCGTGCCGCCGCCCGGGCCCGGCGTGCCTTCCCACAGGCCCGGCACTCGCACCTGCATCCGCGTGCCCGGCGGGGGGCCGCCCGGACCGGCGCGCCATGTGAAGGTCCAGTCGCCGGCGAGTTCGACCGGCTCGTCGAGCGGACCCCAGTTCGCGTAGTCGACCCGTCCGCCGCGCACCGGCGGTGAATTCTCCGCGATCAGCTCGGTGAAGAAGGGCGCGCAGAGCGCTCCCAGCATCAGCAGGACGAGCACCCCGTAGAGGAAGCGGCGAAGCTGCGCCCTCGGCGTGCCGGAAGCGGCATCGTCCAGTGCAGAGCTGGCGGCAACCTGCGTCATGCGGACCCCCTCGGTGAAGGGTTATTGCCGCTCCGGGGCCCTGAGTCACGCCCCAAGGGGGCAGCGCCGCTAGGCCCGCTCCAGCGTCACGAAGCTGTAGCCCTCACGATCCTCGCGGAACGCCTCCCGCCACTCCGGGCCGAACGCGGGAAGATAGGTGTCGCCCAAGGGGGCGCCGTGCACCTCGGTCAGCTCCACCCGGTGAGCGCGGTCGGCGAACAGGCTGAAGATCTCGGCGCCGCCGATCACCGAGACGCCGCCGTCGCCGGCAAGCGCGAGGGCCCCTTCAATGTCGTTCGCAACCTCGGCTCCTTCCGCATGCCAGGCCGTGTCACGCGTGATGACGATGTGACGTCTTCCGGGAAGAAGCTTGGGCAGGCTTTCGAAGGTTTTGCGGCCCATGATCATCGGCTTGCCCATGGTCAGCGCCTTGAACCGTTTGAGGTCGTCCGGGAGGTGCCATGGCAGCGCGCCGTCTCGGCCGATCACTCCATTCTCGGCTCGCGCGACGACGAGCACGATCTCACGGCTCACACCGCCACCGGCGCGGCGATGTGGGGGTGGGGCTCGTATTCGCTGATCTCGAAATCCTCATACTCATACTGATCGATGGCGTCGGGGCGGCGGAGGATGGTCAGGCGGGGGAGGGGGCGGGGGTCGCGGGTGAGTTGGAGGCGGGCCTGGTCGAGATGGTTGGAGTAGAGGTGGCAGTCGCCGCCGGTCCAGACGAAGGTGCCGGGCTCCAGGCCGCATTGCTGGGCGAGCATGTGCGTCAGCAAGGCATAGCTGGCGATGTTGAAGGGGACGCCGAGAAAGACATCGGCGCTGCGCTGGTAGAGCTGGAGATTGAGGCGGCCGTTCGCGACCTGGGTCTGGAACAGGCAGTGGCAGGGGGCGAGCGCCATCCGGTCGATCTCGGCCGGATTCCAGGCGGAGACGATCTGGCGGCGGGAGGCGGGGTTGGTGTTGATCTGCTGGATGAGGCCCGCAATCTGGTCGATGCGCTGGCCGTCGGGCCCCTCCCACTCGCGCCACTGCTTGCCGTAGACGGGGCCGAGGTCGCCATTCTCGTCCGCCCATTCGTCCCAGATGCTGACCTTGTTTTCCTTCAGGTAGCGAACGTTGGTGTCGCCCTTCAGGAACCAAAGCAACTCGATGATGATCGAGCGCAGGTGCAGCTTCTTGGTGGTGACGAGCGGGAAGCCTTTGCTGAGGTCAAAGCGCATCTGGTGGCCGAATACGCTCAGGGTTCCGACGCCGGTGCGGTCCTGCTGCGGCACGCCTTCGTCGAGGATGCGCTGGAGGAGATCGTGATAAGCCTGCATGGTCCGACTATGGCCGCTGGCCCGCTTCATTCCAAGCAAGCTCTATCCGAAGCGGCGTCAAAACGGATGAAGCAACGCCAGCGCCGGGGCGGGAGCGATGGCATGAAGCCTCATGCCTCTCGCGCAACAGGTTTTTCCCATCGTGGCGACGGCACGGGACGCGGCGGATCTCGTTGGGCCGATTTTCGCAGCCCTCAGGGAAGAGAAGCTCGTCGTGCTGCATCTCGATGATGGCCGGCGGCTGCTGGGGCTTGCCGAAGGCGAGGTCGAGGCGGAGGCGGAGGTCAACCTGCCGATCCGGTCGATCGTTGCCGATACGCTGCGGTTCGGATCGACCGGACTCGTTCTCGCGCACAATCATCCGAGCGGCGACGAGGCGCCGAGCGCCAGGGATGTCGAGGCGACGCGCAGGCTCGCGGCGGTCCTGTCGGAGCTGGGGGTCGCGCTCCACGACCATCTCATATTCGCGGGGCCGCGGATCAGCAGCTTTCGGGCGCTGAAGCTGCTCTGAGCTTCAGGCCGGGCAGGTGGGTATCTGCTCGGGCGCGGGACGGGGGCCGCGTGCTTCGAACTGAGCGAAGTAGGATTCGCTGTCGGGAAGACGCTCGAACCGGGTGAGCTCGTAGCCGACGGCGGCGAATTCGCAGACCAGCAGCTTTGGCGGCGTGCCATGGCGGTCGGTGGTGCGGTCGGCATCGACGACGATCACGCGGCCGTCGCGCTTCAGCGAGCCGCGTATGTGCCAGAGGAACTCGCTCGGCCGCTCGATCTCGTGATACATGTGGATGAGAAGGATACGGTCGAACGAGACTTCCGGCAGCTTCGGGTCGTTCGATTCGCCGAGCTTCACCGCGACATTGTCGAGCCGTTCGCGGTTGACGCGCTGGGCCAGCGCATCGCGGGTGGCGGGCACGATATCCTGAGCCAGGACGCGGCCCTTGGGGCCGACGAGCGGTGACAGGCGGATCGTATAATAGCCTTCGCCCGCGCCGATGTCGGCAACCGACATTCCGGGCTCGATGCCGGCCAGATCGACGACCGTCTCGAACTCGCCGATGCTGTCGCGGGCGTCCTCATTGGAATAGCGGGGCGAGACGATCGGCGCGACGGGGCGCTGCGGATCGGGGAAGGGGCTGGGCTCGCGCGCCTGCTGGGCATCGCAGGCGGGTGCGAGCAGGACGAGCGGGAGAAGAGCGCCCCTATTCCACATCTTCGACTTCGACCTTCTCGCCGGTCACCCGCTGCGACAAGGCGGCGGCCATGAAGCGGTCGAGGTCGCCGTCGAGCACGTCGGACGGCGCGGTGGAGGTGACGCCCGTGCGCAGGTCCTTCACCAGCTGATAGGGCTGGAGGACGTAGCTCCGGATTTGGTGGCCCCAGCCGATGTCGGTCTTGCTCGCGGCGGTGGCATTGGCCTCGGCCTCGCGCTTCTGCAGCTCGGCCTCGTAGAGGCGGGCGCGGAGCTGGTTGAACGCCTCGGCCTTGTTCTTGTGCTGCGAGCGCTGGTTCTGGCACTGGACGACGATGCCGGTCGGGAGGTGGGTGATGCGCACCGCCGAATCGGTGGTGTTGATGTGCTGGCCGCCCGCACCTGACGCGCGATAGGTGTCGATGCGGAGCTCGCTCTCGTTGATCTCGATATCGATATTGTCGTCGACCACCGGATAGACCCAGACGCTGGCGAAGCTGGTGTGGCGGCGGGCCGAGCTGTCATAGGGGCTGATCCGGACGAGGCGGTGGACGCCGCTCTCGGTCTTGGCATAGCCGTAGGCATTCTCGCCCTTGAGCAGCAGGGTCGCGGACTTGATGCCGGCCTGCTCGCCCGAATGCTGGTCGACCAGCTCGACCTTCATGCCGTGGCGCTCGGCCCAGCGCTGGTACATGCGCTGGAGCATGCCGGCCCAGTCGTTGCTCTCGGTGCCGCCCGCACCGGCATTGATCTCGACATAAGTGTCGTTGGCGTCGGCTTCGCCGGCAAGGAGGGCCTGGACCTTGTCGCGCTCGGCGCGCTCCGCAAGCGCGGCGAGCGAAGCGACGGCGTCGTCGACCATCGCGTCGTCGCCCTCGGCTTCGGCCATTTCGATCAATTCGACCGTGTCGTCGAGCTCGGTGCTGATCGCCTTGGTGGCGCCGATCGCCTCGTCCAGCCGGCGGCGCTCGCGCATCACCTCCTGCGCGGCCTTGGCGTCGTTCCAGAGCGCGGGGTCCTCGACGCGGTTGTTGAGCTCGTCCAGCCGCCTCAGCGCGCGATCCCAATCGAGGAATCGGCGGAGGAGGTCGAGCGCGGACCTTATCTGGTCGACATGGGCTTGCGCTTCGGCGCGCATGGATAATCCTTGGCAATAACGGATGAGGCCGAGGCGGACCTAGTAAATCCCGCCCTCTCTTTGCAAGAAGTCGCTGTCGGGCCGAACGACGGGGCCGCCCATGCCGGATTGGCGGCGGGACCGCGCCTGGATCGCCTGCTCGAGACGGGCCTTCAGATCCTCGCGGCTGGCGACCTCGTAGCGGGTGGCGGTGCGGCGCGGCTCGCTTTCGGGCTTGAACGCCTCCCAGATCACCGCCGCCTTGGGCTCGGTCGCGCTCGGCCAGGCGCCGAACACCTTCTTGCCGGAGCGGCGATCGATCCGGACCATGCGCACCCCCTGCGGCGCCCGGAACGGCACCACCGGCATGTCCTTGAACGCCTTGATCGCGAAATCCTTGAAGATCGGCGCAGCGAGGCGGCCGCCCTGGGCATAATGGCCCATCGGCCGCGGCTGATCGAAGCCCATGTAGACACCCGCGACTACATCCTGCGTGCCGCCGATGAACCAGACGTTGGTCGGGCCGGTCGAGGTGCCGGTCTTGCCGAAGAGCGGCCACTTCAGGTCGCGCAGGCTTTGGGCGGTGCCGCGGGTGACGACGCCCTCCAGGATATGGACCATCTGATAGGCGGTGATCGGGTCCATCAACTGCTTGGTGCGGAGCGGCGGGCGCGGCATCGGCCGGCCGTCCCAGTCACCCGCGTTGCAAGCATTGTTCATCGCGCCGCAGCGCGTGTCGGCGCGGTAGATCACTTTGCCGCGCCGGTCCTGGATATAGTCGACCAGGCTCGGCTTCACTTCCTTGCCCTGATTGGCGAGGATGGCGAAGGCATTGGTCATTTTGAGCGCCGTCGTGTCGCCGGCGCCGAGCGAGATCGACAGATAATTCTCATAGTCGCCCACGCCGAGGCGCCGGGCGAGCCTGGTCACATTGTTCATGCCGGTCTGGTTGGCGGCGCGGACCGTCATCAGGTTGCGCGACTGTTCGAGGCCCCAGCGCATGGTCTGTGGCCCGGCATTGCCGCCGGAGAAGTTGCGGAAGCATTTCTGCGGCAGAGCGGGACCCTGGCTGACGCAGAAGGGGCCGTCGATGATGATCGAGGCGGGCGTCATGCCGGCGTCGAGCGCGGCCGCATAGACGACCGGCTTGAAGGTCGAACCCGGCTGGCGCAGCGCCTGCGTCGCGCGGTTGAAGGAGGAGCCGCGCACGTCCCAGCCGCCCTGCATGGCGAGCACGCGGCCGGTCGCGACTTCCTGCGCGACGAAGGCGCCGCCGATCTCGGGCACCGATCGCAGTGCATAATCGTCGGTGCCGTTGCGCTTGACCGCGATGATCATGCCCGGGCGAAGGAAGTCGAAGGCCGGTCCGCCGCCGCCACGCTTCGGCATCGAGGCCGCAGAGCGGGGGAGGGTGGCGGTGGTGCCGTCGGAGAAGCCGATCGTCGCAGCGCTGCCATCCTTGTCGACGACCACGGCCGAGCGCCAGTCATCGTAGCCGACGCCGTAGTCGGCGATGGCGAGCTGGCTGCGCCAATCCTTGGACATGTCGATGCTGAGTCCGGGATCGCGCCAGCCGCGGCCGCCGTCATAGCGCATCAGGCCGTCGCGAAGGGCATTCTCGGCCGCCTTCTGCATCTCGGGATTATACGGCGTGCGCACCCACAGGCCGCCGGCATAGACGCTGTTGGGGCCGGTCTCCGCATTCTCGCCATAGCGTTCGACGAGGAGGCGGCGGACCTCCTCCATATAATAGCCGCCGACATTCTTGACGGTGTTGCGGGCGCCGCGGACAGTGCCGAGCGGCTGGGCCGCGGCGGCGGCGCGCTCGGCTTCCGTGATGAAGCCGTTGCGGGCCATCTCGGACAGGACGAAATTGCGGCGGGCCAGGGCGCGCTCATTGTGCCGCTCGGGCGTGTAGTTGCTCGGCGCCTTGGGCAGGATGGCGAGATAGGCGGCCTCGTGCAGCGCCAGATCGTCGACATCCTTGTCGAAATAGGCGCGCGCCGCCGCCTGCACGCCATAGGCGTTCCGGCCGAGGAAGATTTGGTTGAGGTAGAGCTCGAGGATCTGCTGCTTGGTCAGCACATCCTCGATGCGGCGGGCGAGGAACAGCTCGCGGATCTTGCGGGTGTAGCTGAGCTCATTGGTGAGCAGCAGGTTCTTGGCGACCTGCTGGGTGATGGTGGAGGCGCCGACCGGGCGGCCGCTATTCTGGAGGTTGGTGATGATCGCCCGGAAGATGCCCGGATAGTCGATGCCGCCATGAGTGAAGAAGGTGCGGTCCTCGGCGGCCAGGAACGCTTGGATCAGCTGGCGCGGATATTCCTCGTAGGAGAGCTGGACGCGGCGTTCACGGGCGAAGGTCTGGATCGGCTCGCCGTTGATGCCGCGCACGTTGCTCGGCAGCGGCGGCTCGTAGGTCAGCAGCGATTCCGCCGACGGCAGGTCGCGCGTGAAGATCGCCCACAGCAGCAGATAGAAGAGCAGCCCAAGGAGGGCGAGGAGTGCCAGCACCTTCACCCACGTCCGGCCCCAGGCGCGGCGCAGGAACGGGGTGACCCGGCCGGCAGAGTGACGGAACTGGGCGAAGCGGGTCGGCTGGACGGCGTCGATACTCATGTGCGGGCGGCTTTAGACCATTGCGCGCAAAGGGTGAAGGGAGTGCGACGCTGCGTCGGTGCGTCTGAACCCGGCCGAACGTCAGCGCGCCCGCGTCCAGCGCTGCGACTGGCAGATGAAGGCGATGCAGCCGGACACCTTGAGCGAGCCGTCCGGATTGAGCCGGAGCATCGAGCGATAGGTGCGGCCCGAATTGGGGTCATAGATCCGGCCTCCGCTCAGCCCCTTCGCGTCCGGTGTGAAGCCGGTCAGGATCGGCAGCCCGATGACGGGCCGCGAGCGCAGCTTCGGATCCGGATTGTTGACGTCGTTGCCCTTCCAGTCAGGCGTGCGCCGCAGGATCCGCGCGACCCTGCCGCACCAGCTCCCGCCGCAGCGGGCGATCGTCACCGTCGCGCTCTTGTCCTCGACCAGCCACTCGCCGGCAAGATCAGGTGCGGCCAAAGCGGGAGCGGGGAGAAGGGCGAGCAACAACAGGAGTGCACGCATGGCAGGGCTCCTCATCGAAAGGTCACCGGCTTGCCAGCCGGGCGAGACGCTGCGCCTGACGCATCATGCGCGTGGCGAAATGGGTTTCGATGGCGCGGCGCATGCCGGTGGCGATCTGCTGCTGGCCTTCGGGCGACTGGATGTAGGCGCTGTCGTGCGGGTTGGTGAGGTAGCCGGTCTCGAACAGGACCGAGGGGATGTCGGGCGCCTTCAGCACGATGAAGGAGGCGAAGCGGTGCGGGTCCGGGCGGAACGGGAAGAAAGGGGAGGCTTCGCGCATCAGCAGGCGGGCGAAGTCGGCCGAGACGTTCATGCTCTCGCGCTGGGCAAGGTCGATCAGGATCATGTTGACGTCGGCGTTGCGGCCGCGGAGGTTCACGCCGCCGATGACGTCGGACTGGTTCTCGCCGCTCGCAAGCAACGCCGCCTCCCGGTCGGAAGCCACTTCGGAGAGGGTGTAGACGGTGGCGCCACGCGCCTCGTCGCTGAGCGGCGCGGCGTCGGCATGGACCGAGACGAACAGCTCGGCGCCGAGGCGGCGGGCGATCTCGAAGCGCTCGCGCAGCTCGATGAAGCGGTCGCCGTCGCGGGTGAGGGCGACGCGCATCTTCCCCGACCGCACCAGCTCGTCGCGGATCGCGCGGGCGAGCTCGAGCGTGATCTCCTTTTCGGCGCGGCCATTATCGGTCGCTGTCGCGCCGGAATCGCGGCCGCCATGGCCGGCATCGATGACCACCAGCGGCCGGTTCGGATCGTCGGCGCCAACGATGGCGGGGTCATCGGGTCGGGGCCCGGATGTCGCCGCCTCGACCGGCACCGTCACTTCGTTCCGGGCGGGGACTTCCACGGTTTTGGCGCTGCCGATCAGGCTTGGAGCAAGGCTCAGCAGGGCGGACAGTAACGCGGTCAGCAACATGGCCCTTTCTGCCGTGCGATGCGCCTTCCGGTCCAGCGGAAATGCGGCTGGAGGACGAGCCTTAAAGTGTTGCCGCTTGTATCAACCGATGCTAGCACTCACCTTAGCGGTTCGAAGGCCGACGGAGCCTTCCGTCACAAGATCGGGCCGTGACGATTTTGCCGGCGGTGCAAGCCGGTCTTCTAGGTTGACGCTGCATGAGGCATGTTTCCCCGCTGATCCGACGCTCCCTTGCGGGCGTTCCGGCAGCGGCCCCATGGCTGGCATTTTCGCCCGGCCTGCCCCTCGCAGCAGACACATATTTTCTTTCAACCCGGACATTCGAGGCGCGCGCCAGGTCGGCCGCGCCTTCGTCCATTTATGAGCGCGCGAACCGCGCTGCCCACCAGGGACATCCAACGACAACATGGTTCGGCGGACCCCCGGGCGTGGCGGCACGCGCGTGGAGTGACATCAATGACAATGCGCATGCTGATCGACGCGCGCCACCAGGAAGAAACTCGGGTGGCCGTGGTCAAGGGGAACCGGATCGAGGAGTTTGACTTCGAATCCGCCGAGCACAAGCAGCTCAAGGGCAATATCTATCTCGCCAAGGTAACCAGGGTCGAGCCGTCGCTGCAGGCGGCCTTTGTCGATTATGGCGGCAACCGCCACGGCTTCCTGGCCTTCAGCGAAATCCACCCCGATTACTACCAGATCCCGAAGGAGGATCGCGAGGCCCTGCTCCGCGAGGAGGCCGAACACGCCGCCGAGGAGGAGCGCCTCCGCGCCGCCGAGGACGCCCGCTACGAGAATGACGACAGCGGCGAGACGCTGGAGAGCTCGGGCGCCGAAGAGGACCAGATCGAGGAGGTCGGCGACGATGCCGGCGGTCCGGCCGAAGAAGGCGACGAGGACGCACCCGCGCCGTCTAAGGCTGCCACCACCAACGGCTCCGACGAAAATGCCGCCGACGAGTTGCGCCGCAAGCGCCAGAATCTGCGTCGCCGCTACAAGATCCAGGACGTCATCCGCCGCCGCCAAGTGCTGCTCGTCCAGGTCGTCAAGGAAGAGCGCGGCAACAAGGGCGCGGCGCTCACCACCTATCTGAGCCTTGCCGGCCGCTATTGCGTGCTGATGCCGAACACGAGCCATGGCGGCGGCATCAGCCGCAAGATCTCGAACGGCGCCGATCGTAAGCGCCTCAAGCAGATCATGGCCGATCTGGCGCTGCCCTCGACGATGGGCTGCATCGTCCGCACCGCCGGCCTGTCGCGCACCAAGACCGAGATCAAGCGCGACTTCGACTATCTCGCCCGCCTCTGGGACGAGATCCGCGAGAAGACGCTGAAGAGCGCGGCGCCGGCGCTCATCTACGGCGACAGCGACCTTGTGAAGCGCGCGATCCGCGACATCTACAACCGCGATATCGACGAAGTCATCGTCGAGGGCGACGACGGCTACAAGGCGGCGCGCAACTTCATGAAGCTGCTGATGCCGAGCCACGCCAAGCGCGTGCAGAATTATGTCGATCCGGTGCCGCTCTTCCAGCGCTTTGGCGTCGAGGACCAGCTTGCCGGCATGTACCAGCCGCTCGTCCAGCTGAAATCCGGTGGCTATCTCGTGATCAACCCGACCGAGGCTCTGGTCTCGATCGACATCAACTCCGGCCGCTCGACCCGCGAGCACAATATCGAGCAGACCGCCTACGCGACCAACATCGAGGCGGCGAACGAGATCGCCCGCCAGCTGCGCCTGCGCGACATGGCGGGTCTGGTGGTCATCGACTTCATCGACATGGAATCGAACGGCCATGTCCGGAAGGTCGAGAAGGCGATGAAGGAGGCGCTGAAGAACGATCGCGCCCGCATCCAGGTCGGCCGCATCTCTTCGTTCGGGCTGATGGAGATGAGCCGCCAGCGCCTGCGCACCGGGGTGCTCGAAGCGTCGACCAAGCCCTGCCCGCATTGCGAGGGCTCGGGCCTGATGCGCACAGCCTCTTCGGCGGGCCTGTCGGCGCTGCGTATGCTGGAGGATGAGGCGGCGCGGGGACGCGGCAGCCGCATCGTGCTGCGCGCAGGACGCGAGGCCGCCATCTACGTGCTCAACCGTAAGCGTCACGAGATCGCCGAGGTCGAGCAGCGCTACGGCGTCATGGTCGAGGTGCTGATCGACGAGAGCTTCGAAGGCGCCAAGATGAGCGTTGAGTCGCTCGGGCCGCCGCCGCTTCAGCGGCCGCGGATCGAGGCGCCTGTCGTCGACGAGGAGGAGGATCTCGCTCCGGAGGTCGACGAGGAGGAAGAAGAGGAAGAGGACGAAGAAGACGAGCAGGAGGAGGCCCGCGAGGAGCGGCGTCCCCAGCAGTCGCAGCAGCCTCGCGAACGCTCCGACGAGGAAGGCGATCGCGGCCGCAAACGCCGCCGCCGCCGCGGGCGCAGGGGCGGCCGGCGCAGGGAAGGCGAAGGCCGCGAAGAAGGCGGTCCTGAGCAGGGCGAGGCGGAGGTCGCGGCCGATGCGGCCGAGGTTCAGGCCGATCAGGAGCCCGGCGGCGAAGCGCCTGCCCCTGAACCTCAGCCGGACGAGGAGGGCGAGGATAAGCCGCGGCGCGGCCGTCGCCGCCCGCGTGCCCGCAAATCGGACGTCCAGCCCGAAGCGGTAACTGCGCCGGTCGCCGAAACGGCATCCGAGGCGGCGCCCGCTCCCGAGGCTGCGGCTCAGCCCGAACCCGAACCGCAAGTCGCAGAAGAGGCGCCCAAGCCGAAGCGGGCGCGGCGCCGCAAGGCGGATGCCGAGGCTCCGGCCGCGGAGGAGAGCGCGGCTCCGCAGGCGGCGAACGATCAGGATGGCGGTGAGCCGCCCAAGCCGCGCGGCCGCAGGCGCAAGGCTGCGGAGCCGGTGGAAGCCGCCGCCGCCCAGCCTGCCTCACCCGAAGCGCCCGTGCTCGCCCGCGAGAGCAACGGCGACACGTCTGCGGACGACGCCGCCGACGAAGGCGATGCCGGCCCGCCCCGCCGGGGCTGGTGGCAGCGCACCTTCGGCGGCTAAGATGTTGATCCTCCTCCCGCTTGGGAGCGGGAGGAGGACTTAATGGGGGGTTCAGGCGCGGTTGGAGAAAAGCGTGCGCATGGCTGAAGCTTCCCGACCGAGCCGCCGGATCAGCAACCTGCTCGCCCGGCTGGCGATGCTGATCGCCTTGAGCTTCACTGCGGTCTTGCATCCCGCGGCGGCCCAGTCGATCCTCCGCGATGCCGAGACCGAGGCGCTGTTCCGCGACATGTCGCGCCCGCTCATCGAGGCCGCGGGTCTGCGGCCCGAGAACGTCCAGGTCGTGCTGGTCGGCGACAAGTCGATCAACGCCTTCGTCGCCGGCGGGCAGATCGTCTACATCCATTCCGGCCTGATCACCGCCGCCGACACTGCCAACGAGGTGCAGGGCGTGATCGCCCACGAGCTCGGGCATATCACCGGCGGCCACGTGATCAGCGGCAGCGAGGGCGCCAAGACCGCGACCGGCATCATGCTGCTGTCGGTGCTGCTCGGCGCCGCTGCGATGGCGATGGGCGGGGGCGAGGCCGGGGCGGGCATCATGGCGGCCGGCCAGCAGGCCGCGCTCGGCAAGTTCCTCGCCTTTAACCGCGTGCAGGAGTCGGCGGCCGACCAGGCCGGCGCGAGCTTCCTCACCAAATCCGGGATCAGCGGCAAGGGATCGCTGTCCTTTTTCGAGAAGCTGCAGAACCAGGAGTTCCGCCTCGCCATCCCGCAGGAGGACAGCTACGCGCGCACCCACCCGCTGACCGGCGAGCGCATGGCGATGCTCGAAAATCTCTACCAGGCAGACCCCGCTTGGGAGAAGCCGACCGATCCGGCGCTCGAGGCTCGCTTCCAGCGGGTGAAGGCGAAATTGTTCGGCTACGTCGAGGATCCGAAGCGGACGCTCGTCAAATATCCGGAGACCGACAAGAGCATCCCGGCCCGTTATGCGCGGGCCTATGCCTGGCACAAAAGCGCCTATCCCGACCGTGCCAATGCGGAGGTAGAGGGCCTGCTCAAGCTCGATCCGCGCGATCCTTATTATCTCGAGCTCAAGGGCCAGGTGCTGCTCGAATCCGGCAAGCCCAAGGAGGCGCTGGAACCGCTTCGCCAGGCGATCGCGATTGCGCCGGACCAACCGCTCATCTCGGCCCTGTTCGGGCACGCCCTGATCTCGACCGAGGACAGCGCCAATTTCGAGGAGGCGAAGCAAGTGCTCCGCTCGGCCATCGGCCGTGACAACAGCAATCCGTTCGCCTGGTATCAGCTCGGCATCATCTACGACCGCGAAGGCGATCGCGCCGGGGCTGCGCTGGCGACGGCTGAGCGTCACAGCCTGCAGGGCAATGCGATGGCGGCGATGGCCAGCGCGCGGATGGCGATGGCAGGTGCGAAGCCGGGCACGCGCGAGTGTCTGAGGGCCACCGATATCGCAATGGCGTCGCGCGCGCTGCTCGAGCAGGACAAGTCGACCGCCAAGCAACTCGAGCGGTCCGACAAGCGCGTGCCAGCGGTGACCGCGTGCGGGGGCGCAGGATGAATCGTGCAGCCCTGCTCGCGGGTGCGGGCGGGATCCTGATCGGGGCGTCGGCCATGGTGATCGCCGGCGGCAGCGGTTTCGGGCCGCGCAGCGAGCGCGCCGAGATCGAGGCGATCGTCCACGATTATATCCTCGCCAATCCCGAGATCCTCCCCGACGCGATGCGGCGCCTTCAGGATCGCGAGGTCGCCAAGGTGGTGGACGCGAACCGGCAGGCGCTGGAGACGCCGTTCGGCGGAGCCTGGGCGGGGGCGAAGGATGCGGACGTCGTGCTGGTCGAGTTCTTCGACTATGCCTGCGGCTTCTGCCGCAAGAGCAATGCCGACGTCGAACGGCTGCTCGACGAGGACAAGAAGCTCAAGGTCGTTTGGCGCGAATGGCCGGTGCTGGGCCAGGACAGCCTCGCCGCGGCGGAAGCCAGCCTAGCCGCCGCGAGCCAGGGACGTTTCCGCGACTATCATGACCGGCTGTTCGCTCAGGGCCGCCCGACGCCCGGCGCTGTTGCTGCGGCCACGACTGGAGCCGGCGTCGCGCACGCCCATGCTTCGCCCGAATATCGCCGCGAGATCGAGAAGAATTACGAACTCGCCCGCGGCATCGGCGCGACCGGCACACCGACCTTCGTGGTCGGCAACAAGGTGCTGCAGGGCGCCGTCGGCTATGACGCGCTCAAGGCCGCGATCGCGGAAGCGCGTTCGAGCAGCTGATCAGCCAGCGCGTTTGTTTCGCATCGCCGCGACGATCTTGAGTCCTTCGCTGGCGACCAGACGATCGTATTCCTCGCTGCCGCGGGCAACGAGCGCGATCCGTTCTTCGGCATCGTGGTGGATGCCCCAGCCGAATCTCTTCGCCAGCGGAGATGCCCTGAGACAGGCCTGGGGCTTGGCGAAGAATGCCTCACGCTCCTCGGTCGTCCCCGCCAGTCCCTTTCGCTGTTTCTCAGCCTCGAACAGCAGATCGTCGCTGGTCATCGAATAAGGCGGCCGCTGCGCGAGGATTGCATGCTGGATGCCCGCTATGCCTTTCGTGGGCTCCTCGCCGATCTGGGCGGGACAATCCGCTGCGGCGGTGATGAAGGTGCTGCGGTAATTGGTGCTGCCCATCAGTCGTCGGAGCGTCCCTTGAAGCCTTGAGCCACTACATACCATTCGCTCGAGCCCTTGCGGCTGGCGGGCGGCTTGGCGTGCTTCACCGTTGCGAAGTTCTTCTTGAGCGCCGCCACGAGATCGTTGTCGGCGCCGCCTGCGAGCACCTTGGCGACATAGGCGCCGCCGTGGCGCAGCACTTCTGTAGCAAATAGCAGGCCCGCTTCGACCAGCGCCATCGTGCGGAGATGATCGGTCTGCGGATGGCCGACAGTGTTCGCGGCCATGTCGGACAGGACGAGGTCGGCAGGGCCGCCGAGTTCCTCCTTGAGCCGCTCGGGCGCGGCATCGTCCATGAAGTCCATCTGGAGGATGGCGACGCCGTCGAGCGGGTCGGTGGGCAGCAGGTCGATGCCCACGACGACCGCCTTGGGCGCCTTCTTGCGTACCACCTGGCTCCAGCCGCCCGGCGCGATGCCGAGGTCGACGACGCGCTGCACGCCCTTCAGGAAGCCGAACCGCTCGTCGAGCTCGATCAGCTTGTAGGCCGCGCGGGAGCGATAGCCCTCCGCCTTGGCGCGCTTCACATAGGGATCGTTGAGCTGGCGCTCGAGCCATTTGGTCGAGCCGACCTTGCGCCCCTTGGCTGTCTTGACGCGGGTCCTGAGGCCGCGATCCTGGCTCATATCTTGTGGCCGTCGCGGGCCATCAGCGAGCGCAGGATGCCTTCGCGGATGCCGCGGTCGGCGACGCCAAGGATCCTCGCGGGCCAGATGTCCATGATCGCCTCCAGGATCGCGCAGCCGGCAACCACCAGGTCGGCGCGTTCGAGGCCGATGCAGGGGAGGCCGGCGCGTTCCTCCAGCGTCATCCGCGACATCATGCGGCTGATCTCGCGCATCGATTCCGTCGGCACCATCAGCCCGTCGATCGCGCGGCGGTCGTAGCTCGGCAAGGCGAGATGGACGCTGGCGAGGGTCGTCACCGTGCCGCTGGTGCCCATCAGCCGCAGGTCCTGCTTGTCGCCGGGCAGCTGTTCGGCGAAGCGGCGGAAGGCGTGGCGCACGCGCTCACGCATGCGGACATAGGCCGCGAGATGCTCCTCCGCGCCCTTATGGTCGCGGCCTTCGCTTTCGGTCAGCGAGACGACGCCCCAGGGCGCGCTCCACCAGCTCTTGATGCGGGGCGTGGCGTCGCCGTCCGTGTCGACCAGCACCAGCTCCGTCGAGCCGCCGCCAATGTCGAAGATGAGGGCGGGGCCGTCGCCGGGCTCGAGCAGGCGGTGGCAGCCGAGCATCGCCAGGCGCGCTTCCTCCTGGGGCGGGATGATGTCGAGGGCGATGCCGGTCTCGCGATAAACACGCTCGACAAACTCGCGGCCGTTGACGGCGCGGCGGCAGGCCTCGGTCGCGACCGAGCGCGCGATCGAGACGCGGCGGCGCCTCAACTTGTCGGCGCAGATCGAGAGGGCGGACAAGGCGCGGTCCATCGCCGCATCGCTGAGGCGGCCGCTGCCGGCCAGTCCCTCGCCGAGGCGGACGACGCGCGAAAAGGCGTCGACCACGACGAAGCCGTCATCGACCGGACGAGCCACGAGCAGGCGACAATTGTTGGTGCCCAGATCGAGCGCGCCATAGGTGTGACGTGGACTGTAGCGCCGCTCGGGGCGGGCGGGGGCCGCATGGGCCGGCGTCGGTGCCGGGGCCTGCGGAGCCGTGGCGGCACCTTGCGCCATGCTCGTTCTACACTCTTATGTTCTCGTGAGGCGACGGGAGCCGCCTTTGACCTGAGGCCAAGCTACACGTAAGGCATCGGTGGGGCAAGCAGCGGGGGCCGCGGCGGCGTTGACACTCAAGGCCTCGCCGCCTATCTCGCGCGCCTCACTGCCCGATCGTCTAATGGTAAGACTACGGACTCTGACTCCGTCAATCGAGGTTCGAATCCTCGTCGGGCATCCATCTCCGGCACGTGAAGCGCCCATGTCCCATTTGGGATATGTCCCGCCCGCCGCTCTTCGCGCTATTCGCGCGTGCGAGATGAAGTTCGATGCGACGCACAAGGGCTACGGCATTCGGTTCCGGAAAAGCGACCGCTTGTACGCGTTGATCTTTCGGCCTGGCTATACGCGCCCGCTGAAGGACATTCCCGCCGCCGATCCGGACGAGGGCGACAGCATCCTGCTCGAGCGGGCGCATCAGATCATCGAGCGCGACCTGCGCCCGCAGGGGTAGATTTCGTGCCCGCCCTGCATCAGAGGCGGGACCATGCGCATAGCGGGCGGATGTCATTGCGGGGCGGTGCGGTTCGAGGCGGACGTGCCGCATGAGGTCGAGGTGCTCGACTGCAATTGCTCGATCTGCTCGGCGACCGGCTTCAAGCATATCACGGTGCCGCACGAGCGGTTCCGGCTGCTCTCGGGCGAACAGGCGCTGACCAGCTATCGCTTCGGCACAGGCGCCGCCAACCACCTCTTCTGCAGCGTCTGCGGCATCAAGAGCTTCTACCAGCCGCGCTCGCACCCCGAGGCATGGAGCGTGAACCTCAACGCGCTCGACGATCCGGGCAGGCTCTGCGTGACCATGAGGGCCTTCGACGGCCACGACTGGGAGCGGTCGCGCGAGGGCCTCGACTGAGCCGCAGGCTGCGCCTCGCGGTCTAGGCCACGCTACCCTCATTGCCCGGGCTTCGGCCAAGGCTCGTCCGTGCGATCAGGTAGAGGAGGAGGCCCGCAGGGCCGAACAAAAACGTCATCACGGCGCAGGGGAGCAGCAGCAATGCGGGTATGCCGCGGCGCGTGCCGTCGCGCGCGATCCAGGTGCCGACCACCATGTCGAAGGCGAGATAATGGAGCCAGCCCGCGGCCAGCGCGGCATCGTTGGCGAAGACGCGGCGGATTTCCGCAAGGGAGCCGAAGTCGGTCCCGCCTGCGGCTTTGATGCCGGCCACGATCAGCGCGACATAAGCTATCGCGATAATGCCCGGCACTGCCAGCCCCGTCGCCTGCCATGTCCGCCGCCTCATCGCCGGGACGAACAGCGCGATCAGCAGCGGGATCCAGGCGATGAGGGCAAGCAGGCTCGCCAGCGAGAAAGCAGTGTTTGGATCGATCATCTGTATCCTCCTCGGCGCTTGTCGCTCGATGGCTAACTGGTAAGCTCGCACAAAACAAAGGGGAGGGGCCGTGGCCACGATCGCCGCGACGGGAGAGCATCAGCCGACGAAGAAGGACATCAGGCTCGTCATCACGGCTTCGTCGCTCGGCACCGTCTTCGAATGGTATGACTTCTTCATCTACGGTACGCTGGCGGCGATCGTCGGGCGGACCTTCTTCCCGGCCGGCAATCCTACGATCGAGCTGCTGCTTTCCCTTGCCGGTTTCGCGGTCGGCTTCGGGTTTCGCCCGCTGGGCGCGGTGCTGTTCGGCTATCTGGGCGACAGGCTGGGGCGCAAATATACGTTCCTCGTCACCATCACGCTGATGGGTCTCGCCACCGCCGCGGTCGGCTTCGTGCCCTCGGCCGCGTCGATCGGCTATGCGGCGCCGGCGATCGTGATTTTCCTGCGCATTTTGCAGGGACTGGCGCTCGGCGGCGAATATGGCGGGGCGGCCATTTACGTGGCCGAACATGCGCCGGACGAAAACCGCGGCTTCTATACCAGCTTCATCCAGGCGAGCGTGGCGGGCGGCTTCGTGCTGTCGCTGGCCGTGGTGCTCGGCACTCAGTCGCTGGTGGGCGCCGAGGCGTGGAACGCCTGGGGCTGGCGCATCCCTTTCATCTTCTCGCTGCTGCTGCTCGCCGTCTCGCTCTGGATGCGCCTCAAGCTTTCCGAGAGCCCGGTGTTCAAGGCGATGAAGGAGGAGGGCGAGCTCGCCCGCAATCCGCTGAAGGAGACCTTCACCTATCCGGGCAACGGCCGCCGCCTGTTCGTCGCGCTGTTCGGCATCGCCGCGGGGCTCACCGTGATCTGGTACACGGCCATGTTCCAGGTGCTCTATATCCTCCAGAACGCGCTCAAGGTCGAGGATGCGATGGCGCAGACCCTGGTCGGGATCGGCGCCTGCGCCGGGCTCGTCTGGTTCGTGCTCTTCGGCCGGCTGTCGGACCGGGTCGGGCGCAAGAAGCCGATCGTGATTGGCTATGCCCTGACCCTGCTGCTGCTCTTCCCGATCTTCTGGCTGATCGGCAGCGCCGCCAACCCGCAGCTCGCCGCCGCTTCGACACGCGCGCCGATCGTGATCGAGCGGCAGGCCTGCGCGTTCAATCCGTTCGCCAAGCAGCAGAAGGATTTCTGCGGCCAGGCCCTCGGAGAGCTCACTCGCCTCGGCGCGCAATACCACTTCGCACCGCGGTCCGGCGCGGCGTCAGCCGAAGGCCTGACGGTGCGCGTGGGGCAGGGGACGCATGCGGTCACCGACGTCAAGCAGATCCAGCCGATTTTGGAGGAGGCCGGCTACCGCTTCGAGAAGGTGAAGCCGCAGGGCACCGCAATCCTCGTCATCCTGATCGGGGTGCTGGCCCTCAGCGCCCTCTCCGGTATGACCTATGGACCCGTCGCGGCCTTGCTGTCGGAGCTGTTCCCGCCGCGCATCCGCTACAGCTCGATGTCGATCCCCTATCACATAGGCACCGGCTATTTCGGCGGATTCCTGCCGGTGATAAGCCAGTATATCATCGCCCGCACCGGCGACCCCTATTCGGGCCTCTGGTATACCTTCGCGGTGGTGGCGCTGGCGCTGGTGGTGACCCTGATCTGGCTGCCGGAAACGGTCGGCAAGAAGTTGCACTGACGGCGCGCCGCCGTCTAACCAAGCGCGTGACCCGACCTCATAGCCCGCTTCGCCTGCACATCGACGGTGCCGCGCTCGTGTCGAACTGGCGCTGGCTCGCCCGGATGAGCGGACCCGCGGCCTGCGGTGCTGCGGTGAAGGCGAACGGCTACGGCCTAGGCGCCATCGAGGTTGTCGAGCGTCTCGGTGAGGCGGGGTGTCGCGACTTCTTCGTCGCGACCTGGACCGAGGCCGAGCCGCTGCTGCCGATCCTCGACGGCGCATCGCTGTCGGTGCTGCACGGCCTGGCCGAGGAGGATGTGCCCAACGCCGCTGTTTCGGCCGCGCGGCCGGTCCTCAACACGCCGCTCCAGGTCGCACGCTGGCGCCAAACGGCGCCGGACCGGCCCTGCGACGTGATGGTCGATACCGGCATGAACCGGCTCGGCCTGGCCCCGCGCGACATCGAGGACGGCCTGCTCGAGGGGCTGCGCATCGAGACCCTGATGAGCCATCTCGCCTGCGCGGACGAGGACGTGGCGATGAACCGGGCGCAGCGGGACGCCTTCGCGGCGCTCGCCGGGCGGACGCAGGCGCGGCGCCTCAGCTTTGCCAACAGCGCCGGCATCTGTCTGGGCCCCGATTATGCGTTTGATCTGACGCGGCCGGGCCTCGCCCTCTACGGCGGCATCCCACGTCCCGAGGCGGAGGGGCATCTTCGTCAGGTCGTGCGGCTGGAGGCGCAGATCATCCAGCGGCGGCGCGTGCCGAGCGGCGGCGCAGTCGGATACAACGCGACCTTTGCCGCCGAGCGGGAC
Organism: Allosphingosinicella sp.; assembly: GCF_059502505.1. Classification (NCBI taxonomy): domain Bacteria; kingdom Pseudomonadati; phylum Pseudomonadota; class Alphaproteobacteria; order Sphingomonadales; family Sphingomicrobiaceae; genus Allosphingosinicella; species Allosphingosinicella sp. Next base: position 178,253 of record NZ_JCACEU010000016.1, read on the forward strand.
ATGGAGCTGGCGATCGTCAACCTCGGTTATGCCGACGGCTATCTGCGCGGTTTCTCCGGCAGCGGACGCGCCCGCATCGGCGACGGTTTCGCGCCGGTCGTCGGCCGCGTCTCGATGGACCTTACCGCCATCTGCGTCGACTCCGCGCCGGAGCTGGCGGAAGGCGACTGGATCGAGCTGGATTTCGATCTCGCCCGCGCCTCCGCGCAGTCCGGGCTCTCGCAATATGAGCTGCTGACGACGCTCGGGAAGCGGCACGAGCGGCGCTGGACCTGAGCCGAGGCTTCAGGGGCAGCTTGGCAGAAGCGGCCGCGGCGGCGGGAAGTGGAAGGCCTGCTGCCGGATCCAGCGGGTGGCGATCAGCTTGGTGCCGCCGGTGACCGGAGCACCGACGTGCAGCGCCATCTGGTCCGGGCGGCCGTCTGCCGTAACATTGCGGAAGATGAGCGCGTCGCCGGTGTTGCCGCGGAAGGAGAGGCCGGTGCGTGGGAACTGGGTTTCGCCACCCTGATAGCCCTGGTTGAGGTAGAGCAGCACGGTCAGGATGCGCTGGTTCGGTTCCGAGGCCAGGGCATCCATATGCGCGCGATATTCGGCGCCGCGCTGGTAGCGCAGCATCTGAAGGGGCTCGCCCTGCCTATAGTCCGTCCCCGTCATCGCTGCGATCCGGCGATTGATCGCGCTGACGACGAGATCCTCGATATGGACGCCGAACACCGCCCCGTCCGAGGTGCGGATCGGATGCGGGACGACGCGGCCGGTCGCGGGGTCGACCACTGAGGAAGGCTGGAGAAAGGGGCTCCCGAGGGCGCCGATATACTCGAATTCGTCGCGTGTGGCGAAGGCGTGGCATGCCGAGACCAACGGCCTGTCGCTCAGCGGCCGGGGTTCGGGCGTTGCCGCGGGAAAACCTTGCTCGTCGAGGTCCATGGCATCGAGGAGCCTGAGCTGGGCACGGGCACGCTGCGAACGTGACCTCAGCGCGCGGAGCGAATCGACGGCGGCGGGCCAGTCGAGTTCGCCGCCCGTGCCGCTTGCGAGAAAGGAGGCGTGGAGCAGGGCGGCATCCTCATTGCCGGCCGCGCCTGCCTGGCCGAGCAGGGTGCGGGCCGCCTTGAGGTCGCGCGGGATGATCGTGCCGGCGATCGACCATTGCGCCAGCTCGATGGTGGCGCCGACGTCTCCTGCTCGCGCGGAGGAGGCGAGCAGGCGGGCCGCCTCGGGCACTCGCCGGGCGTCGAGAAGCGCCTGCACCTGCCTGACCGTCGCGTTCGTCGCCATCGGACGTGGTTAGGCGGCCCGAAGTCAGAAGAGAAGGGGCAGGGGCAGCATGCGCCGCTCACCTGCTTGCGCTCGGCGTGGCGGGAGATTAGCCGATCCGGCATGAAGGTGATCGGGAACTATCATGAGGACGGCTACGCGCATTTGCAGGGGCTGATCCCGGCCGAGGTCGCGCAGGCGTTCCTTACGGGCCTCAAGCAGGACATGGGCCCCGATCCGATCCCGCTCAGCCGCGTGCAGAACCATCCCAATTTGCTGCGCCGCGCGGCGTTCGAGGTCTACGGCCATCACTACAAGCCGATGCTCTTCTTCCTGTGGGGCCTGACGCCGATCGTCAGCAATATCGTTGGCCGCGAGCTGCTCCCGACCTACGATTATTTCCGCGTCTATCGCGAGGGCGACGTCTGCCGCGTGCATTCGGACCGCTATTCATGCGAGCACAGCCTCTCGCTGACGCTGGATTATAGCGACGGCGAGCCGTGGGACCTGCAGATCGGCAAGGAGCATGTCGAACCGTCATCCCGCGTCGAGGAAGATTTCGGGTCCGAACCTTATGGATCCCTCGCGATGGCCGTCGGCGACGCGGTCCTCTACCAGGGCGTGAACCATCGTCACGGACGGATGACGCCGAACCCGAACGGCTGGTCCGCGCACCTGTTCCTGCACTGGGTCGACCGGGACGGGCCGCATCGCCAGCACGCCTTCGACGGCAACGCCAACCCCGCCCAGGTGAACTTCACCTTCTCCTGAGGGGGGAAACAGCGGCTATTCGATAGCGGAGCCTGCCAGGAGCAGTCCGACTTCGCGCTTCTCCTGCTCGCTGAGCTCGGGCCGCCAGATGTCGAAGATCAGCACCACGCGATCCCGATCGCTCTCGTTCCACGCTTCATGCTCGATCGTATCGTCGAAGATGAGGAGCTTGCCCTCCTCCCACTCCCGCACCTCGTTGCCGACGCGAAAGCCGCATTTCTCGGGCACGATGAGGGGAAGGTGGCAGGTCAGCCGGGTGTTCAGCATGCCGGTATGCGCGGCGATGCGCGCGCCAGCCCGGAGCAGCGAGAACATCGCGGTCGGCGAGTTGTTAATGCGGGGCAGCGGCGCCGCCTGCACTGCTTCCCACGTGCGCGGGCATCGCGCGATGACCTCCTCCGACATCCTGCCATTCTCGCAGAGGAAGAGAGCGCTCCAGTCGCTGCTGTCGAGGAGGCGGTTTTCGTCGAGCCGCGGCCGATTGGTGTCGCTCTGGATATAGGGACGGAACCCGCGCGTCCCTTCCGCCAACAGCGCCTCGATTTCCTGCCGTATCGCCGGTGTGGCGGCTTCGACGGCCTCGGCCCAGCTGAACTCTCCAGGATCGTAGAACTGGATCTGCGGCAGACCGGGGAAAAAATAGGCGGTCGGCTCCTGCGCGTAGATGCGCTTGCGGCCTGCGAGGATGTCGAGCGACTGCTGAAACCGCGGGCTTCGGAGTTCGGGCGGCAGCCCCCGCGCCGAAAGCGAGCTCTCCCTTTGCTCGGAGACGCGCGCCTCCATCTGCTGCACCGCGGCCTCCGCCCGCCGCAGCTCGCCCAGGAGGTCGTTGGGGAGCTGCTGGCCATCGGCAACCAGCAGTGCGCTCTTGTAGAAGCCGAGCGCCGCACGCTCGTCGCCTGCCTTGAAGCGACAGTCGCCCTTCATGACGAGTCCGCGCACGAGCCGCGGTTCCAGGGCGAGCAGCTTGTCGAGGGCAGCTTCCTCGGCGGCCGGATCCTCCTCAGCGCGGCATGCCGCAGCGAGCAGCAGCCAGATTTGGCCATTGGCTCGGCCCGTCTGCGTCACCGTCTCGAAGCGGCTCCGCGCATCTTTCGTCTGACCCTGGCGGAGCGCGTCGACGCCCTCCCTGACGAGACGTTCCGCTTGCTGATTGCTGAGCTGCATCACGCAACCTTAAAAAGAGTGAGCCGCCTCCGCCACAAATTCTGGCTTTTTGCGCGGGCGAGATCGTGCTTCAGCCGGGCCGCTTCACGTCGAAAGCCACGGTCAGCCGCTCTCCAGCCTCGAACGGCCGCGTGCCGTGCCACATGGTCGAGGGGAACAGCACGAGCCGCCCCGGCTTCGGCTCGATGAGCCGGATCGGCGGCAGGTCGATGCCGAGCTCCTTGACCTCCCCGAGGCTCAGCCATCCCGCGTCGCCGGGCCCGCGCTCCTGTTCGCCGGGCAGGGCGATATACAGGGCCGAACTGAGCCAGCCGGCGGGATGGACATGCTCGACATGCCGTCCGCCGCCGGTCAGCCGCACCGACCAGGAGCCGGCGAAGGCGATCGGCGCCCGCCGCTGCACCAGCAGCGGGTGCCCGCGTTGCGGCGGCGGCAGCTGGGCGACGTGCCTTTCCACCGCCCCGACCACTGCCTGCCGCAGCATCCTGATCTCGGCTTCGATGCGTGGGAAGAGGTGGCCCTCTGTCTGGGTGCCACCGCGCAGCGACTGATCCAGCGGCTGATGACTGGCGCGGTGAAGCCCCCGAAGGCGTTCGGAGAGGGCGGGGAGGGGCGGGAGCCTGTCCGCTATGTCATAGACGCCGATGAAGCGCGGATCGCACTCCAGCCATTCCCAGCGGGCGTCGCCCAGCAACCGCCAGCCGATCGAAAGATAGGGCCAGATCTGGTGGCTCGGATCCCGCGGGGCACTCTTTTCTGCGATGTCCGCCGCCTCTTTCACCCGGCCGGCGCGGAGCAGGTAGCGAAGATAGTGCACGATGAGGGAGACGCCCTTCAGAGGCGCGAGCTTCCGGAACAGCTGACCCGCGGCTTCAAGCTCTCCCAATTCCGTCATTGAGATCGCTTCAGCCGCGTCAAAGCTCTCATGGGGCCCTGCGGCAGATCGCGCCCGCGCTATGACGGAGAGGGCACGCTGGTGGAGATGATCATGGATGAGCGTTTCGATATAGGCCCGCCACAGTGCCACATCCCGCGGGAGAGCGAGCACGGCATGCTCGAAACTGTCGGTGAAAGCATCCTGCTCGCCGCGCATCCAGCGGACGCGCGCCAGTGCTGAATGTCCCTCTACCCAGTGGGGGTTTCGCTGCAACTCCTCCTGGAGCCTCGCAATCGCCAACCCGCCCTGACCCTCAGCGAGCTGAGCGGCTGCATGCTGCAAGCGAAGCTTTGGGTCGGCCGGGGAGAGGCGGATCGCCCGCTCGAAGAAGTCGGCAGCCGGCAGGCCCGCTTCGAAACGGACGGCGGCGTGGCCCTGGGCGATCATCCCGTCTTTGGGGGCGAGCTCAGCCGCGGTCGTGAAGGCCGTAATCGACGAGGCGAGATCATCCAGGTTGCGGTTGAGCAGTCCCAGGAGCTGCCACAAGCGAGGGTCGTCAGGATGTGAGCGAAGTGCGTCCCTCACCGGTTTCAGGGCATCGACATAGGTCCCGGCCCGCAAGGCAGCCGCTCCCGCCCTCAGCATGGCGTCGGCGGCTCCGGATGCGGACGCTTGCTGCAGCAACTGCCGGACCTGCGCCACCTGCGGATCGTCGGATTGGAATTTAGCCATAGCCGAGACTCGCCCCTAGCGCTCCGGCTTCGCCTCGCCAACCGGGGCTACCGGTTTGATGGAACTCACAAAAAAAGGGGCCGGAACATCGTTCCGGCCCCAGATGCGATTTCTGCGTCGCTTAGAAGCGAGCGCGGAAGCCACCGTAGAAGTTGCGGCCGCGGATGCTGTAGATCGCGCTGCCCGCACCGGTGCCCGTCAGGCCGAACGGGGGGTTCCGGTTGAAGATGTTATCGACACCGACGAAGAAATTAAGGTCGCGACCGATTCCACCTTCGTTGTTGATTTTCCAGTCAAAGCGGACGTCGTGATAGAAGACCTCCGGATACTTCTGGATATCCGCGTAATCGGCGTCCTGCGGGGGCAGACCGTTGAGGCTGTTGAAGTCCTCGTAGAAGTTGACCCACTGCGGACCGATGTAGCGCAGCTCATAGCCGAAGGTGAACTCACCCTTGGTGAAATCCAGGTCGAGCCGGAATTCGTCCACCGGATCGCCCAGTTCTCCGAGCAGTCGATTTTCGAAGGTCGGGTCGTTCGGGTTCTGGAAGTTGCTGTTCGTAAGCCCGTGCGAATAGATGATCCGCGAGTCGAACCGGATATCTTCCATCAAGGTCGTGCGGTAGGCCGCCTCGAAGTCGATGCCCTCTCTCACGCGGCTCGCAAAGTTGAGCGGAGCCTGGATGAGAGTGTTGCCCAGAACCTCGCCCGGAGCCTCGCTGAACGGACCGGAGCCGGGGCCCTGGAAACGCTCGAACAAGGCGCAGAACTGGTTGTCCAGGGTCGGCTGGTCGTAGCATCCGTTGACGATCTGCTGCGCAGTCGCCGCCGCGATAACGTTATCCACCTCGATTTTGTAATAATCGACCGAAAGCGACAGGCCGGGGACGAAGCGCGGCTGGATCACCGCACCGATCGTGAGCGAGTCCGAAGTCTCCTCCCGCAGGTTCGGGTTGACGCCGCTCAGCACCTCCAGCGACCGAACATTGGTCCTGATGTTGCCGAGGTTGGCGCCAATAGCAGCCTGGCAGTTCGGGCCACGGAACTGGGTGCCCGCACCGATATTGTTGGAGGCGCAGGGATCGCTGAAGTTAGGCGCGAAATTCGGGATCAACTCGCCGAACGTTTCCGTCTGGTTCGGAGCGCGGATGGCGCGGCCGTAATTTGCACGGAAACGGACGTCGCGGATCGGTGCCCAGTCAACGCCGGCATTGTAGGCGAAGACCGTGCCCGTTGCGCCCTTATAGTCGGCGACGCGGCCCGCACCCGAGACGGTCAGCTCTTCAAAGAAGGGCGTATCGCTCAGGATCGGGATCTGGAGCTCGCCGAAGGCCTCCTTCACCTCGAACTTGGGAGGATCGAAGGTTCCGAGCGACAGATAGTTGGTCGTGCCGGAGGCCGAGAACTCGTCCTGGGCATAGAACGACTCCTGCGTCCGATACTCGGCGCCGAGCGCGAAGCGGATCGGGCCGCCGGGCAGTTCGAACAGCTGGCTCGAGTCGCCAGACATGAAGCCCGAAATCACGATCTGCTCGATGTGAGCTTCGACAGTGGGAGAGGCGAGGAAATACTCGCCTGCCAACCGGTTCTGCTCCGGATTCGCGCCGAACGGATCGTAGGGCACGCAGGCGGCGATGTCGGCCGCAAGCCGGGCAGGGTCTCCGAAGACGGATCCAGTGGCAGAAGCCGGATCGAACTTCGCGCGGCATTCGATCGCCCCCGTGGTCGGGTTGATGCCCGAGTCGAGCGCCAGCTGGAAGCGCTGGACGTCGACGAAGCCCTGGGCTTGCGTGAACTCCTCGGTCCGGCCGTAATTGCCGGAGAGCTCGTAGCTCCAGTCGTCGTTGAAGCTGCCACGGATGCCGGCGACGATGCGGTAGGTCTCGCGCTTGAACTTCTCGTCACGCGCGCCGATGTCGCCGATGTTGCGAAGGATCGGGAAGCGGAAGGTGCCCGCCGCGATCTGCGCACGCTGCGCGTCCGTCAGGTTGCCCGTAATGAACACCGGGGCCTCCGCCGTTCCGACATTGGTCTGGTTCGGACAGGGTGCGTTGATCGAGGGCACGCAATTGGACGCCAGGATCGCGTTGGCGATCGTCTGACGAGCGGCAGGGTCGAGGAACGGGTTGTCGAGACGCGGGCGAATGCGCGTGTCGAACTGGCCGGTGATACCCTGAATGCCGAACGGCCCGAGGTTCGATCCCAGCACGTTCACGCGTGAATATTTCGCTTCCACGAACGCTTCGAGCGCGTCCGAGAAGGTGAAATGCGCGAGCAGGTTGGCGTTGTAGCGCTCATAGCCCGGCAACACCGAGAACAAGCCGCGCTCACGGCCGGTCTGGAGATTACCGCCGCCGGCGCTGGCGCCGATCTGGCTGGAGCCGAACGGACTGCCTTCCACGACAGGCGTCAGCGTGCCGGTCGGGTTGAAGAGCAGGAGACAGTTGAACGGCGCACCGTTCGTGCCGGTCGCGGTGATCGCCTGACCGCAGGCCGCGCTACCCGGCCGTTGGGCGATCGGGACAAGGCCGAACCGATTGATGTTGCGCGCGCGGACGTCGCGAACGAAAACGCGATCGGGAACGCCGTCGCTGCCGCTTGGCGAGCCCGCCGGATCGACGTCGACGACAGACAGGACGTCGTTCTGGCGGAGGAACGGAACATCGGAGGTGAAGACGCGGCGCTGGTTGGCATATTCGCCGTGCAGCGTGACATTCCCGCGGTCGTCGGCGAAGTTCATGCCGTACATGGCCGAGACATACTGGTTGCCGCCATAGCCCTGCTCGGAGATGCCGGCGTTGCCGCGGATCTGCAGGCCTTCGAAGTCGCGACGGAGGATGAAGTTGATGACGCCCGCGATCGCGTCAGAACCGTAAATGGCCGAGTTGCCGCCGGTCACCACGTCGACGCGCTCGATGAGATCGTTCGGGATGGTGTTGACGTCGGGCGAGACGGCGTTGTTGAGGATGTCCGCCGGGACGTGACGGCGGCCGTTGACCAGCACCAGGGTGCGCTGCGTGCCGAGGCCGCGAAGGTCGAGCAGGTTGAGGCCGGCGATGCCGACGCCGAGGCCCGGGTTGGACTGCGCGAAGGTGCTACGAAGCGCCGGCAGCTCGTTCAGCGTTTCACCGATGTTGGTGGAACCCTGCTGGAAGAATTCTTCGCCGCCGATCGACGTGATCGGGATGGTCGATTCGAGGTTCGGCCTGCGAATGCGCGAGCCGGTGACGGTAATCGCCTGACCTTCGGCCGATTCGCCCTGCGCACCGGAGGTGGCATCCTGGCCGGATTCGACTTCCGCTTCGCTCTGCAGCGTCTCAGGCGGATCCTGTGCGGTGGAGGCGGTATCCTGCGCCATGGCGCCGGTCGCGAACGTCGCCGCAAAACCAATGAAAACAGCCGAGCGCAACGCGCTCGAGCCGAGCAGCCCAAATTTTCTCATCCCTAATCATCCCTTTGCGAGGCCACGAGTGCGGCGTGCAGTGCCCCGCCTCCTACGGGAAGGCCGTCGGTTCAAGGGAAGCTGACCGTACGTTCATCGAATATTCAGCGCCTGTAACTTTTCTGCAACAGCGCGAAGACTGGTCCCCTACCGATCAAAACCGGCGTCCAGCCGTAACTTTGAGCAGTCGAAGCCTGCTGGCCGATCGGGATGAATGGACGCTCGCCTTTCGGCTGCGGACTCAGGCGTCGACAGGAGGAAGAGCGGGCCGGAGCTTAGCTCCGGCCCGCTCTCCGTTGCTCTTAGAACCTCGCCCTGAAGCCCGCATAGAAGGTGCGGCCCTGCGTCTCGAAGATAGCTGCGCGAGACGGAGTGGCTCGGTCATTGCCCGCGCCGAAGTCTCCGGTTCCCGTCATGCCGTAGGGCGGGAACGTGTTCAGGAGATTGTCGACGCCCGCGTAGAACCGGAGCCCGTCACGACGGCCGTTTACGTCCGGAATGTTCCACTCGAAGCGGATGGCGTGGTAGAATGTCTCCGGAGTGCGCAGGTTGGTCGCATAATCCGCGTTCTCCGGCGGGTTGCCGTTGGCCGAGTTCACGTCCTCGAACGTGTTCACGAACATCGGGCCGATATACCTCAGCTGATAGCCGAAGGTGAAATCCCCGAAGGTGAGGTCGGTGTCCCACCGAAACTCGTCCTTGGGATCGCCGAGCTCGCCCAGGATCACGTCCGCGAAGTCGGGGCGCTGCGGATCCTGGAAGTCGGTGATCTGGAAATTGTGGACGTAGATCAGGTTGGTGTTGAGGCGGGTATTGGCGCCGAGATCGGTGCGGTACCCGAGGTCGACGTCGACGCCGCGGCGCTTGCGAGCCGCGAAGTTCAGGCCGGACTGGAGCAGCGATCCGCCGAGGATCTGACCCGGTGTCTCCTGCGTCGGGCCAGTGCCAGGACCGCGGAAGCGCTCGAACAGCGGGCAGAAGGGATTGTCCAGCGTCGGTGAGTCGTAGCAGTTGTTCGCGATCTGCTGCCCGCCCAGCGTGACGATCACGTCTTTGACGGTGATGTCGAAATAATCGGCGCTGAGCGAAAGACCCGGGATGAAACGCGGCTGGATAACGACGCCGGCGGTGTAGGAGTCCGACTTCTCCTCGTTGAGGTTCGGGTTGCTGCCGGTGATCACCGGAAGCGACGGCGCGCCCAGGGTTGCGAGGTTGGCCAGCAGCTCCGGCCCGAGATCGGCCAGGCAGTTCGCGGCGCGCGTCGCCGATCCCGCACCGAGGCCGTTGCCCGAACAGGGGTCGACGAAGCCGGGCGCGAAATTCGGGACGATCGGGAACGAGCTTTCCCGCGCGTTGGGCGCACGGACCGAGCGGCCGTAATTGGCCCGGAAGCGGATATCGCGGACCGGCACCCACTCGATGCCCGCATTATAGGCGTAGACCGTGCCGATCGTGCTGTAGTCCGAAACGCGGCCGGCGCCCGTGATCGTCAGCTCCTCGAAGAAGGGCGTGTCGGCCAGCAGCGGCAGCTGAAGCTCGGCGAACCCTTCCTTGACCTCGATCGCGTCGGGATTGGCATCGCCAAGCACGACGTTGTTGGTCACTGCCATGACGTCGAGCGTGTCGTCGTCATAGAGGGCCTTCTCCCGCCGATACTCGCCGCCAATGGCGAAGCGAGGGGCGCCGCCTGGAAGCTCGAAGAACTGGCTCGTGTCGCCCGAGACGAAGCCCGAGATTACGAACTGCTCGAGTTCGGCGCGGTCGCGGGTGCTCGCCACGAAATAGTCCGCAGCCGCCGCATTGCCGGGGCGATCGACGCCGAACGGATTGTAGGGGACGCAGGCGTCGATATCGGCCTGAAGACGCGCCGCGATGAAGGCATTCTGCTCGGGCTGCAGGGTTGCGGAACTGAAGGGAGTGCGCGCCGCCGGATCGAACTTGGCTCGGCACTGGACGCCTGCGGCCGGGTTCGCCGGATCGATGCCCGCATCGAGCGACAGCAGGAAACGCTGCCGGTCGACATAACCCTGGCTGAACTGGTTCTCCTCGAACCTGCCGTAATTGGCGGAGATCTCGTAGCTCCAGTCGTCATTGAACTTGCCGCGCAGGCCGCCGACGATGCGGTAGGTCTCACGCTTGAAGATCTGGTCGCGAACGCCAAGGTCGACGAACTGCTTGCCAATCACGAATCGGTACGTTCCGGCGTTGATCTGCGCGATCTCCGCCGCCGACAGCCGAGTGCCGCTGGCGGCGCCGGTCGCGGTGGTGGAGGTGCAGGCCGCGCCGGTGATGGTGGGATCGCAGCCCGAAGCGAGGAACGCCGCGCGCAGCGTCTCTCGATCCGCAGGGTTCAGGAACGGATTGTCGAGGCGGATGCGCTCGCGCACCGCATCGAACGAGCCGCCTTGAGTGAAGGTCGCACCGGCATTGTTGCCGGCCACGTTGATGCGGACATACTTGGCTTCCAGGAAGGCTTCCGCGGCCTCGCTGAACTCGTAATGCGCGAGCAGGTTGGCGGCGTAGCGCTCCGTGCGCGGCAGGATCGAGAGGATGGTTTCTTCACGTCCCGTCTGTCCATTGCCGCCGAGATAGGAGCCGTTGATGGTGGTGCCGATGCGCGTGCCGTTTTGCTGAACCAGGCGGCCGTCACGATCGAAGATGAACGTGCAGTTGAACGGCGCCGGCGACTGAGTCGCGCCGGCATTGTTCGGGGTCGGGTTGATTGGCAGGCTGGTGCTGGTGCCGCACGGCGCGCCGCCGCCGACCAGCTGGGTCACCGGAACCAGACCGTAGCGGTGGATGGTCGCGCTCCGCACGTCACGCACGAAAGTACGATCGGGATTGTTGTCGCTGCCGGCCGGATCCACGTCGACCACGACATGGCCGTCCACCTGGCGGTAACGCGGGATCTCCCTGCCGTACAGCCGGGCCTGGTTCGCATATTCGCCCTGCACGGTGATGTTGCCGCGGCCGCCGCCGAAATTCTGGCCATACATCGCCGAGACGAACTGCTCGGCGCCGTAGCCTTCCTCCGCGATGCTGGCATTGCCGCGAACCTGCAGGCCCTCGAAATCGCGACGCAGGACGAAGTTGACCACGCCCGCGATCGCGTCCGAACCGTAGATCGCCGACTGCGCGCCGGTGACGATATCCACCCGCTCGATCAGATCGTTCGGGATGGTGTTGATGTCGGTCGAGGAGGCGTTGTTCCGGATATCGCCGCCGACGTGACGGCGACCATTCACCACCACCAGGGTGCGGGAGGTGCCGAGGCCGCGAAGGTCGAGCAGGTTGAGGCCGGCGATGCCGATGCCGAGGGACGGGTTCTGCTGAGAGAAGGTGCTGCGAAGCTGCGGCAGCTCGTTCAGCGTCTCGCCGACGTTGGTGTCGCCCTGCTGGATAAATTCGTCGCCGCCGATCGAGGTGACCGGGACCGCCGAGTCGAGGTTCGGGCGGCGAATGCGCGAACCCGTGACGGTAATCGACTGGCCCTCTGCAGACTCGCCCTGCGCTCCGACGTTCGCGTCCTCGCCGGATTCGACCTCTTGCTCGCTCTGCAGGGTCTCGGGAGGATCGGCAGTCGTGTCCTGGGCGTGAGCCGGCGTCACGCAGGCGAGCACGGCTCCGAAAGCAACGGCAGAGCGGAAGGAAGCCGAACGCAACGCGCTCGTGCAGAACAAACGTGATTTGGGCATTGGGGATGCATCCCTGGTCAGTATGTCATCCCTGCGAGCCCTCCTAACGGGGCTCCGGCTCGGCACAAGCCGGGCCGAACCGTTCAGATAGTATTCAGTCTCCGCTGTAGCAATTTTGCCACATAAGAGGCTCTGGCCGCTACCGCTCTACGCAGAGTGCGATGCCCATGCCGCCGCCGATGCAGAGGGTGGCGAGGCCTTTCTTCGCGTCGCGGCGCTGCATTTCGTAAAGGAGGGTGGTGAGGACGCGCGCGCCCGAGGCGCCGATCGGGTGGCCGATCGAGATCGCACCGCCGTTGACGTTGACGCGCTCCGCATCCCAGCCGAGCTCCTTGCCGACCGCCAGCGCCTGGGCGGCGAAGGCTTCGTTGGCTTCGATGAGGTCAAGGTCCCTGATGTCCCAGCCGGCCTTCTCGAGCGCGCGCCGCGAGGCGGGGACGGGGCCGATGCCCATGATCGACGGATCGACGCCGGCCGAGGCGAAGCTCTTGATGCGGGCGATGACGTTCGCGCCGCGGCGCTCGGCATCCTCGCGGCTCATCAGCACCAGGGCGGCCGCGCCGTCGTTGAGGCCGGAGGCGTTGCCGGCGGTAACGGTGCCCTCTTTCTTGAAGGCGGCGCGCAGGCCGGCGAGGCTCGCCACCTGAACGCCTTCGCGGATGAACTCGTCCTGCTCGACGATAGTGTCGCCTTTGCGGCCCTTCACAGTCACCGGGGCGATCTCGTCACGGAAGCGGCCTTCGCGGCGGGCGGCCTCGGCCTTGTTCTGCGAGGCGCAGGCGAACTCGTCCTGCTGGTCGCGGGTGATCTGATATTGCTCGGCCAGGTTCTCGGCCGTGATGCCCATGTGGTAGCCGTTGAAGACGTCGGTGAGCCCGTCCTTGATCATCGTGTCGACGAACTCGAGATTGCCCATCTTGGTGCCCCCGCGCAGGTTCTGGGCGTGGGCGGAAAGGCTCATGCTTTCCTGACCACCGGCGACGACGACCTTGGCGTCGCCCGCGATGATCGACTGGGCGGCGACGGCGACGGCGCGCAGGCCGGAGCCGCAGACCTGATTGAGGCCCCAGGCCGGCACTTCCTTGGGAACGCCGGCGGCCATCGAGGCCTGCCGGGCCGGGTTCTGGCCCTGGGCGGCGGTCAGCACCTGGCCGAGGATAACTTCGGACACGTCCTCGGGAGCGACCCCGGCCTGGGCGAGCGCCGCCTCGATGGCAACGCGGCCGAGCTCGTGGGCCGGTGTCCCGACGAAGGAGCCGAGGAAGGCGCCGACAGGGGTGCGCTTGGCGGCGGTGATGACGACTTCGGTCATGGCGGCGGTCTCCTGGGGCAAGGGGTCGGGCGAGCCCCTATCAGCTAGAGCGGGAGCGGGAAAGCCAGTGCTCCAGCGGCTCCCAAAGCACCTCCTTCGCGCGTCTGCCGACGACCATGCCGACATGGCCGAGGGAGAGGTCGAGACGTTCACCGGCAGGCGCCGCCGTGGCCGCCGGCACAATCCGGTCGCTGTTCGAAACGATGTTGAGGAGCGGGCAGGGGAGGGCCGCGGGATCGACCTTCACGCCGCCGACGCTCCACGCGCCGCGGCCTGGCAGGTCCTCGCAGAAGAAGCTCTCGAATAGCTCCCGGGCGGCCGCCTCGCTGATCGGCGGGCCATCATTCGCCCAATCCTCCAGTGTGACGAAGGTGCGGGCCTCTGCGCTCCCCGGCTTCATTTCACCGAAGGCTTCGAACTTGGCCACGGTCCTCGTCGGATCCAGGCTCCAGAACGCGCTCTGCAGCACCTCCATCGGCAGCACGCCGAGAGCGTGTGCGGTTGGCTCGGAGCGACGCCAGAGATCGGCGAGCATCGCCCGCGCCTCACCCGGAAAGCCGGAGAAGCGCCAAGGCGCGGCTATGGCGGCGACGCTGCGTAGCGGCGTGAGCGCAGCCGCCGCGATCGCCATCGTGCCGCCGAGGCAATAGCCGACGAGGGAAGGAGGCTCGCCGAGGTCGCGCGCCAGCGGCACGACGATCTTCTCGACATGATCCGCGATGTCCATGCCGCGCCTGGCCTCGGCGTCCCAGCCCCAGTCGAGCATCAGCACCCGGTGCCCGCGGCCGGCAAGCCAGCGCAGAAGCGAACGATCACCGAGGTCGAGCACGTTGGGCGGGTTGATCAGCGACGGCACGAAAAGGACTGCGGGACCGCTCCCGCCATAGTCGCGTAGCATTGCTCCGCAGGCGCTCTCGACGATCGGCATCGGTTCCGGCGGCGGCTCTCGGGGGGCATCCTGATACGCGCGCAGACCGGCCAAAGCACGCGCCATGCGCTGCGGCTCTGCTGCGGTCTCGCTGCGCAGCATTTCCAGGAAGAGGGTTAACGGCCGGGGCTTGTGTTGCGGTGCGGCAAGCTTTGGTGTTAGGGCCGAATCCACGTCATTCTGGGGACTGTCCATGGCCTCCGCGCCCGCTGGCGACGACGTCGTCATCATCAAGAAATACGCCAACCGGCGGCTCTATAACACTGAAAGCTCGACCTACATCACCCTTGAGCATCTTGCCGAGATGGTGCGCAAGAAGCGCGAGTTCAAAGTGGTCGATGCCAAGAGCGGCGAGGACATCACCCACAACGTCCTCACCCAGATCATCATGGAGGAGGAAGCGCGCGGCACGACCATGCTGCCGGTCAACTTCCTCAGGCAACTGATCGCGATGTACGGCGATTCCATGCAGGCGATGGTGCCGCAATATCTCGAGGCCTCGCTCGACGCATTCCAGCGCAACCAGACCCAGTTCCGCGACGCCATGGCCGGCGCGCTGGCTGGCGGCCCCTTCGCCGATCTCGCCAAGCGCAACATGGATCTGTTCACCGCCGCTTCGGCCGGCAAGGGCGCCAAGGCGGAGCCCGCCCCGGCCAAGGCGCCAGACGACGAGATCGAGCGGCTGAAGGCGCAGCTCGCCGATCTCCAGGCCAAGGTCGAGAAGCTCGCCAAGTAGAGGCGTTGCATTCCCGCGCCGCGGCAATAGGCTGGCGCAAAAAGGGGACGCTTCGATGCGCTTGATTGCCTTTCTCGCCGGCGTCGCGGCCGTTATGCCGGCTGCAGCCGCTGCTCAGGCCCAGCCTCAGCAAGTCACCGTCATCCATGCCGGTCAGCTGCTCGACCGGCCGGGTAGGGCACCGCGCGGGCCGTCCACGATCATCGTCAGCAACGGGCGCGTCGCGGAGGTGCGGGACGGTCACGTCCCCGCACCGGCGGGCGCGACGCTGATCGACTTGTCCGACAGGTTCGTGCTGCCGGGCCTGATCGACAGCCACGTCCATCTCGACTCCGATCGGGCAGGCAATGAGGGCCTGATTGCTGGCTTCACCGAGAGCGAGGAGCTGAGCGCCTACGAGACGCTCTGGAACGCGCAGAAGACGTTGAATGCGGGCTTCACGACCGTCCGCAATTTGGGCGATCCCGGTGGGACGCTGGCGCTGCGCGACGCGATCGCCCGCGGCTGGGCGACGGGTCCCCGGATCGTCGATGCCGGTCAGTCGATCTCGACCACCTCCGGGCATATGGACGCACGGCTCGGCGTCGAAGAGGACCTGCACGCGGCCATTCCGCACGACAATCTCTGCGACGGTCCGGAGGAGTGCCGCAAGGTCGTGCGCCGGCAGATCGGCCGCGGCGTCGACGTCATCAAGATCGCCACCACCGGCGGCGTCAACAGCCGCATCGGCGCGGGCCTTGGCAAGCAGATGTTCGACGACGAGGCCAAGGCGATCGTCGACACCGCTCATCTCTACGGGAAGAAGGTGGCGGTCCACGCCCACGGCGCTGATGGCATCGTGACCGCACTGCGGGCGGGCGCGGATTCGATCGAGCACGGCACCCTGCTCGACGCGGAGGGCATCCGTCTCTTCAAGCAGACCGGCGCCTACTACGTGCCGACGCTGTCGACGGTGAACGGCTATCTGGAGCGCATCGCCGCCAATCCCAACGCCTACCCGCCGGACGTCCGCGCCAAGATCGACTGGCGGATCAGCATCACCGGCGACGCGCTGCGCAAGGCGGTGCCGGCCGGGGTCAGGATCGCCTTCGGCACCGATGCCGGCGTCTCCAAGCACGGCCGCAATGCCGACGAGTTTGAGCTGATGGTCAAGCACGGCATGACCCCGGCGACCGCGATCCAGGCCGCCACCGTCAACGCCGCCGACCTGCTCGGCCTCGCCAGGGAGATCGGCACGATCGAGCCCGGCAAGGAGGCCGACATCATCGCGGTTGCTGGCGACCCGCTGCAGGACGTGACCGTGCTGAAGCGCGTCGGCTTCGTCATGGCGGACGGCCGCGTGCACAAAAGCGAACGCTAAGGCAGCTTCGACTTGAGCTGATCAGTCACTCCGTTCGCTTCGAGCGAAGTCGAGAAGCGCTCTGCTCCCGGCCAATGTTTCTCGACTTCGCTCGAAACGAACGGTGACTCTGGCGGGGAAAAATCCTTAGCGCATGATCGCGTTGGCCGTCGCCGGCTTCACGAACTTCAGCGTCATGCGGTCGCTCTCGCCGATGGCGAGATATTTGTCGCGGTCGACGTCGCCCTTCCGAAGCACCGGCGGGAGCGTCCACACGCCGTCGGCCCAGTCGGCCGTGTCCTTCGGATTGGCATTGACCTCTGAGGAGGCGACGAAGCGGAAGCCGGCCTCCTCGGCCAGGCGCCGCACGGTCGATGTCTTAAGATAGCCGCTCGACCGCTCGCGCGCGGCATCGGCGCTTTCCGGCAGGCGGTGGTCGACGATGCCGAGCACGCCGCCCGGCTTGAGCATCCGGTAGATCTGGCGGAAGGCCTCGGGCGCCACCGGCTGCGCGCCTTCCGAGCCCATCCAGTTGTGGACGTTGCGGAAGGTGAGGACGACGTCGGCGCTGCCCTCCGGCACGGCCGTGCCGCCGGCGGCGAGTAGCGGGAATGTCGCCATCTTCGCCTTGCCGTAGGCGTCCGGCTTGCCGGCGATGAACTGCTGGAAGCGCTCGGTGCCCCGGCCGGCGGGAGCCGCGCCATAATAGGTGCCGCTATTCGCCAGATAGGGAGCCAGGATCTCGGTATACCAGCCGCCGCCCGGCCAGATCTCGACGACCGTGTCGTCCGGCTCGATGCCGAAGAAGGCGAGGGTCTCGTACGGGTGCCGGTAGCGATCGCGGGCGACGTTGGCGGCGGTGCGCTGATCCGAGGCGATCGCGGCGCGGAGCGACTCGTGCCAGCCGCCGCGCTTGGCGGCGGGCCGGTCCTGCTGCTGAGAAGCGGCCGGGGCGGCAACCAGCATCGCGGTTGCCGCGAGCATGGCGAGCTTCAGGGTCTGGCGCATTCTTGTCCTCTCCTCCAAGGGCGTGTCGCCATGTTCATGACCCAGAGCCGATGACCACGCAAGCCGCGCTCTGGACCGGCGCCGGCACGGCCGCAGCGGTGGCGCTGGTTGCCGCGCTCGCGGACCGCCGCCGCACGCGCCGCCGCGACCTCGATCGGCCGGGGCTGGTGCCGTGGCCGCTGGTCCAGATCCTGGCGATGCTGATCGCCGCTGTGGTTGCCGCCTTCGCGCTGAAAGCGTGAGGAATTCAGCAGCGGGAGGGCATTAGTGGATTAGAGCGTGGTGGGACTTGCTTCCCCACATCGCGCTTCGGCCTGCCGCGTGCGGATGCGCCTTAGAGGCACGCCTCCAGATAAGGCTGGTCGAAGCCGAACTGCTTGGCTTTTTCGAGCGTGTAGGGGCGCAGGCCCATCGAGCGGTATTCGCCGATGATCTTGCCATCGGCGCTCTCGTCCAGATACTCGAACTTGAACAGCTCCTGGGTGACGATGACGTCGCCTTCCATGCCGATCACTTCGGTGATGTTGGTGGTGCGGCGGGTGCCGTCGCGGAGGCGCTTCACCTGCACGATGAGGTCGACCGAGTCGGCGATCTGGCGGGAGATGGCCTCCTTCGGGACCTTGATGTCCGACATCATCACCATGTTCTCCATACGGGCGAGGCACTCGCGCGGGGAGTTGGAGTGGAGCGTGCACATCGAGCCGTCATGGCCGGTGTTCATGGCGGCGAGCATGTCGAAACACTCGGCGCCGCGGATTTCGCCGAGGATGATGCGGTCCGGGCGCATACGCAGCGCGTTGACGACGAGGTCGCGGATGGTGATCGCGCCCTGGCCTTCGAGGTTGGGCGGGCGGGTTTCGAGCGGCAGCCAGTGCGGCTGCTGCAGTCGGAGCTCGGCCGCGTCCTCGATCGTGATGACGCGCTCGCCCGGGTCGATCAGCTTGGAAAGGGCATTGAGCATAGTCGTCTTGCCCGAGCCGGTGCCGCCCGAGATGACGATGTTGAAGCGGCTGGCGCCGGCGATCTTCAAACAGGTCGCCATCTTGTCCGACATCGAGCCGAAGCCCTTCATCATATCGAGCGTGATCGGCTTCTCGGAGAACTTACGGATCGAGATGGCGGTGCCCTTGAGGCTCAAGGGCGGGACGATGACGTTGACGCGGGAGCCGTCCATCAGGCGGGCGTCGGCGAGCGGGGTGGTCTGGTCGACGCGGCGGCCGACCTTGTTCACGATCCGCTGGGCGATCTGGAAAAGATGCTCCTCGTCGCGGAACTGGATGGTCGCGAGGGTGAGCTTGCCCTTCCTTTCGATGAAGGTCTGGTTGGGGCCGTTGACCATGATGTCCGAGACTTCAGGATCGTTCAGCAGCTCTTCCAACGGGCCGAGGCCCAGCAACTCGTCGACCAGCACCTTTTCGAGCGCGAACTGCTCCCGGCGGTTGAGGTTGATCTTGAGCTCGGCGAGCACCTCGCCGATGATCGGGCGGAATTCCTCGGCGAGCTCATCCTTGCTGAGCGTCGCGGCGGCTTCGGGATCGACGCGTTCCAGGAGGCGGGGAAGCACCTGCTCCTTGATGCGGTGGATCGAGGCTTCGAAGCCCTCGGTCTTGGACAGGCCCTGATCGGCCGGTGCAGCCATGCGGTCGTGGAGACGCGACATGGCATCGCCCGGAGCAGGCTCCAGCGCGCCAATCTCTTCGGGCAGGCTCTCGATCGGCGGGAATTGCTCGCCGCCGGTGATTTCGGCGGTCGGCGAGGCAGGCGCGGGGGCGCCGCTCTTCATCGGACGGGCGACGCCGAAGGAAGGGCGTTGACCTGAGGATCCACCGGCTCCGGGCCGCCGTCCAAAAGCACTCATGTCGCGCTGACCTCGCTTATCCGCCTGAAATCACAGTTGCGAAGGTGAATAAGAGGGAAACTTTGACAATGTCCTAACCCGCCCGAGGCCTGCGCTTGCCTCGGCCTGCCATCCCCGCGAAAGCGGTGCCCGGCGATACGAGGGCAGGTAGCGGGTATCCCGCTTTCGCGACGGTGACGGAGAAGGGTTAAGGGTGCGGCAAGGCGGCGTCGGGACATCCTTGCTGATGGCGCTGACCGGGTTCACGATCATGTCGGTCGGCGACGGGATCGTGAAGTCGATGGCCGGGCAGTGGCCGGCGCCGGCAGTCTCCGCCTTGCGTTATTCGTTCGGCGCACTCGGCCTGGGGGTCGCGGTGGCGATCATGCATGGACGCGCGGGCTTCCTCCTGCCGCGGCCTTGGCTGCAGGTGGGTCGCGCCGCGGCGGTGAGCCTGGCGACGATCTGCTTCTTCCTCGGCGTCATGTCGATGCCGCTGGCCGACGCGACCGCGATCCAGTTCACCAGCCCGATCATGACCGCCCTGCTGTCCGGGATCGTGCTGCGCGAGCGGGTGCCGATGGCGGCGGCGGGCGCTACCCTTCTTGCCTTTGTCGGCGTGCTGGTGGTGCTTAGGCCCAACGTGCTGGAGCTCGGCGTGACCGCCTTCTACCCGCTCGGCGCGGCGTTTGGGATGAGCTGGCTGATTATGTTCAACCGAAAGACGGCGGGTGACGCGCCCGTGCTCGTGATGCAGTTCGTGCTTGCGATCCTCGCGGCGCCCTTCCTGATCCTGGCGGCCACCTTTCTGTCGCTGACGGCAGGCCCGGGCTTCGCGGTGCCGGCACCGAGCGCAGTAATCGTGCTGAAATGCGCGGCGGTGGCCTGCCTCGCGTCGGTCGGTCACCTGCTGCTCTATGCGGCGACGGTGCGGGCGAGCGCGGCGGTAATCGCGCCGACGACATATGTGCAGATCATGATGGCGACCCTGCTCGGCTGGCTGTGGTTCGGCGACGCTCCCGACACGGTGACGCTCGGCGGCGCAGCGCTGATCATCGCCGGCGGGTTGTGGCTCTGGCGAAGCCAGAGGGCGCCGCGGGCGGCGGAGGGCACGCCCGACTGACTCATGCTATG
The DNA here is from genome assembly GCF_059502505.1 of Allosphingosinicella sp. Classification (NCBI taxonomy): domain Bacteria; kingdom Pseudomonadati; phylum Pseudomonadota; class Alphaproteobacteria; order Sphingomonadales; family Sphingomicrobiaceae; genus Allosphingosinicella; species Allosphingosinicella sp. The sequence goes on from NZ_JCACEU010000016.1 coordinate 198,488, forward strand.
TGGCGGCGAGGGGAGGACGTACGATGCGCACGATCTTCATTGCCGCCGCCTGGCTCGCTCTTTCCGCCCAGGCCGCGGCGCCCGAGGTCAAGGATCTTGCCTGGCTGAGCGGCGCCTGGGTGAGCCGCGACGGCGACCGGTGGACCGAGGAATGGTGGACGCCGCCAAGAGGCGGAATCATGATCGGGGCCGGCTTCTCAGGGCGCGGCGACAAGGCCGGCGCGTTCGAGCACATGCGGATCATGGCCGATAAGGAGGGAAAGATCGCCTTCTTCGGTATGCCGGGCGGCGCACCGGCGGTGCGCTTCGCGCTCGTGAAGGGCGGCAAGGGGGAAGCCGTGTTCGAGAACCCGGCGCACGACCATCCGCAGCGGATCAGCTATCGGCTGGAGGGGGAAGCGCTGGTCGCGACCGTATCGTTGCTCGATGGCAGTCGCGCCCAGAGCTGGACGTTCAAGCGGCCTTAGGCAGGAACGTCGGCGCGCTCAGCCAGCACCGTAAGGCCACGGTCGTTGACTTCGGCGAAGCCGCCTTCGATCGCGATCCGCTCAGGCTCGCCGCTCATGCCGGCGCGGTAGATGGCGAGCTCGCCGTTGCGGATCGTCGACATGAAGGGGGCGTGGCCCTCCAGCACGCCGAAATCGCCCTCGCTGCCGGGGACGACCACCATGTGGACGTCCTCGGAGCGGACGAGGCGCTCGGGCGTGACCAGCTCGAAGTGGAGCGGCATGCTTATGCCGCTTCCGCCGCGAGGCGCTGGGCCTTCTCGACCGCCTCTTCGATGCCGCCGACCATGTAGAAGGCGGCTTCCGGGAGGTGGTCATATTCGCCGCTGACCACCGCCTTGAACGAGCGGACGGTGTCTTCCAGCTGGACGAACTTGCCCGAGATGCCGGTGAAGACCTCGGCGACGTGGAAGGGCTGGGAAAGGAAGCGCTGGATCTTCCGCGCGCGGCTGACGGTCAGCTTGTCCTCTTCGCTCAGCTCGTCCATGCCGAGGATGGCGATGATGTCCTGCAGCGACTTATATTTCTGCAGCGTCTCCTGGACGGCACGCGCCGTGTCGTAATGCTCCTGGCCGACGGTCCGCGCCGTCAGCACGCGCGACGTGGAGTCGAGCGGATCGACCGCCGGGTAGATGCCGAGCTCGGAAATGGCGCGCGACAGCACGGTCGTGGCATCGAGGTGGGCGAAGGAGGTGGCCGGAGCCGGATCGGTCAGATCGTCCGCGGGGACGTAGATCGCCTGCACCGAGGTGATCGAGCCCTTGTTGGTCGAGGTGATCCGCTCCTGCAGCGCGCCCATGTCGGTCGACAGGGTCGGCTGGTAGCCCACCGCCGAAGGGATACGGCCGAGCAGCGCCGACACTTCCGAGCCCGCCTGGGTGAAGCGGAAAATGTTGTCGACGAAGAAGAGCACGTCCTGGCCTTCGACGTCGCGGAAATATTCCGCCTGGGTCAGACCCGACAGGGCGACGCGGGCGCGGGCCCCCGGCGGTTCGTTCATCTGGCCGAACACCAAGGCGACCTTCGAGCCTTCAGGGGTTGGGTTGCCGGCCTCGTCCTTGGCGATGACGCCGGCTTCGAGGAACTCGTGATAGAGGTCGTTGCCCTCGCGAGTGCGCTCGCCGACGCCCGCGAACACCGAGGTGCCGCCATGGCCCTTGGCGATGTTGTTGATCAGCTCCTGGATGAGCACGGTCTTGCCGACGCCGGCGCCGCCGAACAGGCCGATCTTGCCGCCCTTGGCGTAGGGGGCGAGAAGGTCGATCACCTTGATGCCGGTGACGAGGATGGCGGTCTCGGTCGACTGGTCGACGAAGAGCGGGGCCTCGGCGTGGATCGGGGCGGTCTCGCTGTGGCCAATGGGACCGCGCTCGTCGATCGGCTCGCCGACGACGTTCATGATTCGGCCGAGCGTCATCGGGCCGACGGGGACGCGGATCTGCGAGCCGGTGTCCATCACGGCCTGGCCGCGGGTGAGGCCGTCGGTCGAATCCATTGCGATCGTGCGAACCGTGTTCTCGCCGAGATGCTGGGCGACCTCGAGGACGAGACGGCTGCCGTTATTGTCGGTCTCGAGCGCCGAGAGGATCTCGGGCAGGTTGCCGTCGAAGCTGACGTCGACGACGGCGCCGATCACCTGGCTGACGCGGCCGACATTGTTGGTGGTGGCCGGAGCGGACTTGCGCTCCATGGTGACGACTTCAGGCTCAAGCATTTGCGTTTCCTTGCCTTCTGATTCTTAGAGCGCTTCGGCGCCGGAGATGATTTCCACCAGCTCGGTCGTGATCGCGGCCTGGCGGGTGCGGTTGTACTGGATCGACAGCCGGTTGATCATGTCGCCGGCGTTGCGGGTCGCGTTGTCCATTGCGGTCATGCGGCTGCCTTGTTCGGACGCGGCATTTTCGAGGAGGGCGCGGAAGATCTGCACGGCGACGTTGCGCGGGAGGAGTTCGGTCAGGATCTCCTCTTCGCCCGGCTCATATTCGACCGCTGCGCTGACGCCTGAAGCTGACGAACCTGACACCTCCCCGCCAAACGGCACCGGGATGATCTGCTGCTGGGTCGGTTCCTGGACGAGGGCCGACTGGAAGCGGGCGTAGAAGAGGTGGACGACGTCGATGCCGTCGGTCGTGTAGCGGTCGACGATGTCGTTCGCGATCGCCTGGGCGTCGGCGAAGCTCACCTGCTTTATCGCGCTGGTGTCGTATTGATGGACGATCTGCTTCGGGAAGAGGCGCTGGATGACCGCGCGGCCCTTGCGGCCGACAAGGTAGAAATAGACCGTCTTGCCCTGGCGCTGGAGCTCGTCGGCGGCCTTGCGGGCGGCGCGAACGATGTTCGAATTGAACGCACCCGCGAGGCCGCGGTCGGAGGTGGCGACGACGAGCAGGTGCGTGTCCTGCTTGCCGGTGCCGGCCAGCAGCTTTGGGCTTTGCGGGCCGATCACCACCTTGCCGGCGAGGCTCGCCATCACGCCTTCGAGGCGCTGCGCATAGGGGCGGCCGGCCTCGGCCGCCTGCTGGGCGCGCCGCAGCTTGGCCGCGGCGACCATCTTCATCGCCTTGGTGATCTTCTGCGTCGACTTGACCGACGCGATCCGCCCTTTGAGCGCCTTGAGGCTGGCCACGTCCCGCTATCCCTTAGCCGAACGACTTGGCGAAATCGCCGACGATGGTCTTGAGCTGACCGGCCGTGTCGTCGTCGAGCGTTTTGGTGTCGCGGATCTTGCCCAGGACCCCAGCATGCTCGTTGCGCATGTGGCTGAGCAGCGAACTCTCGAAGCGGACCACCTGGTTGACCGGCACCGTGTCGAGGAAGCCGTTCACGCCCGCGAAGATCGAGACGACCTGCTCTTCGACCGGCATCGGGTTGAACTGCGGCTGCTTCAGGAGCTCGGTCAGGCGCGCGCCGCGGTTGAGGAGGCGCTGAGTCGAGGCATCGAGGTCCGAGCCGAACTGGGCGAAGGCGGCCATCTCGCGATACTGGGCGAGCTCCAGCTTGATCGAGCCGGCGACCTTCTTCATCGCCTTGGTCTGCGCGGCCGAGCCGACGCGGCTCACCGAGAGGCCGACGTTGATGGCCGGGCGGATGCCCTGGTAGAAGAGCTCGGTCTCGAGGAAGATCTGGCCGTCGGTGATCGAGATGACGTTGGTCGGAATGTAGGCCGACACGTCGCCCGCCTGCGTCTCGATGATCGGCAGCGCGGTCAGCGAGCCCGATCCGTTATCCTCGTTCATCTTCGCGGCGCGTTCGAGCAGGCGCGAGTGGAGGTAGAAGACGTCGCCCGGATAAGCTTCGCGGCCCGGCGGACGGCGCAGCAGCAGCGACATCTGGCGGTAGGCGACGGCCTGCTTGGACAGATCGTCGTAGACGATGACGGCGTGCATGCCGTTGTCGCGGAAATACTCGCCCATCGTGCAGCCGGTGTAGGGCGCCAGGAACTGCAGCGGGGCCGGCTCGGACGCGGTCGCGGCGACGACGATGGAATATTCCATCGCGCCATTCTCTTCAAGCGCGCGAACGATCTGGGCGACGGTGGAGCGCTTCTGACCGACGGCGACGTAGATGCAATAGAGCTTCTTCGACTCGTCGTCGCCGGCATTGGCCGTCTTCTGGTTGATGAAGGTGTCGAGCGCGACGGCCGACTTGCCGGTCTGACGGTCGCCGATGATCAGCTCGCGCTGGCCGCGGCCGACCGGGACGAGCGCGTCGAGCGCCTTGAGGCCGGTCTGGACCGGCTCGTGCACCGACTTGCGCGGGATGATGCCGGGCGCCTTCACCTCAACGCGGCGGCGCTCGGTGGACTCGATCGGGCCCTTGCCGTCGATCGGGTTGCCAAGACCGTCGACCACGCGGCCGAGCAGGCCCTTGCCGACCGGAACGTCGACGATGGTGCCGGTGCGGCGAACGGTGTCGCCTTCCTTGATGGCGCTGTCATTGCCGAAGATCACGGCGCCGACATTGTCGGCCTCGAGGTTCAGGGCCATGCCCTGGATGCCGCCGGGGAAGGCGATCATCTCGCCGGCCTGAACATTGTCGAGGCCGTGGATGCGGGCGATGCCGTCGCCGACGGAGAGCACGGTGCCGACTTCGCTGACCTGCGCTTCGGTGCCGAAGCTGGCGATCTGGTCGCGGATGACCTTGGAAATTTCTGCGGCGCGGATGTCCATTTTCAGCCTTTCATCGCGTGAGCGAGGGAGTTCAATTTGGTGCGGATTGAGCCGTCGATCATCTGGCTGCCGATCTTGACGACGAGGCCGCCGAGAATGGCGGGATCGACGCTGAGATCGACGGCGACGTCGCGGCCGATGCGGGTGCGGAGATTCTGCCGGAGCGCCGCGACCTGGTCGTCGCTGAGCGGGTGGGCGGAGGTGACTTCGGCCGTCGTCTCGCCGCGATGATTGGCGGCGAGCATGTTGAAGGCGCGGATGACCTGAGGGAGCTGCGCCAGGCGGCGGTTCTGGGCGAGCACGCCGACGAAGTTGCTGGTGATCGGATCGAGCCGCATCGACTTTGACGTCGCCGCAACGGCGGAAGTCGCCTGGTCGCGCGACACCAAAGGACTGGTGGTCAGCTCGCGGAAATCGTCCGAATCGGCGAGCGCCTGCCGCAGCGTCGCGAGGCTCGCGCCGACCGCTTCCAGCTGCTTCTCGTCACGCGCCAGCTCGAACAGAGCGGTCGCGTAACGACCCGCCAAACTTGCCTGAATGCCGCCGGAATTCTCCACGCGCGCCCTAACTCCCAGATCGGATATTTGCCCATGCGAAAAGAGGCCGCTGCGGGCCTCCTGTGGGTCGGCGCGCCGTTAGCAGGGGCTTCCACCGGATGCAACCGCTGCGGAGCGCCGCAAATGCTTTGAAAGCAAGGCGCGGGACGCGACGGCTATCAAGATGCGTCATCAGGGCGGCGGAAGGATTTGGTCATGGCCTACAGAATCTCAGGATTGGCACGGCAGGAGTTCGAGCCATTGTTCGAGCTTGGCGAGGAGGAGCTTGCCCGGCGCAACGCGCGGAGGGTGAGGGCTGATTCGCCGACAGGCTTTCCGTGCCGGGTGACGCTGGAGGATGCGGAGCCCGGAGAGGGCCTGATCCTGCTCAACTATGTCAGCCATGACGTGCCGACGCCGTTTCGCACGGCTTACGCCATCTACGTGAGGGAGGCGGCGGGGGAACCGCCATGCTATAGGGATGAGGTTCCGGCTTTGCTGGACAAGAGGACGCTGGGCCTGCGCGGGTTCAATGCCGAGGGGATGCTGCGCGGGGGGCTGCTGGCGATGCCGGGTGAGGCCGATGCGCGGATCCGGGAGCTGTTCGAGCGGCCGGAGATTGCGAGCATCCACGCGCATAATGCGGCTGTCGGCTGCTTCCTGGCGCGAGTGGAGAGGAACTGACGATGGCGACTGCAGCAAGGCCGCAGCTCTCTCCGATCGACGAGGAGTTGGCCTGGACTCGGGTGATGGCGCGCGACCGGGCGGCGGACGGCAGGTTCGTCACCGGCGTGCTGACGACCGGCATCTATTGCCGCCCCTCCTGCGCGGCGAGGCATCCGAAGCGCGAGAATGTGCGCTTCTTTGCCACGGGAGCGGAGGCGGCCGCTACCGGGCTGAGGCCGTGCCTCAGGTGCAGGCCGGATGAGGTCAGCCGTGAGGCGGCGGCGCTGGACAAGGTGTTCCGGCTCCTGGAACGGGCGGAGGAGCCGCCCCCGCTGGAGGCGCTGGCGGAGGTCGCCGGCTATTCGCCGCACCATTTCCATCGCCTGTTCAAGCGCGCGACCGGAGTGACGCCGGCGGCGTATGCACGCGGCAAGCGCGCCGAGAGCATGGCCCGCAGCCTCGAGCAGAATGGGAGGGTGACCGATGCGATCTATGACGCCGGCTATTCAGGGCCGGGGCGCTTCTACGCCGATGCGAAGGCGCGGCTCGGCATGACGCCGACGGCCTGGCGCGACGGCGGGCGCGACGAGACGATCCGCTGGGCGACGGCGGAAACCTCGCTGGGCACGATGCTGGTGGCGGCGACGGAGCGCGGCATCTGCCGGCTTTCGTTCGACGAGGGCGAAAACGAGCTTCGCGCCCGCTTCCCCCACGCGACGATCGAGCGGGGAGGCGAGGCGATGGCGGCTTTGGTGGCAGGCGCGGCGGCGGCGGTCGAGGCGCCGGAGCGACCGCACGACCTGCCGCTCGACGTGCGCGGAACGGCCTTCCAGCAGGCGGTGTGGCGGGAGCTGAGCCGCATTCCTCCGGGCGAGAGCCTGAGCTATGCAGCCTTGGCGGTGCGGGCGGGCAAGCCGGGCGCGGCGCGGGCGGCGGGTTCGGCCTGCGGCGCGAACAACATCGCCGTGCTCATCCCGTGCCACCGCGCCCGCCGCGGCGACGGCTCGCCGGGCGGCTTCGCTTACGGGCTGCAGCGAAAGGCGGCACTGCTCGAGCGGGAGGGCTGGGAGGCCGGCTCCGACGCCTAGGCAGGGTCCTTCGCAGCTTCTTCTTCGGAAGCGGGTGTATCGAAGCGCTGGAGCGCCGCCGCGGCGCCGCCCTTGTCGAGAGAAGCGATGATCGCCGCGGCGACCGCGCCCATGCCGCCCGAATGCGGATCGAAGGCGATCGGCCCGAGCACGTGGCGCGCCTCCTGGGCCTTGCCGTCGACGAGATACTGGCGCGCGACCATCATCCTGAGGCCGCGGTCCTGGGGCGCGAGCTGGAAGGCATGGTTCAGCCCCATCACCGCATTGGCGGTGGGCTTCGCGTCGCCCGCGAAATAGCTGTTGTAGAAGAGGATCAGCGGCTCCGGATCGTCCGGGTCGAGCCGATTGGCGGCGGCGAACAGCTTGCGCGCCTCGGCGACGGCCTTCGCCTTCTCGCTTGAATCCCTGGCCAGCGCCAGCATCGCCCGGCCCTTGTAGAGCAAGGCGTCGATCGACTTCGGGTCGGCCGCCAGGGCGCGGTCGGCGGCGGCGATCGCCTCCTTATACTGGCCAGCGTCGAACTCCGCCTCCGCCAGCGTCACCTGGACCGCGGCATCGTTCGGGAAGGGCGCGGCGGCCTTGCGCATCAGCGGCAGCAGCTCGCGCGCCTGCTTGTCGTCGACGCCGCGCCTGGAGCGGATCTTGAGGTCCATAACGGCGTCCTCGCCGGCGCTCAGTTCACGCACGTCGATCCGGCCGGTCTTCAGCTTCGCGGGCGGGATCTTCATATACGACATGCGCCGCTGCATCATGTATCTGTCGACCTCGCGCTGGAGCAGCTGGAGGTCGCCGAAAGCGGCGGTCGCGGCTTCCGTCCCGGTCTTGCCGCTGTTCAGCGCCTTCAAATATTTGCCGAGCTGCGGCCGGCGCTGCTCGTTGAAAGTCAGATAGTGGGTGAGCAGCCAGCCGCGGCCGTAAATGGCCTCGAGCTGATCGGGCCGCAGCCGCTCGTTGCCGAGCGCCATCATCTTGTCGAGCGGCAGCGGATTGCCGCTCATCAGGCCATAGGCACGGTGAAGGGCCGGGCGGCCGATGCCGACGCTGCCGTCATCCTCGAACTCGGAGGTTGCGTGGAACTCGGCGAAACCCTCGATATACCAGGACGGGAAGGCGACCGGATAATTTTCGAACATGAAATGATGGGCATATTCGTGGCGCAGCACGCCTTCCTCGTCGAGGGCGTTCTGGCCGCCGCCGAGGCCTCGCCTGGGCACGATCGCGATCGATCCGCCGGCACGCGGAACGTAGAAGCCCGCGATGCTGCCGCTCCCCCTGCCGTGCAGCCGCCGCACCGTGCCGAGGTCCGGCACGACGTAGATGGTGAGGCGGTTGGCGGCGCCGGGGTCGTAATCGGCGAGCCCGCGGATGAAGCGCATCGCCGAATCGTAGCGCTCGAGCCGCTCGGCGAACTTCCTGAGCGAGTCCGGACTTTCCTCCGAATAGATGACGAAGTGCGTCGAACTCGCCTGGCGCCACTTCGCCTCACCGACGGCTGGAAAGGCCAGTGCGAGCAGCAGAGCTGCGATTCCGAATAGCATCCTCACTGTATCACTCATCCCGATGGAGCTGTAACATCTATTTGCACTCCGAACCTAGGCGGTCCCGGAGCATCATTCTCACACGCACGGCCGCGGCAAGCGCCCGCGAGATCGGCCGTCAGGCGGCCTTATTCTGTGCGCGCTTGCCTTCCAGCCGCCGCAGCATGTCGCGTGCGGTCTCGCGCTTGACCTCGCCGGCCCCCCGATATTTTTCTTCGAGCTCCAGGCGTCGCTTCCGCTGCTTTTCGGTTTCGCGATGCGGCAGCCTGTAGGCCGCCGGACGGATGATGGCGATCGCATCTTCGATCATGTTTCGCTGCTCGAAATCCGCCGCCACCTTGTAGCGCAGATCGGCATCGCTCGGCGCGAGCTCCATCGCCTGGTAGAGGGCTGCCTGCGCGTCGTCCGGAGCGAGCCTGCCGGGGCCGGCATGGCTGTCATAGAAAGCCTCAAGCGCGATCGGATCGTTGGGCGCCGCCTTGACGGCGCGCACCAGATACTGGCGCGCTGCGGTCCAGGCCTGGGCGTCCGCGGAGGAGGTCGCCTGCAGCCGTGAGACTTCGGCGAGCCCTTTCTGGACCAGACCGCGGGGATCGTTGGGCGCGATCCTGAGCAGCCGATCGGCTGCCTTCGCCGCGGCATCGGAATTGCCGGCCAGGCGCTCCGCCTCCGCCAGCAACGCCAGGGCAAAGGGGTCTTCGGGGAAGCGCGCCGCCGCCTGCCGCACCTCGCCGGCGACCTCCGCCGCCTCGCGCTGGGTTATGCCCCCTGCAAGCTTGATCGAGTGCGCCATCATGGCGTCCTCGGCTGGCGGCAGCTCGCGAACCGCGATCGGACCCACGTCGATCTTCTTGAACGGCAGGCGCAGGATCGAGAATTTGCCGCGCCCGGCATAGCCGAACAGCTCGTCATTATAGGCGCCGACGTCGCCAAAGGCGGCCTTGGCGGCCTGTTCGTAGGTGGCGCCGCCGTTGATCGTGTTCAGATAGACCTGGATCTGCTTGCGCCGCTCAGGATTTTCGAAGGCGTGGCGGAGCATGAGCCACCCTTGAGCGTACAGCAGATCGACTTCGGGCACGTCCGCATAGCTCTGCGCCTTGAGCAGCTTGTCCAGCGGCAGCCAGCGATTGAAGGAGAAGGAAAGAAATCGACTATTGGCCGGAAGGCCGATCTCGACGACATCCTTGTCGAGGATATCGGTCGCGCCCCAGAATTCCGCAAAGCCTTCGCTGTACCAGGTGGGGTAGGTGGCGGGGAAATATTGATACATGAAATGGTGTGTATATTCGTGGAGCAGGATGCCCTCGGCATCGAGCTCGGCATAGGCGCGGGCGGTCCTGGCATCGTTGCCGAGCCGCCGTCCCGTGTCGTGCGTGCCCACCATCATCAGCCCGCGGGCATCGGGAATGTAATAGCCCGCCACGCCGTCGGCGTCGGCCATCCGGCCGACCGCGGCGATTGTCGGCAGCAGGAAGACCTTGAGCTTGATCGGGCTCGGCGGCGCAGTCACGTTGTGATAGGCGCGAAGCACATAATCGAACTTCTCGAGCTTCGCGGCGAATTCGCGCAGTTCCTGCTCGCCGCCTTCGGAATAGACGATGAAATGATTCGTCGTGGCCTCGCGCCATTCGGCTCGAGACATAGCCGGCGTGGCGACGGCCATTAGGAGAGCAGCAAGCTTGATTAACGTCCTCACCGGTTTTCATCCCTTAAAACCAAGCGGTAGCAACCAGTTACACGAAGTCGTCCGGGTTGCAACCTGTGCCTCGCCGCAAGGCTTGGCAGGTTAGAGGAAGCTGTACGGATCCACGTCGACGGCGACGCGTACGCCGCGGGGCCAGTCGAGCTTGCCGAGCCAGTCGCGGATGATGTCCTGCACGGGCAGCGAGCGCGCGGCGTGGACGAGAAGGCGCTGGCGGTGGCGGCCGCGCAGCATGGCGAGCGGCGCGGGGGCGGGTCCGAAGACGGCCATGTTCTCCACCTTAGGTGCGGTGCGGGCGATGAGGCGGGCCGTCTCGGTGGCCTCGCTGAGATCCTCCGACGAGATGATGATGCCGGCGAGACGGCCGAAGGGCGGCATGGCCGCCTCGCGTCGCGCTTCCGTCTCGGCGGCGTAGAAACCCTCGGCATCGCCGCCGACGAGGGCGGCGATGACGGGGGCGGATGGCTCGTGGGTCTGGACGAGGACGCGACCCGGCTTCTCGCCGCGGCCGGCGCGGCCGGAGACCTGGCTGATCTGCTGGAAGCTGCGTTCGGCGGCACGAAGGTCGCCTCCCGAAAGACCGAGATCGGCGTCGACCACGCCGACCAGGGTCAGGTTCGGGAAATGATAGCCCTTGGTGACGAGTTGGGTGCCGACAACGATGTCGATCGCCCCGGCTTCCATTCGGGCGACGAACTCGGCCGCTTTGGCCGGCGACCAGATCGTGTCGGACGTGACGACCGCGGTCCGCGCGTCCGGGAACAGCGCGTGCACCTCGTCCGCGATCCGCTCTACGCCTGGACCGACGGGGACGAGGCTGTCCTCCTCCTTGCACTCCGGGCAGGCGTGGGGCGGGGGCATCATGTGGCCGCAATGGTGGCAGGCGAGGCGGTGGACGAGCCGGTGCTCGACCATCCAGGCGGTGCAGTTCGGGCATTGGAAACGGTGACCGCAATGGCGGCAGAGGGTGAGCGGCGCGTAGCCGCGGCGGTTGAGGAAGAGCAGAGACTGCTCGCCGCGTTCGAGATTGGCCTGAAGCTCGGCGACCAGGGTTGGCGCGAGCCAGCGGCCGCGGGGCGGCGGGTCCTGGAGGAGGTCGATGGCGGCGATGTCCGGCATCTCGGCGCCTCCGAAGCGGGCGGGGAGCTTGACCTCGCTGTAGACGCCGATCTCGGCCATGTGGCGGGTCTCGATGGCGGGCGTGGCCGAGGCGAGGATGACCGGCACAGCCTCAAGCTTCGCGCGCATCACCGCCACGTCGCGGGCATGATATTGGACGCCGTCCTCCTGCTTGAAGCTGGTCTCATGCGCCTCGTCGACGACGATCAGGCCGAGCTGGCTGTAGGGCAGGAACAGCGAGGAGCGGGCGCCGACCACCACCTTGGCGTCGCCGGTGGCGATGGCGCGCCAGGCGCGGCGGCGCTGGGACTGGCGGAGGCCCGAATGCCAGGCGACCGGCTCGCAGCCGAAGCGCGCGGCGAAGCGCTTCAGGAACGGCTCGGTCAGCGCGATCTCGGGCAGGAGGACGAGCGTCTGGCTGCCCATGCGCAACGCTTCGGCAACCGCCTCGAAATAGACTTCGGTCTTGCCCGACCCGGTGACGCCGTCGAGCAGGAACGGCGCGAACTCGGCATTCTGCACCGCCAGCACGAAGTCGCGGGCTGCCTCGCGCTGCGCCTGTTCGAGGCGAGGCGGGTGATGGTTGGGATCGGGCCGGGGGAAGGGGTCGTCGACCGAGACCTCTATCGCTTCGATCGCGCCGGACTTCACCAGGCCGCGGATCACACCGTCGGACACGTCGGCGGCGAGAGCGAGCTCGCGGACCAGCCCCTGCCGGCCTTCGATCCGCTCCAGTGCCTGCTGGCGCTGCGGCGTGAGCCGGTCGGGGACGAGGCCGGTCGAGCGATATTCGGTGACGGTGCGGGCGCCATCTAGCGCGCTGGCCGAGGCGAGGGTCATGCGCAGCACCGAGGGGAGCGGCGCCAGATAATAATCCGACGTCCAGTCGATAAGCCGCCGCAGCGTCTCGGACAGCGGCGGCAGGTCGTAGATCTGGAGCAGCGGGCGCAGGCGGTTGTCGCCGACTTCCTCGGCGCCGGCGCGATCCGGCTCCCAGACGACGCCCGTCATCTGCCGCGGCCCGAGCGGCGCGAGCACGATCGAGCCCGGTTCCGCGCTCATCCCGTGCGGCAGGCGGTAATCGAGCGGGCCGAGCGCTGCATTGAGGAGGATGACGCGGACGCGGGACATAGGGCCGCTAGATCGAGTCTCCGTGGCCAAAAGACAATGACGCGATCTGGGCCGCGGACGAGCAATGGCGTTGAACGGATCGGCTCCGACCTCGTAACGGACGCTTCATGACCAGTCTTTCCCGCCGAACGATCCTCACCGCAGCCCTGGCCGCGCCGTTGCTGGGCCTGCCCGGCTGCGCGACCATCGGCAATCACGCCTATGAGGATGCGGTGCGGCGGTTGCTTGCCATTTCCTCCGAGCGCGCCTTCGCCCGACTGCTCCGGGAGGACGGCTTTTCCGGCGACGACCTGACCAGGATCACGCTGCCGGCGGCGCTTGGCCGGACTGAAAGCGCCGAGCGGCTGCTTCGCCAGGTCGACTATGCCGCCCGGGTGGCGGCGGAACGGGCGCCGACGGTGGTGCGCGACGCGATCGCCAACATGACCATCATCGATGCCGCGGCCGTGTTCGACGGCGGCCCGACGGCGGCGACCGATCTGCTGAGGGGCGAGATGGGCGAAACGCTCTTCACGGCACTCATGGCCGGCGTGGGCGAGGCGCTCCGGATGGGGGACAGCGCGGCCGTCGATCAGGCACTGGCCGCGGAGACGAGCATCAATCTCGAGGGCCTTCGCCTCGAGGTCGCCCGCCAGACGAGCGAAGCCATCTACAAGGCGATCGGCCGCGAGGAGGCGGCGATCCGCGCCGATCCCTCGTCGGTCGGCGACCTGATCCTTCGGTCCTCGCTCCGCTAGGGCCTATTTCATCGTCATCACGGCTGCGATGGCCGCGATGCCATTCCAGAGATTGGCGAGCCGGATATTCTCGTCCTCGGCATGCTGGTTGTTGTCGTGGTTCCAGAGCGCGACGCTGACGTTCGGCACGCCCAGTTCCTGGCGGATGAGGTAGAGCGGCAGGCTCCCGCCCATGGTCGGCAGCAGCACGATCGCGCCATGCTTCCGGAGCGCCGCCGCGACGTCGCGGGCGAGTGGATGATCGATGCTGGTGCGCTCCGCCGGATAGCCGGGCGTGGGCGTGACTCTCGCGACCCTGGCGAAGCGCTGCCGCTCCTCCGCAGTGGGGTCGCGATCGAATACCTCATAGCCTTGCGCACGGATGTGGCGGACCAGCTTCTCGACCTGCCGGTCCGGCGTGTTGCCGAGGACGAGCCGGAGATCGAGCGCCGCCGTCGCCGTCGCGGGGATGACATTGCGCGAATTCGCGCCGACATCGGCGCTCCGCATGCCGTTGATGTTGAGCGACGGGAGGTGGATGAGCTCGGTCAGCCGGGCGCCGCCGCCCTCGGTCGAGCCGAGCGCGAGGTCGGTCTTCAGGGCCTCGTCCGCCACCGGAACCTCGCCGATCGCTCTCCGCTCCGCCTCGGTCAGCGGAACGACATCGTCGTACCAGCCGGCAATGGTCACCCGTCCGGTCTCGTCCTTCATCGAGGCGAGCAGCTCCGCCAGCATCATCGCCGGGTTGGGCGCCCAGTTGCCATAATGGCCGCTGTGGAGCGGACGGGAGGGTCCGTAGACGGTGACCTCGGCATTGACGTCGCCGCGTACGCCGAGCGCGAGCTGCGGCGGCCCAGACTGGTGCGCAGGGCCGTCGATGATGACCCAGCCATCGGAGGCCAGCGTAGTCTTGTGACGGCGGAGCAGGGCTGCCAGATTCGGTGAGCCAGCTTCCTCCTCGCCCTCGAACAGGATCTTTAGGTTGAAGGCGGGCCGTTTCCCTTCCGCCTTCAGTGCATCGACGGCGGCGAGGATCGCCATCACGCCCGCTTTGTCATCCGATGCGCTGCGGCCGTAGATCCGCCAGTTGGGATCGACCTCACGCTCCGTTATCCAGACGGAGAGGGGCTTTCCGCCCTTGTCGTGCCTTGCCGAGAGGAGGAGCGGCTCGAACGGCTTGGTCACCGTCCAGTCCTCCGCCGTCACCGGCTGGCCGTCATAATGAGCATAGAGGATGAGCGTCCGCTCCGCTCCCGGCACTAGCCATTCGCCATAGACGAGCGGCGGAGACTTGCCGTCCTCGCTCTCCAGAAGCCGCGGCGAGAGGCCGCGGCGCTGCATCATGGCCGAGATGTGCTCGGCGTTGCGGCGGATGTTGGGAGTGTCCGAGGCGACGTTGGGGATCGCGAGCAGGTTAACATATTCTACGAGGAGCGCGGATCGGTTGGCCTCGACCCAGCTTTCCGGGCTGGCGGCGGCCGGAGACGAGGCGAGCATTGCCAGCAGAGAGGCGGTCCAGCGCATCCTTTTCTCCTTTGCCCCGTCGAGGGCGATCAGGCTAAGCCGCCGCGACCCTTTTGCTCAAGGACTCGATTTCGCATGAAATTCTTCGTCGACACCGCCGACATCAACGACATCCGTGAGCTGGCGGAGACCGGCTTGCTGGACGGCGTGACGACCAATCCGTCGCTCGTTCACAAGGCCGGGCGCAATTTCCTCGAGGTGGTCGAGGAGATCTGCCGGGTGGTGCCGGGACCGGTCTCGGCCGAGGTGGTGGCCACAGAGCATCAGGAGATGATGCGCGAGGCCGAGGTCCTTCGGAAGATCGCGGACAATGTGACTGTGAAGGTGCCGCTGACGATCGACGGCCTCAAGACCTGCAAGGCGCTCACCAGCGACGGGACGATGGTGAATGTCACCCTCTGCTTCACCGCCAACCAGGCGCTGCTCGCGGCCAAAGCTGGCGCGACCTTCATATCGCCGTTCGTCGGGCGGCACGACGATATCGGCTTCGACGGCATGGAGATCATCTCCGATATCCGTCTCATCTACGACAATTACGACTTCCAGACCCAGATCCTGGTCGCCAGCATCCGCCACCCGGTGCACGTGCTGGAAAGCGCCAAGATCGGCGCCGACGTGATCACCGCGCCGCCCGCTGTGATCCGCCAGCTCGTCAAACATCCGCTGACGGATCGGGGTCTCGAAGCGTTCCTGGCGGACTGGCAGAAGACCGGGCAGCAGATCGGGTAAGAGGCGGGCGCCGCGGCAAAGCCGCGTCCTCGATCGCTCTGCCCGGGCAGGTGGTCGGCCGTGTGTGGGCTGCTCGGCCCCAAGTTCGAATCGCTCCGCAATCCCCTCCTTCGATCACGGGCGCCTCCGCAATCGTTTCACCATCGCATCTTAACCTTATTCGGGTTAAGCTCACTGCGATGGGAACGGTGATCAACTTCGAGGAACGGGCGGTCGCCAACCTGCGTGCGCGCTGCGTCGCGGCGGAGGAGGCCAACCAAGACCTGATCGCCTTCGCGCGCGGCCATTCGGGCGCGGTCGCTTCGATCCATGAGGCGGTGCTGGCCGCGGTCGAAGCGGAGGGGTTCGATCATCTCATTCATGTCGTGACGCAGGACTGGCCGCAGATCCTCGGCCTCGACGCGGTCGCGCTGGCGCTCTGCGCGGGCGACAAGGGCATGCGCGCCGACGCGTCCGGCCTCCAGTTCGTCGATCCGCGCGTCATCCAGAAATCGGTCGCTCGCTTCGAAGGCGTCGTGTTGCGCGGCGTCAAGCGGGGCCATCCGCTGTTCGGGCCGGCCTGCACCCTGATCCGTGCCGAGGCCCTGATCCGGCTCGACAGCGAGGCGCCGCTTCCCAGCGGCTTGCTCGCGCTCGGGCAGCGCGAGGCACAGGGCTTCGAGACCCGCCATGGCTCCGAATTGCTCGTCTTCCTCGGGCGCGTGCTGACGCGCTGCATGGGACGTTGGCTCATCCCGGGTGGCTGATCCGCTGATCGACCATCCCGCTCGCGCCGCGATTTCGCGGTGGCATGACCATCTCGCACATGACCGACGCCGGTCCGCCCATACGGTGCGCGCCTATGTGGCGACGGCGCACCGGCTGGTGGAGTTCCTCGGCAAGCATCTCGGGGCTGAGGTCGATGTGGAGGCGCTGCGCGCTCTCACCTCGGCCGATCTCAGGGCCTTCCTCGCGGTCCGCCGTGCGGAAGGGCTCGGCAACAGTTCGGCCGCGCGGGAGCTGTCGGCGGTGCGGACTTTCCTCGCCTTTGCCGCCGGAGGCACCCGGCCGCGCGTCAAGTCGCCGAAGCGGCCGCGCAGCGTGCCGCGGCCAGTCTCGCCCGATGAAGCCGTCTCGCTGAGCGAGGAGGTGGGCGAGGATGCGAGCGCGGAGTGGATCGCGGCGCGCGATCAGGCCGTGCTGCTGCTGCTGTACGGAAGCGGCCTGCGGGTGGCCGAGGCGCTGGGCCTGACCGGCGGCGCCTTGCCGCTCGGTGAGGCGCTGACCGTCACCGGCAAGCGCAACAAGACGCGGATCGTCCCGCTGCTCGATCCCGTTCGGCAGGCGATCCAGACCTATCTCGACCTCTGCCCGTACGGCATGAGCAAGGACGAGCCCCTGTTCCGCGGCGCGGGAGGCGGGCCGCTCAACGGGGAGATGATC
The DNA here is from genome assembly GCF_059502505.1 of Allosphingosinicella sp. Lineage (NCBI taxonomy): Bacteria > Pseudomonadati > Pseudomonadota > Alphaproteobacteria > Sphingomonadales > Sphingomicrobiaceae > Allosphingosinicella > Allosphingosinicella sp. Next base: position 215,334 of record NZ_JCACEU010000016.1, read on the forward strand.
CGCCGGGTCGTGCGCCGGGCTCGGGTGCGGCTGGGGCTGACCGAGCGGACGACGCCGCATGCGCTCCGGCACAGCTTCGCGACGCACCTGCTCGGGCGCGGGGCGGACCTGAGGTCGATCCAGGAGCTACTCGGCCATGCGAGCCTGTCTTCGACCCAGATATACACTGCCGTGGATATGGCGCATCTGATGGATGTCTACCGCACGGCTCACCCCCGCGCCTGAGGCTCCTCGGCGGCGGGATGGCGCTTTCGCCAGGTGAGCTGGCGCCAGAGATAGGTGGCGATGATGAAGCCGATCACCGCCAGCGACAGCGGTCCAAGCACATCCTCGATGCGCGCGAACTGGCGGCCGAGCACATAGCCCGCGACGGCGAGCGCCGAGCTCCACCCGGCGGTGCCGATCGTCGACCAGATCAGGAAGCTCTTCAGCCGCATGTGGAGCAGGCCGGCCGGGATCGACACGACGGACCGCACGGTCGGCAGCATCCGTCCGACGCCGACCACCCAGCCGCCGTGGCGGCCGAACAGGCGCTCGGCCTTCTCGACGTCCGGCCAGTCGATCGTCAGCCAGCGGCCGTGCCGATCGATGAACGGGTGAAAGCGCTCCATGCCGATGACGCGGGCGAGGAGATACCAGAAGAAATTGCCGAACATCGCCCCGGCCGTTCCGCTGACGATGACGCCCCAGAGGGTCATGTGCCCGCGTGCGGCGGAGAGACCGGCGATCGGCATGATCACTTCGGAAGGGATCGGCGGAAACACCGTCTCGAGGAACATGAGCAGGAAGACGCCGAGATAGCCGGCCTGCTCGATGAGGGTGATGACCCAGTCCGCCATTTACAGTTTCGCCTCGATCGCGTCCCAGATGCGGGCCGGTGTGTCGGTACCGTTGAACTTGTCGATCGCGACGATGCCGGTGGGGGAGGTGACGTTGATCTCGGTCAGCCATCGGCCGCCGATAACGTCGATGCCGACGAAGAGCAGGCCGCGCTTCTTGAGCTCCGGGCCCAGCGCCGCGCAGATCTCATGCTCCCTGTCCGTCAGCTCGGTCTTGGCAGCCGAGCCGCCGACCGCCAGGTTCGAGCGGATCTCACCTTCGCCCGGAAAGCGGTTGATCGCGCCTGCCATTTCGCCGTCGACGAGCACGATGCGCTTGTCTCCTTCCGCGATCTCGGGGAGGAACTTCTGCAGCATGTGCGGCTCGCGATAGGCGGTGTTGAACACCTCGATCAGCGAGGAGAGGTTGGCGCCGTCGCGACCGATCTTGAAGATCGCCTTGCCCCCGTTTCCGTGCAGCGGCTTGACGACGATCTCGCCCTGTTCCTCCAGGAACTTGCGGGCGAGGCCCAGCGAGCGCGTGACGAGCGTCGGCGGCATGAAGCGGGCGAAATCGAGCACCCACACCTTCTCCGGCGCGTTGCGGACCGAGGCGGGGTCGTTGACCACCAGGGTCTCGCCGGCCAGGCGCTCGAGCAGATGGGTGGCGGTGATGTAGCTGAGGTCGAACGGCGGGTCCTGGCGCATCAGGACCACGTCCGCGTCGTGGCCGAGGTCAAGGATCACCGGCTCGCCGAGCGTGAAGTGATTGCCCGGCTCGCGCCGCACCTCGACGGGCTGCGCCATCGTCACGACCCGGCCCCCATGATAGCTGAGCGCATCGACGGAGTAGTGGAACAGCCGATGTCCCCGCGCCTGCGCCGAGAGCATGATCGCGAAGCTGGAATCACCGGCGATGTTGATGCTTTCCAGCGGGTCCATCTGGACGGCGACGCGAAGCGACATTGATAACCCTGCTCAGTTGCGGTGCATGCGCCCCTAGGTGGCGCCGGCTGCTTTGTCACGCGGCGCCGTCACGTTGCGTTCAGCCGGCACTCTGGTAGAGAGACCGCAGTTTCTTTGAGGGATGATCAATGAAAACAAAGGCTTATGCGCTCCTCGCGAGCGCCGCACTGTACGCTGCGCCGGCGATGGCCGAAGAAGGCATGTGGCTGCCGCGCCAGACCGCGGGCATTGCCGACGAGCTTCGCGCCGCGGGGCTGCAGATCGATCCGGCTCTGCTCGGCAACCTCAAGGCCGCGCCGCTTAACGCGATTGTTTCGCTCGGCGGCTGCTCGGCGGCGTTCCTCAGCCCGCAGGGGCTGGTCGCGACCAACCATCACTGCGTCTACGGCTCGATCCAGTATAATTCGAAGCCGGGACAGGATTTCCTCACCGACGGTTTCCTCGCCGCTTCGCTGACCGACGAGCTGCCGGCCGCTCCGGGGAGCCGCATCTATGTGATCGAGGACCTGCGCGACGTCACCCAGCAGATGAACAAGGGCGTCACCTCCAGGCTCTCGGGCCTGCAGCGCTACGAGCAGATGGAGAAGAACCGCAAGTCGCTCGTCGCCGCGTGCGAGAAGCAGGCGAGCCGGCGCTGCGACGTCCGCGCCTATTTCGGCGGGGCGACCTATTATCTCCAGCAGCAGCTCGAGATCAAAGACGTCCGCCTGGTCTATGCGCCGGCCGGCGGCATCGGCAATTTCGGCGGCGAGACCGACAATTGGATGTGGCCGCGCCACACCGGCGATTTCGGCTTCTACCGCGCCTATGTCGCGCCGGACGGCTCGTCGGCGCCTTATGCGGCGAACAACGTTCCCTACCAGCCCAAGGCCTGGCTCAAGGTGGCGCAGCAGGGCGTGAAGGACGGCGACTTCGTGATGGTGGCGGGCTTCCCCGGCACCACCAGCCGGCTCGTCACCGCCAATGAGGCGCAGTTCAACTTCGACACCCTCTATCCGGTCCAGCAGACTCTGCTGAACGACTATTCGGACGCGATCACCCGCGCTGTCGCCGGCGATCAGGACGCCGACATCAAATATGCGTCGATCCTGAAGGGCGCCGACAATTACAAGAAGAAGTATATCGGCGAGATGTCCGGCGCCGACCGGATCGGCCTCGCCGCGCGCAAGCAGCAGGAGGAAGCGGCCTACCGCGCCTGGATCGCGGCCGATCCGAAGCGGGCCGCGATGTACGACACTGCCGGGCTGGACGCGCTCGTCGCCGAAGCCAACCAGGCGGCGCTCGACAACGTCCGGATGGGCACCCTGTCGCGCGCGCAGCTCCTAGCTGCCGCGCGCAACCTCTATCGCTGGTCGAAGGAGCGGCAGAAGCCCGACGCCGAGCGCGACAGCGGCTATCAGGACCGGGACCGGCTCGCGACCGAGCAGAGGCTGACGACGATCGAGCGCCGGTTCGCGCCCAAGGTCGACCGCGTGCTCCTGGAGCAGGCGCTGACCGAGTATCGCAAGGTGGACGCCGCCCGCCGCGACGCCGGTCTCGAGGCCAAGCTCGGGCAGATTGGCATGGACCGCCTCTATGCCGAGACGAAGCTCGGCGACACCGCGACGCGCCTCGCCTGGCTGAACAAGAGCCCGGCCGAGTTCGAGGCTTCGACCGATCCGTTCATCCAGCTCGCCGTCGCCATGTATCCGGCCGACATCGCCCGCGAACGCGCGGCGAAGGATCGGGCCGGCCGGCTGCAGGCGGCGCGCTCGGCCTATATGCAGGGCATGCTCGCCTTCGCCGAGCAGCAGGGCGAGACGCTCTACCCGGATGCCAACGGCTCGCTCCGCTTCACCTACGGCAAGGTGACCGGCAAGAATGTGGACGGCGAGAGCTGGCAGCCCTTCACCACGGCGGAAGGCCTCGTCGCCAAGCAGACCGGCAAGGGCGAGTTCGACGCGCCGGACAGGGCGATCGCGCTCATCAGGGCGAAGGATTACGGCCGCTGGGCCTCGCCCGAACTCGGCACGCTGCCGGTCGACTTCCTGTCCACCGTCGACATCACCAACGGCAACTCGGGCTCATCGACGCTGAACGCGCGCGGCGAGTTCGTCGGCCTGGCATTCGACGGCACGCTGGAGGGCGTGGTCTCCGACTGGTCCTACGACCCAACGATCAACCGCACCATCCACGTCGACAGCCGCTTCATGCTGTGGACGATGGACAAGGTCGATAACGCCCAGCGGCTCCTCCAGGAAATGGGGGTGACGCAGACGGCGAGCCGCTGACAACTCTCTCTTCCGGCCAGTTCGGGAGGGGAAGTCAGCTCGGGCGTGTCGCAGCCAAAGAGGGCCGGTCCCGCACTGTCGCCAGCCAGGCGGCGAGGCGGGGGCGGCTCTCTTCACTTTCCGAATAGACGTTGCGAAATGCCAGCCATTCGATCGCGCAGGCGAGGGCGAGATGGCCGATGTTGAAGGCGCCGGAGAGCAGTTCCGGCTCTGCCTCGACCGCATCGAGCCCGTTTCTGACCTTGCGCAGATGCGCCTCGATCCACTCGTCCCAGCGCTTCTCCTCGGTGCGGAGGCTCTCGAGCCGCACCGCCACGCCGGCGTCCATGATCCCCTGCGCCAATGCATGGAGCTTCAGCGACGGCCATCGCCGCCCGCCCTTCGGGAACAAGGTGCCGCCTGCCAGCGCGTCCAGATATTCGGCGATGACGATGGAGTCGAACAGGGGCCTGCCGTCGTCGGTCACCAGCACCGGCACCTTCTGGAGCGGGTTCTGACGCTGGAGGTCGGGAATATGGTTCGTCGGATGGGTGAGGGTGGTGACCTCGAAGAACTCGATCCGGTCCTCCAGCCCCAGCTCGAGCGCGGCCGCGCGCGCCTTGCGGGCGTAAGGGGAGGGGCGGGTGTAGAAGAGCTTCATCAGGACCTCCTTTCAGCCGTGCCACACGTTGGTGACGTGCTTGGGCAGTCTCCATGGCACGACGAACATGGCATCGATCCTCATATCGTCGCCGGCGCGAACGAAGCGCGGGCCGAGCGCGCCGGCTGCCGCGGCGACGCGCCGGAGGCGGAACTCGTCGAGCGAGAGAGCGGCGTCGGCATCGGTCGCGCGCGCTTTCACCTCGACGAACGCCACGGTGCGTCCGCGCCGCGCGACGAGGTCGACCTCGCCCACCGGCGTCCGCACCCGGCGGGCGAGGATGCTCCAGCCCTTGAGCTGCAGGAACAAGGCGGCCAGCGTCTCACCTCTCCGGCCGCTGCGCTCGGCCCGCTGCCGTTTCACTTCAGCGCCAGCGCGCGTTCATAGACGTCGCGCCTCGGCAGCCCGAGTGCCTGTGCGACCTCCGCGGCTGCGCGGGACGGGGAGAGGCGGGTCATAGCCTCGGTGAGGGCCGCATCGATCTCGTCCTCGCCCGCGGCTTCGGCTTCGGCGGGGGGACCGACGACGATGACGATCTCGCCTTTGGGCGGTGCATCGGCATAGCGGGTGGCGAGCTCGGCCAGCGTGCCGGTGACGGTCTCCTCGAACTTCTTGCTGATCTCCCGCACGACCGCGGCATCGCGGCTGCCGAGGCCGTCGCGCAGGGTTGCCAGGGTCGCGCCGAGGCGTGGGCCGCTCTCGTAGAGGATGAGCGTAGCCCGGATCGGCGCGATCTCAGCGAGCGCACTCGCGCGCGCTCCTGCCTTGGCGGGAAGGAAGCCGAGGAAGAGAAAGCGGTCGGTCGGGAGTCCGGCGAGGGTCAGAGCGGCGACGGCGGCGCAGGGCCCGGCGACCGTGTGCACCTCCCGGCTGGCCGCGCGTGCGTCGCGGACCAGCTTGTAACCGGGGTCGGAGATGAGCGGCGTCCCGGCGTCGGAGACCAGCGCGACCGCTTTCTCCGCCATCTGGGCGATCAGATCCGGGCGGACACGATCGGCATTGTGATCGTGATACGGCGTCATGGGTCGTTTGACGCCGATATGGGCGAGTAGTTTTGCGGTGACGCGGCTGTCTTCCACGGCCAGCACGTCGGCTCTCGACAAGATGTCCGCGGCGTGGGGGCTCAGATCGGAAAGATTGCCGATCGGGGTAGCGACGATATAGAGGCCGGGCGCAAGTCGTTCGCTCATCAAGGGTTCGTCATGGCAGAGCCGCTCCATCGCCCGCAACCCCGCCGCGCCTTCCTTGGGACCGCAGCGGGGATGGCCATGTCCGCGTTGCTAGCGGGATGCCAGATCATTCCCGATCCGGGCGCCCCACAGGCGCGCGCCGAGCCGGAACCACTTCCAGTGCCCACTCCGACTCCCACGCCTGAGCCTGGAGCACCTGTTCAGGATCTGCGCAACAAGGTCGCCGTGCTGGTGCCGCTCACCGGCGAGAATGCCGGCGTCGGCAAGTCCATCGCCAATGCCGCCAACCTCGCCTTGCTGGACAGCGGCGGCGAGCGGATCCGTCTGACCGTCTACGACACGGCCCGCGGCGCGGCGGCAGCGGCCAACCAGGCGCTGGCGGAGGGCAACCGCCTGTTCCTGGGACCTTTGCTCGCGGAGGACGTGCGCGCCGTCGCGCCTGTGGCCAGCCGTGCCGGCGTTCCGGTCGTCGCCTTTTCCAACGATGTAAGCGTCGCCGGCGAAGGCATCTATCTGATGGGCTTCACCCCCAGCCAGTCGATCGAGCGCGTGGTAGGCCATGCGCGGTCGCAGGGGCTGGAGAGGTTTGCCGGCCTCGTGCCCGGTGGGCTTTACGGCCAGCGTTCGGGGCAGGCATTGATTCAGGCAGTCGAGCAGGCGGGGGGGCGTATGGTCGCAATGCAGACCTACGACCGCAGCCCTACCGGGCTCCGTAGCGCCGTCGGTCGGCTCAACGGCCAGTCGGGCTACGATGCGGTGCTGATCGCCGACAGCAGCCGCATTGCCGCCACCGCCGCGCCTGCGATCCGCAGCGGGCCGTCCCCCGAGGCCCGGATCCTCGGCACGGAGCTGTGGGCAACCGATGCCAATCTCTCGGCGATGACGCCGCTCCGGGGCGCCTGGTTCGCGACCGTGCCCGACACCATGTTCGATCAGCTGCGCGGCCGCTACCGCACCCGCTACGGCACCGCCCCCTACCGCCTGGCGAGTCTTGGCTATGACGCGGTGCTTCTGACGATGCGGATTGCCGCGGAGTGGCCGTTCGGGCGTCCGTTCCCCGCCGCCAAGCTCCGCGACGCGGAAGGCTTTATGGGCATAGACGGCGCCTTCCGCTTCGGCCGCGACGGCATCGCGGAACGGGCGCTGGCGGTGCAGCAGGTGAACGCCGCTACTCTTGAAACCGTCTCGCCGGCGCCGCGCGGCTTCTAGGCGACGATCTCCGCAAGGATCGCGTCGAGCAGCAGCATTCCGGCGGGCGTGACGCGTAGACGCTGGCCCTCGCGGAGGATCAGGCCCTGATCCTGAAGCCTGGCGACCGCGGCGCCATCCACAAGCTGTTCGGCGTCTCGCTCCGACAATTGCGCGATGCGGCCGAGATCGACGCCTTCTCTGAGGCGGAGCCCCATGAGCAGAGCCTCGACGCCCTTATCGGCAGGAAGGATCGCCGTTTCCTCGACGATGCCGTGGCCGTTGCGAGCGAGGGCGGCCAGCCAGTTCTCAGGCTTCCTGTGGCGCTGGGTGACCGCACCGCCGCGCCGGCCATGTGCACCAGGTCCGATGCCCAGGTACGGCTGGTAGCGCCAGTAAGCCAGATTGTGTCGGCTCTCCTCGCCCGGGCGGGCGTGGTTGGAGATTTCGTAGGCCGGCAGTCCAGCGGCTTCCGTCAGCGCCTGCGTCAGCTCGTAGAGCGACGCGCTGTGATCGGGGTCGGCTTCTGGCAGCTCGCCTTTCGCCGCCAGAGCGGCGAAGCGGGTGCCCGGCTCGATCGTCAGCTGGTAAAGCGAGAGATGCCCCGTGCCGAACGACAGGGCGCGCCGAAGCTCGGCCTCCCAGCCTTCCTCGGTCTGGCCCGGAAGCGCGTAGATGAGGTCGAAGCTGACCCGGCCGAACGCCGCCTGCGCCGTGTCGAGCGCGGCCAGCCCTTCCTCCACGCCGTGGGCGCGCCCGAGGAAGCGCAGCGCCTTGTCGTCGAGCGATTGGAGGCCCAGCGAGACGCGGTTCACCCCGGCCTGGGCGAGATCCGCGAAGCGGGCCGCTTCGACGGACGAGGGATTGGCTTCGAGCGTGATCTCGATGCCCGGAGCAAAGCCCCAATGCGCCTCGGCCGCCTTGATGATTGCCGCCACCGTCGCGGGCGGCATCAACGACGGCGTGCCACCGCCGAAGAAGATCGAACTGAGCCGTCGCGCCGGCTCCTGCGCCGCCTCATGAGCGAGATCGGCAAGTAGGGCTTGGCACCACTGATCCTGATCCACCGATGCGCGGACATGGCTGTTGAAGTCGCAATAGGGACATTTTGAGACGCAGAACGGCCAATGGACGTAGAGGGCCAAACCGTCTCCAGAGCCACCGTTCGCCCTGAGCCTGTCGAAGGGCTGTCCTTCTCTTTCGGCGCTGGAAGAAGGACAGGGCTTCGACAGGCTCAGCCCGAACGGGATGTTCATTGAAGCAAGGCAGCGACCAGCTTGCGGAAGGCGTCCGCGCGATGGTCCATGGCATATTTACGATGGGATCCCATTTCCCCGAAGGTCTGCTGCTCGCCGATCGGCTGGAACATCGGGTCGTAGCCGAAGCCGTTCTGCCCGCGGGGCGGCCAGACGATCAGGCCGTCGACGCGGCCTTCGAAAATCTCGCACTGGCCGTCCTCCGGCCAGCAGACGGCGAGGGCGCAGACGAAATGGGCGCTGCGGCCCGCTTCCGGTCCCTGCGCCAGCAGCTCGTCATTCACTCGGCTCATTGCAAAGCCAAAGTCGCGCTCCACCCTTGCTTCGCCGGGCTCCGCCTCGGGCGGCACCTCGATCGAGCGTTCGGCCCAGCGCGCGGAATAGATGCCGGGCTTGCCGTTCAGCGCATCGACGCAGAGGCCGCTGTCGTCGCCGATCGCGGGCAGTCCGCTGAGGTCCGCCGCCGCCCGCGCCTTCAGCTGTGCATTGTCGACGAAGGTGGCGCCGATTTCCTCCGGCTCGGGCAGGTCGAGGTCAAGCGCGGACACCGCCTCGATGCCGTAGGGCGAGAGCAGGTCCGCGATCTCGGCGAGCTTGCCGCGATTGTGGCTGGCGATGACGACCTTGCCGGAGAGGCTGCGCATCATCGCCCCGTCGCCCGGTCCTGGGCGGCGAAGATGTCGGCGCAGCCGATCCGCGCCAGGCGGAGCAGCCTCAACAGGCCTTCCTCGTCATAGCATTCGCCTTCCGCGCTCACCTGGGCCTCGACGATGTTGCCATCCGACGTCAGCACGAAATTGCCGTCAGAGCCGGCGGCGGAGTCCTCGACATAATCGAGGTCGAGCACCGCGGTTCCCTGATGGATGCCGCAGCTCACGGCGGCGACCTTCTGGCGGATCGGGTCGACGTTGAGCTGGCCCGCGGCCAGGATCTTGTCCACGGCGATGCGCAGCGCCACCCAGGCGCCGGAGATGGACGCGGTGCGGGTGCCGCCGTCCGCCTGGATGACGTCGCAATCGAGCGTGATCTGGCGCTCGCCCAGCTTCTCGGAATCGACCACGGCACGCAGCGAACGGCCGATCAGCCGCTGGATCTCCTGCGTCCGGCCGGACTGCTTGCCGCCCGCCGCCTCGCGCCGCCCGCGCGTGTGGGTCGCGCGGGGGAGCATGCCATATTCGGCGGTCACCCAACCCTTGCCCTTGCCGCGCAGCCAGGGCGGCAGCTGCGTCTCGACCGAGGCGGTGCAGAGCACCCGCGTGTCGCCGAAGCTGACCAGGCAGCTTCCCTCGGCGTGGCGGGTGAAGCCGGGCTCCATCGTGATCGCCCGCATCTGGTCGGGCGCGCGGCCGGATGGGCGCATCAACATTCCTTTCCGTGGTTGGGCCGCGCCTTAGCTCCGCTCCCCCGCATCGTCCACCGGGGTGACGAGTGGGGTGCGACCGACTACCTAAGACGGCATGTCCACGACGCCCATCACCGAACTGACCGATCGCGCGCGCGACGTGTTCCGGATGGTGGTCGAAGGCTACCTGGACTCGGGCGCTCCAGTCGGCTCGCGCACCGTCTCCAAGCTGCCCGGCGTCAACCTTTCCCCGGCTTCGATCCGCAACGTCATGCAGGACCTGGAGGAGCTCGGCCTGCTCAGTCATCCGCACACCTCCGCCGGACGCATTCCGACCGAGAGCGGCCTTCGCCTCTTCGTCGACGGCATGATGCAAGCGGCCGAGCCGAGCGCGGAGGAGCGAGCGGTCATCGAAGGGCGGCTTGGGCGCGGCGGCCCCATCGAGGAAGCGCTTGCCGCCGCCACCGCCGCCTTGTCCGGCCTCTCCGCCTGCGCCGGTATCGTCCTGGTGCCGAAGCGCGAGCCGGTGCTCCGCCAGTTCGGCTTCGTCCAATTGTCGCCGCGCCAGGCGCTGGCGGTGCTCGTCGGCAGCGACGGCAGCGTCGAGAACCGGGTGGTCGATCTCCCGCCCGGAGTCACTTCGTCCGCTCTCGCGGAAGTCGGCAATTACGTCAGCGCGCGCCTCTCCGGCCTCACCCTCAGCGAGGCGCAGGCGCGGCTGCAGCAGGAGATTGGCGCCGGGCGCGCCGCGCTCGACAAGGCTTCGCAGGAGCTGATCTCGCGCGGCCTTGCGGTGTGGTCCGAGGATGGCGCCAAGCGGCCGGTGCTGATCGTCCGCGGGCAGGCCAATCTCATCGACCAGTCCGCCGCGGCCGACCTCGAGCGCGTCCGCCAGCTCCTCGAAGAGCTGGAGGGCAAGGAGGAGATCGCCCGGCTGCTCGACAGCGCCCGCGAGGGCAGGGGGATGAAGATCTTCATCGGCTCCGAAAACAAGCTCTTCGCTTTGTCCGGTTCTTCGGTCATTGCCGCGCCCTATCGCGGCGGCGACGGCAAGGTGGTCGGCGTCGTCGGGGTGATCGGCCCGACCCGGTTGAACTATGCCCGGGTCGTGCCCATGGTTGATTTCACGGCACAGGCACTTTCGAGATTGATGGCATGAACGACGAACAAAAGCTTGAAGACACGGCCCAGAACCTGCGGGAAACGATGGGCGACAGCATCGATTTCGACGCGGAGGACCCGAACGAGAACCGCCTCAAGGAGCTCGAGAAGGAGCTGGAGGAAGTGCGCCAGCACGTCCTCTACGCCCAAGCCGAGACGCAGAACGTACGCCGTCGCCTGGAGGCGGAGAAGCAGCAGACCTCGGCTTACGCCGTCACCAATTTCGCGCGCGACATGCTGAGCGTGAAGGACAATCTCGACCGCGCTCTGGCGTCCTTCCCGGAGGACCTGCGCAGCGACGAGCGGCTGAAGTCGCTGATCACCGGCATCGAGGCCACGGGGCGCGAGCTCGCCAACGTCTTCCAGCGCCACGGCATCGTGAAGGTGGAGGCGATGGGCCAGACGCTCGACCCCAACAAGCACCAGGCCATGGTCGAGATCCCGAACGACCAGGCCGAGCCTGGCACGATCGTCCAGGAGATGCAGGCCGGCTACATGATCAAGGACCGGCTGCTCCGTCCGGCGTTGGTGGGCGTCGCCAGGAAGGGCTGAGCGCCCCCCTCATCATCAATCGGCAGCGACCGGCTCCGGCACGACCTGGCCGTCGGCGATGACGGCAACGATGCTGCGGCTGTTCTCCACCCTGTCGAGCGGATTGCGCGACAGCAGCAGCAGGTCGGCCTCGAACCCGGGCGCGATCCTGCCGACGCGATCGGAGGCACGCAGGAACGCGGCGCCCCCGCGCGTCGCGGCGCGCAGGGCCTGAGCCGGCGTCAGGCCGGCCCGCACCATCAACGTCAGCTCTTCGTGGGCCGAATAGCCGGGGTAGACGAACGGGTTGTTGACGTCGGTGCCGAGCGCGATGGGCACTCCGGCTGCGGAGGCGCGGCGAAGATTGTCCGACGCGTTGGCGAGATAGGCGAGCGCGCCCGCCTCGTCCTCATGAGCGGCCGCAAGGAAGGGCGGCGCGGTCAGGCTTTCGATCGCGGAGCGTTCCACGCCCTTGAGCGCATAGGGATCGGCCTCCCGCTGTCCGCGCGCCCAGGTGAGGATGCCGTCGTAAAGCGCGAAGGTCGGAACGTACCATGTGCGACGCTCGGCCATGCTGCGGATCAGCTCGGGCGGGAGCGGATCGATCGGTGCATGCATGATGCCGTCGACGCCTGCATCCACTGCCACGGCCGCCATTCGCGAGGTGCTGATGTGCGCGAAGACGGGGAGGGAACGGGCGTGCGCAGCCTTCACGATGGCACGTATCTGTTCGTCCTGCAGCCGCGGCTTGGGATACCAGGGCGGCGGTCCGTCCTCGACGATGATCTTCACGCCGTCGAAGCCCGCTGCACGCTTGGCCGCAACGAGTGTCCCGATGTCGGTGCTTTGGCGGAGCACGGTGACTCCCCGCGCCTCGGTCACCTCGGCCGCGACGTCGGTTGGCATGTTGAAGATGGTCGAGACCGGGTGACTTCCGGGCGCCGTGAGGATCGAGCCGGATCCATAGAGGCCAGGGCAGGGGATGGCGCGTGAGCGGCAGCGTTCCTTTAGAGCCGGGAAATCCGCATCGCCCGCCCCCGTCGCACCGGGGACGAAGATGCTGGTGACGCCGTAGCGCAGGAACTGCCGCAACGCGCGCTCCCGGGTGGCATCGTCCTGTGGGGCAATGCCGCCTTCGCCGACATGGGCGTGGACGTCGATCAGCCCCGGCATGGCGAAGCGGCCGGACCCATCCAGCCGGCGCGTGTCCCGCGGCACCGAAAGGGTGCTTGCCGGCGCGACGGCGGCAATGCGGCCGGATCGGATGAGGATGTCGCGAGGGGCCGAGACGCTGCCGTTTTCCGTGTCCACGACCGACACGCGCTCGATGAGGAGCGTCGCGCCCGCGTCGCCCACGTTCGCCGGAGGCGCGGCAGGGATCGTGGCACAGGCGGAGGCGAGCATCGGCAGCAAAGCACATCCACGCCACGACCACTGCATCGGCTTGTCTCCCCCAGCTGAGGAAGAGCGTAACGCGCTCGTGCCACTCTGGCGAGGCGATTGAGGGCCGTTCAGGGGCAGGGAAGCGTCAGGAGAAGGGGAGGATGCTCTCCAGCAGCTCCAGCGAGGGCGCGTTGTCGAGCGGATACCGATTCCGCCGCAAATAGGTGTGCCGGACGATCTCGCCCTGCTGCTCAAGGCCGTATCGCTCGAACGGGCGGCCGGGAACGAAATCGTATGCGTAGCGGCAGAAGGGGTGGCGCATCAGCGGCAGGTAGTATCTGCCGCGCTGCTGGCTCTGCCAGACATGGGTGAGCTCGTGGAGGAACAGCGCCTGCAACCCGAGCCGTTCCTGGCTGTAATCCTCGCTCCACTTGCTGCCCTCCGGGTGGACGTGGACATGGCCCGTCGGTGCCATCAGCGTTTCCTTCGGCTGAAGGAAGAACCACTTCCTGCGCTTCACCGTCACCGCGTCATAGTCGATGGCCGAGCCGAAGATGCTCGCCGCCATGTTGCGCTCGCCCTCGGTGAGGGGGCGCACCGTCATGGATCAGTGCCCCGCATGTCCGCCGCCCGGCCCCTGCACTTCGGCCTGCACCGTCACCGGCGGCGCCTTTGCGAAGCGGAAGGTGAGGGGGAGGGTGTCGCCGGGCTTCACAGCCGGGTCGATGTCGAACAGCATCAGATGCTTGCCGCCCGGCTCAAAGACGAGCGCCCCCCCCGACGCGAAGGCAGCGCTCGGGATCGCCTGCATCGAGGCCATCGTTCCCGACTTCATGCTCTCGTGCATCTCGATCCGGGTCGGCGGCGGTGCGGTGACGGCGACGATCGCTTCCGGCAGCGCGGCCGCTTCGGCGGTGAAATAGCCGGCGCCGGGCCGCCCCTTAACCGCCGGCAGGGTGATGCGGGCATCCTCGACCGTCACTTGCGGTTCGGATTGCGAGCCGCACGATGCCAGAACGAGACAAGCGGCGAGCATTGTTGCAGGGCGGACACGCATGCGTTGCCCTTAGAGCAGGCCGACTTCTTGTCGCAATAAAATCGACCCCTATATCCGGTTCCGAAACGCTCGCGCGCCTCGTTCGAAGGGCGCGGGCAGGCATTTCTATTGGGGCTGAGAGGACAAACATGGCCAAAGTTATCGGTATCGACCTCGGCACGACGAATAGCTGCGTCGCCGTGATGGAAGGCGGCAAGCCGAAGGTCGTTGAGAATGCGGAAGGCGCGCGCACGACGCCGTCGATCGTCGCCTTCGCCAAGGACGGCGAGCGGCTGGTCGGCCAGCCGGCCAAGCGCCAGGCAGTGACCAATCCGGACAACACGGTGTTCGCAGTGAAGCGCCTGATCGGCCGCCGCTTCGACGACCCGATCACCAAGAAGGACACCGAGCTGGTGCCCTATCACATTGTCCGCGGCGGCAACGGCGATGCCTGGGTGCAGGCCGGCGGCAAGGACTATTCGCCCTCGCAGATCTCCGCCTTCACGCTCCAGAAGATGAAGGAAACCGCCGAGGCCTATCTCGGCGAGACCGTCACCCAGGCGGTGATCACGGTCCCCGCTTACTTCAACGACGCCCAGCGCCAGGCGACCAAGGACGCCGGCCAGATCGCGGGCCTCGAGGTGCTGCGCATCATCAACGAGCCGACCGCGGCGGCGCTTGCCTATGGCCTCGAGAAGCAGGACGGCAAGACGATCGCGGTTTACGATCTCGGCGGCGGCACGTTCGACGTCTCGATCCTGGAGATCGGCGACGGGGTGTTCGAGGTGAAGTCGACCAACGGCGACACCTTCCTCGGCGGCGAGGATTTCGACGCCAAGCTGGTCGAGTATCTGGCCGAGGGCTTCAAGAAGGATGAGGGCATCGACCTTACCAAGGATCGGCTCGCCCTGCAGCGGCTGAAGGAAGCCGCCGAGAAGGCGAAGATCGAGCTCTCGTCGGCCGCGACGACCGAGGTCAACCTGCCCTTCATCACGGCGGACCAGAACGGGCCGAAGCACCTCGTCAAGGCGATCAGCCGTGCTGATCTGGAGCGTCTCGTCGACGATCTCATCAAGCGCACCATCGAGCCGATGAAGAAGGCGCTCGCCGACGCGGGTCTCAAGGCCGATGCGATCGACGAGGTCGTCCTCGTCGGCGGCATGACCCGCATGCCCAAGGTCCGCGAGGCCGTGAAGAACTTCTTCGGCAAGGAGCCGCACACCGGCGTCAACCCGGACGAGGTCGTCGCCATGGGCGCCGCCATCCAGGCCGGCGTGCTGCAGGGCGACGTCAAGGACGTGCTGCTGCTCGACGTCACCCCGCTCTCGCTCGGCATCGAGACGCTGGGCGGCGTCTTCACCCGGATGATCGACCGCAACACGACCATTCCGACCAAGAAGTCGCAGACCTACTCGACCGCCGAGGACAATCAGAATGCGGTGACGATCCGCGTCTTCCAGGGCGAGCGCGAGATGGCCGCGGACAACAAGATGCTCGGCCAGTTCGACCTGATCGGCATCCCGCCGGCGCCGCGCGGCGTGCCGCAGATCGAGGTGACGTTCGACATCGACGCCAACGGCATCGTCAACGTCCACGCCCGCGACAAGGGCACCGGCAAGGAGCAGCAGATCCGCATCCAGGCCTCGGGCGGGCTCAGCGACGCCGACATCGACAAGATGGTCCGCGACGCCGAGCAGTTCGCCGAAGAGGACAAGAAGCGCCGCGCTGCGGCCGAGGCGAAGAACAATGCCGAGAGCCTCGTCCACACCACCGAGCGCCAGCTCCAGGAGCATGGCGACAAGGTGGACGCGGGCCTCAAGTCCGAGATCGAGGCGGCGATTGCCGAGACCCGCACTGCCATCGACAGCGGCGATGCCGACGCGATGAGCAGCAAGGCGCAGGCGCTTGCCCAGGTCGCGATGAAGCTCGGCCAGGCGATCTACGAGAAGGAGCAGGCCACGGCCGCCGGCGGCACCGATGAAGGTGCGGCGCAGGGCAGCGAGGCCGGCGGCGGCGAAGAGGTCGTCGACGCCGAATTCTCCGAGGTCGACGACGAAGCCAAGGGCTAAGTCATGCTCCCCTCCGCTCGTCCTGAGCTTGTCGAAGGACTGCCCTTCTCCTCCTTAGGGAAGAGGGGCACCTCGACGGGCTCGGGCCGGACGGCTGTGGGCGTGTGGGGCGAGTATGCTTGACACCGATTATTACTCCCTCCTCGAGGTCGAGCGGACGGCCGACGAGAAGACGATCAAATCGTCCTATCGCCGGCTCGCCATGCAATGCCACCCGGACAAGAATCCGGGCTGCAAGGATTCGGAAGCCAAGTTCAAGGCGATCAGCGAAGCCTATGACTGCCTGAAGGACCCGCAGAAGCGCGCCGCCTATGACCGCTTCGGTCACGCCGCCTTCCGCAACGGCGGCTTCGGCGGCAATGGCGGGGCGCAGGATTTCGGGTCGTTCTCGGACATCTTCGAGAATATCTTCGGCGAGTTCATGAACGGTGCCCAGGGCGGGCAGCGCAGCAACATGCTGCGCGGCTCGGACCTGCGCTACGATCTCGAGATCACGCTCGAGGACGCCTACAACGGCAAGGAAGTCGAGCTCAGGCTCGACACCACCGCCCAGTGCGAGCCCTGCAGCGGAAGCGGCGCCAAGCCTGGCACGGCGGCGCGCACCTGCCCGACCTGCAACGGCCGCGGCCAGGTCCGGGCGAGCCAGGGCTTCTTCGTCGTCGAACGCACCTGCCCAAGCTGCCGCGGCGCCGGCGAGGTCATTGCCGACCCGTGCGAAAAGTGCCGCGGCGAGGGCCGCGTCGAGCGGCAGAAGTCGCTCCAGGTCCGTATTCCCGCGGGCGTCGACGAAGGCACCCGTATCCGCCTCTCGGGCGAGGGCGAATCCGGCGCCCGCGGCGGTCCGCCGGGCGACCTCTACATCTTCGTCCATCTCGCCCGGCATCCCATCTTCCAGCGCGACGGCACCACCCTGTTCGCGCGCTGTCCGGTGAGCTTCACCACCGCGGCATTGGGCGGCACGATCGAGGTGCCCGGCCTCGACCGCAAGGAACATGAGATCCGCATCCCCGCCGGCATCCAGTCCGGCAAACAACTTCGCGTCCGCGGCGCCGGCATGACCGTCCTCAACGGCCGCGGCCACGGCGACATGGTCATCCAGGTCGAGGTCGAGACGCCGACCAAGCTCTCCTCGCGTCAGAAGGAGTTGCTCGAGGAGTTCCGCAAGACCGAGACCGGCGACGAATGCCCGGCGTCGCAGAGCTTCTTCAGCAAGCTGAAAGGCCTCTGGGACGGCTGAGCCCTTCGCGATATAGCTGGCGCGCAATCAGGGGGAATCTCATGCGCGCAGGCTGCTTCGCTCTCGCTCTTGCTCTGTTCGCGGCGCCTGCCGCGGCTCAGCAGGACTTCTCGAACGTCGAGATCAAGGTCGAGCGGCTCGCGCCGGGCGTCGCGGTGCTGTTCGGAGCGGGCGGCAATATCGGCCTGTCCTATGGCGAGGACGGCAACATCATCGTCGATGACCAGTTTGCGCCGCTCACCGACAGGATCGCCGCCGCAATCGCGACGCTGGATCGCGATCCGGTGCGGTTCGTGATCAACACCCACTGGCATTTCGACCATACCGGCGGGAACGAGAATTTCGGCAAGCGCGGCGCCGTGATCCTCGCCCATGACAATGTCCGCACGCGCATGTCGACCGATCAGGACATGAGCGCCATCGGCCAGAAGGTGCCCGCCTCGCCGAAAGCGGCGCTGCCGGTCGTCACCTTTTCCGACGGCGTGACGCTGCATCTCAACGGCGACACACTGCACGTGGTGCACGTCGCCAATGCCCATACCGACGGAGATTCGCTGGTCCACTGGCAGAAGGCGAACGTGCTCCACATGGGTGACACCTTCTTCAACAAGACCAGCTTCCCGTTCATCGACCGTGATTCCGGCGGCTCCATTGATGGTCTGATCGCTGCGGTCGATCGCGGGCTGGCCATGTCCAATGGGTCGACCAGAGTCATTCCGGGCCATGGCCAGGTGGCGACGCGGCAGGACCTTACCACTTACCGCGCGATGCTGGTCGACATTCGGGGCAAGGTCGCAGCGGGAATCGCGGCGGGCCGGACGCTGGAGCAGATCAAGGCCTCGGCGCCCGCTGCGGCGTACGGGATGCCGGAGGGCTTCATTAAGCCGGACCAGTTCGTGGAGTTCGTGTACGGCAGCCTTCGGGAGCCGCCGAAGACGCAGCCGTCGCATGAACATGGCGGGACGTCACACCGCCACTAGTCGGCTTCAGCCGTCGATCTCGGCCAGGATCGGCACTCGCAGCGCCTCGTCGACCCTTTCGATCGTATATGGTTTCTGGATCAGCTCGAAGCCGTGGTCCTGCTCCGTGGCGAGGATGTGGCTGTAGCCGCTAGTCAGGACGGTCCGCAGGTTAGGCCAGCGTTCACGGATCTGCTTGCCGAGTTCGACGCCGTTCATCCCCGGCATCACGACGTCGCTGAACACAACGTCGAAGTCCTTCGCTTCGGTCTCGAGCAAGGACAGAGCCGCACTCGCGTTCCCAACCAAGGTCGCGTCGTAGCCGAGCTCACTGAGGCTCTCCAACGCGAACTCGCCGACTGAGCGATTGTCTTCCACGATCAGCAGGCGGCCGCGCTCCTGTGGCTCCTCCTCTTGAGGCGCGACATGGCCTTGCTTGCGCAGCATCTCGTCGACCTGCGCATGCGGCAGATAGAGGGTGAACCGGGTGCCCTCGCCAGGCGTGCTGTCGACCGCGATCTCACCTTCCGACTGCTTTGCGAACCCGAAGACCTGCGAAAGGCCGAGCCCGGTGCCCTGTCCAACTTCCTTGGTCGTGAAGAAGGGCTCGAAGATGCGGCGCAGCTTGTCCTTTTCGATGCCAGTCCCGGTGTCGCCCATAGAGATGGCGACGAACTGTCCTCGGCGAGCAGGATGATCGCGAACGGCGGGCACTTCCGACACATGATCGATCGAGATCGTGATCGCGCCGCCCTCGGGCATGGCGTCCCGGGCGTTGACCGCCAGGTTGAGCAACGCAGTCTCGAACTGGTTGGGATCAGCCTTGACCGGGCATGGATCGCAATCCAGGTTCGCGACGATGCGGACGCGGGAGCCGACCATCGTCGTCAGCATCTGGGTTATGCCCCTGATCTGCTCGGCGGCGTCGAACACCTCGGGCTGGAGCGGCTGGCGCCGCGCATAAGCCAGCAGTTGCGCGGTGAGCGAGGCAGCGCGGTCGGCGGTGTCGGCAATGGCGTCGAAATAACGCTGCTTCTTGGCTTCCGGAAGATTCGGCCGGCGCAGCAGGTCGATCGAACCGCGGATGACGGTCAGCAGATTGTTGAAATCGTGAGCGACTCCGCCGGTAAGCTGGCCGATCGCCTCCAGTTTCTGGCTCTGCCGCAGCGCTTCCTCGACCTGGAGCCGGTCGGCAATTTCGGCGTCCAGCGCCCTCGAGCGCTCCTTGACCGCACGCCTGAGTTCCAGCGCGGTCATGACCAGGTCGGCGAGGGTTACCAGCAGCCGTGCCTGCTCGTCGGTGAGCCCCTCCGGCCGCGGCTCCACGTCCAGCGCGCAGACCGTGCCGATCGGGAAGCCGTCGGCGGTCCGGAGCAACGCGCCTGCATAAAAGCGGAGACCCGGCGGGCCGGTGACCAGCGGATTGCAGTCGAAGCGCGGATCCTTGGTGGTGTCGGGGATCACGAAGAGGTCGGACTGAAGGATGGCACGGGCGCAGATGGAGTTGTCGAGGTCCATCTCACGGACGCCAAGGCCGATCTCTGCCTTGAACCACTGACGGTGCTCGGCGATCAGATTGACCGCGGCGATCGGCACGCCCAGCTGATCGCAGACGACCTGGACGACATTGTCGTAGGCGGCTTCATGAGGCGTATCGAGGATATTGTAGCGGGCAAGCGCCGCGACGCGCTGCTGCTCACTCCAGCGGCTCTGGTGGATGTGCTCGGTCAAGACGATCGACCTCTAGCGGCTTCCCGCGAGCGAAGCGAGGCAAACCCGTCTTCTTGCGGTAAGTGAGAGCGCCCGGGGGCACCTCGGCTAAGCGACTTCCTCGATCAACTCCGGGAGAGCGCGGGCGACGTTTTCCAACGTGTAGGGCTTCTGGACGACGGTGCGCGCCTTGTGGTCGTCCGGAAGCTGGGCCTGCTCGCCATAGCCGGTGGCGAACAGGAATGGGATGCCGAGCTCGCGCAGGCGGTCGGCGATCGCGAAGCTGGTGTGGTCGCCCAAATTGATGTCGAGCATCGCGAGCGACGGCATCGAACTGTCGATCGCCTGCAGGGCCTGCTCGACCGTGCCGGCAGTGGCCACGTGAAGCGCGCCGAGCCGCTTCAATATATCTTCCGCGTCGAGAGCGATGATCAGGCTGTCCTCGACTAGGAGCACGGTGCGGCCGTCGATGATCTGCTCGGGCGCGATCGACTGCCCGCCGGGCTCGCTGCGGGCGAAGCGGATCGCGGGGCCGCTATAGTCCTCCGGCTCGGAAACATGCTTGGCAGGAATGCAGAACGTCGCCTCGACGCCATGCAGCTTATATTCGATACGCGCCTGGCCGCCGAGGTCGTAGGGGATCGAGCGATCGATGATGGTGGTGCCGAAGCCCTTGCGCGTCGGTGCCTGGACCGGGGGGCCACCGCTCTCCTGCCAGCGGAAGATGAGGTCGCCGCGGTCGTCCAGCTTCCAGCCGATCTTCACCTTGCCGCTGTCGGACAGGCTGCCATATTTGGCCGAATTGGTGACGAGCTCGTGCATCACCAGCGCCATGGTCGAATAGGCCTGCGGGTTGAGCAGGATGGGCGGCCCTTCGACGCTGACCCGGTCGACCTGCCCGGCGAGGAAAGCGGCGGCCTCAGCCTCGATCAGCGCGCGCAGCGGAGCCGGTCCCCAATGGTCCTGGGTGAGTTGGTTGTGGGCACGGGCGAGGGCGTGGATCCGTCCGTCGACCAGTGCGACGAAATCCTCGACATTGCCGCCGCTCGGCTTGGACTGGCGGATCAGGCCGCGGATCACGCCCAATATGTTGCGGACGCGGTGGTTGAGCTCGGCGATGAGCAGCTCCTGCCGCTCGGTCGCCAGCTGCCGCTCGGCGCTGGCCTCGTCCGAGAGGCGCAGCACGACCTCGATCAGCGTGGCACGCAGGGTCTCGGCGACGCGCATCTCGGAATTGGTGAAGGGGCGGGAGCGGCCTTCGACCAGTTCCTTCCACTCCTCGAAGCTCTCGCGCGGCGTGAGGCGGGGGCCGTTCGGGCCATATTCCACGGGTTTGTGCGGATCGCCGCCCCAGCGGACCGAGCGCACCATCTCAGAGCGGAACAGCACTACGTAATCGCGCGGCGCACGGGAGATCGGAATGGCGAGCATGCCGGCAGAAGTGGAAGCGAACTCCGACGCTCCGGGGACGATGGTGGCAATGCAGTCGGTCGCATAGACCTTGCCGGCCGCGGTCCCGTTCAGCGCCTTGATAATGCGCTGGAACTGCTGCGTGTTCGGCGTGGTGCCGGAGAAAGCGTAGGCGCCGTTGATCCAGACGCCGACGCCGTCCGCAGCGATCGTTCGTGTCAGGATGTCGCTCAGCCAGTCCGGATCCTTGAGCAGCGTCTCGTCCGAGGCGACGGCACCGAGCAGCTGGTCCGAGATGTCGCGGGCGCGGCGCTCGAACTCGACGGTTTCCTTCCGCTCGCGGCTCTCCAGCCGCATCGAGAACATCTGCGAGAACAGCTCCGACACCGAACGGCGCTCGAAGGTTGGGCAGCGCGGGCTGTAATGGTGGCAGGCGAACAGGCCCCACAGCCGCCCCTCGACGATGATCGACACCGACATTGACGCGTGCACGCCCATGTTCTTGAGATATTCGATGTGGATGCGCGAGACGGAGCGGAGCATCGCCAGCGACAGATCGAGCGGCTGGCGATGCTCGTCGAGCTGCGGCACGATCGGCACGGGTTCGGCATCGACGTCGGTGATGATCCTCAGCAGGCTCCTCTTGTAGAGCTCGCGCGCCTGGGCGGGGATGTCGGTGGGCGGATAATGAAGCCCGAGGAAGGAGCCGATGCCGGGCTTCACCGACTCGGCCACCACTTCGCCCGATCCGTCGGCGGCGAAGCGGTAGACCATCACGCGGTCGAAGCCGGTAAGCGCACGCACCTGGCGCGCGCCTTCGTTGCAGAAGGCGCCCACGCCTTCCGCCTGGTCGAGCCTGCTGATCATCGACCGCACGGTGCCGGTGACGTCGCCATGATCGTGCTCGGTGCCTGGCTCGGCTTCGACGATGATCTGCCGGCCCGACATGTGCAGCGCGACGTCAAACGGCTCCCGGCCTTCGATAAGCTTGCAACCGAAGATGCGCTCGATGGAGTCCCGGCCGCGCAGCATCGCCATTCGGTTGCGAAGGCCGTGGATCGCGGCAGGTGGCATCAGCTCGGTCAAGGGGCGGCCGATCAGCTCGTCGGGAGCCTTGCCGAAGAAGTCGGCGATATTGGCGGAGACGCGCGCGATCATCCAGTCCGACGAGAGGGCGATCAGGAAGCCGATCGGCTGGATCGCGCCGAGCTGATGAATAGGCTCCCGGTCGCAATTGGTCAGATCGACATCAGGATAAGCTTGGCTCACTCGACCTCAACCTCCAGCTCGCGCTTCGCCGCAACTTCGAAGCGCGCGAAAACCTGGCTGGCCGCCTCTGCGGCAGCCTCCAGGTCGTTGGGCCGGACGAGGAACTGATCGAGCAATTTCAGGAAGTTTCGCCAGCTTCCGGCACTCTGGCGGCCATCCAGAAATAGCGAGGGCAGGCCCGCAGGGACGCTGCGCTTCAGCAGCGCGCCGCCCAGGCGGGAGCCCTCCATTACATATGCTGCGCCGAGCATCGACGCTTTGCTCTGGATAAAGAGGACGGGGCAAAAAGGTTCCGGCAGCGTGACGGAAAGCGCGGCGAGATCGGCTCGAAGCAGGTCGGCGCGGCGGCGCTGCGGCCAGTGGGGAATAAGGGTGGCCGCTCCGGCACTGTCGAGGGCCTCCTCCACGGGCAGGAAGGCCGTGGCCTGCGCGCTAAGAAAGCGGCCGTAGCCGGCGGCATTCGACAGGTCGAAGCGGGAGAAGGCGCTATCGACGCGTTCATGCGCCTCGGCAGTGGAGTTCCTGAGAAAGGCGCGGGCGTTCATTTGCTGAGCGATCGCGCCTTTCTGCAGGGGAGGCTGGCGCAGCCGCGTGTCACGAGGTGCTGGGCCTCGTCAGGCAAGATCAGCACTTGGCCCGCACCATGGCGCGAACGCCCTTATAGTCGGTGTCGTAAACGAGCTCGGCATCAAGACTTTTCGCCATTGCCTTCACGAGGCGGGTGCCGACGCCGGTGCCCTTCGGCCGGCCGTCCTCCGGCAATCCGCAGCCGTCATCTTCGATGATCAGGCTGAAACGGTCCGAGCCTTCGCAGGTGAGCTCGATCCGGATCTCACCGGACTCAGAAGGCGGATAGGCATATTTGCAGGCATTGCTGACGAGTTCGCTGACGATGACGCCGACCGGCACCGCGCGGTCCGTCTTGAGGCGCAGCCGCTCGGAAGAGAGCTTCAGCGTCCGCGGCGAGAGGGGCGTCGACCAGGTCTCCTCGAGTTCGCCGAGCAATGCCTCCAGATATTCCGACATCTCGACCGACTGGACGTCGTCGGATGTGTAGAGCCGGCGATGCACCTGCGCGATCGCCTGGATGCGGCTCTCGGTATCCTTCAGCGCAGCCTTGGCGGCCGAGTCGGTAAGCGCGTTCGTCTGCATGTGGACGAAGGCGGAGACGAGCTGAAGGCTGTTGGAGACCCGGTGATTGACCTCGTGCAGCAGCGCGGCGAGGCGCTGGTTTCCGGTGCGCAGCTCCTGCTCGGCCTGCTCCTTCGCGCGCCGAAGCTCAACCGTCGTCATGGCGTGACGGAGCGATTCCGCCAGCAGGTCGAAGAAGTCGTCGCTGCTGGTCTTCACGACATAGTCGATGGCACCGGCCTTGAGTGCGGCAACGGCGACCTGGCTGTCCTCGGAGCCGGTCACGTAGACGACCGGCGGCGGCTCGGGCAGCGCCATCAACTGATGAAGTGTCTCGAGCCCGTTCTGGATGGGCATGTAATGGTCGACGGTGATGAGGTCGAACCGCTCCGCCGCGGCGCGAGCGACGCCCTCGGCGCCGCCCGCCGCGGAGTCCACGTCGAAGCCCCGGCGCTGAAGCGCGCGCGTCGCGAGGCGCCGCAGCCCCTCGTCGTCATCTATATAGAGAATATGGGGGCGAGCTTTGCTCAAGCCTCGATCTCCGGCACCTGGATCACCGAGAGGAACAGGCCGAGCTGTCGGATGGCGTCGGCGAAATTCTCGTAATTAACCGGCTTGGTGATGTAGACGTTGCAGCCGAGATCGTAGCAACGCTCGATCTCGCGCTTGTCGTCGGTGGTGGTGAGCACGATCACGGGCGTGCGGTGCAGCGGCCCCTCATCCTTGATGCGGGCGAGGATATCGATGCCGCTCATGTCCGGCAGGTTGAGGTCGAGCAGGATCATGGCGGGACCGTTCAACGCCGGCCCGTCGGGTGCATTGAATAGATATTCGAGCGCGCTGGTGCCGTCGAGGAAATGGCGGACCTCGTTGTGGATGCCCGCGCGGCGGAGATTCTTCTCGATGAGCCGGGCATGACCCTCGTCATCTTCGATCATGACGATCGTAACTGCTTGGCTATCTGTCATTTAATTGTCTTCCTCCCCCGTGATAGCAATGGGCAGCGAAAGCCGGAAGGTTGCGCCTGCGTCAAGGCTTGAATCGACCTCGATCGTCCCGCCCAACCGCCAGACGAGCGAACGGACGTGAGCAAGGCCGATGCCTTCCCCCGGCTGGTCCTGCGGTCCCGAGCGGCGGAACAGGTCGAAGATGCGCTGGTGGTCGCGTGGATCGATGCCGCGGCCGTTGTCCTCGATCTCGTAAACAATGCGCCCTGCGGCTTCTTGCCGCCCGGAGACGCGGATGCGCCCCGGTCGGTCCTGCTTCAGATATTTGACGGCATTTTCGACAAGGTTGGAGAAGATCTGCTCGATCGCGACACGGTCCGACGCGATGTCAGGCAGCGGCTCGACGATGATCTCGACTCCCGCTTCTTCGGTGCGGTGCTTGAGCGCGTCCGCCATGCTCTGGACGAGCTGCGTCATCGGCAGCTGCTCGGGCGCCAGCGTCCGCCGCCCTTCACGGGACAGCTTGAGGATCGCGTTGATCAGCCGGTCCATCTTCTGGGTCGAGGTGCGGATGAAGCGGACCGCTTCCGGAAGGTCCTCGTCGACCGCCAGCTTCGCCTCGCGGGTGACCAGTTCCGGCGCCTTCTCTTCCACAGAGGCGACGAGCTTGGCGAGCGGCTGGCGCGCGCTTTCCAGCTCGGAGGTGAAGCCCATTACGTTCACCAGCGGCGAGCGCAGATCGTGGGAGACAATGTAGGCGAAGCGCTGGATCTCCTCATTCGCGCGATGCAGCTCGGAGGTCCGCTCACGCACGGCGCCTTCGAGGTCCGCGTTGAGGCGCTGGAGCGCGTCACGCGAGATGGCGAGCTCGCCCGTGTAGCGCCGGATCACGAAGATGCAGGCGCCGATTATGGCGAGCACCAGCGCGCTGCACAGCCCGAGGATTGCATAGAAATTTGTGAGGGCCTCCGCGCGGTCGCGATTACGCGCCTCCAGCAGTCTCGCTTCCTCCACCGACATGAGCTGTCGCCGCCGTCGGATTTCGCGCAGCAGGTCGGCGCTTCGGTCCGCGCGGAAGTCGGCTTGCGCCTCGTCGACAGCGCCTCGCGCAGCTGCGGCGATGGATCCGCTCTCGAGCGCCTGCAGCTCGACGACCAGCCGGCGAAGTTCGCGGGCGCGGGCAAGCTGGGCTGCGTTGTCGTCGACGAGCCGCTCCAGCTGCGTGACCGTGCGCGTCAGCTCCGCGGCCGTTTCGCTCCAGGTCGTACGAAAGCGCTCATCCTGCTGGAGCAAATAGGCTCGCCGCGCCGCCTCGCTTCGCTCCGCCTGGGTGCCGACCCTCGCGATCGCCACCTCCACGTCCCGCGTATGTTGGACGAGCTCGGTCCGGTCCTCGCCCTGGGCGAGCGTTCGGACGCCGAAGCCGCCCGCCACAACCAGCGCGATCAGCCCCAGCGTGATCAGCGCGAGGACCAGGGCACCGATCCTGCGGATGCCGGGATCGGCCGCGGCTGGGCTGCTGCTGGCCGCCGCTCCCGCAGCGGCGATCGGCGCCGTCATTCGGCGAACACCCGCTGAAAGATCGTGTCGACGTGCTTCAGATGATAGCCGAGGTCGAAGCTCTCCTCGA
Source organism: Allosphingosinicella sp. (assembly GCF_059502505.1). Taxonomy (NCBI): domain Bacteria; kingdom Pseudomonadati; phylum Pseudomonadota; class Alphaproteobacteria; order Sphingomonadales; family Sphingomicrobiaceae; genus Allosphingosinicella; species Allosphingosinicella sp. Next base: position 241,477 of record NZ_JCACEU010000016.1, read on the forward strand.
GCTTCTCCGGCGGCAGCAGCGCGGAAACTTCGGGGTCCGCCTTCAGCAGCTCCAGCAGCGACAGGGCGCCGTCGCTCTCCCATACCTGCATCGCGTTGCGCTGGACGAGGCGATAGGCATCCTCTCGGCTTGCGCCAGCCTGCGTCAGCGCCAGCAGCACGCGCTGCGAGTGGACGAGGCCGCCCATTCGATCGAGATTCTTCTGCATCCGCTCGGGGTAGACGAGCAGCTTGTCCATGACGCCGGTGAGGCGCGCGAGGGCGAAGTCGAGCGTCACCGTTGCATCGGGGCCGATGTAGCGCTCCACCGACGAGTGGCTGATGTCGCGCTCGTGCCAGAGAGCGACATTCTCCAGCGCCGGCGTCACATATCCTCGCACCATGCGAGCGAGGCCGGTGAGGTTCTCGGTCAGCACGGGATTGCGCTTGTGCGGCATGGCCGAGCTGCCTTTCTGGCCCGGCGCGAAATATTCCTCCGCCTCCAGCACCTCGGTGCGCTGGAGGTGGCGGATCTCGGTGGCGAGCCGATCGACCGAGGAGGCGATCACGCCCAGCGTCGCGAAATACATCGCATGGCGATCGCGGGGAATGACCTGAGTCGAGACCGGCTCAATGGTGAGACCCATCTTCTCGGCGACATGCGCTTCGACGCGCGGGTCGACATTGGCGAAGGTGCCGACGGCGCCCGAGATGGCGCAGGTCGCAATCTCCGCCCGCGCCGCCACCAGCCGCGTCCGGCAACGGGCGAACTCGGCATAGGCCTGCGCCAGCTTGAGACCGAAGGTGACCGGCTCGGCATGGATGCCGTGGCTGCGGCCGATGGTCGGCGTCAGCTTGTGCTCATAAGCGCGGCGCTTCAGCACGGCGAGCAGCTCGCCCAGATCCTCGATCAGGATGTCGGTAGCGCGGGCGAGCTGCACCGCGAGGCAGGTGTCGAGCACGTCCGAACTGGTCATGCCCTGGTGCAGGAAGCGCGCCTCGTGTCCGACATGTTCGGCGACATTGGTGAGGAAGGCGATGACGTCATGGCGGACCTCCGCCTCGATCGCGTCGATCCGCTCGACCTCGAAAGCGCCGCGCTCCCACACCGCCGCCGCCGCTTCCTTCGGCACGATGCCCAGCTCCGCCATCGCGTCGAGCGCATGCGCCTCGATCTCGAACCAGATGCGGAAGCGGGTCTCGGGCGCCCAGATGGCGCTCATCCGGGGCCGCGAGTAGCGAGCGATCATGACTGTTCCTGATCTGTGTTTGGAGGCGTGCCGCTAGCAAAGGCCACAAGAGCCTTCAATCCGACCAGAGACCGGAACGCGCGGTTTGCGGAGTCGTTGAACGCCTGAGCTCGTGGGACCTGAGGGAGCTTAAGTGAAGCGTTGATTTCACATAGAAATTCCGGATGACCAGGAGACCAAGAATGTTGAAGCCTCTATTGCTCGTCAGTGCGATCGCGCTGACCGCTCCGGTGCTCGCGCAGAGCACTTCCACCACCAGCGGCACGACAGCCGGGACCACCACCCAGTCGAACCAGAACGCTCCCGACACATCGACAGGACCAAATGACGATACCGGCGCGGTCGGCGGCAACACCGTCAACAGTCAGAACAGCACCGGCACGCCGGACGATGCCGACGACACCGCCGACCACAGCGCAATGGGCCATACGAGCGGAAATACGACTGGCACTACCACGGGCACGATGGGCACGACCACCGGCAGCGCCGCCGGGTCGATGGGCACTACGGGCACCGTAAGCGGCACCGGCGCCACGCAGGGGATGACGGGCGCGACCGGCGCGACCCAGGGCACGATGGGTACAACCGGCACCATGAGCGGCACCGGCTCGACCTCCGGAACCATGGGAGCCAGCGGCTCCGCCGGCCAGACGACAGCTGCCAACTGGAACAGCGGTTCCGGCGGCGAAGCCGTCCAGCCCGGTAACAGCAGTCCGGAGCAGGACGCTCGCGGCATCGCCGTGATGTCCGATCCGGCGTTCGTGCCGGCCGGCTGGAACGGAAGCGCCGGCACCGCCGTCGGCGGTCCGCTGGTCGAGCCGGGCGGCGAGTCGGGCGGCAGCCAGAGCTACCCGGCTTGCTCGGCGACCGTGACGGACAATTGCGTCCAGACCTACGAGCGCCGCCGCAGGTAAGGCCTGTCGGACGCTGAAACGAAAGGGCGGCTCCGGCCGCCCTTTTTTCAGATGAGGCCCAGCGCCTTCAGGCTGGAATGGCCGCGCGCGCCGACGATGACGTGATCGTGCACGACAATGTTCAGGTGCCGGCCGGCTTCCACGAGATCGCGGGTCAGGCGGATGTCCTGCTGGCTCGGACTAGGATCGCCGCTCGGATGGTTGTGGACGATGATGATCGCCGTCGCGTTGAATTCGAGCGCGCGGCGGATGATGTCGCGGACATACACAGCCGCCTGATCGACCGAACCCTCCCACATCAGCTCGTTGTGGATGAGGATATTCTTCGAGTTGAGGAAGAGAACGCGCACCTGCTCGATCGGGCTGTGCGCCATTGCCGCATGCAGATAGTCGATCAGCGCCTGCCAGCTGCTGAGCGCAGGGCGGTTCTCGATACCTTTTTCGAGCAACCTCAGCGCTGATGCTTGGGCGATCTTGAGCGCAGCCGCCGCGCCTTCGGTGACATCGCCGGCCTTCACAATCGCCTCAGCATCGGCAGCCAGCAGCGGCCCGAACCCGCCAAACTCGCGGATGAGTTTCTTGGCGAGGGTCTTGGTGTCGCGGCGGGGGAGGGCGAGGGCGAGCAGATATTCGACCAGTTCGTGCTCGAGCAGCGCGTCCGGGCCGCCTTCGAACAGCCGCTGGCGGAGTCTTGCCCGGTGGCCGGTGCCGTCGATCGGTTGATCCGCCATAAGGGGACGCTAGCGGCCCTCCCGAGCATTGCAAAGGCGCCGAGGAGCGAACGAGAGAATGCGAGCTGTTCCGGAAGAGAACGCCGCCATGCTGCCGCTGAAATTTCACAGTTGCCAAATAGTTAATCTTTGGCGTAGCTCATGGACACGAGTTCCCCGGCCGCGCCGGGTGGAGCTTTGGGGGAGTTGATGATGAGGCTGAAAGTTGCGGCGTTTGCGGCTGCATGCCTGTTACCGGCTGTGCCGGCTAGCGCGGCCGAGATGATCGGCGATTTCGAGAGCAGCTTTGCCGCCTCTGCGGCGTCGATTTTCGAAGTCACGGCGGACGCGCCGGATGACGGCACCGGCCTGCTTAGGGACGTGCTGCTTGATTCGAGTGGCACGGCCACTTTCGACGCAGAGGTCCCTTTGCAGGATTCCGGCCTTGCGTTCGATGTCGCGGCCGGCGGACTCGTCGACGTCCCGCTCGCCGCCGGAGCTGTACCGGAGCCGGACACCTGGGCGATGCTGATCGCGGGTTTTGGCGCGGTCGGCGCCAGTGTGCGTCTGGCCCGTCGGCGGCGTTCGCTCGCGGCGATCTGATCCTGCGTCCGCTCGGTCCTGGATCGGGCGCGTCGTCCATCGGCAGTTGAGCGCCGTCAGGCTGGATTCAGCTTCAAGCTGCCCTTAGGCTTCGAGGCGGCGGAGCGTCCCAAATCCATGACGGAGGCGGAACGCTTCTTGCTTGATGGTGGTTGTGGCTTGATGTTCTCCAGCACGATTTCTGCTGCTGTTTCGGCGTCCTTTCCAGGCTAGGATGGACCAGCCCCAGGATATTGCGGAAGAACCCCGCCGCCGGCGCCGGCATCGCATGCTGATGCCGCTCAGACGGCCGCGCTGGGCGCTCGTCATCTGGGGAATCGTTCTCCTTATCGCCTTGCTGATCGTCGTCGTCTGGCTGTCGCGCATTCGCATCGCCACCGACCTGCTTGAGCGAGAGTTCGAGGAAAGAGGCGTGCGCGCGACCTATCGCGTGACGCGCATCGGCCTTCGCACTCAGCGTATCGAGAATTTGGTGCTGGGGGATCCCGCCAATCCCGACCTCACCGCCCAGCGGGTCGAGCTCGACGTCGCCTTGAGCTGGCCGAGCCCGCGCGTGCGGCTGATCACCGTGCGCGGGGTGCGGCTGAAGGGCAGGGTGGTCAACGGCAAGCTCCGCCTGGGCGAACTCGACAAGTTGCTGCCTCCGCCGACCGACGCGCCGTTCCGCCTGCCCAACCAACGCGTCGACATCGCCGACGCGCAGATGCGCCTCGACACGCCCGAGGGTCAGGTCGGCCTGTCGATCGAGGGCAGGGGCAATCTCGCCTACAGCTTCGAAGGACGCGTCGCGGCCGTGTCGCGGCGTCTCACCCCCGGCGACTGCATGATCGACGGACCCCGCGCGGTGTTCGCCGTCACGACCAAGGATGAAGAGCCGAGCTTTAGAGGCCCCCTCCGCGCCGGCCGGATCGAATGCAACGGCCTCAGTCTGCTCCAGCCCCAATTCGCGCTGCGGGCGACGCTCGACTCGGGCCTCGATGGCTGGCGCGGCGACAGCGGCGTCCGCGCGGCCAGGCTCAGCACCGGCGGCAACAGCTTCTCCAATGTCGCGGGCCGCGTCTCGTTCGACGGCGACGCGGGCCAGACCCGCGGCAATGCCGACTTGGCGGCGGCGGCCGTCGCAGCGGCCGGCTACCGTGCCGGCCCCAGCCGCATCGACGGGCGCTATGTCTTCTCACCCAAGTCGGGAAACGTCTCGCTGCTCGCCGATGTATCGGCGGCCGGCGTGGATGCCGGCAGCGCTGCCGATCTGGGCGGCATCTCGAAGATGCTCGCTTCCGCCGACGGCACCCCGCTCGATCCGATCGGCGATGCGCTCGCGGCGGCGGTGCGGCGCGCCGGCCGGGCGCTCGACGCCGACGCCTCGCTGCGCTTCGTGAAGGGCGGCAAGTACCAGGCCGTGCGCGTGGAGCGGCTCAACCTCGCCAGCCGCAGCGGCGCGCGTCTGACGCTGCGGGGCGAGGACGGGTTCACCTATTACTGGCCGTCCGACACCTTCCGCCTCGATGCCGATTTCGCGCTGTCGGGCGGCGGCTTCCCCGACATGCGCTTTAACCTCAGCCAGCCGCGCGGATCGAGCGAGCTGAGCGGCGTCGGCGGGATCGCGCCGATGGCGGCGGGAAGCTCCAGGCTGGTGCTCTCGCCGATCCGCTTCGTCGCCGGCGCGAACGGCCGCACCAGCATCGAGACGACGGCCTTGCTCAGCGGCCCGTTCAACGACGGCCGGGTCGAAGGGCTGATGGTGCCGATCCGCGGCACTCTTGCCGGCGGCAGCTTCGCATTCGGCGAGAGCTGCACCAACGTCTCCTTCCGCTCGCTCCGCGCCGCCGGGCTCACGCTCGGGCCGACCCGGCTGCCGCTCTGCCCGACCGGCCGGGCGCTTGTCTGGCGTAATCCCGGAGGAGCGCTGCAGGCGGCGGCGAGCATCCGCGCGCCGCGGCTCGCCGGCCGGCTTGGCCAGACGCCGATCGGCTTCGCCGCCGATCAGGTGCGCTTCGACCTCGCTCAATCCGGCTTCACCAGCAGCGGCGTCGAGCTCCGCCTCGGCAGCGGCGACAATCCCAACCGTCTCGATCTCGGCTCGCTTTCCGGCCGCTTCAATGCGCGGGGCGTCGTCGGCCGGTTCGAGGGCGGCAGCGGCAAGCTCGCCAACGTGCCGCTGCTGCTGAGCGGCATGGCCGGCGACTGGAGTGTGCAGGGCGGCGATCTCCTCATTACCGGCGGCATGACGGTCGCGGACGAGCAGGAGCCGGACCGCTTCCATCCGCTCGTCACCAACGATTTCCGCCTGACGCTGCGCGACAATGTGATCGACGGAACGGGGTGGTTGAACGATCCGGAGACCGGCACGCAGGTCACCCGCGCCACCATCACCCACGCGCTCCAGACCGGTCGCGGACATGCCGATCTGGACGTGCCGGGCATCCGCTTCGGCGCGGACTACCAGCCCGAGCAACTGACGCCGCTCACCACGGGCGTGATTGCGCTCGTCGACGGCACACTCACCGGCAAGGGCCGGATCAGCTGGGGTCCTGAAGGCACGCGCAGCACCGGCACCTTCTCGACTGCGGACATGGATCTGGCGGCGCCCTTCGGTCCCGTCACCGGTCTCACCACGACGATCGAATTCACCGACCTGCTCGGCCTCGTCAGCGCGCCGGGGCAGCTCGCCGAGATCGACCTCATCCAGGCCGGCATCGACGTGTTCGACGGCCGCGTCCGCTATCAGCTCCTGCCTGATCTCCACGTACGGGTGGAGGAGGGGCGCTGGCCGTTTGCGGGCGGCGATCTGACCCTCGGCGAGACCATCCTCGACTTCAGCCAGGAGTCGACCAAGCGCCTCGTCTTCACCGTCACCGGCCTCGAGGCGGCCGCCTTCATCCAGCAGATGGAATTCTCGAACATCGCGGCGACCGGCACGTTCGACGGCGTCGTGCCGATGGAGTTCGACCAGACGGGCGGTCGCATCGTCGGCGGCCGGCTGGTCGCACGGCCGGAGGGCGGCACTCTCTCCTATATCGGCGAGCTGACCGACAAGGAGCTTGGAGCTTATGGCAAGCTGGCCTTCGACGCGCTGAAGTCCTTGCGCTATTCGAAGCTCACAATCGACCTCGACGGCGCGCTTGCCGGCGAGTTCCTGGCCCGGATCGAGCTGGACGGCATCGCCACCAACACCGCCCCGCAGGGCGGCATCGCCGGCTACGTACTCGGCCAGATCGCCAAGATCCCGTTCGAGTTCAACATCAACATCCGCGGACCCTTCCGCGCCCTGATCGCCACGGCGCGCTCGTTCGAGGATCCGACCCTGCTCATCCAGCCGGTCCTGCCCGAGCAGCTGCAGGACCTCCCCACCGAAGTCACCGTTCAGGATGAAGAAAGCGAGAATGTGCGATGAGAGATGCGATATTGACGAGAGTGGGCCTTAGCGCCGCCGCGGCTTTGCTGGCCGTCTCGCTCGGCGGATGCGTCCAGGTGGCCGCGCCCGACAAGCCGATCGAGATCAACCTCAACATCAATATCAGGCAAGAGGTTGTTGTGCGTCTTCAGCAGGATGTGCGAGAACTGATCGAGAAGAATCCAGGGGTTTTCTGAGCTATGTCGCGCCGTCTCACGCTCTTTGTCGCCACCGGTATCGCGGTCGCCGCGCTCGCCGCAGGCACGGGCTATGCCTTCATGCTGCAGGATGCGTCCGCCTCGCTCCGCGCCACGGGCAAGGTCGGCGAGCAGGCGGACGGCTATCTCGGCGTGGTTGGTTCGGTCGACTCCGACATCCGCTCGAAGGTGGACGCCATCAACATAAAGCGCCGCGCCTATTACACCGAGATCGCCGCAAAGCGTGGCGCCAAGATCGAGGAAGTCGCCGCCACCACTGCCTGCGAACTGTTCGCCAGCAAGGTCCAGGCCGGCCAATATTACCGCCTCTCCGACGGCGTCTGGCGCCAGCGCGACGCCGGCGCCCCCGTCCAGCGTCCAGGCTATTGCGGCAGCTGACCCGACCGCGTCATCCCGGCGTAGGCCGGGATCTCAGCGAGTTCACACCAGCGCCTTTTCCGGTCTTGGATCCGGCCGTCGCCGGGATGACGAACTAGAAGCTTTCCCGATATTCCCTCTTCACCAGCGCCTTCAGCGCCGCCGTCACCGGCACGTCGACCTCGTAACTCCCCTCGGCATAGGGCCCGGCATTATAGGGCTCCAGCAGCACCCGCAGCCGCTCGAATTTTCCGTCCCTGTCCTCGTCCACCGGCACCACGACCTGCTCAGCGATCGGACGGCACTCGACCATCCAGCCTACGCCCTTCAGCGGCAGCGTCTCCTCGCGCTTCTCCGCCCGCTGCCGGTCCAGCTCGGCGCAATAGACCGGCTGCAACAGCCGCCACGCTGCGGCCGGTTCGGTAAACAGCGCCCCGGCCTCGATCTCCCGCCGCGCCTCGGGGTCCCACAACAACGCCTCGTAAGCCGAATTGCCGTGGGCGCCGCCGGTGAAGGTGCCGATCTCCGCGGCCAGGCTGAGCAGGCGCGGCGTGCTGCCCATCGTCGCCCAGACCTTGCTGAAATAATGGCCGTTGAAGGGTATCTCCGGCCCGCGGGCGTCGCTATCCTCCTCGGCCGTCTTGCGGCTCTCCGTCCGCCACTTCGCCATGTCCGCCTCGAAGCGGGCGACGAGCTCCGGCACCGCCGCCGCTTCGGCGCTCCAGCCGTAGGTGAAGTCGACGAGATCGCCGCTCTCCTCCACCAGCCGGGCTGGTGCCGCCGCCGGCGAAGGCGAAGGGGAGGGAACGGGCGCCTTCGCCTTGGCCGTCTCCGCGCCGCTCGGTGCTTCGTCGCCCGCTGGATTGGAGCAGGCGGCAAGCAGCAGGGCGGCGGCGAGGAGCGTCATTCTCATGGCTGAAGCCTAGTCCGCAACGACGGCTCGCGCCATGCTCGCGAGGAGGCTGGGCGGTGCACCAGCATGTTGACTCGCTTTGGCCGCCTTCCTAAAGGGACCGCGCCTTGGCGGGATCGTTCGCCGGCATGTCCCACGCCCTTGTGACCCCTGCTTTTTCACGCGGGCCTGCACATGGGAGACGGATGTGGCGGAAAACGGGCCCGGGCAGGACCCCAGACTTCCCGAAGATGCGCGGCTGGATTCCCTCGACGAGCGGATCAGGCAGGCGCAGGCGGACGAAGCGATGAGGACCGGCGGGGCGCGGAAGACTGCCGACAAAAATCAGCAGCTCGGCAACCGCGTTCTCTCCTACCTGATCGGGGGCTTTGCCGGCGGAGCTTTGATCGGCTGGGTCCTGGACCGGCTGTTCGGCACTTCGCCCCTGCTCCTGATCACGCTGATGCTCCTCGGGGCGGTCGGCGGGTTCTGGAACATCATCAAGCTTGCGAACCAGCGCCCGAAGTAATTCGGGCGTTTAGGTTATTTGAACGGGATCAGACGCGTGGCGGCCGAAAGCGGCAAAATCGATCCGATGCACCAGTTCGAGGTGCAGAGCATCACCGATCTCTTCACCCTGGGCGGGCAGCAGATCGCGTTCACCAACTCGGCGCTCTGGATGCTGATCACGCTCGGCGCGCTCTGGGCGTTCATGATGGGCGGCATGCGGCGCCAGCTCGTCCCCGGCCGCTGGCAGGCCGCGGTCGAGGGCGTCACCGGCTTCGTCGAGAATATGATGGTGACGAATATCGGCCCGGAAGGCCGCAAATTCGTGCCCTACGTCTTCTCGCTCTTCATGTTCATCCTGTTCGCCAACATCCTCGGCCTGCTGCCCTTGGGCGTGGTCGGCATCCACCCGTTCACGGTGACGAGCCACCTCACCATCACCGGCGTGCTGGCGATCGTCTCGTTCGGCATCGTGCTCGCGGTCGGCTTCCTCAAGCACGGCTTCCACTTCTTCTCGCTCTTCGTGCCGCACGGCGCGCCCTGGTGGATGCTGCCGATCCTGATCCCGGTCGAGTTCGTCTCCTTCATGGTCCGCCCGTTCAGCCTCGCCCTGCGACTGTTCGTGGCGATGACCGCGGGCCACATCCTGCTCAAGGTGCTCGCCGGCTTCGTCATCAACGGCATGAATGCCGACGCCGCTTGGGTCGCGCCGGTGGTCAGCCTGCCGAGCTTCATCCTGATGATCGGCATCAGCGCGCTCGAGCTGCTGGTCGCTGCCATCCAGGCCTATGTCTTCGCCTTGCTCACGTCGCTCTACCTGAACGACGCGGTCAATCTTCACTGATCTAACAACACTTTACTTAAGGAGTTTCAAAATGGACGCAGAAGCAGCACGGTTGTTGGGCGCCGGTCTGGCCGCCATCGGTGTCGGCATGGCCGCTCTGGGCGTGGGCAACGTGTTTGGCTCGTTCCTCGAGAGCGCGCTGCGCAACCCGGCCGCGGCCGACAGCCAGCAGGGCCGTCTCTTCATCGGCTTCGCCGCCGCCGAGCTTCTCGGCCTGCTGGCGTTCGTCGTCGCGATGATCCTGCTCTTCGTCGTCGGCGCGTAACCGACCAGACGATTAGCGGAGCGCGGTAAATGCCTCAGATCGCACAGATCTCGGAGATCTTCGGGTCCCAGCTTTTCTGGCTGATCATCACCTTCGGCCTCATCTATCTGGTGATCGGCCGGGGCATGGTCCCCAAGATCAGCGGCACTGTCGAAGCCCGCGACCGGCGTATCGCCGACGATCTCGCCGCCGCGGAAGCGGCGCGGGCCGAGGCCGATGCGCGGGAGGAGGCCTACCGCGCCCAGACCGAGGCCAACCGCGCCGAGGCGTCGAAGCTCACCCAGGCGGCCAAGGAAGCCTCGGCTCGTGAGACCGAGACCCGCGTCAAGGCGGCCGACGCCGAGACGGGCGCCCGGGTGGCGGACGCCGAGGCGCGGATCCGCTCGGCCGCCGATGCGGCCATGGCCGACATCGAGAGCGTCGCCGCCGAGGCCGCGCAGGAGATGGTCGCAAAGCTTTCGGGAGCCGAAGTCTCCCGTGAGCACGCGGCCGAAGCCGTAAGGATGGCGCTCGCCAATGGCTAACCGACCCGCAGATCCGCAGAGCGCCGAGATCGAGCAGGATCTCCGCGAGCAGTCCACAAAGGGTGAGGACGGCGTGATGCCCGAGACGGGCGAGCATGCCGTCACCACCGTCCGCGACGAGGGTCACGGCGCGCCGCACAGCGAGCCCGCCATCTTCGGCATCCTCGATGCGACCGTCATCGTCAGCCTCGCGATGCTGGTCGTGATCGCGATCATGCTGTGGAAGAAGGTGCCGGCCGCGATCGGCCGCGCCCTCGACAAGAAGATCGCCGGCATCCGCGAGCAGCTCGACGAGGCCGCGCGCCTCCGTGCCGAGGCCGAGGCCCTGCGCGCCGAATATGAGGCCAAGGCCGCCGCGGCCGGCGCCGAGGCCCAGGCCATGCTCGACCGCGCCCGCCACGAGGCGGACGGGATCGTCCAGCAGGCCAAGACCGACGCCGCCGCCTTGGTCGAGCGCCGCACCCGCATGGCCGAGGACAAGATCGCCGCCGCCGAGCGCAGCGCGATCGCCGAAGTTCGCGCCAAGGCCGTCACCGCGGCCACCGCTGCCGCCGAACGCCTGATCCGCGACCAGCACGACGCCGCCGCCGACCGCGCGATGGTCGACCGCACGATCGCGGGGCTGGGCCGGGCTCACTGACATTTCCTCCCCTCCCTGCAAGGGAGGGGATCAAGGGGTGGGTGCAAACAGGCAGGCTCGACGCCTGCCTGTTTGCTTCGGGCCGCAGATATGCGCCTTCGGCGCACCCACCCCCAGCCCCTCCCTTTCAGGGAGGGGAGTTCCAGCCTAAATCCCCCTCGTGACCGACGCCCCCTCCGACCGCTTCAACGAAGAGAAATCCGTCTACACCGTCCGCGGGTCCGACAAGCCGGACCTGGAGGCGGGGGTGGCGGCGATCCGTTCGGTCGTGAGAACGCTGCCGGTGCGCCCCGGCGTTTATCGCATGGTCGATGCCAAGGGCGACGTCCTCTACGTCGGCAAGGCGCGCGCGCTGCGCAATCGCGTCACCAACTACACCCAGGTCTCGCGGCTCACCAAGCGCCTCCAGCGTATGGTCGCCCAGACGCGCGCTATGGAGATCGTCACCACCAACACGGAAGCCGAGGCGCTGCTGCTCGAGGCGCAGCTGATCAAGCGCTACCGCCCGCCCTACAACGTCCTGCTGCGCGACGACAAAAGCTTCCCCTTCATCCTCCTGCGCGAGGACCACGCCTTTCCGCGGGTCCAGAAGCATCGCGGCGCCCGCCGCGTGAAGGGCCAATATTACGGGCCCTTCGCCAGCGCCGGCTCGGTCACCCGCACGCTCAATGCCCTGCAGAAGCTGTTCCTGCTAAGAAGCTGCTCCGACAGCTTTTTCGCCAACCGCTCGCGGCCCTGCCTGCTCTATCAGATCAAGCGCTGCTCGGCGCCCTGCGTGCAGCGGATCGACGAAGCCGGCTATGCCGAACTGGTCGGCGACGCCAAGGACTTCCTCGCCGGCAAGTCGACCAAGGTCCAGGCCAGGCTCGGCGGCCTCATGCAGCAGGCCGCCGAGAACATGGATTTCGAGCTCGCCGCGGTCTACCGCGACCGCCTCCGGGCGCTCACCTTCATCCAGGGCACCCAGACGGTCGCCGCCGAAGGGCTGGGCGACGCCGACATCTTCGCGCTCGCCTGCAAGGGCGGCACGATGTGCATCCAGGCCTTCTTCATCCGCGGCGGCAACAATTGGGGCAGCCGCAGCTTCTTCCCCGCGCACACCAGCGAGGTGCCGGAGGAGGAGGTGCTGACCAGCTTCCTCGTCCAGTTCTACGAGGAGGTGCCGCCGCCCAAGACCATCCTGCTCGACCGCAAGCTGGAGGAGACGGAGCTGCTCACCGAAGCCCTGTCGGAACGCGCCGAGCGCAAGGTGACGCTCAGGGTCCCGCAGCGCGGCGATCATGTTCGGATGATCGCGCAGGCCCGGCGCAACGCCGAGGAGGAGCTCGACCGCCGCCTCGCCGAGACCAGCACCCAGGCCAGCAACTTGCGAGCACTCACCGAATTGTTCGAGCTCAGCGAGCCGCCGCAGCGGATCGAGGTCTATGACAACAGCCACGTCATGGGCACCAGCGCCGTCGGCGCGATGATCGTCGCCGGGCCGGAGGGCTTTCTCAAGAACCAGTATCGCAAGTTCAACATCAAGCGCGAGGAGACGGCGCCGGGCGACGATTTCGCAATGATGCGAGAGGTTTTGAGCCGCCGCTTCGCACGGCTCGAGAAAGAAGATCCGGACCGCACCAAGGGCGACTGGCCGGACCTGCTGTTGATCGACGGCGGCAAGGGCCAGCTCTCCGCGGTGTGCGAGACGCTGGAGGATGCCGGCGTCCACGACGTTCCCGTGGTGGCGATCTCCAAGGGCCCGGACCGCAATGCCGGCCGAGAGGTCTTCCACCTCCCCGGCGGCCGCGAGGTCACCCTGCCGCCCAATTCACCGGTGCTCTTCCACCTCCAGCGCCTCCGCGACGAGGCCCACCGCTTCGCGATCGGCGCCCACCGCCAAAAGCGCGCCAAGAACATGGCGACCAGCCCGCTCGACGAGGTCCCCGGCATCGGCCCCGGCCGCAAGCGCGCCCTGCTGATGCACTTCGGCACCGCCCGCGCGGTGAAAAGCGCGGCGCTGGAGGATCTGGAGAAGGCCCCGGGCATCTCCAAAACGATGGCCCGAGGCATCTACGACTACTTTCATCCGAGGGGTTGAATCGAGTCGTCTCATAATGCGGCAAGTGCAGCGACAAAGCGTTGCGGAATGGCGGGCGAAACACGCTCGTTGATGCTAGAGCGGGAGGGGCACAGGAGGTGATGATGGCGCTAACTTCGCTCATGTCACGCCTCAGAGGGCGCAGCGTCCGCGAGGTCGCTAGGCTGACCTTGCTCAACACTCGCGTCGCGTTTCGTTCGCTTTCCAAACAGGAACGGGCGCGGCGGCGAGCCGACCGCGCTTTTGACCGCCGCTGGGGGACCGACACGAGTTCAGCTCTCAGCGTGCATGCCTTGGGTATCGATAGAGCGCGTCTTTCGCACAGCCGGAGGTACGATCCGAGCAGCGAAGAGATGTTCCGCAAGCCGCTCGCCGCCTTGAAGCTGAAGCCGGAAGAGTTTGACTTCGTTGATTACGGCTCCGGCAAGGGTCGCGTGCTGATGTTCGCCGCGCTTGCCGGCTTCAAGAGCGTCACTGGGGTAGAAATCTCGGCAAGGCTTTCCGCCATCGGCCGGGCGAACCTCGACCGCTTTGCGGCGCCTAATCCGAACCTGCCGCCCCTCAGGATCGTAGAAGGCGACGCCGCCTCGTTCGTCCCCGTTGGAAAGCAAGTCCTCGCCTATTTTTACAATCCGTTCGACCATATCGTATTTGAGGAGGTGCGACGACAGCTCGAAAGATGCCTCGTATGCGGGACAGAGCGCCTCGTCGTGATCTACGCCAACCCGGAGCACGCCTCAGTGTTCGAGAAGGCGGAAGGGTGGGTTCCCGGTCCGACAACTCCAGGCGCGAGCACGTTCATAGCTATTGCGCCCGAGGGGCTGAGGGACGAAGTTGACCACCCCTCGCGCGCGGCCGACAATCGCAGGGTCCTGGCGTCGGGTGCAAACCAATGACAGGTGGTTGCCTAGCAGGGCGCGCGAGCCAAGGCCGCTGCTGCGGTTAGGCAGATCCCATCCTGCCGCCCCTTGTTTACGAACCCTTTGCCTGGCGCCGATAAAGCGGAGCCATGGCGACCCGCGTCCTCCTGACCGTCGATACCGAGCTGACGTGGCGGCATTATGCCGCCGGCGCCTCTTGGCGGGAGAGCTTCGAGCGCTGCTACAAAGCGGCCGGCGTCGGCATACCCTACCAGCTCGACATGCTGGCCCGGTACGAACTGAAGGCCTGCTTCTTCGTCGATCCGATGCCGGGGCTAGTCTACGGCATGGAGCCGGTGCGCCGCATGGTCGAGCCGATCCTGTCTGCTGGGCAGGAGGTGCAGCTCCACCTTCACAGCTTCTGGGCCTCCCTCGCGCAGGGCGAGCCGGTCGACGGCAAGTTCGAGCTCACCTGCTTCGGCCTGGAGAGGCAGCGCGAGCTGATCGAGACGGCTCGCGACCTGTTGATGCTTGCCCCCGCGCCGAGCCCGATCGCGTTCCGCTCCGGCAGCTATGCCGCCAACGAGGCTACCCTGCTGGCGCTGGCCGACCTCGGCATCCGCTATGACAGCAGCCATAACGGCGCCCAGCATCCCTGGCCCAGCGCCTTGCCGTTCGATCCGCGCCAGATCGCGCCGGTCGCCTATGGCAATGTCATCGAGGTGCCCGTCACCACAATCGAGGATTCCCCCGGCAGCCTCCGCCACCTTCAGCTCTGCGCCGTCTCCGGCCGCGAGCTGCGCGAGGCTCTGCTCCACGCCACCGAGCAGGGGCACGAGGTGGCGACGATCGTCAGCCACAGCTTCGAACTCGCCACCCGCGACGGCACCCGGCCGAACATGATGCTCCGCCGCCGTTTCGAGAGCCTCTGCGCCTTCCTCGCCGAACGTGCCGCGGCCATGCCGACGGCGCATTTCTCCGACCTGGAGGGCATGCAGGTAGGCGGGGAGGCGCAGCCGCTGCCGCCGCGCACCTTGCGCCGGGCCGAGCGGATGGTGGAGCAGCTCTGGGCGAACACGGTCTACGAAAGGCGCCTGTGACCGCCACGGTCGCCCTGCCGCTCCGCATCGGCACCCGCACGCTCGCCCGCATCCGCCGCCGCCTCATCCGGGTGCCGGTGTCGCTGGAGCAGGGCTTGCGCGGCGAGGCCCCGCCGCTGCCACCGCTAGACGAGGGCGCCGATGGCTATCTGGTGATGGCGCTGCCGGCCGCGGCCTGTTCCGCTCTCGAAAAGCAATCGGGCCTCAGGGCCTTTGTGCGGCAAAGCTACCGCCGCAGCTATGCGTCCCTGGAGGGCGGTTTCGACGCCTATCTCGGCCGCTTCTCCCCCAAGACGCGCTCGACGCTGAAGCGCAAAATCAGGAAGCTGGCCGAAGCTTCGGGAGGGCAGCTCGACATCCGCTGCTATTCGACGCCGGACGAGGCTGAGGTCTTCCATCGCCTCGCCCGCGGCCTTTCCGCCCGGACCTATCAGGAACAGCTGCTCGATTACGGTCTTCCCGCGGGCGAGCAGGCGCTGGCTGAAATGCGCGCACTCGCCGCCCGCGATGCCATGCGCGGCTGGCTGCTCTTCCTGGAGGGCCGCCCGATCAGCTATCTCTACGCACCGGCCGATGGGGGCACGCTCGCTTACGCCTATCTCGGCTATGATCCCGACTATGCTCATCTCTCGCCGGGCACCGTCCTCCAGCTCGAAGCGATGCGCATGTTGATGGAGGAGGGCAGGTTCCGCCTCTTCGACTTCACCGAGGGGGAGAGCCGGCACAAGCAGCAGTTCGAGACTGGCGGCATTGAGTGCGTGGACCTGCTGCTGCTGCGGCCGACACTTGGCAATCTCGCCGCGGGCCATCTCCTGAACGGCTTCGATTCCGCGGTCGCCCTCGCCAAACGAGCATTGCGCCCGCTACGGCGCTGAGATGCGGCTCGAAACCCAGGCGATCCTCTGCGCGGTGCGCGCGCATGGCGAGCATGGCGCGATCGTCCGGGCGCTTACTCCGGCCGACGGTATCCAGCCCGGCTATGTCCGCGGCGGCCGCTCGCGCCGGCTTCGGCCGGTGCTGCTCCCCGGCAACCTCGTCCAGGCCGAATATCGCGCCCGTACGGAGGAGCAGCTCGCCCAATTAAGCGTCGAGCTCGTCCGCAGCCGCGCGCCTCTGCTCGGCGAACCGCTGCCGGCCGCCGCCATCGAATGGCTGACCGCGCTCACCGCCTCGACGCTTCCGGAGGGGCAGGCTTACCCGCGCATCTACGACGCCCTGGACGGCATCCTTTGCGCCGTCGAGGCGGCGCCGAGCGTTGGCGGCTGGGCGCATGCGCTGGTCCGCTACGAATTGCTCGTCCTGCGCGAGCTGGGCTTCGGCCTCGACCGGTCCGAATGGCCGGAATTCCTGCGCGATGGCCGGGCCGGCCAATGGAGCGACATCTTCGAAGGGCTGGCGATCACCGGGGCCGCGCTCGGCCGCGACCTGCTCAGCGGGCGCCAGGCGAGCGCGCTCGATGCGCGGGAGCGGCTGGTGGAGCGGCTGCGCCGCGTCACGCGTTGACCTTACGCCGCTTTTGGTGGAGTCCCGGCGCGTGAAGTCGCTTTTCCCCCACAGCGCCACGACGCGCGATGTCACCGTGCGGGTCGCGGTCAGCTTCCTGCCCGAGCAGTCGGAGCCGGCCAAGGGCCGCTGGTTCTGGGCCTATCATGTCCGTATCGAGAATGAGGGCCGACGCGCGGTCCAGCTCGTCAGCCGCGAATGGTCGATCGTCGATGGCCGCGGCGGGCGGCACGAGGTGCAGGGCGAGGGCGTCGTCGGCGAGCAGCCGATCATCGAGCCCGGCGGCTCATTCGACTATGTCTCCGGCTGCCCGCTCGCCACGCCGACCGGCCATATGGAAGGCCGCTACCACATGGTGAGCGCGGAAGGCACGAGCTTCGCCGTCGCCATTCCCCGGTTCCCCCTCATCGCTCCGGCCGTGGCCAGCTGAGCGACCTGCGGTTCGCCGCAAAAATAGTTAACGACAGGAGCAACTCCTTGCCGCCTCGTTGGTTGAATTCAGCCGTGGCGGATAGAGGGGGTCTCTCCCATGACAGTCTCGATCGATCTTCGCTGCGACAATTGCCGCGGCACCAGCATCAGCATCCCGCTCTACGGCGGTGACGACAGTCCCGTGGACTGCGAGGATTGCGGCGCCGATCTTGGCACCCTCGCCGACATCAAGGCGACGCTCTCGCTGCAGGTGCTCGGCCGCAAACACGCCCCGCGCCCAGCCTTCATGCTGCTGAACTGAGGGACGGCTCTCAGCCGAACAATTTGTTCGCCGTCTCCGCGACCAGGCGGCCCTGGAAGCGCGCCGACTCAAGCTCGTTTTCCGAGGGCTGCCGGGAGCCGTCGCCGCCGGCGATGGTGGTTGCGCCATAGGGACTTCCGCCGGTAACCTCGTCCAGCCGCATCTGTCCTTGGAAGCTGTAGGGCAGGCCGACCAGCACCATGCCGTAGTGAAGCAGGTTGGTGAGGATCGAGAAGAGCGTCGTCTCCTGCCCGCCATGCTGGGTGGCGGTGGAGGTGAAGGCCGAGCCGACCTTGCCGACCAGGGTGCCGCGCGCCCACAGGCCGCCGGTCTGGTCGAGGAAGTTTGCCATCTGTGAGGCCATTCGTCCGTAGCGCGTGCCGACGCCCACCACGATCGCGTCATATTGCTCGAGGTCCGCGACGGTCGCCACCGGCGCCGCCTGATCCATCTTGTAGTGCGACTTGCGCGCGACTTCCTCCGGCACCAGCTCGGGCACGCGCCTGATGTCGACCGTGGCGCCGGCCGAGCGTGCACCCTCGGCGATCGCCTCCGCCATCTGCTCGATATGCCCATAGGCGGAATAATAGAGGACGAGGACCTTGCTCACGCGGCATCTCCGATATCGAGGGATCGCACCGCCAACGCGGCGGGCGCCGCGAATATCCAGTCAGTCGGCGAGGAGCGCAACGGCGCGCGCGACGAGCGGCACGAACCTACTTTCGTCGAGCTTGGCCGCCGTGTTGTTCCAGCTGGCGGAGACGGCGTGCCAAGTGCCGCCTTTGCTCCTGAGGAGGAAACTCATCGCGATCACGCCGCTCTCCGATCCGCCCTTATAGCCGACATAGTCGAACCGGGCGGCCGCCGGCCGCGCGATACCGGGGTTGATCGCCACGATCTCGAGCGTCTCCTTGCTCCCGTTTCGGCGCAGCCAGTCCAGCATCCGCACCATATCCTCGCCGGAGAAGAACCATTCGACGCTCCCAATCAGGTTGGGCTGGGTGTTCAGGCGAGCGATATCGATCCGGTCCAAAGGCATATCGGCAAGGCGCCCGAGCAGCGCGCGCCGCTCGGCTTCGCCGCCCGCTACCCAGGCTTCGCCAAGCGTCGGATCGCCGCCCTTCAATGCGAACGCTTCCACCGTCGAGAGAAAGGGGCGGTTGCGCCCCGGCGCCGCGACCCCAACTGCCGCCATCATTGCATCGACCTTCTCGCGGCCGAGCAAATGAAGGAGCGTGTCGGTCGCGCTGTTGTCGCTCTGCGAGATCATCAGCGCGGCGAGGCTCTGGAGAGTCAGTGGCGAGCCGAGCGGCCATTGCTGGAGAAAACCGGACGGCAGCGAATGGTGGGTGAGGGCAGCGACATCGCTCCACTTGCGCTCGCCCGCACGGATGGACTGGTCCAGCTCCGCCAGGATGAACAGCTTGAACACCGACCCGACCGCCATCGCCTTGCCGACCTCGTGGCCCGCGAGGGGGGCGGGCGTGCCGTCGCCAAGCCGCGCCACGGCGAGCGAGGTCTGCCCCGGCAGCGCCTTCAGCTCCTCGATGATCCTCGCGAGACTGTCGCCCTTCACCTCGCTGTCGACCACCAACAGCCCTTGGATCAGGTGCGGCGGCTGCGGGTCGATCGCCAGATTGAGCTGCAGCGTCCCGCGCTCGAAATCGAGGAAGACGGCGCCGGCGTTCGCGCTCGCACGCTCGAGCCTGTCGAGCCGCCTCGCAGACCCAAGCTGCGCCCGCAGCTGCGCCGTGATCGCCTTCACCTGCGCCGAGGGCACCTGAGCCAGGAAGGCGGGAGAGAACAGGGTCTCCGGCTGGCTCGTCCCGTTGAACAGTCCGACCAGGGTCTCGGCTCTGGCCGTCAGCGGGTCCTGCTGCTGCGCCCTGGCAGGCCCTGCAATCCCTCCCAGCAGCAGGAGGAGCATGGCGAGGAGCCGCCGCTTCACGCGTCGATAGCTTCCTCGTCCACCTCGGCGGCGTGGCTCTGGATGAAGTGGAAGCGGTGCTCGGGGTTCTTGCCCATGAGCCGGTCGACCAAATCCTTGATCGTCTGCCTTTCCTCATATTCCTGCGGCAGGGTGATGCGAATGAGGCTGCGGGTCTTGGGGTCCATGGTGGTCTCACGCAGCTGGTTCGGGTTCATCTCGCCGAGTCCCTTGAAGCGCCCGACCTCCACCTTCTTGCCCTTGAACAGCGTGCGCTCCAGCTCGGCGCGGTGCGCATCGTCCTTGGCATAGGCGCTCGTGCCGCCCGCGGTCAGTCGGTAAAGCGGCGGCTGGGCGAGATACAGCGCCCCTTTCCGGACCAGCTCCGGCATCTCCTGGAAGAAGAAGGTCATCAGCAGGGTGGCGATATGGGCGCCGTCCACGTCTGCGTCGGTCATGATGACGATCCGCTCGTAGCGCAGATTGTCGATGTGGCAGCGCTCGCGGGTGCCGCAGCCCATAGCGAGGATCAGGTCGGCGATCTCGCTGTTCGCCCGGATCTTGTCGGCGGAGGCGGAAGCGACGTTCAGGATCTTGCCCCGGATCGGCAGGATCGCCTGCGTCTTGCGGTCGCGCGCCTGCTTGGCCGAGCCGCCGGCGCTGTCGCCCTCGACGATGAACAATTCGGTGCCGGCGGGATCGTCATTGGCGCAGTCGGTGAGCTTGCCCGGCAGGCGGAGCTTGCGGGCGCTCGTCGCGCTCTTGCGCTTCACCTCGCGCTCGGCGCGGCGCTTCAGCCGGTCGTCCATCCGGTCGAGGACGAAGCCGAGCAGCGCCCGGCCGCGCTCCATATGGTCGGCCAGGAAATGGTCGAAATGATCGCGCACCGCCGTCTCGACGAGGCGAGCAGCATCGGGGCTGGTGAGGCGGTCCTTGGTCTGGCTCTGGAACTGGGGATCGCGGATGAAGACGGAGAGCATGATCTCGGCCCCGCCGACGATATCCTCGGCCTGGACATCCTTGGCCTTCTTCTGCCCGACCAGCTCGCCGAAGGCGCGGATGCCGCGGGTGAGGGCGGAGCGTATGCCCTGTTCGTGGGTGCCGCCATCCGGCGTCGGAATTGTGTTGCAATAGTAGGACGAGCCGCCCTCGCTCCAGAGCGGCCAGGCGACCGCCCATTCAACTGAGCCCTGCTCGTTCGGGAAATCCTGCCGGCCGCGGAAGAACTCCGCCGTCGCGCATTCGCGCGCGCCGATCTGCTCCTTCAGATGATCGGAAAGGCCTCCGGGGAACTGGAACACGGCCTCGTGCGGCGTGTCGTCGGTGATCAGCGAGGGATCGCACTTCCAGCGTATCTCGACGCCGGCGAACAGATAGGCTTTCGAACGGGCGAGGCGATAAAGCCGCGCCGGCTTGAACTTCGCGTCCTCGCCGAAGATCGAAAGATCCGGCACGAAGCTGATCGTCGTCCCGCGCCGGTTCTGGATCGAGCCGAGCTTCGTCAGGTCCGATGTCGGCACGCCGCAGGCGAAGGTCTGGCGGAACAGCTCCTTGCTGCGCGCGACCTCGACGACCGTTTCGGTCGACAGCGCGTTGACGACGCTGACGCCGACGCCGTGCAGGCCGCCCGAGGTCGCATAGGCCTTGTCCGAGAATTTGCCGCCCGAATGGAGGGTGGTGAGGATCACCTCCAGCGCCGACTTGCCCGGATATTTGGGATGGTTGTCGACCGGGATGCCGCGGCCATTGTCGATGATGGTCAGGCGGTTGCCCGCCTCCAGCTCGACCTCGATACGGCTCGCGAAACCGGCGACGGCCTCGTCCATGCTGTTGTCGAGCACCTCGGCCGCGAGATGATGCAGCGCCCGCTCGTCTGTGCCGCCGATATACATGCCCGGCCGCCGCCGCACGGGCTCCAGCCCCTCGAGCACCTCGATAGACGACGCATCATATTCCTGAAGCGGCTGGGCGCCTGACGCGAACAAATCTGCCATGGTCGAAGACTATAGGCCGCTGAGTCCCGGTGCCAAGCGCGGGTGGTCAATCTATCCACAGCTAAGCAGCCGGGCTTTTCCTTGGCGCCAGACTGCCGCGGGCGTGCGCCAGGCGCCCGTGAAAGGACTCACGCGCCGATAAGATTAACGTCACATTTACCATGTGGAGCGGGAACGCGGCATCGATTCGGCCGCCGGTCCTGGTTTCACCCTTGTGCGGCGTCAATCACCCCTTTGGAGAGGAAGCGATGCTCACCTATTCGCTGAGGCTTGCGACCAATTATAATGGCATGGTGATGGCGACCTTCCCCGACGTGCCCGAGGCGATGGCGCTCGGCCGGGACCATGAAGAGGCGCTGGATCAGGCCAAGGCTGCGCTCGAAGGCGCGCTCGAGCGCTATGCCGTGGAAGGCCGGGACTTTCCTGAGCCGCGCACCGGCGGCAGGCTTCAGGTTTCTACCGAAAAATTCGGTATGCTCGCCACCGCCTGAACCATATCCGACGCACCTTTTGTTAACCCAAACGGGATAGCCCCATCGGTCGTCCAACGACTGGTGGGGTTTTGCTATGTTTGGCGGATTGATCCGCAGGAGAGCCGCCCTTCGCGTCAGCGAGGATGAGTTCGCGGCCGAATCGACCCTATTCTCGCTGAGCACCGAGGTGCCTCGGCCGACCGAGAAGCGCACCGACGAGCGTCTGCACGCGATCCTGCCGGTGACGAAGCTGGTCACCGAGGACGGCGAGCAGCATCTCGCCCGCATCAAGAACATCTCCGCCGGCGGCCTGATGGTCGAAGGCACGGCCGGCATCGAGACCGGCACCAACCTCTATGTCGAGATGGGCGACAATCGCCGCATCCCGGGCCAGATCGTCTGGACCCGCGGCAATGCGATGGGCATCAAGTTCGACCAGAAGGTCGACCTGCGCGAATTGCTCGCCAACCGCCGACCGCGTCATGGTTTCACGCCGCGCCCGCCGCGCCTGGACGTCACCTGCGGCGCGACCGTGAAGATCGGCCGTCTCTATCACCGGGTGGAAGTGCGCGACATCTCGTTCGGCGGCATCAAGGTCGAGATCAACGACTGGCAATGCGTCGGCAAGCCGGTCGTCATCACCATCGAGAGCCTGCGCCCGCTCAAGGGGCGGGTGCGCTGGTACAAGGCTGGCCTGGCCGGCATCGTCTTCGATCAGGCGCTGACTTTCGAGGAGCTTGCCGAATGGATGGGCAAGCGCGTCGAAGTGGCAAGCATGAAATCCGGCGCCTGGGGGCCTCCGAGGCGCTAAATTCTACCTTCCCTTGAGGAAAGAGTGGCAACTCAGCTCGGCATCAGCACCGCGTCGACGACGTGCACCACGCCGTTGGACTGCATCACGTCGCCTTGCGTGACGCGCGCCTGGCCGCCTTTCGCATCGGTGACGATGATGGCACCGCCCGCCTCGGTGGCGGTAAGCTTGCCGCCGCCGACGGTCGCCAGCTCAGCCTTGCCGCCGCCGCGCTGGATCGAGGCGCGGAGATCCTGCGCAAGCACCACGCCGGGAACGACATGATAGGTGAGGATACCGGTGAGAGCGCCCTTGCTCTCGGGCTTCATCAAGTTCTCGGCGGCGCCGGACGGCAGGTTGGCGAAGGCGGCATTGGTCGGCGCGAAGACGGTATAGGGACCGGCGCCCGACAGCGTCTGCTCGAGCCCCGCCGCTTTCACCGCGCTCACGAGCGTGGTGTGGTCGGCCGAGGCGGAGGCATTCTCGATAATCGTCTTGTTGGCCAGCATCGGCGCACCGCCGACAGTGACGCCGCTGCCGCTGCCGCCGCCGCTGGCCGAAGCCGAACCTGCGGTGCTCGTGTTCTGGATTGCCTGGTTGCCGTCGGCGTCGCCGCTTTGCTGGCAGGCGGCGAGGAGGGTGGAGGCAAGACCTACTGAGAGGAGCAAGCGTGACGACATCAGACACCTCCTTGGCAGAGGAGCGCCTGATGCCGTTACGCTGCCGCTATGACAAGCCTCAGACCAGTTGGGCGACGATCTGCTCGATGATCATCGACTGCGGATCGATCTCGTAGATGTTGCCGTCCGCGTAGCGATACATGGAATCCGCGTCGTCCACATAGTCGTCGCGATAGTCCATCGGCAGGTTGTAGGCGTCGTATCCGCTCGGCAGCATCCCGCCGACGTTGAGATCGCCGCCGAGCAGCGCCACAATCGACTCGATCGTGTTGGTCTGCGGATCGACCTGATAGATGGCGTCGTCGCCATAGCGATAATAGGCCTCGTCGCTGTCCACATAGTCGTCGCGATAGGACATCGGCAGGTTGTAGGTGTCGTAACCGGCCGGAAGCAGCTGACCGACCCCGAAACCGCCGCCCAGCAGCGGGATCAGGCTCTCGACCAGATTGGATCCGCGGTCGACCTGGTAGATGTAGCCGCCGTCGTCATAGCGATAATAATGGTCCGACGAGTCCTGATACCAGGACTGGTATTCGGCCGGGATGTTATAGTCGCTGTAAGAGGCGAGCGGCAGCACCTGGCCGGCCGTGAAGACCTGCGCAGGGCCGAACATCTTGCGTGCTTGCCCCGGCGGCAGGCAGCCATTGTTCTTGCGGGCTAAACCCGGCGGGCAGTCGCCGCGGAATTCCTCGGCGTAGCGCTGCCGGTAGCGGTGATCAAAGCCGTCGCGGCGATCCTCGCCGCGTATCCGCCTCAGCTCGCGTCGGTCCTCGAACCGATCGACGCGCCTCTCGGCGCTCCTGACGCGGCGCTCCTGCCGCTTTTCGAGCCGCTTCTCGGCCTTCTCGGCCCATTTGCGGCGCTCCTCGAAACGCTTCTCGGCGCGCTTGCTCGCCTGCTCGAACCGCTTGCCGCGCTCCTCGCGCCGCTGCTCCGCGAACGCGCGGCGTTTCTCGTTGCGCTTCTCAGCCCGTTTCTGGGCTCGTTCGAAGCGCTTCTCGCCACCGCCGCCGCGGCCTTCCCAGCCGCCACCGCCACCGCCACCGCGGCCTCGGTCGCCGCCGCCGCCACCGCGGCTCTCATGCTTTTCGGGTTTGCCGCCGCCACCGCCGTGGCCGCCGCCTTTGTCCGGCTTGGCGAGCGCCGGCATGCTGACGGCCATCGCCGCCGCGCTCGCGATCATCAGGATCTTGCGCATACTGATACTCCTCTGCTCGTCCAAAAACCTGCCTCGGAGGCTCGTGGTTCCTGCAGAGGGCTAGCAGAGCAGCTCTGAACCGACCTGGTATGGCCGCTTCATCGGAGGTTCACGGCATGGAGGAGGGCGCGCGGGTCAGCGGCACGAAGGCGACGGGAAGCACCCGGCGCTTGCGGATCCGGCCCTTTCCGTCCTTGTCGACGACGGTGAGCTGCAGCTCGGGGCCGCGGCCGACCGGGATCATCATGCGTCCGCCGGGGCGGAGCTGGTCGACCAGCGGCTGCGGCACATGGTCGGCGCCGGCGGTGACGATAATGCGGTCGAACGGCGCCTCGTCCGGCCAGCCGGCATAGCCGTCGCCGGCGCGGACCGTCACATTGGCATGGCCGAGCGCGGCCAACCGGTCGGCGGCGCTCCGGGCGAGCGGCGCAATGATCTCGATCGTGTAAACCTGGCCGACCAGGCCGGAGAGGATCGCCGCCTGGTAGCCGGAGCCGGTCCCGACCTCGAGCACCCTGTGCTGCGGCTGGACGTCCAGCAGGTCGGTCATCAGCGCCACGATATAGGGCTGCGAGATCGTGGCCTCATGGCCGATCGGCAGCGGCCGGTTCCGGTAGGCCTCCGCCCTGACCGCCTCAGGCACGAACAGGTGCCGCGGCACCTCGCGCAGCGCCCTCAGCACCTTGCGGTCGATCTCGCGGCTCGGCCCGCCGGCGGTCGCGGCGAGGCTCTCCACCGTCAGCACCATCATCTCCCGCTCGCGCGCACGATCGGCCGCTGGCGGCGCTGCCGCTACGAGCAAAGCAATCGAAAGGAGGGCAAAGATCCGCATCGGAAAAAATTGCTTAGCACATGCCGGCTGCGGCGGCTCTCCCTTCAGCCTTCAGCGGCTGAGCGGGTTCGGCTCGGACACCGGCGTGTCGCCGTGGATCAGGTCGAGATAGGCCGACGCGAGCTGGTAATGGGCCTGCACGGCCCTGCTGTGGGAGGCTTGCTGGGCCAGCGCCAGTTCGGCTTCGGCACGGGATTCGAAATATTCCATCTCTTCGCGAGGCATTTTAACGCACTACTCCTGGTTCAGCCGCTGGATGCAAAGGAGCCAGGACGGCTCCCGCGGCATGTCACGGCAGCAGAACGAAGGAAAAGGGTCCGGTTTCCCAAAAATCGCATTAACTTGCGTCAGAAATCGGCGGATTCCCGCCGATCCCCGCGCCGAATCGGAACAGTTGCAGGCTTAGCGGATGCGCGGCCCGCCGAAGGGGAGCGGCGGCGGCGGACGGCGGTCGCGGCGCGGAAGCTGCGCCTGATAGGCGACGCCGCAATGCTCGACGCAATAAGGGAAGCCCGGGTTCGACGTGCGCCCACAGAAGTGGAAGTCCGGTTCGCCTGGATGGCCGATCGGCCACTTGCAGATCTTCTCGTTGAGATCGAGCAGGCTGGTCTTGTCGGCAACCTCCGCGCTCGGCTTGGCCGGCACCAGCCGGCGCGGCGGAGCGGGGGGGATGGGCTGCTGCTGGTCGCCCGGGCCCTGGCGGAGGAAACCGCCGGGCCCCACCGAGACGACCCGCGGCTGGGGCGCCGACGGGGCAGCAGCGGCAGCGGCAGGCTGGGGCGATGCGGTGGGCTGCTGCTGGGGCGCCGGCTGGGCTGCCGGGGCCGGCGCATCATCGATATCGAAGGGCGGCGGCTCGGCCGGTTCGGCCTTCCTCGCCTTAGGGGCAGGCGCGGGGGCCGGCTCGTTCGGCTTGACCGGCGAGGGACGCGACTGGAGGCCGAGGCGGTGCGCCTTGCCGATCACCGCGTTGCGGCTGACTGCGCCCAGCTCGTCGGCGATCTGGCTGGCGGTCATGCCTTTGGTCCAGAGCTCCTTCAGGCGCTCGATCCGTTCGTCGGTCCACGACATGGGGCTTAGTCCTTCAAAAGCTTCACGGCTTGCGGCCCACTGCGTCAGTCTCTAGCGACCCGCCTTGTGAACGATCAGCCATCGAAATGGGTGAGGACCGATCCTGGCGTGCCGGTGATCCGGAGCGTCAATTGGGGCGGTCTCAAGACCCTCTATTTGAAGGAGGTCCGCCGTTTCTTCAAGGTCCAGCTGCAGACGATCTGGGCCCCGGCGATCACAACCCTTCTTTTTCTGGTGATTTTCACGGTCGCTCTTGGGCGGACGGGGCGGACCGTGCTCGGCGTGCCATTCGCCGATTTCCTGGCGCCCGGCCTCATCGTCATGGGCATGATGCAGAATGCCTTCGCCAATTCCAGCTTCTCGCTGCTGGTCGGCAAGATCCAGGGCACCATCGTCGACTATCTGATGCCGCCGCTCTCGCCCGGCGAGCTGATCGCGGGACTGGTCGGCGCCGCCGTCACTCGCGCCTTCCTCGTCGGCTTCGCGGTCTGGCTGGCCATGCTGGTCTGGCCGGGCGTCCACGCATTTCCCCGGCATCCCTTCGCCATCCTCTGGTTCGGCTTGATGGGCAGCATGATGCTCGGCTTCTTCGGCCTCCTCACTTCGATCTGGGCCGAGAAGTTCGATCATGCGGCGGCGGTCACCAATTTCGTGGTGGCGCCGCTCTCCCTCCTGTCCGGCACCTTCTATTCGATCGAGAGCCTCGCGCCCGCCTTCCAGACGATCAGCCACGCCAATCCCTTCTTCTATGTGATCTCGGGCTTCCGCTCGGGCTTTATCGGCACCGCCGATTCGCCGGTCGGCGTCGGCGGCATCCTGCTGCTCGCGCTCAACTTCGGGCTTTGGGCGCTTTGCTATTCGCTGCTGAAGAAAGGCTGGAAACTCAAGAATTAAACACTGCCGATCAAGTGAACGGCGGCTGACGAACCCATTCAGCGTTGGAAAAGACGGCGCCACTTATACGCAGCACAGTCCAACCGGTTCATTGGGAGAGTGACTATGCGTAAGATCTTGATTTCAGCCGTGCTTCTTTCGACTATTGCTGCCGCCGCTCCGGCCGCCGCGCAATATAACCGGGGCTACGGCAACCAGGGTGGTAACATCGAGCGCCAGCTCGACCAGCTCGAGCGCCAGATCGACAATCTGCGCGACCGTCGCCTGATCTCGAACAACGAGGCGCGCCGCCTGTCGAACCAGGCCGAGCAGATCGATCGCCTGCACGACCGCTATCGCCGCAACGGCTTGACCCAACGCGAAAATTGGGACCTTCGCAACCGCGTCCAGAACCTGCGTCAGCAGGTCCAGTCGGAGCGCCGCGAGGGTCGCGACGATCGCCGGGACGATCGTCGCTATCGCTGAGATGGCCGCTGGGAAGGAGTAATTCCCAAGCGGCCGCCGGGCGCCGTATCAGGTGTATTTGACGCGGTGCCCGGCACTTCCCTAAAGCAAAGGGCGGCCCTCTGCGGCCGCCCTTTTCACATATGCACGCCGGGGAAATCAGATGACCATCACGCCGCTCATGCCCGTCTATCCGCGCTCGCCGGTGCGGCCGGTCAGGGGTGAGGGGGTTTATCTCTATGGCGAGCAGGGCGAGAAATATCTCGATTTCGCAAGCGGCATCGCCGTCAACCTGCTCGGCCACGGCCATCCGGTTCTCACCAAGGCGATCCAGGAGCAGGCGGCGACCCTGATCCACGTCTCCAACCTCTACGGCTCGCCGCAGGGCGAGGCGCTGGCGAAGCGGCTGGTCGACCTTACTTTCGCCGATACCGTCTTCTTCACCAATTCGGGCGCCGAGGCGGTCGAGTGCGCGATCAAAACCGCGCGGCGTTACCATCACCACCATGGCCGTCCCGAGAAGCACACGCTCATCACCTTCTCCAATGCCTTCCACGGCCGCACCATGGCCACCATCAGCGCCACCGACCAGTCGAAGCTCCGCGACGGCTTCGCGCCGCTGCTGACCGGCTTCACCGTGGTCGAGTTCGACGATCTGGAGGCCGCCCGCAACGCGATCACCGATCACACGGCCGGGTTCCTGGTCGAGCCGGTGCAGGGCGAGGGCGGCATCCGCCCCGCCAGCCAGGCTTTCATGAAGGGCCTGCGCCAGCTCGCCGACGAGCACGACTTGATGCTCGTCCTCGACGAAGTGCAGTGCGGCGTCGCCCGCACCGGCAAGCTCTTCGCCTATGAGCATTACGGCATCGAGCCGGACATCCTCGCCTCGGCCAAGGGCATCGGCGGCGGCTTCCCGATGGGCGCCTGCCTCGCCACCGAGAAAGCGGCGGCCGGCATGGTCGTCGGCACCCACGGCTCGACCTATGGCGGCAACCCGCTCGCCATGGCCGCGGGGCAGGCGGTGCTCGACGTCGTCGCCAATGACGAATTCCTCGAGCGCGTCACTCGCATTGGCGAGCGCCTGCGCGGCGGCCTCGAGCAGATGATCCCCAATCACGACCATCTGTTCGAAAGCGTCCGCGGCCTCGGCCTGATGCTGGGCATCCGCATGAAGACCGACAGCCGCGCCTTCGTCGGCTACCTGCGCGAGCACGGCATCCTTACCGTCGCGGCCGGCGACAACGTCCTGCGCGTGCTGCCGCCGCTGGTGATCGAGGAAAGCCACGTCACCGAGTTCGTCGAGCGCCTGTCGGAGGCGGCACGGCGCTACGAGCTCCCGCAACAGGCGGCGTGACGGGATACTGAAAAGCCGGGGGGCGTTCCCTACATCCGGATCATGGCTTCATCACAACCTGAAACGGCGCCGGTCGCCAACCTGGACGAGGCGGTCGGCTTCACCATTCCTTCCCGGCATGCGCGCGGACGGGTCGTACGCCTCGGGCCAGTGCTGGACGAGATCCTCTCCGCCCACGATTATCCCGCCCCGATCGCGCGCATCCTGTCCGAGGCGCTGGTGATGACGGCTCTCCTCGGCTCGCTGCTCAAGGAGCCGGAAGGGCAGCTCACCGTCCAGGCGCAGACCGAGGCCGGTATCATCGATCTGCTCGTCTGCGATTATCGCGACGGCGAGCTGCGGGGCTATGTCCGCTTCGACACCGAGCGGCTGAATGAGCTGCCGAGCCACCGCGATCTCTTCGCCCTGTTCGGCAAGGGCTATCTCGCCATCACCTTCGACCTGCCGATGGCCGACGAGCGCTATCAGGGCATCGTGCCGCTGGAAGGCGGTTCGCTCGCCGCGGCGGCCGAGAGCTATTTCAGCCAGTCCGAGCAGGTGCCGAGCCTCGTCCGCCTCGCGGTAGACGATACCGGCCATGTCGCCGGCGGCATCCTGATCCAGCATCTGCCGGAGGGCGAGGAGGGGCGCGAGCGGCTCCACACCCGGCTGGATCACCCGGAATGGGAGCATGTCCGCACGCTTGCCGAGACGATCAAGGCCAATGAGCTGTCCAACCGCGAGCTGCCGCTTGAAACCCTGCTCTGGCGCCTGTTCCATGAGGAGGAGGAGATCCGCGCCCAGACTGCTGTCCCGCTCGCCAAGGGGTGCCGCTGCAATTTCGAATATGTCCGCAGCGTCCTGTCCCGATTCGGCGAGGAGGAACAACGCGACATGGTCGATTCGGACGGCTTCATCAGCGTCGACTGCGAGTTTTGCTCCCGCGTTTTTCCGATATCGCTCAGCGACTTGAACGCCTGAGGCCGATTTTTCTCGCGCGTAGCGTCGATTTTCTTAACAACTCCTGCTACAAAAGGGAGCCGCGCGGGGAGGGATGAACCGCGCGGTTCTTTTTTTGGCGGGGAGGGGGCTCCCGCCGGGTTGGAGTGCTCAGATGAGGTTCAACGGCGCCTGGCGCCGGGCGGTGATGGCGCTCGGCGCCCTCACTTTGGTGACCTCGGCCGCCTCTGCTCCGCAGGGGGGAGAGAAGCTGACTGCCCTGGCCAGGCTCGAGCCAGGCCTGTGGCAGCTGCGCGATCTCAAGAACCCCGGCACCCAGCAGTCGATCTGCGTCGCCGATCCGGCCGCATTGCTGCAGCTCAGGCACCGCAACGCACCCTGCTCTCGCATCGTGATCGCCGACGATGCGCGCGCGGCAACCGTTCATTATACCTGCCCCGCCGGAGGCTTCGGCCGCACCGAAGTCAGGGTGGAGACGCCGCGGCTTGCCCAGATCGACACGCAGGGCATCGTCAACAACGCGCCCTTCGCGTATCGCGCCGAGGCGCGCCGGATCGGCGTCTGCGGACAGGGCGGTCCCAAGGGTCGCTAGGGCGCGGCCGTTAAGACTCGATTCACTGAGAAAGGCGTAGAAGGAGAGGGTGCCGAGTTGGGCACGCTTTCCTCCCTAGCAGGCTGAAAAGCCGAAACTGGGCCGCTCCACAGGCGGCCCGTTCTTTGTTGCCTGCTCGCGCCGGTCGCTCTAGCCGCCCCGCATGTCCGAAGCTCGCCCTGCCGTCGTCCTGCTCTCCGGAGGCCTCGACTCCATGGTCGCTGCCGCCATTGCGCGCGAGCGCGGGTTCCGTCTGCTTGCGCTCACGATCGACTATAACCAGCGCCATCGGATCGAACTTGAGTCCGCATCGCGCATCGCCCGCCTGCTCGGCGCGGAGCGGCATATCGTCCTCCCGCTCGATCTCAGCGCCTTCGGCGGCTCCGCGCTCACTGCCGACATCGAGGTGCCGAAGGACGGCCTGACGGCCGGCATCCCCGTCACCTACGTGCCGGCACGCAACACAATCTTCCTGTCGCTCGCGCTGGGCTGGGCCGAGGCGGCGGGCGCACGCCACATGTTCATCGGCGTCAACGCGCTCGATTATTCCGGCTATCCCGACTGCCGCCCGGACTTCATCCGCAGCTTCGAGGAAATGGCGACACGCGCGACCAAGGCGGGGGACGAAGGCGAGCGCTTCACGGTCGAGGCGCCGCTCCTGCATCTGAGCAAGCCGGACATTGCGCGCGAGGCGGCGCGGCTCGGCCTCGACGCCGGCATGAGTTGGTCCTGCTACGATCCGACCCCGGACGAAGCCCATTGCGGCCGGTGCGACAGCTGCCGGCTGCGCGCGCTCGCCTTTCGCGACGCCGGGCTCCCGGACCCGACCCGCTACGCCGACCAGCCATGAGCTACGCCGTCAAGGAGATCTTCCTCACCTTGCAGGGCGAGGGTGCGCAGGCCGGCCGCCGCGCCGTCTTCCTGCGATTCGCGGGCTGCAACCTGTGGAGCGGGCGAGAGCAGGACCGCGCCGACGCCGCCTGCACCTTCTGCGACACCGACTTCGTCGGCATGGACAGCGAGAATGGCGGCCGCTTCGCGAGCGCCGACGCGCTGGCGGCCAAGGTCGCTGAGCTTTGGTCCGAGGGGGAACGCCGCCTCGTGGTGATCACCGGCGGCGAACCCTTGCTGCAGCTCGACGAGGCGCTGATCGACGCGCTCCACGCACGTCGCTTCGAGATTGCCGTCGAAACCAACGGCACGATCGCCGCGCCACCGGGCATCGACTGGATCTGCGTCAGCCCCAAGGCAGGCAATGCGCTCGTGCAGCGCCGGGGAAACGAGCTTAAGCTGGTCTGGCCGCAGCCGGAGATCAATCCGGCCGAACTGCTCGCGCTCGATTTCGAGCACTTCCTCATCCAGCCGAAAGACGGTGCCGACCGGCAGCAGGCGCTCGCCGCCGCGATCAATTACGTGATGAACAATCCGCGCTGGCGGCTCAGCCTCCAGACGCACAAGCTGCTGGGGCTGCCCTGAGCCTCAGGCGGTGCCGCCGCACCTTTTGCGGAGGCGATCCTTCTTGTCGAAGCAGGTGGGGTCGAGCACTGGCAGCTCGGGCTGGCGAATGTTGTAGGGATTGTAGATCAGCAGCCGGTCATGGGCGGGGACGAGGCTGCTCCTGAGCTCCCGCATCCGCGCCTGAGCAGTCTGGTGTAGCTGCCCCTTCGGCCGCAGCAGCGCTTCCTTGGCGATGTCGGAAGCAGTCTGGCAGAAGCCGAGCTGCGCCTGCAGCGTGGACCAGTTATTGTAGGTGATCGTCGTATAGTCGTCGAACGCCTTCTGCCCCTTGGGCGCGCTGCCCTGCACGCGTTTGAAGTAGTTGTTCATCACCGTGTAGGCGTCGGCCAACTCCTTGGCGTGATGCGCCAGGATGCCGTTATAATTGTCGACCGCGCGCAGGTACGGCGAGAACTGACATTGCAGCGCCGCGACGTTCAACCCGGCGCGCATGTTCCAGAGCAGGTGTGCCCGATATTCGGCCGGCGTCGCGCCCGGGATCGGCAGCCCGACGACCGGATCGCTGCCATCGATCGGTCCCTTCTGAAAGGCAGGTTCATTGACGAAGAGCTGGGCGCCGGCCGCCGCCGGCAGCGCCGCCAGCGCGAGCGTGGCGATGGCTGTCTTTGCAAGCTTCTTCATCACGATACCCCTCCGACGCGGCCCCTACATTGCGCCGCCCGCGCTGTTCCTAGGATTAACGCAATGCGCGGCGCAATCCAGATTCCGTAAAGCTTCTCATCGTTTAGCCGCAACGCTCCGGCTCGCCGCGCCCTTGCGCACAAAAAGAAAGGGCCGCCCGGTCGCCCGGACGGCCCTTCCTCGATAGCAGTGCCTTCGAAAGGCTTACATGCCGTTGGTCATGTTGGCGTCGGTGGTGTTCGCGGTCATGTTCGCGTCCATCGTGTTGCCGCTCATGTTCGCGTCCATGGTCATGTTCGCGTCCATCGCCATGTTGTTGTCCATGCCGGTCGCGCCGTCGACGGCGGTGACGTCGTTGGTCGTGTCCATCATCGGATCGGACATGTTCATGTCGGTCATGGTGTTGTTGGCTTCTTCGCCGCCGCCACCGCCGCAGGCCGCGACGAGGAGGGCCGCGCCGGCAACCATGGAGCTGGTCATCACAGTCTTGAGAAGGTCACGCATTATGGAAACTCCCTAGATGAGGATCTGGTCGGGTTTGCCCCTTTTCTACCAAATCAGTTTTGCACATTAACTGGAAATAAGAGGGCTCTCAAGCCTTCTCGTTTCTCGCCTCGAGCGAGAAAAGAAACTGGTCGAGCCCCCGCTTCAGTGCCAGGTCGAAATCTTCTTGTCCTTCGGACACTCCCATTTCGTCGAGGCTGGTCACCGGGAAGGCGCCAATACCGCACGGGACTATCCCTGAGAAGTGGGAAAGTTCGGGACCTATGTTAAGCGAGAAGCCGTGCATGGTGATCCAGCGGCGCACGCGCACGCCGATCGCGCCGATCTTCGCCTCGGTATTTTCCTTGGCGACCCAGATGCCGATCCGCCCCTCCGCGCGAAAGGCGCGGACGCCGAGTTGTGCCAGACTTTCGATCAGCCACCCTTCGAGCGCGTGGACGAACTGCCGGACGTCGCGGCCGCGGCGGCCGAGATCGAGCAGGACATAGCCGACCCGCTGCCCCGGCCCGTGATAGGTGTAGCGCCCGCCGCGCCCGGCGTCATAAACAGGGAAGCCGAACGGATTGAACAATTCGGCCGGATCGGCGCTGGTGCCGGCGGTGTAGAGCGGCGGATGTTCCAGCAGCCAGACCAGCTCGCGCGCCTCGCCCCCCTGGATCGCCGCGACCCGCCGCTCCATCTCCTCGAGCGCTTTGAGATAAGGCGTGAGGCCTGGCGTCACACGCCACTCGATCTCGTCTCCCGGGGCCGACATGCAGCGGCCATGCCGCGCCCGTCCTGCCGGCGCAACCGGGGCGGGTTGCGCGCCTTGGCGCCAGTCCGCATAGGTGCGCCAGTCAAGGAGAGGACATGAAAGCACTTTCGATCGGGTCGGCCTGGGACGAGACCGTCGCCCTGGTAAAGGCCCAGCCCGGTGTCCTGTTTCTCATCGCCTTCGGCTTCGTCTCTTTGCCCACGCTCATCTTCCAGGCCGTGGCGCCCTCGGTGCAGCCGGGGCAGCCGCCTCAGGCAGGCGCCTGGATGCTGCTGTTTATCCCTGTTTTCCTGCTCAGCATCCTCGGCACGCTGACCGTCACCGCAATCGGTCTCGGCGGCCACGCCTCTCCCCGTGACGCATTCGCCCACGCGCTGCGGCGGTTGCCGGCCGCACTCGGCGCCGCCTTGCTGCTCGGCCTGTTCTTCGCCCTGCTGGCGGTGCCGCTGACGATCGTCATCGCGCTTTTCACGCCGTCGCCGGCCACCGCCACGGCGATCAGCATGCTCGCGATCCTGCTGCTCTTCGTGATCATCTGGGTCCGCCTCATGCTGCTGAGCCCGGTAGCACTGGCCGAGCCGCTGGGTCCGCTCGCCATATTGCGGCGGAGCTTCAGGCTGACGGCAGGAAATTTCTGGAAGCTGCTCGGCTTCCTCCTCGCTCTGCTGGTCGCCTTCATCGTCGTGCTGGTGGCCGCGAATGCCGTGCTCGGCTCGCTTATCATCCTCGTCGCCGGGCAGCCTCAGGAGGGCAGCCTTGCGGCGGTGCTGCTGCTCCTGATCGGCGGTGTCCTCAACGCGGTGCTTGGCCTCTTCCTGTCGGTGATGGTCGCCCGGATCTACGCTCAGCTCACACGGCCGACCGCCGGCACCTGAGGAGCGACGTCGGCCGGGAGCAGGCCCAGCAGCCGCGGATCGGGAAAGCTTTCGAACGCCCGTTTATAGGCCCTGAAGCCGGCGCGCAGATAAGCGGGCAAAGCGGCCGGATGATCGAGCGTGCAGGTGTTGACGTGGACCCGCGTCACGCCCGGCCGCCAGGCCAGCGCCAGCGTCTGCGCGAATAGCCAGCGTCCGTGGCCGCGCCCGGCCAGCTCCGGCACCAGTCCCAGGAAGCGGATCAGGCATTCGCCCGCCTGACTGAAGTCGAGCTCGATCATGCCGACCTCGATGCCGGAGCGGTCCACCACCGCATGGACCTCGGCGACGGCCGCCTTCAGCTTCGCGTCGTCCATCGCAAGTCGCGAGAACCACAGCCAGCGCCCGCCGACCCGGCTGAACAGCATCCGGTATCTGGCAGGCTCCACCTCCCGCCACCGCTCCAGCCGCAGCGCCGAATCCGGCATCGGCCGCGGCTTCGGCCGCTCGGTCATCTCCAGGTAGGTGACGACGGCGCCGAGCTTGCCGTCGGCTATGTCGATCAGCCCCATGTCGCCAGCGGCGGCAGGCTCATCAGGATCGCGTCTACATTGCCGCCGGTCTTGAGGCCGAACAGCGTCCCGCGATCGTAGATGAGGTTGAACTCGGCATAACGCCCACGCCATTCGAGCTGCCGGGCCTTGTCCGCTTCGTCGAAGGCCGTTCCCATCCGCCGCCGCACCAGCCTCGGGTAGATGTCCAGGAAGGCTTCCCCGACGTCGCGGGTGAAGGCGAAATGCCCTTCGAAATGATCTTCCAGATGATCGTAGAAGATGCCTCCGACGCCGCGATGGACGCCGCGATGCGGGATGTAGAAATAATCCTCCGCCCATTTCGAGAAGCGCGGATAGTAAGTCGGATCATGCGCCGCGCAGGCCGCGCGCAGCCGCGCGTGGAAATCGGCCGTGTCCTCCTCGTACGGGATCGGCGGGTTGAGGTCCGCCCCGCCGCCGAACCACCGCTTGGTCGTGCACAGGAAGCGCGTGTTCATGTGGACGGCCGGCACGTGCGGATTGGCCATGTGCGCGACCAGGCTGATGCCGGTCGCGAAGAAGCTCGGATCCTCTTCGGCGCCGAGGATGGTGCGGGCGAATTCCGGATTGAAACTGCCGCCGACGGTCGACACGTTGACGCCGACCTTCTCGAACACCTTGCCCTTCATCAGCCCGCGCACGCCGCCTCCGCCCGGGGACCCGTCCGGGTCCAGCCGCTCCCAAGGCGTATAGTCGAACACCGCGTCGCTCCCCGCCTCGCGCTCGATCGCCTCGAATTCCGCGCAAATCCGGTCCCGCAGCGATTCGAACCAGTCGCGCGCCGCCTGCTGCTGGTCGTCCAATGTGATCATCGCCATGCCGATGCCTTTCCCCGATGCGAGTTTCAAGCAGGCTGGGGAATGTTCCGCGCAGGCGCGGAGGGCAGGGGCCTCCACAACAGTGCGCGGCACAGCAGATGACACGGGCGGCGGAACCGCGCTGCACCTCCACGAAGTAATTAGTTGATCACGCGCACCAGGGGCGTCGAGGGCAGGTCCTCGGCTGAGCGGTGCAGGTTGAGCATCGTCTGGACGAGCCCGATCACCTGCGACGAGAAGCCCGCTCCGGTTCGGATGTCCTCGCCGCTCAGCGGAACGATGTAGCGCTCGCCCTTATAGTCGACACTGATGAAGGGCTCGACGTCGCCGGCCTCCGCAGCGGGTTTGATGACGATCAGCGGAATGCACTGGCGATACTGGCCGTCCTCGCAGCGGCCATAGGAAAGCGGGCGTTCATTCTCCGTGCGGACATACTCGCCGAGATAGTTGATCATGCCCTCGACGGATCGCAGGGACACGTCGATCAGAAGCTCGGTCTTGTAGCCGGCGGGCACGAGGTCCTGGAAATAATTCGTCGCCGTGAAGCCGGCGCCGTTCGGCGACGTCGCGCCCGGGCCGCCGGATGCGCCGGCGACGAAGTTTTCACGCCCCCGAAACGGGTCCGCATCCGCCGCGCGCGGCGCGAGGGGCAAATCGTAGGCCGGGCGCTGCCCGGGCGCGGATAGCCTGACGTTCTGACTTTGCAGCGCCTTCTGGAACTCGTCGCGCAGGCCCTGCTCGAAGCTGGCGCAGGCCGAACGGCGCATGCTCTCCGTCACTTCCATATTTTCGGAAAAGGTGATGGCGAACTCGCTGCGCTCCGGCGTCTCCGACAGAGCATAATAGAGCGTCCGGCACTGGATGAGGCTGGTGAAGGGGCCCACAGTATATTCGAGATCCGGCGCGTTCCGCAGCACGCGAAGAGGTAAGGTGGCGACGACCTTGCCGCTCGGATCGGTGATCCGGCCGGCGAAGTCGATCTTCTGGACGAACAAATAGCTGATCAGGTCGCGCTCCCAACCCTGCCGCAGCAGGTGAACGATGGTCGCGGGAGCCACCGGCGTGGTGATGCCCTTCCAGAAATCGTCGGTCGCGTTGATGCCGATTTCGAAATCAGTGCCCGAGTTGATCCTTACGCCAAGCCTGGGCGTCCAGTTGGTGGCGCCGAGCGTGCGCTTGCTCGTGGCGAAGCCGCCACCTCCTGGCAGCTGTTCGCCGCCATTGCCGTTGGCGGCCAGATCGAGGCCGGCGGTGCCTTCGACCCGGGCTGTCCCCAGCACCTTGGAGAAGCTCGTGAAATGCAGCGGCTCGCGCGAGCGGGCGCGCAGGATGTTGATCACGGTCTGCCGGTTGGTCGCCTCCGCGACAAACTCATTATACTCGACGGCCATGCCGCTGACCTGCGGCCGGAAGGCGCAGCCCGCGGTCGCACACAGCAGCAAGGTCAGCGCGATCGAGCGGACGGCAGTCATGAGCGACCCCTACGAAATCCGGCCCCACCGCCGGCGCCGCGATGCCGAAGATTTGCTTGTGAGAACCAGATGCGCCTTGGGCTATGCTGGCACGCCCCGCGGCGGATGACCATAGGCCGGAAGTCACACGTTTGGCCTCGCCATTCCTTAGATCCACAGGCCCGTCTGCCGCAGCGCTTCCGCCGTTCCGATCCCCGCCGCAACGGCTAGGTTGAGCGATCGCGTTCCCGCGATTTGAGGAATGCGCACCGTGAGATCGGCGCGCACATGGATGTCGTCGGGTACGCCGCGGCTTTCGGAGCCGAAGAGGAGGGTGTCGCCCGGCTCGAAGCGGGTGTGCGGGAGTGGCGCCGCGCCGGCAGTGGTGAACAGCACCAGCCGTCCCGCTAGGCGCGTCTCGAACGCCGGCCAGCTCGCATGTCGGGTCACCGCCGCGATCTCGGTATAATCCATCCCGGCCCGCTTCAGCGCCCGGTCGCTCCAGGGAAAGCCGCACGGCTCGATCACGTCCACGGCTACACCGAGGCAGGCGGCGAGCCGCAGGATGGTCCCGACGTTCCCTGCCTGGTCCGGCTGATAGAGTGCAATGCGCATGCGCGCTTATCCTCCGCCCGTCACGCCGTCGTCAAAATCGGTGTTGGCAAAGCGGCTTTGGCGCGGCTATCAGGCTCGCCAAGCCGCGAAGGGGGCACCTCCAGCGGCGCGTGCTTGGCGTCGCTTCATCCTCTTCCCGGCGGGCGGCGCTTTTCCGCACATCCGGATACTCGCTCGAAGGCACAATATGGCGACGGTCGAACATAGCGACGGAACGGCCCACACGGCTGCGGCAGGCGAAGACGGCGTCCGCCGCCGCGACTTCATCAACATCGCTGCGGTGAGCTTCGCCGGCGTCGGCGGCGTCGCCGTCCTCTATCCGCTGATCAACCAGATGAACCCGTCCGCGGACGTGCTGGCGCTGGCGTCGATCGAAGTCGACGTCGCCCAGATCGAGCCGGGCCAGGCGATCAAGACCATCTTCCGCAAGCAGCCGCTGTTCATCCGCAACCTGACGCCGGCAGAGGTCAGCCAGGCCAATGCCGTCCCCGTCGGCGAGCTGCGCGACCCGCAGACGCTCGCCGAGCGGACCAAGGAAGGCAAGAACAACTGGCTGGTGACGATGGGCGTCTGCACCCATCTCGGCTGCGTTCCCCTCGGCGTTTCGGAGGGCGAGAATAAGGGCGAATATGGCGGCTATTTCTGCCCCTGCCACGGCTCGCACTACGACACCGCCGCCCGCATCCGCAAAGGCCCCGCGCCGAAGAACCTCGAAGTGCCGGAATACGAATTCCTGTCCGACACCGTTTTGAAGATCGGCTGAGGTAGACACCGATGAGCTTCCCCTGGGCCCAGCAATATGAACCCAAGCATCCGTTCATGCGGTGGATGGACGAGCGGCTGCCCTTGCCGCGACTCGTCTACAACAGCGTCGGCGGCGGCTATCCGGTGCCGCGAAACCTCAATCATTTCTGGAATTTCGGCGTCCTCGCCGGCCTCGCGCTGACCATTCAAATCGTCACCGGCATCATCCTGGCGATGCACTACGTTCCGTCGGGCGAGCAGGCCTTCCAGTCGGTCGAGCACATCATGCGCAACGTCAACCAGGGTTGGCTGCTGCGCTACGCCCATGCGAACGGCGCCAGCTTCTTCTTCATCGTCACCTACATCCACATCTTCCGCGGCCTCTATTACGGCTCCTACAAGGCGCCGCGCGAGCTGGTCTGGATGCTCGGCCTCGTCATCTTCTTGCTCATGATGGCGACCGCCTTCATGGGCTACGTCCTCCC
The DNA here is from genome assembly GCF_059502505.1 of Allosphingosinicella sp. Classification (NCBI taxonomy): domain Bacteria; kingdom Pseudomonadati; phylum Pseudomonadota; class Alphaproteobacteria; order Sphingomonadales; family Sphingomicrobiaceae; genus Allosphingosinicella; species Allosphingosinicella sp. The sequence continues at coordinate 280,994 of NZ_JCACEU010000016.1, forward strand.
CTGGGGACAGATGAGCTTCTGGGGCGCCAAGGTGATCACCGGCCTGTTCGGCGCCATCCCGCTGGTCGGCGAGCCGATCCAGACCTGGCTGCTGGGCGGCTTCGCGCCGGACCAGGCGGCGCTCAACCGCTTCTTCTCGCTTCACTATCTGCTGCCGTTCGTGATCGCCGCGGTGATCATCCTCCACATCTGGGCGCTGCACATCCCGGGCTCGGGCAATCCGACCGGGGTCGACGTCAAGACGGCGCAGGACACGATCCCCTTCCATCCCTATTACACGGCCAAGGACGGCTTCGGCGCGGGCATCTTCCTGATCGCCTTCAGCCTCGTCCTGTTCTTTGCGCCGAACTATCTCGGCCACGCCGACAATTACATTCCGGCCAATCCGCTCTCGACGCCGGCGCATATCGTGCCCGAATGGTATTTCTGGCCCTTCTACGCGATCCTGCGCGCCTTCACCGTCGATTTCATCCTGCCGGCCAAGCTTTGGGGCGTGCTGGCGATGTTCGCCGCGATCCTCTTGCTCTTCTTCCTGCCTTGGATCGACCGGTCGCCGGTCCGCTCGGGCAGCTACCGGCCGCGCTTCAAGCAGTTCTTCTGGATCCTCGTCATCGACGTGCTGATCCTCGGCTATGTCGGCGGCGCCCCGGCCGAAGAACCGTACGTGATGATCTCGCAGCTCGCGACCATCTACTATTTCGCGCACTTCCTCATCATCCTGCCGATCGTCTCGAAGTTCGAGAAGACGCTGCCGCTGCCGAATTCGATCTCGGAAAGCGTGCTGCACGGCGAGGCTGAGGAAGCTGCGCCCTATGGCGTTCCGGCGGGCGGCGGCTCGCGCGTGGCGCCGGCCGAATAAGGAAAGTCCGACATGGTTCGTCTCATTTCCATTCTCGTCGGATTGGGCTTTGTCGGCGTCGCCGCCTGGTCTTTGCTCTGGGGCGCGATCACCTATGTGTCGGAGCCGCACGAGGAGACGGTCGAGCACCGCTTCCATGAGCATCCGAAGGAGGCCTCCTTCTCCTTCAACGGGCCGTTCGGCAAATATGACCGGGCGCAGCTCCAGCGCGGCTTTCAGGTCTACAAGGAGGTCTGCGCGGCCTGCCACGGCCTGACCTACGTCTCCTTCCGCAACCTCGAGGAGCTCGGCTATTCCGAGGCCGAGGTGAAGGCGATCGCCGATCAGTGGCAGATCGAGGTTCCCTCGATCAATCCGGACACGGGCGAGGCCGCGACCCGCAAGGCGATCCCGGCCGACCGCTTCCCGAGCCCCTATGCCAACGAGGTCGCCGCCCGCGCCGCCAACAACAATGCGCTGCCGCCGGATCTCGCGCTCATCACCAAGGCGCGCCACGACGGCCCGGCCTATGTCTATTCGCTGCTGACCGGTTATCGTCAGCCGCCGGCAAACCTGCCTGCCGAGAGCCGGCCGGGGCAGGGGCTCTATTACAATCCCTACTTCCCGAACCTCAACCTCGCCATGCCGCCGCCCCTCACCGCGGACGGTCAGGTCACTTATGCCGACGGCACCAATCCGACGGTCGACCAGATGGCGAAGGACGTCTCCGCCTTCCTCGCCTGGACGGCCGAGCCGCGGCTAGAGAACCGTAACCGGACCGGTATCGCGGTGCTGATCTTCCTCACCATCGCGACGATCCTCGCTTACCTCGCTTACAAGAACATCTGGGGCTCGGTGAAGGAGCGCAAGGTGCGTATCGCGGGGCCGCTGGAGCCCGAGAACATCGCCAGGAGCGACGCCGCCAAGCGCGACGAGGGTATCGCGGGCTGATCTAGCCCGCCCATCTGGACCAAGGGGGCGCCGGGGCAAAGCCGCGGCGCCCTTTTCTTTGGCTGGCGCGCCGACCCCACGATCATTCCGCGTCAGGAACCTTCATTAACCTCGAATGTTTACAGCGTGTTAACGGTTCAGACGCCGTTCACGCCATTGGGCGGAGTCTCCTCCTATCACACTGGATTCTCGGGAGAGTCGCGATGTTTATGCCCCGTTTCCGTACCGCCGCCCTTGCCCTCGCCGCCGCCGTCGGCCTCAGCGCCTGCACCGGCTATGACGATGGCTACGGCTATGGCGGCCTTTCCGTCGGCTATGGCAGCCCCGGCTATTACGACCCCTATTATGACAGCTATTATGGCGGCTACGACCGTTATGCCTATCGCGGCTATGGCGGCTATGGCGGCTATGGCGGCTACGGGGGCTACGGCTACCGGCCTGGCTATTCCGGCCTTTGGTACAACAACTTCTATTATCCGGGCTACGGCATCTACGTCTTCGATCGGGGTGGCCGCCGCCATCGCTGGAACGACAATCAGCGGCGCTACTTCGAAGGCCGCAACTACCGCATCCGCGACCGCGAGGACGCGCGCGACTATCGCCGCTTCCAGCGCGAAGGCCGCCAGGACACCCGCGCCTACAATCGTGAGCAGCGCGAGAATCTCCAGCGCTTCCGCAGCGGCGAGCTGACCCGCGAGCAATATCGCGATGAGCGCCGCACCGACCGCCGCGAGTTCCGGCAGGACCGACGGCAGGATCGCCGCGAGTTCCGCCGCGACCTGCGCGATCGGCCGGGCACCGGCGTCGCCAATCCGCAGCGCCAGCAGATGCGGCTCGAACGGCGCCAGCAGCGTCAGGCGGTTCGCCAGGAGCGCCGCCGCGCCCGCAACGACTGATCCAAGCCTTGAAAGAAGGAGGCGCCCGCGGATGCGGGCGCGCTTTCTTATTGTGGCCGGCGCCGCATCAGCACGATCGAGGTGAAGCGCAGCACCGGCTCGTCACGCTGGTTATAGGTGGTCACATTCGAGCGGAAGGAGCCGATGTCCGGCTTGCTGCGCGAGGGCGTCACTTCCAATATCTCGGTCTCGCACCGCAACGTGTCGCCCGGAAAAACCGGCTTCAGCCACCGCAGTTCGTCGACGCCAGGCGATCCTAGCCCGGCTTGCGGTTCGTGCCCCATATTCTCGACGAGCATCGCCATCGTCATCGCGCAGGTGTGCCAGCCGCTCGCCGCCAGCCGTCCGAAATGGGTCTGCGCGGCCGCTTCATCGGACAAGTGGAAGGGCTGCGCGTCATATTTGCGCGCGAACTCCAGCACCTCCTCGCGCGTCACCTCATAGCGGCCGAAGCTGCTCCTGCCGCCCACAACCAGATCCTCGAGATAGATCATCGACACCTCACGCCCGTCAGTCTGCGCTGCGATGCGCGAAGTCGGGCGCGCGGACAAGCGCGTCTTGGCAGCCGGATCGAACGGGCATAGGCTGCTGGAAAACAGAGGGAAGAGACGATGAGCATCCTCTTGCTGACCGCCCTGATCGCCGCCGCGCCACCGCCTCAGGCGCCGCAATCGGCCGAGACGGGGGCGATCGTCGTCACCGGCCGGAGGCTCGCCGATACCGAAGCGGCCCTGAAGGCCTGTCTCGCACGAAAGTGCCCGGTCAACGAGGACATCGACGCGAGCATCGCCCATGCCGAGAACCAGATGATCGCCGGCGACTATGCCGCTGCGCGCACCACCCTCAAGCGCTCGCTCGGGCGCAATAGCGACGAGGCAAAGCGCTATCCGGAGCCGGTCTCCGACCTTTATCGCGCCAATGCGTTGCTCGCGAGCCACCTCGGCTTCGACCAGGATTACCGCATCTCGACGATCAATATCCTGCGTTCGCTGAAGGCAGGCCTGCCGCCCGCGGACGCCCGCCTGTTCGGCGCCCGGATGGAGATCGCATCGATGAAGGCGCGCCTCGACGGCTACGAGAGGGCGATACGCGAATATGACGAACTTGCCGAGGATGCGCGGCAGGCAGGGCGCCCGGATATCGCGGCGCTCGCCGAGGTACGGGCAATTCTGGCTGAGATGCGGGGCGGGGCGGCCAGGCAACTCCCGGTGAACAACGCGTCGGTGAAGGCGCGGCTCCAGCGCTTCGCTTCATCTCAAGTCCCGGAAGAGCGGATCGCTGCGGTCACCGCCAAGGCGATGCTGGCCCGGCTCGCGCTGCGTGAGGGCAACGAGGCCGAGGCCGCTGCACTGATGCGTGAGCTCTCCGGCGTCATGGGCAAGACGCCGTCGCTCCTCTATGCGCCACCCTATCAGCTGGCGCAGCAGGAGCTGCCGGGCCTGAACGACAATCAGGAAGTCGACGCGATGAGGGGCAACGTGCTCAAGCGCGCGTCCGGCAATTTCGAGGACAAGTGGATCGACGTCGGCTTCTGGGTGCAGGCGGACGGCCGCGTCACCGAGGTCGAGATCCTGCGCAAGGACGGCCCCACCGACTGGGCCACTCCCTTGCTCAAGTCGTTAGCGGGGCGCGTCTATTCCTCTCCTGCGGAAGGCACTCCGATCTACCGACTGGAGCGCTACACCTATACCGCGGGCTTCGAGACCCGGGCCGGCACTCGCATCGCCCAGCGCTCGCCCAGAGCGCGCGTCGAATATCTCGATCTGAGTACCTATCCGGACGCACGCCGCAATTAATCCTCGGCGCCGCAACGAGATAGATGCTTACGGCCCGTTAACTTCTGTCGGCTAGGACGGCCCGGCAAAAGGAGCCGGGATTATGACCAGCAAGCAGGGCCTGTTGTCGCGGCGAGTCGCCGCGGCCGCGCTTGCGGTGGCGCTCACGATCGGCGTGCATGGCGGGTGGCTTCGCGGCCTCGACCATGACGCCGTCGCCGTGATCGGTCACGCCGCCGCCTGACCTAAACTGAAGACGAACCAGGGCGCGCGGGCATTGTGCTCGCGCGCCTGTCGTTGCATCCTCGCCGAAACGGGGGGGTTGCATGACGGGACAAGTGACGATCAGCCGGCGCGGTGCGCTGGCTCTGGGCGTGAGCGGCGTTGCCGTCGCCGCCTTGCCCGCCTGGGCGCAGCCATCTGCCGATGCCGCGGTCGACGCCATCGTCGCCCGCTTCATGAGCACGTTCGAAATTCCAGGCATCGGCATCGCCATCGTGCGTCCGGACCAGCCCGCCTTCACTCGCGGCTACGGCGTGCGGACGCTCGGCCGGCCGGAGCGGGTCGACGAACACAGCCTGTTCGGCATCGCGTCGAACACTAAAGCCTTCACCGCGGCCGCGCTCGCGATGCTGGTGGAGGAGGGGAAGCTCGCCTGGGACGAGCCGGTGTTTCGCTACATGCCGGATTTCGCAATGTCCGATCCCGCCGTCAGCAAGATGATGACGGTGCGCGACCTGCTCGTCCATCGCAGCGGCCTAGCGCTCGGCGCCGGGGACCTCATGCAATTCCCGAAGAGCGACCGCACGCCCGAAGAGCTGCTCCGCGCCCTGCCGCACCTGAAGCTCGCCCGCGGTTTCCGCTCGGGCTACGCCTATGACAACATCCTCTACGTCGTCGCTGGTATCCTGGTCGAGCGCATGTCCGGCCTCGGCTGGGAGGAGTTCGTCACCCGCCGCATCTTCCGCCCCCTCGGCATGGCCGACGCCGTCGCCAATCTGCCGTTGGTGAAGACCCGTAACATCGTCGGCCGCCATGCTCGGCTCGGACCCCCACTGCGCGGTTTGGGACCCTTGGCCGTGGTCGAAGCCGACGAGTCGAGCGTGATCGGCGCCGCCGGAGCCATCCAGGCGAGCGTCACCGATGCCGTGCCGTGGCTGCGCACCCAGCTCGGCAAGGGCCAGGCGCCGGGCGGGCCGCGCCTCTGGAGCGAAGCGCAGTCGGGCGAGATGTGGACGCCGCAGGTGATCACCACCAGCACCACCGGCCCGACCGAGACCAATCCGGTTCGCCCTGTTCTCCAGGGCTATGCGCTCGGCTGGTTCGTCCAGGATTATCGCGGCCGCCGCCTCATCCATCATTCCGGCGGACTCAGCGGGCAGATCACCCAGACCGCCCTGTTGCCGGAGCAGGGCATCGGTCTCGCCGTGTGGTCGAACACCGAAGACGGCGTGCCGATCTCCTATCTCCGCTACGCCTTGCTGGACCATCTCGCCGGCGCGCCGCCGCTCGACTGGATTGCGATCACGCGCCGGGCGATCGATGCGCGCGAGGCCGAGGCGCGCGAGCTGGTCGCCTCAGGCGATGTGAAGGCGCCGCCCGGCGGACCGTCGCTGCCGCTTGCCCGTTATGCCGGCCGCTACCGCGACCCCTGGTATGGCGACGTCGTCGTCACCGAGCGCGGCGGCCGCCTCGCCATCGACTTCACTCGCACCCCGGTGTTCAGGGGCCCGCTCGAACCCTGGGGGCCCGACGCCTTCCGCACCCGCTGGAAGAAAGGCGCGGGGGAGGATGCGATCGTCACCTTCGTCGTCGATAACGGCGCCGTCACCGGCATCAGGATGAAGGCGCTCTCACCGCTCGCCGACTTCAGCTACGACTTCCACGACCTGGACTTGAAGCGGGTGCCGTAAGAGCAGCACATTCAATTCGCAGAGAAGCCGCCGCCGAGGCTCTTTTCAAACGTTGAAGCGGAACAGCATCACGTCGCCGTCCTTGGTGACATATTCCTTGCCTTCGGACCTGAGCTTGCCGGCGTCGCGCGCGCCGCTTTCGCCGCCGCACTGGACGAAGTCGTCGAAGGCGATCGTCTCGGCGCGGATGAAGCCGCGCTCGAAGTCCGAGTGGATCACGCCGGCGGCCTGAGGCGCCTTCGATCCTTTTTCGACCGTCCAGGCCCGCGCTTCCTTGGGGCCAGCGGTGAAGAAGGTGATGAGGTGCAGCAGATCGTAGCCGGCGCGGATGATGCGGCTGAGGCCGGTCTCCTCCAGCCCCAGATCCTTCAGGAAGTCGGCGCGATCCTCCGCCGGCATGGTCGCGATCTCGGCTTCGATCGCCGCGGAAATGATGACCGCCTTGGCGCCCTCCGCCGCGGCCTTCTCGAACACGCGCGCACTGTGAGCGTTGCCCGAAGCCGCGTCGCTCTCATCGACATTGCAGACATAGAGGACGGGCTTGGCGGTCAGCAATTGAGCGCGCTCCAGCGCAACCTTCTCCTCGGCGTCTTTCGGCTCAGTCAGCCGCGCCGGCTTCGAGGCGCGCAGCAGTTCCAGCGCCTGGCCGAGCACCGACGCTTGCACCTTCGCTTCCTTGTCGCCCTGCTGCGCCTTTTTGGACAGCGCCGGCACGCGCTTCTCGAGGCTGTCGAGGTCGGCCAGCATCAGCTCCGTCTCGACCGTCTCTGCATCGGCGATAGGGTCCACGCGCCCCTCAACGTGGGTCACGTCGCCTTCCTCGAAGCAGCGGAGCACATGGACGATCGCGTCCACTTCACGAATGTTGCCGAGGAACTGGTTGCCGAGCCCTTCGCCGGTTGAAGCGCCGCGCACCAGCCCGGCAATGTCGACGAATTCGAGCTGCGTCTCTATCACGTTCGCGCTCTTGGCGATGTCCGCGATCCGCTTCAGCCGCGGGTCCGGCACCGCGACGCGGCCCACGTTGGGCTCGATCGTGCAGAAGGGATAATTCGCCGCCTGCGCCGCCGCCGTCTCGGTCAGCGCATTGAACAGGGTCGACTTGCCTACGTTCGGCAGCCCCACGATCCCGCAACGAAAACCCATCTTGTCCTTACCTTGGCTGTGACGGCCGCTCCCCTAGCCAGTCGCAGCCGCGCGCGCCAGCAGGGAACCTGTCCCTAACGAGCCGTTGAGCCTGCGGCAGGCTCGTCGCGGGGAGCGACATCTTCGTCGTTTTCTCCACCCGTTTCTCCCCTGGTCTGCGCAGAGCGCCTCCCGTGCTCGCCCGGATCCCCGGTCGAGGCTTCCACATCATGGGGGGAATTGATGTTCGTGAAGAAACTGGCTTGCGTCGCGGCTGCGGCGCTGGCGACCGTCACCGCTGCGCCTGCGTCCGCGGCGACCTTTATCGGCGACAATGTCACCATCAAGCGCCTTCAGGGCGGTAATTCCGTCTTCAAGACCGTCACGACGACAGTCGGCGCCACACCGGAATATAGCGACAACTTCTTCAGCATCGACGTCACCGCCAACCAGGTGCTCTTCGACGTGGTCAGCGGCAACTTCTCGATCGGCGACATCGTCTACGAGATTTCCGGGCTGGATTTCGACGACAACCCCGCCACGGCCAACGTGATCGAAGACTTCAGCGCGACCCAGATCTTCGCGTCGCCGAACAAACTCATCGGCATGGATCGCGCCACGATTACGCCGACGGGCCTGTTCAGGTTCTCGCTCAAGCAGACGACCGGCGCCTCCAGCGGGTTCGCCACGGTCACGTTCGGCGCTGCGCCGATCCAGTCCGCCGTACCCGAGCCCGCCACCTGGGCGATGATGATCGGCGGCTTCGGCCTGGTCGGCGGCGCCATGCGCTCCGCCCGGCGCCGCAGGAGCGCCGGTCTCGCAGTCGCCTGATCCTTACAGCCGGTAGTTGAAGCTTACGCTGATCCGGTCACCCTTGCCGGTGCCGGGCACGACTTCGTGGCGGAGCCAGCTCTCCCACAGGAAGACCGTGCCCGGCGCCGGCTCGGCATAGACGAAAGTCTGGAGTTCCTCCGGCGCCTCCTTCAGACGGGGAGGGGCCGCCATCATCATCGGCAGGCGCGGATCCTCGAGCTTCAGCGCACCCGATCCCGGCGGCACCGCGACATAGACGGTGCCGGAGACGACGCTGTGCGGGTGGATATGCCCGCTATGCGCGCCGCCAAGCTTCAGGACGTTGACCCACAGGCTGTCCAGCTTCAGCCGCCGGCCGCCGAGATCCATCGCACAGTCTTTAGCGAACGCCGCGACATGACGGCCGAGCAGCCGTGCGAGGTCGGCGAAGCGGGGATCGCGGCTCGGCAGGTCGTTGAGCGACGCATAGGACGTAAAGCCGCGATAGCCGTGCGCCCGCGACCAGCGCCGCCCGGCCTCGTCCTCCTCCGCCAGGGCGAGGCACGCTTCCTCCAACTCCGCCAGCAGCGCAGGGTCACCCAGCTCTCCCTCGTAGAAAAGCGTCGTGAACAGCGATCGCGTGCTCACGCGGCAGGCGTCCGCTGGTAGCGCAGCACGCCTGCCACATGCGCGGTGCCGGTATCGGAAGGGTGCCGCTCCCCATCCATCACGACCACCTCCTCGAAGTCGAACGGGCTGACGCCCTCCAGACAGGCGACGTTAACCCCATATTGGTTTGGGTTCGATCGGCGCTGGTGGTGGGTGTAGATGCCGCAGGTGGAGCAGAAATAATGCTTCGCCGTGTCGGTGTTGAATTTGTAGACGTGCAGCGCCTCGTGTCCCGCGAGGATGTCGATGCCGCCGATATCGGCCGACACCGCGACCGCGCCCCGCATTCTGCAATAGGAGCAGGTGCAACGCCGGGCGGAGCGCAGGCCGTCCGTCAGCCGGACACGGAAGCGCACCGTCCCGCAATGGCAGGCGCCGTCGATTTCCTCGATGTCCGGGTCCACCATCGTCCGTCCTCCGGTTGCTGCGCCGCCGCCTAGCACAGGCAGGGACGAGCCGACAGCGGACGGGGATCAGCTTTCACGGGCGTGTGAGCGGAGAATTCGGAAGTCGACGCTTTCGACAAAACGCTTTGTCGACTGTTCAGGTCGATTTGCAGAACAGGGCGAGCCTGACCAGCGAAGTTCCGCGTATCTGTGAATGCGGCGCAGGGCCCAGGGTCGTCTTCATCCCTCGATCTGAAAGCCCTGCGTCGCACCCCTCCTTTCGAGGACGGTTCGCTTCAGGTCAACCGGCGAATGCGTCCGCGGGCTCCATCTTCAATCCTGCAGCCTCAACGCGACTTCGTTCATGAAGCGCGCGTCGTCGCCCTGCGCCAGCCAGCTTGCCTCCGCAGCGATGGCGCCCAGCATGCTGGCGACGTCGTCCGTCTCCGCCTTGGCGTAATTGCCGAGCACGTGGCCCGTCACCCGGTCCTTGTGGCCGGGATGGCCGATGCCGATGCGGACGCGGCGGAAGGCGTTGCCGATATGCGCTTCGGTGGAGCGCAGCCCGTTATGGCCGGCGGTGCCGCCACCCACCTTCACCTTCACCTTGAACGGGGCGAGGTCGAGCTCGTCGTGGAAGATCGTGACGTCGCCGACGTCCTTCTTGAAGAAGTCCATCGCCGCACGGACGGCGCGGCCGCTATCGTTCATGAAGGTGGCTGGCTTGAGCAGCAGGATGCGCGAGGAACCGATGCGGCCCTGCTGCGCCCAGCCGTGGAAGCTTTTCTTCGGCGGTTCGAACCGGTGTATCTCGGCGATGGCGTCCACGGCCATGAAGCCGACATTGTGCCGGTGCATCGCATATTGCGCGCCCGGATTGCCGAGGCCGACCCAGATCTGCACGAGTTCGAGATCCCAGTCCGACGCCTCGGGGGCGTCGAGGGGCTGGCCCGGCACCTCGACGGCCTTGGGGCCGAGGAAGGAACCGAGCCAGCGGAAGAAGGACATCAGCCTTCGGCGGCCTCGTCGCCTTCGCCTTCGCCGACGGTCGGGACGGCATCGGCCGGAGCCGACTGCTCGCCGCCTTCGGCGCTCGACGACATGCCCGACGGGGCGACGATGGTCGCGATCGTGAAGTCCCGGTCGGTGATCGCCGAGGCCGCGCCCTTGGGCAGGGTCACTGCCGAGATGTGCAGCGAATCGCCGATGTCGAGGCCGGCAAGGCTGATCTCGATGTCGTCGGGGATCTCGGCCGCATCGCAGACCAGCTCGAGCTCGTGGCGGACCGCGTTCAGCACGCCGCCGCGCTTGATGCCGCGCGACTCTTCCTCATCGACGAAGCGGATCGGCACGTTGACGTGCACCTGAGCATGCTCGGCGATGCGCAGGAAATCGACATGCAGCGGGCGATCGGTCACCGGGTGGAACTGCACGTCCTTGGGAAGCGTGCGGGTGGTCGATCCGTTGCAGTCGATCATCACCACCGAGTTCATGAAGTGGCCGGTGTGAAGCATCTTCATCAGGCCCTTCTCCTCGAGGTGGATGGCGAGGGGTTCCTGACGGTCGCCGTAAATGACGGCGGGGACGCGGCCTTCACGACGGATCGCACGGGAGGCTCCCTTGCCTGCCCGGTCGCGCGTCTCGGCCGACAGCGTAAGCTGTTCGCTCATGTGCATGTCTCCAGAATACGAGAGTTGAACATCCGCCGCGCACGCCTCCAGGGATGACCATGTGCGGGGAAGCGGCGCCTATAGGGGAGGGGTGGCCCGAAGGCAACGCAAAAGCCCCTCCCGGCGAGGGGAGGGGCTTCGATTGCTTCAGATGAGAGGGAAGGGCGGCTTAGCCCTTCACCTTCTCGGACTTGAGGCCCTTCTTCGCCAGCAGGTCCTGGACGCTGTCCTTGCCCGCGAGGTGGCCTGCGCCGACCGCCATGAAGACGGTGCCCGGCTGGTCCATGCGCTTGCCGATCCACTCCGCCCAGGTGGCGTTGCGGTCGGAGAAGATCATCTTGTAGAGCTCGGGCGTCTCGTCGACGCCGGTGTTCATCATCTTGGCGAGCGCGTCGACATTGCCGCTCGACCAATAGCCGAGCATCTCGGTGAGCTGCGGCCCCATCTTGTCGACCTGGTCGAGCGTCTGGTCCAATTGCACGATCTGCTTGTCCTCCGGCATCTTGTCGAACAGCGACAGCTGCCACTCGGCACCCTCGAGCTCATGCACCTTCTTGCCTGATGCCTTGGCGGCCTTGATGACGGTCATGTCGGCGCCGAATTCCGGCTTGAGGCCGAGCTTCTGCCCCGCCACCGCGGTGATTGCCATCGTCACGAACCAGGGCTCCAGCGGTTCGAACGCCTGAGCGGGGATGCCGATGGTGGTCATCGCCTTCTCATATTTGGTCTTGGTCGCGGCCGGCAGCTTGCTGGTCAGCGTCTTGCCCGAGGCGTCGACCGCATATTTGATGATCAGCGGCTGCATCGCCGCCTGGTCCTCCGGCAGGATCGCCTCGACCACCACTTCCTGGCTGGCGTCGAACGCGGTCTTGACCTCGTCGTTGAACCACTCGGTCTTGCCGTCCAGTCCGTGGAAGGTGCCGAACAGGTAGATGGTCGTGTCGGCGTCCTTCACAACCCACATCGCCGGATCGGCGTCGGGCTTCGGCGCGGCGGCCGGCGCCTGGGCGAAGGCGCCCGAGGCGGCGGTGGCGAGGGCGGCGGCAAGCAGGGCTTTCTTCATTTCAGTCTCCAATCCTTCAAAATGTTGATGTCGATCGTTTTCATGAGAGGCCGGCGGCATTTCGCTCAGCCATATTTCTTCCACATCCACACCACGCCGACCACGAGCAGGGTCGCGTAGTAGATGATGACGCCATCGGGCGGGGGCAGCAGTCCGCCGCGGGCGGCGAACCACCACAAAGGCGCGCCGATGCCGTAGACGTAGAAACCGTAGAGAGCGCCGGTCTTGTAGGCGTCGGCCTCCTGCTCATCGACGGTCTTGTGCCAGAAGTAGCCGATCACCGGCAGGGCGACGCCCAGGATGAGCACGATGGCGAGCGCCAACGCCGGGGGCAGGGGCGCGTTGCTGAGGATCGCGCCCGGATCCGTCTCCCGACTGGCGATCATCAGCACGGCACCGGTGACGCCGCCGAGCAGCCCGCTCGCGATAAGCAGATTGCGGTTCATCCGCTCCTGCCGCGTGAGCGGCTCCTCACCGGTCGGCGCACGCATATCGCGCAGCAGGAACCAGAGGCAGCCCGCCGCCATCGCCAGGAGCACGCCCACGATCGCGCCATGCCGCCCGGTTAGACCGTGGCCGTGGTCGATCGATGCGATCACCACGCCGACCGCAACCGCGGCGAAAAAGAGCGCTCCCGTGCCGAGGGCGGCGCGACGCAAGGCGCGCGAGGGGCGGGCGGCGATCGCCTCGGGCTCAGTCACGGCTTTCATCACCTTCACCATCATCGAAAATATCCTCTATTTTCAAGCTGAAAAGCCGGGCCAGCTTGAATGCGAGCGGGAGCGAGGGATCGTATTTTCCGGTTTCGATCGCGTTCACCGCCTGGCGCGACACGCCGAGCCTCTCGCCCAGCTGTGCCTGGCTCCAGTCGCGTTCGGCCCGCAGCACCTTCAGCCTGTTCCTCACGGCCAGCGCATCCATGTCGCCGCTCCTTTGCTCAGGGAGCGGTTCAGGCCAGCACCGACGTCTGGACGGCCGGCCCGACCGCGCTCGTCACCGAAAGGCTCGCCACCAAGACAGCCGCGACCAGTATGCCGATCCGGCTCAAGATCATGTTCATCGCTCATTCCTCCTTGTCATCAACACCTGACCTCATGTCAAGTAAGCTTTACATAGGCGATTCGGTGGACATGTCAAGCAAGCATGACATAGTGTCAGCGAAAGCTGATCAAGCGAAAGCGCCTGCCGCTTGCTTGACCGCCGCCGGACCCTGCGCCAAAGCGGCTTCTCTCCTGGTGCATGTGCGAAGGGCACGTTCTTGGCTTCCCAGCCGCTCAGCTTCCAACGGCTCATCCTGACGCTCCACGATTATTGGAGCGCGCAGGGCTGCGTGATCCTCCAGCCCTATGATCTCGAGATGGGCGCCGGCACCTTCCACCCGGCGACGACCCTGCGCGCGCTCGGCCCCAATCCGTGGAAAGCCGCCTATGTTCAGCCTTCGCGCCGCCCGACCGACGGCCGCTACGGCGAGAACCCCAACCGCCTCGGTCACTATTACCAATATCAGGTGATCCTGAAGCCGAGCCCGCCGGACCTCCAGGCGCTCTATCTCGGCAGCCTCGCCGCCATCGGCATCGACTTCACCAAGCATGACATCCGCTTCGTCGAGGACGATTGGGAAAGCCCGACGCTCGGCGCCTGGGGGCTTGGCTGGGAGGTCTGGTGCGACGGCATGGAGGTGACCCAGTTCACCTATTTCCAGCAGGTCGGCGGCTTCGACTGCAGGCCGGTCGCGGGCGAGCTCACCTACGGCCTCGAACGGCTCGCCATGTATATCCAGGGCGTCGACAGCGTCTACGATCTCGCCTTCAATGATGAGGGCGTCACCTATGGCGACGTCTTCCACGCCAACGAGGTCGAATTCAGCGCCTATAATTTCGAGGTCGCCGATACCGACAGCCTCTTCCGCCGCTTCAAGGACGCCGCCGAGGAAGCGAAGCGCTGCATCGACGCCGGCCTCCCGCTGCCGGCCTACGACCAGGCGATCAAGGCCAGCCACATCTTCAACACGCTCCAGGCCCGCGGCGTCATCTCCGTGGCCGAACGGCAGGCTTATATCGGCCGCGTCCGCGACCTTGCCAAAGGCGCCTGCGCCGCCTGGATGAGCAAGAACGGGTGGGCAGCCTGATGGCTGACTTCCTTCTTGAATTGCTCTCCGAGGAAATCCCCGCCCGAATGCAGGCGAAGGCGGAGGCCGATCTTGCCCGCCTGTTCGCTGAGCAGCTCGCGCAGGCGGGCCTCTCCAGCCAGGGCGTCGAAACCTACGCCACCCCCCGCCGCCTCATCCTCATCGCCCGCGGCCTTCCGGAGCAGACCGACCCCGTCCGTGAGGAGCTGAAGGGCCCCCGCACCAGCGCGCCGCCCCAGGCGCTCGAAGGATTCCTGCGCAAGACCGGCCTCACGCGCGATCAGCTCGAGGAACGCGACGGCGTCTTCTTTGCCACATCGGAAAAGCCCGGCCGCACCACTGCCTCCGTGCTCGCCGAGGCGATCCCCGCCATCGTCCGCGCCTTCCCCTGGCCCAAGTCGATGCGCTGGGGCGCCGCCTCGTTCGCCTCCGAGTCCCTGCGCTGGGTCCGCCCCCTGCAAGGCATTGTCGCCTTGCTGGGCGAGGAGATCGTCGACTTTGAGATCGGCGACGTCCGTTCGGGCGCCGCTACGGTCGGCCACCGCTTCCACCATCCCGGCATCATAACCATCGGCAGCGCCAACGACTATGTCGAAAAGCTCCGCGCCTGCCACGTCATCGTCGACGCAAAGGAACGCGCCCGCATCATCCGCAATCGCGCCGAGGCCCTGGCAGCCGAGGCCGGCCTTCGCCTCGTTCTCGACGAAGGCCTGGTGACGGAAAATGCCGGCCTCACCGAATGGCCGGTGCCGCTGCTCGGCAGCTTCGATCCAAGCTTCCTCGATGTCCCGCGCGAGGTGATCCAGCTCACCATGCGCACCAACCAGAAATATTTCGCCTGCACAGACGCGGCGGGCAATCTGGCCCCCAACTTCATCTGCACCGCCAACATCGAAGCCGCCGACGGCGGCGAAGCGATCGTCGCCGGCAACCGCAAGGTCCTCGCCGCCCGCCTCGCCGACGCCAAATTCTTCTGGGAGCAGGACCTCAAGATCCCGCTCGAGGAGCAGGCCAAGAAGCTCGGCCAAATCGTCTTCCACGAAAAGCTTGGCACCGTCGCCGACAAGGTGGAGCGGGTCGCCAAACTGGCGCGGTGGCTGGTCAAAGAAGGCATCGTAAAACCTCCCCTCCCGCTCGCGGGTGGGGATCAGAGGGGAGGGCCTGTCGAGGCCGGGCATGGCGCCAACAATCCCTCCCCCAACCCCTCCCGCGAGCGGGAGGGGAGCGATCTCGCCACCCTCGCCGAAACCGCCGCCCGCCTCTGCAAGGCGGACCTCGTCACTGGCATGGTCGGCGAGTTCCCCGAGCTCCAGGGCATCATCGGCGGCTACCTCGCCCGCGCCCAAGGCCACCCGCAAGAAGTCGCCGACGCCATCCGCGATCACTACAAGCCGGTCGGCCAGGGTGACGAGGTGCCGACCACACCGGTGACGGTGGCGGTGAGTTTGGCGGACAAGCTGGATACCCTAGCTGCCTTCTTCGTGATCAACGAGCTTCCGACCGGCTCAAAAGATCCTTTCGCACTGCGACGGGCGATGCTCGCTCTTATCTCTTTGGTCATCAAGAACGAGCTTCGCCTGAGCTGGATTGGCATATTTCGGGAAGCGGCGTCGGGAACCTATCAATCTGTTGTCCGTGCGATGCTCGTCCCGAGTCTCGGGTTCGAAGTCGCAGACGCGTGTAGCCTGTATCGATATCCTGATCGTCCCGATCAGGACGATTACGGCATCACAAACGATGTAATCAGTTCGTTCCTACACATGAGCGCTGCCGTTCAGGTGGGGATCGACGAGGCGCCAAATACACTGAATTCCTTCGTGATAGACCGCCTTAAAGTCCAGCAGCGCGAAGCCGGCGTCCGCCACGACCTGATCGACGCGGTGTTCGCGCTCGGAGGCGAGGACGATCTCGTCCGCCTGCTCGCCCGCGTGAAGGCGCTGCAATCCTTTGTCGAGACGCCGGAGGGCGCCGATCTCCTCGCCGGCTACAAGCGCGCCGCCAACATCCTCAAGAAGGAGGGGTGGCAATCTGCCCCTCCGCAGCAGGCGGAGAGCCCGAAGAAATCGCTTTCCTACACGCCGCTTCCCGAGGAAGCTGCCCTGATCGCCGCCCTCGACGCTGCCGAGCCGCGCGCCCGTGCCGCGATCGAGGCGGAGGATTTCCAGGGCGCGATGGCTGCGCTCGCATCCCTGCGGGCGCCGGTCGATGCGTTCTTCGAGAAGGTGACGGTCAATGACCCGGAAGCGGACAAGCGCGAAGCCCGGCTGGACCTCCTCGCACGTATGCGCGATGCCGTTCATCAGGTCGCGGATTTCTCGCGGATCGAGGGCTGATGGGGCGAAGCCGACAACACAGATGGCACGTGTCAGCTTTGTAAGCTTTAGGGCCGGGAACAGGGGCGAATGCTGACGATGACTCAATACGTCTACCGCTTCGGAGGAGGCGTTTCCGACGGCGGTCAGGGTGACAAGACCCTGCTCGGCGGCAAGGGCGCGAATCTTGCCGAAATGGCCTCGATCGGCCTGCCGGTCCCGCCGGGCTTCACTATCTCCACCGAGATGTGCACGCGCTATTATGAGGAAGGCGAGAGCTTCCCCGACAGCCTGCGCGCAGAGGTCAGCGAAGGCATCGCCCATATTGAGGGCATCACCGGCAAGAGCTTCGGCAACGCTGCCGATCCGCTTCTCGTCTCGGTCCGCTCAGGCGCCCGCGTCTCCATGCCCGGCATGATGGACACGGTGCTCAACCTCGGTCTCAACGACGAGACCGTCGCCGGCCTCGTCGCCACCTCCGGCGATCCGCGCTTCGCCTGGGACAGCTATCGCCGCTTCATCCAGATGTATTCGGACGTCGTCCTCGGCCTCGACCACGGCGCCTTCGAGGATGCGCTGGAGATCGCCAAGGAGGACAAGGGCGTCCACCTCGACACCGATTTGGAAGCCGCCGACTGGGAAACCCTTGTCCGCCGCTACAAGGAGCTGGTCGAGGAGCTCTGGGGCCGGCCTTTCCCGCAGGACGTGCACGAGCAGCTCTGGGGCGCGATCGGCGCCGTCTTCGGCTCCTGGCAGTCGGAGCGCGCCAAGGTCTACCGCCGCCTCAACAATATCCCGGCCGACTGGGGCACTGCCGTCAACGTCCAGGCGATGGTGTTCGGCAATATGGGAGACACGTCCGCGACCGGCGTCGCCTTCACCCGCGATCCCTCGACCGGCGAGCATGCTTATTATGGCGAGTATCTGATCAACGCCCAGGGCGAGGACGTCGTCGCCGGCATCCGCACCCCGCAATATCTGACGCGCGCCGCCCGCGAACGCGCAGGGGCGAAGGCCGCCTCGATGGAGGAGTCGCTCCCCGACGTTTATGCCGAGCTCGCCCGCGTCTTCGACCTGCTCGAGCGCCACTATCGCGACATGCAGGACATCGAGTTTACCGTCGAGCGCGGTACACTCTGGATGCTGCAGACCCGCAGCGGCAAGCGCACCGCCAAGGCGGCGCTCAAGATCGCGGTCGACATGGCCGAGGAAGGCCTCATCACACAGGAAGAGGCGGTGCTGCGCGTCGATCCGTCTGCGCTCGACCAGCTCCTCCACCCGACCCTCGATCCCAAGGCGCCGCGCCGGGTGATCGCCAAGGGCCTGCCCGCCTCGCCCGGCGCGGCCTGCGGCGTCGCCGTCTTCGATGCCGACACGGCCGAGCGCTACGCCGCTTTGGGCGAGAAGGTGATCCTGGTCCGCATCGAGACCAGTCCCGAGGACATTCACGGCATGCACGCCGCCCGCGGCATCCTCACCGCCCGCGGCGGCATGACCAGCCACGCCGCGGTCGTCGCGCGTGGCATGGGCCGCCCCTGCGTCAGCGGCGCCGGCGGCATCTCGATCGACTACAAGGCGCGGTCGATGCGCGTCGGCGACATCGTCGTGCGTGAAGACGAGACCATCACCATCGACGGCTCGACCGGCGAGGTGATGCTTGGCGTTGTCCCCACCATTCAGCCGGAGCTGGTCGGTGATTTCGGCACGCTCATGCAATGGGCCGACAAGGTCCGCCGCCTCAAGGTCCGCACCAATGCCGAGACCCCCAACGACTGCCGCACGGCGCGCGAGTTCGGCGCCGAGGGCATCGGCCTGTGCCGCACCGAACATATGTTCTTCGACGCCGAGCGCATCGCCAACGTCCGCCAGATGATCCTCGCCGAGGACGAGAAGGGCCGCCGCGCCGCGCTCGCCAAATTGCTCCCGGCCCAGCGCAGCGACTTCGAGGAGATCTTCCGCATCATGGCGGGCCTCCCCGTCACCATCCGCCTGCTCGACCCGCCGCTCCACGAATTCCTGCCGCACAGCGAGGAGGAGTTCGCCTCGGTCGCGGAGGCCGCCGGCTCCACGGTGGACAAGGTCAAGAGCCGTGTCTCCGACCTCCATGAGCTCAACCCGATGCTCGGCCACCGCGGCTGCCGGCTCGGTATCACCTATCCCGAAATCTACGAGGTCCAGGCGCGCGCCATCTTCGAGGCGGCGATTTCCGTCGAAGCCGAAGGATTGGCGCCTAAAGCCGAGATCATGGTGCCTCTGGTCGGTACTCGCAAGGAACTTGCGCTAATCCGTGAATTGATCGTTGAGACATACAGCGCTGTCATCAAAGAGCATGAGTATCGGTATCAGCCCGACTACTCAGTGGGCACAATGATTGAACTCCCTCGCGCAGCCTTGATGGCTGGGAGCATTGCTGAAGAAGCTGACTTCTTCAGCTTCGGCACCAATGACCTCACCCAGACCACGCTGGGCGTCAGTCGCGACGATGCCGGCCGCTTCCTCACCTTCTATGTCGAAAAGGGCATTTACGAGCGCGACCCGTTCGTCAGCCTCGACATCGAGGGCGTCGGCGAGCTGATCCGGTTGGCGAAGGAGCGCGGACGGGCGACGAAGCCCGGCCTCAAGCTCGGCATCTGCGGCGAGCATGGCGGCGACCCCGCGTCGATCGCCTTCTGCGAAGCCGCCGGCCTCGATTATGTCAGCGCGTCACCTTACCGGGTGCCGATCGCGAGGCTGGCGGCGGCGCAGGCGGCGCTGAGGGCGCGCTAGAGAGGATTGCGATGTGCGGGATCTCTCACGGGATTCCGGATCGCCGCCCGGTGCAGGGAGTCCGCCTCGGCATGGTCCTTCCGCAGCCGCGCATTCTCGGCCTCGAGGTCGGCGCGGAGCCGCGCCTCCTCCTTGTAGCGGCGCTTCCACTTGCC
Source organism: Allosphingosinicella sp. (assembly GCF_059502505.1). Classification (NCBI taxonomy): domain Bacteria; kingdom Pseudomonadati; phylum Pseudomonadota; class Alphaproteobacteria; order Sphingomonadales; family Sphingomicrobiaceae; genus Allosphingosinicella; species Allosphingosinicella sp. The sequence goes on from NZ_JCACEU010000016.1 coordinate 300,433, forward strand.
GCCCGAGAACAGGAACATGCCGAGCACCAGGCCCAGCACGAAGATCAGCGCCAGGATGATGTATTGCTCAGGAAGGAAAGGGGCCACCGGGCGCACTCCTCACAGAAGACGTTTCGCCTCCTGAATGAACGAGCGGCCCGGCCGGTTCCCCGTTAGCTCTTCATCAGCGTGTCGGAGATGTCGCAGGCCGCAGGACCGAGGATCACCACGAACAGCACCGGAAGGATGAACAGGATCAGCGGCACCGTCATGATCGCCGGCAGCCGCGCCGCCTTCTCCTCGGCGCGCATCATGCGCTCGTTGCGGAACTCGGCCGAAAGCACGCGCAGCGCGCTGGCCAGCGGGGTGCCGTATTTCTCGGTCTGGATCATCGTCGTCACGACGCCGCGGATCGAGTCGAGGTCGATGCGGGTGGCAAGGTTCTCGAACGCGCTGCGACGGTCAGTGAGGAAGCCCAGCTCGATCGAGGTCAAGGCGAACTCGTCCCCGAGCTCCGGATAGGCCTTGCCGAGTTCCTTGGCGACGCGGCTGAAGGCGGCGTCGACGGTGAGGCCGGCCTCGGCGCAGATGACCAGCAGGTCGAGCGCGTCGGGGAGGCCCTTGCGGATCGCGTGGGTGCGCTTCTGGATCTTGTTCTTCAGCCAGATGTCGGGCGCCTTGTAGGACAGAACCAAGGTGCCGGCGACCAGCATGTAGCGCTTGAACGCTGTCCATTCCGGAAACCAGTCGAGCAGGTAGACGCCGACGATCATCACGCTGCCGAACACCAGCGGCAGCACGAAGCGGGCGAAGATGACGACGAAGGCGAGGTCCTTGGAGCGGATGCCGGCCTGGAGCAGCTTGATCTGCGCCTTCTCGACCTGCTCGTCCTGGAGCATCTTGAACGAGCTCAGCAGGCTCCGGACCTTGTCGGCGGCCTCGTTCTTGTTGCTGATCTTCCTGCGGCGCTTCGAGGTCGAGGCAACGATGCCGGCCTTGAGCTGCTCGCGCCGTTCGTTCAGCGCCTTGACGCGTTTCGCCATCGGGTCGCGCACTGTGGTCGCCGCATAGATGGCGACGAGCACGGCCATGGTCGCGACGGCCGAGAGGACGGTCGCCACCATGACGACGTCGATGCCGAGGATGGTCGGGCCGGAAGCGGGGGGTGTCATGATCGATGCTCTCCGCTCAGATCTCGAAATTGATCATCTTGGCCATGATCCCGGCCCCGATCGCCATCCAGAACATGCCGCCGAGGCCGGCGATGATCAGCCGCTGATCGACGAAGAAGTCGCCCATATATTCCGGATTGATCGAGTAGATGAGGCCGAACACGATGAAGGGCAGGGCGCCGATGATATAGGCGGACGCCTTCGATTCCGACGACATCGCCTTGATCTTCAGCTTCATCTGCGCGCGCTTCCTCAGCACGTCGGCGAGATTGGAGAGCGTCTCGGCAAGGTTGCCGCCGGTCTCCCGCTGGATCGCGAGCGTGATCACGAAGAACTGGAATTCTGGTGTCCCGAGCCTGTCGGCCGTCTCCTGGAGCGCGGCTTCCATGGTGCGGCCGATCTTCATCTTGTCCGACACCGTCTGGAACTCAACCTGGATGGGGCCCGGTATCTCGCTCGCCACGATGCCGATCGTCTCCGAAATAGGCAGGCCCGAACGCAGGCCGCGGACCATCAGCTCGATGGCGTCGGGAAAGCGCGCGGTAAACTTGGTGATGCGGCGCTTGATGAGGATGCCGAGCGTGAAGTGCGGAAGCGCTGCGCCGAGGAACAGGCCGAGGAAGGCGGCCAGCAGGAAGGGCAGGCCGTTGGCCAGCAGCAGACCCGCGGCTACCACCGCCAGCGTCACCGAGACCATCAGATATTGAGCGAGGCTCCAGCTCCGCCCGGTGCGCTCGATGCGGCTGCGCAGCAAGGCGGGATTGGGAATGAAGCGCTGGGCGAAGCCGTCCATCCTGGTGCCGCGATTGGCCAGAATACGTTTCATCTGCGCCTGCGTCGCGACCTCGCTGGACTTGCTGTGGCGCTCGCGCAGGGACTCGATGCGGCGGCTCCGCGCCTTTGCGGGCGAGGGGCCGATCATGGCGGCATAGAGCACGACCAGGACGCCGAGCACTCCCGCAGCGATGATCAATATCGGCAATGTCGGCATTTGATCCTAACCCTCACCACGTCTTCGCTGCCGCGCCGGCGGCCGAGCTTCGCCTTTCGGCGAGGCTCAGGCGTCCGCCGACTTCGGCTTCTTGGCCAACAGCGACTTCAGATTGCCGAACTTGCCGAGCAGCGACGTGTCGGCCCCGGCGACGTCGCCGCCCTCGGTCGAACCGTCGACCGCGGAGACGGTCATCGTCACGAGCTGGCCCATCGGCTGACCGACCTTGGCGCCGGCCGCCGTCTTGGCGAGCGGCTGGCCGAGCTTGGCCGACTGTGCCGCCGACTTGAGGTCGAGCGGGATGATCACGTCGATCTTGCGCTCTATAGACTTCTCGAACTCGGCGCGGCTGATCTCCTGCTGCGCAGCCGGCGCGACCTTGTTGGCGACGACGATCACGCGCGACTGCGGCGCGTTGGCCTTGAGCCAGCTTAGGATGCGGATCGCATCGCGGGTGGCGGCGAGGGTGAGCTCCACGACCACGATCGCGACATGCGCATCGTGCACCAGGTGCGGGTGCTGGACCAGCATCGGCCGCGGCAGGTCGATGATGGTCGTCTCGAACGCGCCCCGCATCTCCTCCTGGAGCTGGAAGTAGGCTGAGCCGTCGGTCAGCAGCGGCTGGTTGATCGGCGCTTCGGCCGACAGCACGCAGAGCTTGTCGTTGGCCCGGACCATGGCGCGTTCGATGAACAGACCGTCGATGCGGCTCGGATTCTCGATCGCGTCGGTGAGGCCGCGGCCGGGCTCGAGATCGAGCGACAGCGCGCCGGTGCCGAAATGGACGTCGAGGTCGAGCAGGGCCGTGGAGCGGCCCGCCTTGTCGCCCATCATCCAGGCGAGCGAGGTTGCGACGGTCGAGGCGCCGACGCCGCCGCGGACGCCGATCACGGCGGCCATGACGTGCGGACGCTCGATCGACGGCTCATTCACGCGCGGACCAGAGATCGTCATCTGCGCCTGGACGAACGCGTCGCGGACCTGGTCGGCCGTGAACGGCTTCAGCAGATAGTCCTGGATACCGGAGGCGACGAGATCGCGGTAGAGGCGGACGTCGTTCACCTGGCCTGCGGCGATCACCACCGTGCCGGGCTCGCAAACCTCGGCGAGCGCGTTGATGTCGTTCAGCGGATCGCCCGACTCAGACAGGTCGACGAACAGGATGTTCGGACTGGCCGAGACCGATAGCGACTGGACCGCGTTGCGCAGCCCGCCCTTGTTGACCTTCTCGGGCGCCCAGCCATGCTCGACCGCGATCGGACGGAGGATCTCCGCCGTGGCGTCGTCGCACACATAGGCGCTGAAGGGGTCACGAAGCGAAGCGGAGCCCCGCATGGCATGAAACGGCGCGTTCATTATCAGCCACCTGTCTTTTCAGCTTTGAGGGGAGCAGCGCCCGTCGGCGCGCGGTCGCGATAGAGCCTTATCGCTTTCGAGCCCTGGACATTCTCTCGCGGACTCGTCCCGGACTGGCCGAGCACCAGATCGTTCGGATCGGCGATCATCGCGGCCAGATTCGAGTTCGTCGCGCAGCCATAGTTGCTGCTGGTGCCCTCGGGGGCGCCGACCATCTCGTCCTCCCAGATGGGACAGCCCGGAACCGTAGCAATCGTACGGCTGACGATCACCCGCACCATTCCAGGCGCCGCAGAACCTGCCGATAGAGGCGCGCCCTCGTTCAGCAGCAGACCGTAATCTCCTGCCACCTCGGCGATGTCGGCGCGGCTCTGCGCGTCGTCATATCCGGCGGTCTCCACATAGACGCGGTCGCCGTAGCTGACCCGGAGGCTGTCGAACCAATCGGCAAGCCGGGCCTTTTCGGAAGCCGGAACGCCGCTGCCCGAGCCGGCGAGGTCGAGCACGAAGTCGGTCCGTTGCACGACCGGCTGGCTGACCGAGGTTAGCGACGGATTGCTGACCGGCGTCAGGCGGTTGGTCTCGGGCCCGCAGGCGCTGAGCCCGAGGGTGATCGCAACCAGCGCGGCCGAGGATGTGAAGCGTGTCATGGTCATGCTTTCCTTTCGTGCGCGCATCAGAAGCTGAAGCCGGGCTGGGCAGAGGGTTTGGCGGCCGCGGCAGCACGGGCGGGCAGCGCCGCCTGCTTGACCGGCGCCGGCGCAGCCGGCTGCGGGAGTTCGGCACTGCCGATCGAGCCCATGCCGGGGTTCACCGCGTGCGGCGGCGCCACGGTCGGTCCCGGGCGACGCTCGCCGGTTCGGCCGTCCTCCCGCTGATCGAGGAACAGCGACTGGGAGTCGTTGGACTGCCGGAAGCCGTCGGTCGGAAGCGAAATCTTATCCGCGCTCACCGGCTTCACCAGATACGGCGTCACGACGATCACCAGCTCGGATTCGTCCTTTCGGAACGCCTTGGAGCGGAACAACGTGCCGAGGATCGGAAGATCGCCCAGGAAGGGAGCCTTCTCGACGCCGTTGGCGGAGTTGTTGCGCATGAGGCCGCCGATCATAAAGCTCTGACCAGAACCGAGCTCGACCGTGGTCTCCGTTCGACGGGTCGAGAGGCCGGGTATGTTGAAGCCGTTTAGCGTGATGCCATTGGCAGCCGACAGTTCGGACACTTCCGGCCGAACCCTCATCGAGATGCGGCCGCCTTCCAGCACGACCGGCGTGAACGCCAGGCTGACACCGAACTGCTTATACTCGATGGCAAGGCCGTTGATTCCGTTGGAAATCGGGATCGGGAATTCACCGCCCGCGAGGAAGCTGGCGGTTTCCCCCGACAATGCCGTCAGCGTTGGTTCCGCAAGCGTGGTCGCGAGATTGCCATTCTCCGCCAGGTCGATGGCCGCAAGGATATCGAGGCCCAGCAGCCGGCCGGCAAGGCCCAGGGTAGTGCCGGGGCCCTTTTGAATCTCAGCCACGGACGTGCCGCGCGGGTTCACAAACGTCCCGGTCGAAGGGTCGTAGGGACCTTCAATATAGCCGCCGCCGGGCAGTGGGATCAGGGCATTCGGAAAGCCCGCCAGGTCTTCCGCGCTGAGCTTGCCCGGATTGCGTCCCGATCCGATGCCAAAGGTGAAGCCTCCCGTGGTATCCTTGGTCAGCAGGTTGACACCGATATTGCGGATCAGGCTGCGGCTGACCTCCGCGATCTTGACCTTGAGCATCACCTGCAGCGGAGTCGCCGTCTTGAGGCGGCTGACCACCTGGGTGCCGGTGCCGACGAAGGCCTGAACGAGGCGATTGGCTTCCTCGACGTCCTGCGGCGCGGCGACGGTGCCGGTAAGCAGTACTATGCCGTTCATCGGCGTCGCCTGGATGCGGGCATCCGGCATCGCCAGGCTCAGCATCTCGTCGATCGAGCCGATGTTGGTCCCGACCCGTACGTTGGCGGAATAGAGCACCCGGCCGGCCTTGTTGGTGGCGTAGATGGTGGTCTCGCCCGGCGCCTTGCCGAAGATGTAGATCTGGTTGCTCGATCGCACCTGGACGTCGGCGATGCCGTCATTGGCGACGAACAGGTCGCTCATCGCGCCGTCGAGCTGGATCAGGCGCCCGGTGCCGGCCGAAAGCGCGACATCGTTGGTCGGCTTCGAGGCACCGGCCGGCTGGGCCAGGGCGGGCGCGGGAGCCGCGGCGCCGAGGCTGGCAGCGATCAGCGCGGCCATTGCCGTGCCGAGCGTCATGCGCGTGGTGAACTTGGTCTTGCTCATCTTACTTGGCTCCCACCGGAACGACGGTGACATTGTTGCCGCGGGCGACCCGAACCACCGGACCCGTCGGGCGTGATTCGGCCTTGGCGGCATTCGGATCGCGGCCGGCAAGCGCAGCCAGCATCGCAGCGGCGCTCAGCGGATCGCCGGCATTCTGCTGCGGCTTGGCGGCACGGGGGACGCTGGCCCGCTGGAAGCGCGAGACGTCGGCGCCGACCGTGTAGGTCGTGTTGGAGTCGACCGGCTTGGCGGCGACTGCCAGCATCATGCGGCGCTCGGCGGCGGGATCGTCGCCTTCCGGAACGTCGACCTCACCGGACGCGATCGCCCGCTCGAGCTCGGCCGTATTGTCGGCGATCGAGCGCAGCGACAGCGACAGCGCGCCGATCGTCTGGGCAACCTGGATCTTCTCGGCGATCTTGGGGGTCGCCTCGAAGGTCACGGTCTTGGACTTGCCGAATTGCGGCTTGCCGTCGGGGCCCATCGCATAGGTGCGCTGGTCGACCGCAAGCACGCGGACATTGCGCAGGATCGTCTCGGTGACCTTCAGCGGCGTGCCTTCGCCCGCTACCTCCTGGGTCAGCATGACGTCGACCCGGTCGCCCGGGAAGATGAAGCCGGCGACACCGCTGGTGGCGGAGACCGCGACCGTCACGGCGCGCATGCCCGGGCCAAGCGCCGCCGCAAGGAAGCCACGCTCACCCGGCTTGATCAGCGAGCCCTGGGTGAGCGGCTGGCCGGCGGTGACCTCGTTGCGGACGACCGCGCCGAGCAACTCGGTGGGATCGACCGGCTTCGCTTCGGGCTCGCCTTCGGCTGCCGGCGCGCCGCCCTTCAGGAAGTAGGCCTGCTGGACGAGCTCCTTCGGCCAGGGCTGGTAGCGCAGCGCCTCGGCATCGATGATGGTGCCGACGGGGAGGCTGCGGGTCGCGACGAGCACTTCGGGGCCCATTTCCACGACCGGAGTCGCCGCAGCCTGCGGTGCGCTCGATCCCGAGAACATGTTCTTCGCCATCACGGCGGTGATCACCGCAATGACGAGCGCGCCGATCAACAGCATGAGCTTTCTAACATCCATGACGCGTGTCGCCTCCCGTCGGGCTCAGATCGAAACCCGGCCTAGTCATCATCCAAATTGGTAAAGATATCGTTCGCCAATCAGCCACAGTCCGGCGAAGGCGATTGCCACGCCGTACGGAACTTCCGTTTTTTCCTCGCTGCTGGCACGCCGCCGGCGGACCAGCATGACCAAGGTCAGCACGCCGCCCGCGAGGCTCATGATCACCAGCAGCTTCACCAGCGCGCCAAGCGGCAGCCAGAGCGCAAGCGCGGTAAGCAGCTTGACGTCGCCGCCGCCCATCATTCCAAGGTGGAAGAGGATGGCGAAGACGACGAACACGCCGGCAGCGATCGCGACTTGGGTCGCGACGTCAGGCCACAGCGAGAGCCCCGACATCCACCAGAAGGGGATGGCGGTGAGCGCGATGGCAAGGTTCAGCCAGTTGGGGATCCGGCGGGAACGCACGTCGCCCGTCGCCGCGACGATCAGCATCGCGGCCAGCACGGCGACGAAAAGATTGGCGAGAACCCCCTGCATGGGAAGTGCTACTAGACTTGGTTACTTGCCAAACCGTAACCGGCTCAGATGCAAGTGATTAACCACGACCGACGGGCACATCCGGCGGGAGCGGCCTTCTCGAGCTGGACGGCATCCGACGGCTGGAGCCTCCGCCGCATGGACTGGCCGCAGCCTGCGGACGGGGAGGCGCGGGGCAATCTGATCTTCGCCGGCGGACGCGCCGACTTCATCGAGAAATACTTGGAGCCGCTCGGCCACTGGCACGCACAGGGCTGGAACGTCACCTCCTTCGACTGGCGCGGGCAGGGCCATTCGCGGGGCACCATCGTCGGCGGCAATTTCAGGGATTTCGACCCGCTGGTGAGGGATGGCGGGGAGCTGATCGAGAGCGTGATCGCCAGCACGCCCGGGCCGCATGTCGCGATCGGGCACTCGATGGGCGGGCACCTCCTGCTGCGCATCTTGGCTGAGCGGAGGCCGGCGCTCGCGGCTGCGGTGCTGGTCGCACCGATGCTGGCGGTCAACAGCTCCCCCCTGCCGCACCCGCTGGGAAAACTGGTGGCCCGCTGCGCCGCCGCGGCGGGACCCGATCTGCGGGTCTGGGGCGAGCGCGGCGCGCTGGCGGAGAAGGGCCGGATCCGTCAGGCGAACCTCACCCATTGCGATCAGCGCTTTGCAGACGAGACCTGGTGGAAGGAGCGGGAGCCGGGCTTCCACCTCGGCCCGCCAAGCTGGGGCTGGCTGGACGCCGCCTTCCGCTCCACGGCCCGCCACGACGGAGCCACGCTGAAGCAGGTCGACATTCCGCTGCTGCTGCTCGGCACCGATCGCGACCGGCTGGTCGATCCGCGTGCAATCCGCCGCGCCGCAGCGCTGCTGCCGAAGGCAGAGCTGCTGATGTTCAAGGATGCCGCGCACGAACTGCTGCGCGAAAGCGACGCCGTCCGGCTCGAGGCGCTCGGCCGGATCGACGCTTTCCTCGACGCGCACGCGCCTGCATGAAGGCCGATGTCGCGATCGTCGGCGCCGGCATGGCCGGAGCGAGCCTCGCCGCCGAGCTGGCGCCGCATCTGTCGGTGATCATGATCGAGGCGGAGAGCCATGCCGGTTATCATGCGACCGGCCGGTCGGCCGCCTTCTGGTCCGAAACCTATGGCGGGCCGCTGATCCAGCCGCTCACGAGCGCGTCTGAGGGTTTCCTCAAGGCTCCCTCGGTAAGCTTCTCCGACCGAGCCTTCCTGCAGCCGCGAGGGGCGATCCTCGTGGCCGAGGATGAAGGGAAGGCGGTGCTTGATGCGATGCTCCGGGAGTTCGAGGGATCGGTAGAGCTGCGGCGCTTCGGCAGGCCGGAGCTGGAGCGGCGCATCCCTGGCATCAGGCCGGGCTGGTCTCACTGCGTGTACGAGGCGAGCTGCGCGGATATCGACGTCGCCGCCCTGCACCAGGCTTACCTGAAGGCAGCGCGCGGGTCAGGGGCGCAACTCCTGCTCGACACACGGCTAGAAGGTGCGCGGCGAACAGCCGGCGGTTGGGCGCTAGCAACCACGCAGGGCGACGTGCAGGCCGCGATCCTCGTCAATGCCGCGGGGGCTTGGGCGGACGGTGTCGCCATGCTGGCCGGTGAGGCTCCGGTGGGCGTGCGTCCCTATCGGCGCACGATCGCGCAGCTCAGGGTCGATCCTCCGGCACCGGCGGATCTGCCTTTAGTGATCGACGCGCTCGGTCGCTTTTATTTCAAACCGGAAGCGGGGGGTCGCCTCTGGCTCAGTCCGCACGACGAGACGCCCTGCGAACCGTGCGATTCGGCTGCGGAGGAATATGACGTGGCGCTGGCGATCGACCGGCTCTCGATGATCGTCGACTGGCGCGTCGAGCGCGTCGAACATAGCTGGGCCGGCTTGCGCAGCTTCGCGCCGGACCGGCTGCCGGTCTACGGTTTTGCCGACGAACGGCGCGACTTCTTCTGGTGCGCGGGGCAGGGCGGCTTCGGCATCCAGACCGCTCCGGCGGCGGCCAAGCTCGCGGCGGCCTTGTTGCGCGATACGGAACCCGATCCGATGATCGCCGGGATCAGCCCCTCGCCTTACCTTGTAACCCGCTTTACGAACTGAGCCGCAGCCGAGCAGGCGAGCTGGTCCGCGCGTTCATTTTCCGCATGTCCGGCATGGCCCTTCACCCAGCGCCACTCAATCCGGTGGGGGCGGGCCGCCTCGAGCAGTTCCTGCCACAGCTCCGCATTCTTGACCGGCTTCCTGTCGGCGGTCTTCCAGCCATTCTTCTGCCAGCCGAAGATCCACTTTGTGATGCCGTCCTTTACATAATTGCTGTCGGTGGTGAGCGTGACGGCGCAGGGCCGCTTCAGCGCCTCCAGCGCCCGGATCGCCGCGAGCAGCTCCATGCGGTTGTTAGTGGTGAGCGCCTCGCCGCCGGACAGCTCCTTTTCATGCGCGCCGGAGCGCACCACAGCGCCCCAGCCGCCGGGCCCGGGATTGCCCTTGCAGGCGCCGTCGGTGAAGATCTCGACGCGCGTCAAATCGGGAGACGTGGACAGGGGTCAGGCCGCTTCGAGGCCGCGCGGCAGCTTGAAGACCATCCGTTCCTCGACGCCTTCGACGGGCACCTCGGTCACGTCGTAATGGGCCCGGAGCAGATCGACGACCTCGCGCACGAGCACCTCCGGCGCGGAGGCGCCGGCGGTCAGGCCGAGGGTTTCGACGCCTTCGAGCCAGTCAAGGTCGATGTCGGTAGCGCGGCCGACCAGCCGGGCGCGCACGCCCTCGCGCTCAGCCACCTCGACCAGGCGGACAGAATTGGAGCTGTTCGGCGCCCCGATTACGAGTATCGCGTCGCAGCGACTGGCGATGTCCTTGACCGCGGCTTGGCGATTGGACGTGGCGTAGCAGATGTCCTCGCCGCGCGGCCCTTTGATGGTCGGAAATCGGCGCTGGAGGATGGATATGATCTCGATCGTGTCGTCGACCGAGAGTGTGGTTTGGGTCAGGAACGCCAGATTTTCCGCGTCGGCTGGTTGAATGGTCTCGGCGTCTTCGGCCGTCTCGATCAATGTCATCTGCCCGTTCGGAACCTGACCGAACGTGCCGATCACTTCCGGATGGCCGGCATGACCGATGAAGAGGATGTGCCGCCCGCCCTCGACAAGCCGTTCCGCCTGGCGGTGGACCTTCGAGACCAGCGGGCAGGTGGCGTCGAGATAGGAGAGGCCCCGCGCCTCGGCGCTCGCCGGCACGGACTTCGGCACACCATGGGCGGAGAAGACGACGGGCACGCCGTCCGGCACCTCGTCCAGCTCCGACACGAACACCGCGCCCTTGGCCTTCAGATTGTCGACGACGAACTTGTTGTGGACGATCTCGTGGCGGACATAGACGGGCGCGCCGTAGCGCTGCAGCGCCAGCTCGACGATATGGATTGCCCGATCGACGCCTGCGCAGAAGCCGCGCGGCGCCGCGATCAGCAGGTTCAATGGTGGCTTGAAGCTCATAAGTCCCAGTATCTTGCCGCGCCGAAAAGCGCCTGTGCCGCCCGGCCGCGGCCTTACCGGATTGCTTGCCCGGGTGAAAGGCGCTTCCTATGATCCCGCCCGTCGGCTAGGCCGGCGAACGTCTTCTGCAAGATCGGGGATCCGTGCCTGTGTTCAAGTCCAAAGCGGCCGTCGCCGCGCTTCTTCCGTTGGTTCTCCTGGGCTGCAGCCGCCAAGGCGAGATCACCGGTCTCGGCATCATCACGACCCGCACGGCTTGTCCCTCCGTCGCCATTCCCGCGGCCACTGGCGACATCACCCTGTTCAATCCGGCGGACAGCCGCGACGCCAATGCGATCGACGTCGTCGCCAACATCACGAATATCCGCTCCACCTGCGACGACAGCGGCGAATATGTGATCACCAGCGTGAGCTTCGACGTTCACGGGCAGCGCCGCGATCCCCGCGGCGACCGGGAAGTGGTGCTCGAATATTTCGCGAGCGTAGTGCAGGGCGGCAGCAACGTCGTCGCCAAACGCCTGGGGCGCGTCGGCCTCCGCTTTGCCGACGGCCAGATCCGTGCGAGCACGTCCGGCGCGACGAGCACGCAGGTGCTTCGCTCCGCAGCGACCCTGCCGGAAGACGTCCGCCGCCGCGTCACTCGCGACCGCAAGCCCGGCGATGCCGACGCGGCGATCGATCCGCTCTCCGATCCCACCGTGCGCGCCGCCGTCCAGCGTGCCACCTTCGAGGTGCTGGTCGGCTTCCAGCTGACGCCGGAGCAGCTCGCCTACAACGCGACGCGTTAAGCGCGTTGACTTGGCCGGCCGCTCGGCTCAGAGCGGCCGCGTCGCCGGCGCGAGCCGGGTGATCGCGCGGGAGAGTTTGGCGGGTTCAAAGCCGCCGGCGCCGAAGGAGCAACCGCCCCGGAATCTCTCAGGCAAAAGGACCGCGCGGGCGCCAAGACACTCTGGAAAGCGGGTGCCTCAGCGCATCCCACCGAAGGGGTAAGCCCGCCGGTCGCACGGCGCGCGAAAGCTCTCAGGTCCAGTGACAGAGGGGGTTCCGGAACTTGCAGGCCGTGAGGCCTGGCCGGGGCGCCTTGTGGAGACTGGAATGAGCGACGCCGAGAAGACACTTCCCCTCGACCAGTGGCATCGCGCGAAGGGTGCCCGCATGGTGCCGTTCGCCGGCTATCAGATGCCGATCCAATATGAGGGGATCATCGCCGAGCATCGCTGGACGCGCGAGTCGGCCGGCCTGTTCGACGTCAGCCATATGGGCCAGCTTACGATCAGCGGCAGCAACCTCGATGCCGCGCTGGAGAGCCTGCTGCCCGCCGACCTGTCGCTGCTGAAGGACGGGCGGCTGCGCTATTCGCTGCTGCTCAACGACCATGGCGGCATTATCGACGACCTGATGGCAACCCGCCGCGGCGACAGCTTCTACCTTGTGGTGAACGGCGCCACCAAGGAAGGTGACATCGCCCACCTGCAGCAGCGCCTGCCGGCTGGCGTGACGCTGACGCACATGACCGAACAGGCGCTCCTGGCACTGCAGGGGCCGAAGGCCGTGGAGGCGTTGAGCCGCCTTTCGCCGGGGGTGCAGGAGTTAGGCTTCATGACCGGCGGCCGCTTCTCGATCGGTGGCATCGATGCGTGGATCAGCCGCTCGGGCTATACCGGCGAGGACGGGTTCGAGATCTCCGTTGCGGCGACGGACGTGACCCAGGTCGCCGACCTGCTCACCGAGCAGCCGGAGGTGAAGCCGATCGGTCTCGGCGCCCGCGATTCGCTGCGGCTCGAGGCGGGCCTGCCGCTCTACGGCCATGACCTCGACGAGCAGACGACGCCGGTCGAGGCGGACCTCGCTTTCGCCATCTCCAAGCGCCGGCGCGCCGAGGGCGGCTTCCCGGGCGCGCCGCGTATCCAGCTCGAGCTCGAACAGGGAACGATCGCCCGCCGCGTCGGTCTGGCAGTTGAGGGCCGGCAGCCGGTCCGCGAGGGCGCGATGGTGGTGGACGGCGAAGGCAATGAGATCGGCCGCGTCACCAGCGGCGGCTTCTCGCCGATGCTGGAGGCACCCATCGCCATGGCCTATGTGCCTGCCGCCATGACGCCGCCGGGGACCCAGGTCACGCTCGCGCAGCGTGGCAAGCTTTTCCAGGCGCGGGTCGTGCCGTCGCCGTTCGTCCCTCACCGCTATCACCGCAAGGGAGCCGCTTGAATGAGCACCTATTTCACCAAGGAACATGAATGGATCCGCGTCGAGGGCGACACCGCGACCGTCGGCATCACCGACTTCGCGCAGGCGCAGCTCGGCGACGTCGTGTTCGTCGAAGTGCCGTCGGAAGGCACCCGTCTCCAGAAGGGCAAGGAAGCGGCGGTGGTCGAGTCCGTGAAGGCGGCATCCGACGTCTACGCGCCGGTCAGCGGCGAGGTCACCGAAGGCAATCAGGCGCTGGTCGACGATCCGGCGCTGGTCAACAGCGCCGCCGAGGGTGAGGGCTGGTTCTTCAAGCTCCGTCTGTCGGACAATAGCGAGCTGAACGGGATGATGGGCGCCGACGAATACAAGGCCTTCTGCGACAGCCAGTGACGCTCAACCCGACCTCCCGCTGGTGTCCGGCCGACTACGCCCGGAACGCCGCCTTCGTGCCGGCGCTGGGTGCGGCGGCGCTCGGCCTGCTGGCGCCGCAGCCCGGCGAGATCATCCTCGATCTCGGCTGCGGTGACGGCGCGCTGACGGTGCTCATCGAGCAGGCGGGCGCGAAGGTGATCGGCCTCGACGCCTCGCCCGAGATGGTCGAGGCTGCGCGGGCGCGGGGTATCGATGCGTTCGTGGCGGACGCGCAGGCGCTTGACCTTGCCGAAGCCTCGCAGCGTTTCGGCGAGTTCGACGCCGCCTTCTCCAATGCGGCCCTCCACTGGATGCTCGATCCGATTGCGGTCGCGACCGGGGTGTTCGGGATGCTCAAGGCGGGCGGCCGCTTCGTCGGCGAGATGGGCGGGGAGGGCAATCTCCTCACCCTCCGCACTGCGCTCCGCGACGAGCTCGCATCCCGTGGCTACGCCGTGCCCGCCGACGACCCCCAATGGTATGCCGGTGTCGACGAATTCACCCGCGTCTATCGCGATGCCGGCTTCGAAGAGGCCGAGGCGCGGCTGATCCCGCGCGAGACCGATCTCCCCGCCGGCATAGTTCCGTGGGTCATGACCTTCCGCTCCGGCTTCATGGACGTGGCCGGAGTACCGGAGAGCGAGCGTGCCGCCATCGCCGAGGGCGTCCAGCACCGCGTCGCTCCCACCCTCCGGCGCCCGGACGGCAGCTGGTTCGCCGATTACGTCCGCCTCCGCTTCACGATGAGAAAGCCCCACTAGATGCGTTATCTTCCCCTCGCCGAGGCCGATCGCCGCGAGATGCTGCGTGCCGTCGGCGCCAGGTCGATCGATGATCTGTTCGTGGACGTGCCCGAGGCGGCGCGGCTCAGCGGCACGATCGAAGGCCTGGCCGATCATGCCAGCGAACTGTCCGTCGAGCGGCAGCTCGGCAGCCTCGCCCGCAAAAATCTGGTGGCGGGGGAAGTGCCTTTCTTCCTCGGCTGCGGCGCCTATCGGCACCACATTCCCGCCAGCGTCGATCATCTGATCCAGCGTGGCGAGTTCCTGACCAGCTACACGCCGTATCAGCCCGAGATCGCGCAAGGCACGCTGCAGGCTTTGTTCGAATTCCAGACTCAGGTGGCGCGGCTCTACGGCTGCGACGTCGCTAACGCGTCCATGTACGACGGCTCGACCGCCTGCTGGGAGGCGATCAGCATGGCGCGCCGCGTGACGCGGCGGGGCAAGGCCTTGCTCTCGTCGGGGCTGCATCCGCATTACGTTTCGGTCGCCAAGACCATGGCGAGGTTCACCGGCGACGAGCTCGACGTGACTCTCCCGGAGCTCACCGGCGAGACCGACGCGGAGCGCTTGCTGTCCGCGATCGATGGGGAGACGAGCTGCGTCGTCGTCCAATATCCCGACATCCTCGGCCGGATCGTCGACCTCGGCCCGATCGCCGAGCGCGCCCATGCCAATGGCGCCTTGCTGATTGCGGTGGTGACGGAGCCGGTCGCGCTCGGCCTCATCCGTTCGCCCGGCGAGATGGGCGCGGATATCGTCGTCGGCGAGGGCCAGTCGATCGGTGTCGGCCTCAATTTCGGTGGTCCCTATGTCGGCCTGTTCGCCTGCAAGGAGAAGTTCGTCCGCCAGATGCCGGGGCGCCTCTGCGGCGAAACGGTCGACGCGGAGGGCAAGCGCGGCTTCGTGCTGACGCTTTCGACGCGCGAGCAGCATATCCGCCGTGAGAAGGCGACCTCGAACATCTGCACCAACAGCGGCCTCTGCGCGCTCGCCTTCTCCGTCCACATGACGTTGCTGGGCGAGAAGGGCCTGAGGCAACTTGCCGAGCTGAACCACGCCAAGGCCGTCGCCGCGGCGGAGCGGCTGGCGCAGGTGCCCGGTGTGGAGCTGGTCAGCGATACCTTCTTTAACGAGTTCACCCTGCGCCTGTCGAAGGAAGCACGGCCCGTCATCCGCGCCATGGCTGAGCGCGGCGTGCTCGGCGGGGTGTCGCTCGGCCGGCTTTATCCGGGCGCTGAAGCCCTTCAGAACGGCCTCGTCGTCGCCGTCACCGAAACCGTCACCGAACAGGATGTCGAGGCGCTGGCGAGCGCGCTCGAGGAGAATTTGGCATGAGCGTCAATCCAAGTGGCTGGAGGCCCGATCTGGGCGCGGGCGGCAGCGACGGCGCGGAGCCGGCGACCTTCACCGGCAACCGCGCCCTGATGCTGGAGGAGCCGCTTATCTTCGAGCTTGGCGACACCAGCACGACCGGCATCGACCTGGAAGAGAAGCCCTCCGCCGCAACCCGCCTCGGCGGCCTCGAGCGCAACCGGCCGATCGGCCTCGCCGGCCTCACCGAGCCGCAGACGGTGCGTCATTATACCCGCCTCAGCCGTCAGAATTATGCAATCGACCTTGGGCTGTTTCCCTTGGGATCATGCACGATGAAGCATAATCCGCGCCTCAACGAGAAGGTGGCGCGGATGCCCGGCTTCGCCGACATCCACCCGCTCCAGCCGGTCGACACGGTCCAGGGCGCGCTGGCGCTGATCGAGATGCTGGGCGAGTGGCTGATCAAGCTCACCGGCATGCACTCCGTCGCGATGAGCCCCAAGGCAGGTGCACATGGCGAGCTGTGCGGCCTGCTCGCAATCCGGTCCGCGCTGGAAGCGCGCGGCGATGCGCGTGAGGTCATCCTCGTCCCCGAAAGCGCGCACGGCACCAACCCCGCCACTGCGGCCTTCGTCGGCTACCGTGTCGAGAACATCCCTGCCAATGAACGCGGCCGCGTCGACCTTGAGGCGCTGAAGAATCGTCTCGGCCCCGACGTCGCGGCGGTGATGATCACCAACCCGAATACCTGCGGCCTGTTCGAGCCGGACATGATCGCGATTTCCGAGGCGGTCCATGCGGCGGGCGGCCTGGTCTATTGCGACGGTGCCAATTTCAACGCGATCGTCGGCCGCGTGCGCCCCGGCGACCTCGGCATCGACGCGATGCACATCAACCTCCACAAGACCTTCTCGACGCCGCATGGTGGCGGCGGTCCGGGCTCCGGTCCGGTTGTCTTCTCCGAGGCGCTGACGCCGTTCGCACCGCTTCCGTTCGTCGAGAAGCAGGGCGATCACTTCGCTCTCGTCGAGGAGGAGACGGCGGGCGAGCATCATGGCTCGAGCTTCGGCCGCATGACCGCCTTCCACGGCCAGATGGGCATGTTCACCCGCGCCATGTCCTACATCCTCAGTCACGGTGTCGACGGGCTCAGGCAGGTGTCGGAGGACGCCGTTCTCAACGCCAACTACATCCTGCGCAGCCTCGAGGACGTGCTCGACGCCCCGTTCGGCGCCAGCGGCCCCTGCATGCACGAGGCACTGTTCAGCGACAAAGGCTTCGAGGGCGGCCTCTCCACGCTCGATCTCGCCAAGGGCCTGATCGACGAAGGCTTCCACCCGATGACCATGTATTTCCCGCTGGTCGTTCACGGCGCGATGCTGGTCGAGCCGACCGAGACGGAGAGCAAGGCGGCGCTCGACCAGTTCATCGGCGCGCTCCGCTCGGTGGCGGAGCGAGCGAAGGCGGGCGATCAGAGCCTCAAGGCGGCACCCGTCCACGCGCCGCGCCGCCGCCTCGACGAGACGCTGGCGGCGAGGAAGCCGGTGCTGGTCTACAAGGAGCCCGAGCAGGCGCAGGCGGCGGAGTGAATCGCGGCTGCCTTGGCGTCCTTGGCTTCCTCGGGGGAGCCGTGGCCGGCTGGGTCGTATGCATCCTCCTCTACATCGCCGCCACCAACGTCTTCGGCTATCACGATTTCGAAGGCGCGGCGGCGATGGGGACCGCCTTCACGATCGGTCCCGCCATTGGAGTCCTGACTGGCATCCTCGGCGCGCTCTGGCTCAGCCGGAGGCGCGGCGGTGGCTGACGAGCGCCGCATCGCACCGCCCGTCGCGCGCAATGCCGCGCCGATCGTCGAGGTGCTGCGGGACGTGCTTCCGGCCGAGGGGCTGGTGGTCGAAGTCGCCAGCGGCAGCGGCGAGCATGCGCTCCATTTCGCCCGCGCCTTTCCCCATCTGCTCTGGCAGCCGACCGATGCGGACCTGGTGGCGCTGCGGTCGGTCGAGGCGTGGCGCGGCGCGGAGAGCCTGCCCAACCTGCTGGCGCCGGTGCCGCTCGACGCCGCCTCCGCTGACTGGCCACTGGAGCGCGCCGACGCGGTCCTCTGCATCAACATGGTCCATATCAGCCCGTGGGCGGCGACATTGGGGCTGCTCGACGGTGCGGCGCGGCTGCTCGCGCCCGGCGCTCCACTCTATCTTTACGGCGCCTATCGTCGCGACGGCGTGCCGACCGCTGAGAGCAACGAGGCGTTCGACCGCTCGCTGAAGGGACGCAATCCCGAATGGGGCCTGCGCGACCTGGAGGATGTCGCGGCCGAGGCAGAGCGGCGCTCGCTTCGGCTCGACCGCGTGGTTGAGATGCCGGCCAACAATCTGTCGGTCGTGTTCCGCCGCGTCTAGCTGGACGAATTCAGCTTCGAACTACCCTGGTTGAAGCGCGGCAGGTTCGCCTGCTCGGGCTTATCGCTGTCGCGGACGCGCGTGACGCTGCCTTCGCCGACTTCCTGCTTCAGTTCGTCGCGCGTACCGATGTCGCGGCTGATATTGTGGCCGCTTGAGCCGCTCTGGCTGGGGGCGCCCTCGGCCCTGTCGATGATGTCGCTGTCGTCGTGTCGGCGGGCCGTGTCGGCGCGTTCCTGGCCGCGGTCATTCTGGTCGGTCATCTTGCCGTCTCCTTCGCCATGGAAAATGACGCAAGGGTGGCAAGCGTTCCGCCGAATTGCTCGCTTCGCCCGCTTCGGCTTCCGGCCGGGCGCTGGCGAGGCGCATGAAGATCACCACCAGCAGCAGCCCGAACGCCCAGCCGCCGAGCACGTCGCTCGGCCAGTGGACGCCGATCACGACCCGGCTGAGCCCGATCACGATGGAGAGGCTGACGGCGAGTACGACGGCGATGGCGCGGTTGCGCTGCGCGACCGGCACCAGCAGCGCGATCGCCAGATAGGTGATCATCGAATTGGCGGCATGGCCGCTGGGGAATGAGAGCGAAGCCTCGTTCATCACCTCATCGGCGATCGGCGGGCGCGGCGTCCCTGCCAAAAGCTTGTGGAGCTCGACCGCCATCCGGCCGACGAACAGCATCACCAGCAGCAAGGCGGCGCGGCGCCGACGCTTGAAGGCGAGCACAACCACCGCGGCCAGGCCGACCGCGCTGAGCACGATCCAGCCGCCAAGCTGGGTCGCGATCCGCGCCCATTCCACTGCAGTCTGGCTCGCGCCGCCATGGATGCCGGCGAAGACCTGCCGGTCCCAGGCTTCGTCAGGGCCGCCCCATAGCATCATCGCCAGCCAGATCGCGGCGAGGGCGACGAGAGCGGTCAGGAAGCGAGTGCGGGCAAATCTCATGGGAGGCTGCGTTTCCGGACCTGATGGTGAGCCCTGCTGGATTCGAACCAGCGACCTACTGATTAAAAGTCAGTTGCTCTACCGACTGAGCTAAGGGCCCGACCAAGGCGAGCCCTATGTCCGGGCGCTGCCCCGGTCAACCGGCGAGGCGGCGCGGGCGCGGGCGAGGAGATGGCGGACGGCGAGGCCGCTCACCGGATCGCGCCAGTCGGGCACCAGTTCCGCCAGCGGCTCCAGCACGAACCGCCGCATCCGGAAGGCAGGGTGAGGGACGATTGTGCCCGACCCGGCCCACGCGCCCTCCGACCAGAGGATGATGTCGAGATCGAGCACGCGCGGACCCCAGCGGCGGCCCGGTCGGCGACCGAATTCCTTCTCCAGAATCTTGAGGCGGGCGAGCAGGTCCGGCGGTTCGTGGTCGCTGTCGAGGATCAGGACGGCATTGGCGAAGCTTCGCCCTGCCGGACCGAGCGCTGGCGTGACGCGAATGTCGGAAGCGGCGCTGGGTCGGAGTGCGTCGATCGCCGCGCGCAACGTCGCGGCGGGGGAGCCGTGGCGGCTCCTCCGGTTGGAGCCGAGCGCGATCGCATAGCTTGTCTTGCCCATTGGCCGCGCCTTAGACGAGGCCGATGTTCCCCGCCATCTCCCCCGTCCCGCACGTCGAGCCGCCACGCGACTGCCCGCTCTGCCCGCGTCTGGTCGCCTTTCGCGAGGAGCTTCGCGCGGAATATCCGGATTGGTGGAACGCGCCGGTGCCCAATTTCGGCGATTCCGATGCATGGCTCACCATCGTCGGCCTCGCGCCCGGCAAGCACGGCGCCAACCGTACGGGGCGGCCGTTCACCGGTGATTATGCCGGCGTTCTGCTCTACGAGACTCTGCTGAAGTTCGGTCTCGCCGAGGGGATGTACGAGGAGCGGCCCGACGACAGCCTGCGGCTGAGGGGCGTCGCCATCGTCAATTCGGTCAAATGCCTGCCGCCGCAGAACAAGCCGACGCCGCAGGAGATCGCGACCTGCACCGGCACCTACCTGGACCGCGCGCTCAGTGCCCTGCCGAACGTTCGCATCCTCGTGGCGCTGGGGCAGATCGGCCACGGCGCGGTGGTACGCAATGCCGGCGGCCGGCTCTCCGCCTACCGCTTCGGCCATCTGGCGGAACACCGCCTGCCCGACGGCCGGCTCCTGATCGATAGCTATCACTGCTCCCGCTACAACCAGAACACCAACCGCCTCACGGCCGCGATGTTCGAGCAGGTCTTCGCGCGGGCGCTGGAGCTCCGCGCTCAGATGTCCTGAGTGATGCGGCCGTAGAGCTCGGGCCGACGGTCGCGGAAGAAGCCGAAGGCGGCGCGGTGGGCGCGGGCCTGCTTCAGGTCGAGCGTGGCGGTGAGGACGCCGGTCTCGGTGGCGCCGAATTCGGCAAGCATGTCGCCGCGCTGGTCGCAGATGAAGCTGTGGCCGTAGAAGCGCTGGCCATGCTCGGTGCCGATGCGGTTGGCGGCGACCACCGGCACGACGTTCGACACTGCATGGCCGATCATCGCGCGGCGCCACAGGCGGCTGGTGTCGAGGTCGGGATCGTGCGGCTCGGTGCCGATCGCGGTCGGAAAGAGCAGGATCTCGGCGCCTTCGAGCATCAGGCTGCGCGCGGTCTCCGGATACCATTGGTCCCAGCAGACGGCGGGCCCGACTGTTGCGAACGGCGTCTTGAAGGTCTTGAAGCCGGTATTGCCGGGGCGGAAGTAGAACTTCTCCGAATAGCCGGGGCCGTCGGGGATATGGCTCTTGCGGTAGACGCCCATGACCGAGCCTTTGTCGTCGATCATGGCGAGGCTGTTGTAGTGATGATGCCCGTCCGCCTCGAAGAAGCTGGTCGGGATATAGACCCCTAGCTCCGCAGCGAGCTTCTGCATCGCCTGCACGACCGGATGCTCGCCGGCGGGGAGGGCGCGGGTGAAATGCCCCTCATCCTGGGTGCGGCAGAAATAATGTCCCTCGAACAATTCGGGCGGCAGGATCAGCTTCGCGCCCTTGCCCGCGGCCTCGCGTACCAGCTCGGTGACCGCAGCGATATTCTCCTCGACCACGTCCGAGAAAGCGAGCTGGAGGGCGGCGACGGTGACTTCACTCACTTGGGGACCTGCTGGCTGATGCAATGGAAGCTGCCGCCGCCGGTCAGGACATGGTCGGCGCGCAGCCCCACAGCCTCGCGACCCGGGAAGAGCTTGCCGAGCGCCTTGACGGCGGCGTCATCGTTCGGCGCGCCGTAGAGGGGGACCACGACCGCCGCATTGCCGATGTAGAAGTTCATATAGGAAGCGGGGATGATCTCGCCATCCCGCTCGACCCGGCCGGGCGAGGGGAGGGGAACGACCTCCAGCCCGAAGGCTTCGGCGCGGCGGCGGGCGTCCTCGTAGACGTGGGCATTCGGATCGTCTTCGCCCGCAGCGACGGGGAGAGCGAGCCGGCCTTCACCGATGAAGCGGGCGAGATTGTCGACGTGACCGTCAGTATGGTCGTTGAGGAGACCCTCGCCAAGCCAGAGGATGCGCTCGATGCCGAGGCCCTGCTTGAGGCGCGCCTCCACGTCCTGACGATCGAGGTCCGGGTTCCGATTTGGATTGAGCAGGCACTGCTCGGTCGTCACGAGCAGTCCGGTTCCGTCGACGTCGATGGCGCCGCCTTCCAGGATCCAGTCGTGCCGCGCCGCCTCCAGATCGGCGGTCTCGGCGAGCCGAAGCCCGATCGTATCGTCTCCCTCAAGATCGTATTTCCCGCCCCAGCCATTGAAGCGGAAGCTGGCCGCCTGAGGCAGTCCCCGGTCCTTGAGGATGATCGGTCCCGTGTCACGGAGCCAGATGTCGCCGAACGGCTCCTGCACGATCGTCGCGAACGGCGCCATTTCCCTGGCAACGCGCGCGGAGGCGGGATCGGCGACGACCAGCCGCACTTCCTCGCCCGCGCCATCGGCATGAACCGCACGCGCGAATGCCGCCACTTCCTCCCGCGCCGCTTCGACATCGTCCTCCCACAGATCGGCGTGGCTGGGGAAGCCGATCCACACCCAGCGATGCTCCGCCCATTCCGGCGGCTGGCGTGCGCTCATCGTGCCGCCGTGACGCTTGCGCGCGAGCGGTCGCGGATGCCGCGGAATTCGTCGCCTTCGCGCCAGTTGGGCCAGGCGTCGCTCTCGGCCAGTTCCCGGCCGATGCGGTAGTAGATCTGGAGGTCGCGGATCGCGCCCGACCAGTCCCAGTCGGGTTCATATTCGTCGCTGGGCTGATGGTAGCGGTTGGCGCGGTAATCCTCCGCGGCGGCACGGCCGGCCGCGACGCCGCCCTCGACCAGATCCTCGCCGCCCTCGGCGTAGAGCATCGGCACGCCGAACTTGGCGAGGCTGAAATGGTCGGAGCGGTAATAATAGCCGGCCTCGGGTGTCGGCTCGTTCTTGACCGTCAGGTTCATGTCGCGCGCGGCCCTTTCGAAATAATCCTCGAGGCCCGACTTGCCGCGGCCGATCACGATCAGATCGCGCGTGTTCCCGGCGACATTGAGCCCGTCCATGTTGATGCCGCCGACCGTCCGGGCGTGCGGGTAGATCGGGTTCTCGCCATAGTAACGGGAGCCGAGCAGGCCCGATTCCTCGGCGGTGACGGCGAGGAAAATGATCGAGCGGTCCGGCGCGCCAGCCTTGGCATGGGCTTCGGCCAGCGCGATGAGCCCGGCCGTGCCGGTCGCATTGTCGAGGGCGCCGTTGCAAATGTCGTCGCCGCTCTTGTCAGCGTCGCAGCGGCCGAGATGGTCCCAGTGCGCGGTGTAGATCACATATTCGTTGGGGCGGGTGCTGCCGGGCAGCAGGCCGACGACGTTACGCGACTTCTGCCGCTTGATCGCCTGGGTGAGGGACACCGAAGCCTTGCTCCTGAGCGGGACTGCGCGAAAACCCTTCTGCTTCGCCGCTTCCTTGAGCTGCGCGTAGTCGAGCCCTGAATTCGCGAACAGCTTCGCCGCGGCGTCGCGAGTAAGCCAGCCGATCACCTTCGACTGGTCCATATGATTGTTGGGGTCGTCCATATTGTACTGGGGGCCCGTCCAGGAGGACTGGACGACGTTCCAGCCATAGGCCGCCGGCGCGGTTTCGTGGACGATGATCGCCGCGGCCGCGCCCTGCCGCGCCGCTTCCTCATATTTGTAGGTCCAGCGGCCATAATAGGTCATCGCGCGGCCGTTGAAGGGACCCTTCAGCTCCTGCGTCTGCCAGTCCGGATCGTTGACCAGGATGACCACGGTTTTCCCGCGGACGTCGAGGCCTGCATAGTCGTTCCAGCCGCGCTCGGGCGCGTTGATGCCGTAGCCGACGAAGACGATGTCGCTATTCTCCAGCCTGATCCGCGGCTGCACCTGATAGGAATTGGCGACCATGTCGGTTCGATACTGGAAGGTGAGGGGGCCGCTGCCGCCGGTGATGCGCAGCGCCGTCGGCGTGGCGGTGGTCTCGACCAGCGGCACCTCCTGATACCAGCTGCCGTTATTGCCCGGCCGCAGCCCCGCCTGCTGGAACCGCTCGGATATGTAGCGGACGGTCTTCTCCTCGCCGGGCGTGGTCGGCGCGCGGCCTTCATATTCGTCAGACGACAGGATCTGCGTCGCAGTGGCGAGCGTGGCTTCCGAGATCTCCGCTGGTGCGGCCATGTTCGTGCCGCCCTGCTCGCCCGGCGTTGTCGCGCATGCCGTAGCGAACAGCATCGGCATCGCCGCCACCAACCTGAATTTCATCCTGTCCTCCGAGGGCTTTGCTGCGCGTGCGCTCATGACAGGCCGACAACGCCTGCGCAACGATTGCGGCTCCCACCACCTTGCGTCGCCCGAAAAGCTTCCTCTAGACCCTGCGCATCAAGGGGGGATGAAGATGACCAAGTCATTCAAGTATATAGGTGGAATGTCGCTGCTCGCGCTGGCGGCCCCGGCGGCGGCAACGAACCCGGCCGCGGCCATGTTCGGAGCGCGCGAGAGCATCGAGAATATCGATCTGTCTCCGGACGGCAGCATGATCGCCTATGTCTCGCCGGGACCGGGAGCCGTGTCCGTGCTCAACGTCGCCAAGGTCGACGGGGGCACCGAGCAGGCGATCACGCGCTCCGCGGGCAAGCCTGACCGGCTGAGCTGGTGTAACTTTGTCAGCAACGACCGGCTGGTCTGCCGCATGCGCAGCGTCGTCGAGCATGAAGGAATGAGGCTCGGCATGTCGCGGCTGCTGTCGCTCAACGCCGATGGCAGCGACGCCAAGCAGCTCGGCCAGCGCAGTTCCTTTTACGACACGCGGCTGCGGCAGTTCGACGGCGACGTCCTCGACTGGCTCCCCGGCGACGGCAATGGGGTGCTGATGGCGCGGCAATATGTGCCGGAATCGCGGACCTCCACCCGCATGGTGCGGCGGACCGACGGCCTCGGCATCGACCGCGTCGACGTCAGGACTCTCAAGACGTCCGTGGTGGAGGTCGCCGACAGGGATGCCGCTCATTTCATCAGCGACGGCCGCGGCAATGTCCGCATCCGCTCGACCCGGTCCACCCACTCCGGGGGCGAGCAGATGGGCTCGCGCACGGACTACCAGTATCGCCGCAAGGGCTCGTCTGACTGGAACAATCTGGGCAGCTACGATTCCACCACGCGCGAGGGCCTGATCCCGCTCGCGATCGATGCGGATATCGATTCCGCTTACGTCCTGAAGAAGCTGAACGGCCGCTTCGCGCTGTATCGCGTCAAGCTCGACGGCTCACTTGCGACCGAGCTCGCTTATGCGAACGACCGCGTCGATATCGACAATGTGGTGCGGATCGGCGACGGCCAGAAGGTGATCGGCGTCACCTTCGCCGAAGAGAAGCGGCGGGTCGTCTATTTCGACGAGGAGTTTAAGAAGCTCGCCGCCTCGCTCTCCAAGGCGATCCCGAACCTTCCCCTGATCCAGTTCAGCTCCGCCAGTGCCGACGGCGACAAGCTGCTGGTCTTCGCCGGCAGCGATTCAGATCCGGGCCGCTATTATGTCTACAGCAAGCGGGACAGCAATCTGGCGGAGATCATGCTGGTGCGGCCGCAGCTAGAGGGCGTCAAGCTGGCGACGGTGAAGGCGGTCAGCTATCCCGCCGCCGACGGCGTCCAAATTCCGGCCTATCTGACGCTGCCGCCCGGCAAGCAGGCGAAGGGACTGCCGGCGATCGTGCTCCCGCACGGCGGCCCCAGCGCCCGCGACGAATGGGGTTTCGACTGGCTTGCTCAGTTCCTCGCCAATCAGGGCTATGCTGTGCTGCAGCCCAATTATCGCGGCTCGGACGGCTATGGCGACGAGTGGCTGAAGCAGAATGGCTTCCGCAGCTGGCAGACCTCGATTGGCGACATCACCTCCGGCGCCAGGTGGCTGGTCGGCCAGGGTGTCGACCCGGCGAAGCTGGCGATCCTGGGCTGGTCCTATGGCGGCTATGCGGCGCTCCAGTCGGCGGTGGTGGAACCCGACCTCTATAAGGCGGTCGTGGCGATTGCGCCGGTGACGGACCTCAACATGGTCAAGGAAGAGGCGAGGTGGTTCAACAACGCCAGCCTCGTCGCCGAGTTCGTCGGCGCCGGGCCGCACGTCGCGCAGGGATCGCCGCTTCAGAATGTGGAGCGCATCCAGGCGCCCGTGCTGATGTTCCACGGTGACATGGACATCAACGTCGGCGTCGCCCAGTCCCGCGCGATGGACGAGAAGCTGAAGGCCGCCGGTAGGAAGAGCGAGCTGGTGCTGTTCCAGGGCCTGGACCACAGCCTCAACGATTCAGCCGCACGCACCCAGATGCTCGACAGGATCGGCACGTTCCTCGCGGCCGGGCTGAAATAGGCCCGCGGGAGGAGCAGAAAAGAAAAGGGCGGCTCGGAGCCGCCCTTTTTTCGTTTAGCGCGAGTAGAACTCGACGACCAGGTTCGGCTCCATCTTCACCGGATAGGGCACCTCGTCCAGCGTCGGCACCCGGGTGTAGGTGACCTTAGAGGCGCCGTCCGGAACGACATAGTCGGGGATGTCGCGCTCGGCGAGGCTCTGCGCCTCCATCACCAGCGCCATTTCCTGCGCCTTGGAGCCCAGCTCGATCACGTCGCCGACGTTCACGCGACGGGAGGCGATGTTGCACTTCACGCCGTTGACGCGGATGTGGCCGTGGCTGACCATCTGGCGGGCCGACCAGATGGTCGGTGCGAACTTGGCGCGGTAGACGACCATGTCGAGACGGCGCTCGAGCAGGCCGATCAGGTTCTGCGAGGCGTCGCCCTTCATGCGGCTGGCCTGCTGGAAGGTCTGCTTGAACTGCTTCTCGGTGACGTCGCCGTAATAGCCCTTCAGCTTCTGCTTCGCGCGCAGCTGGATGCCGAAGTCCGACATCTTGCCCTTGCGGCGCTGGCCGTGCTGCCCGGGGCCATATTCGCGCTTGTTGACCGGGCTCTTGGGACGTCCGAAGACATTCTCGCCCATGCGGCGGTCGAGCTTATACTTGGCGCTGGTGCGCTTCGACATGTGTCACCTCAATTTGCTGTTGCCCGAAATCGGGCGGAAATCCCCGGAACCGCACCACCCGACCGATCGCCGGGTGCGGCTGCCGCTTCACCAGGGGTGCGGAGCCAATTGCGAGCGCGCCATGTGGCGGCTCGAGTGCTGGAAGTCAACCGCAGCCGGGTCAAGGGCGCGCGGCAGGCGTCAGTCGCGCTTCACGTCATCACCCGAGGTCCCGCGCTTGTTGCCCTCCCACTGCTGGGCGGTGCGGCAGACGCGCTTCGGCAGGCGCGACGTGCTGTCGTCGAGCGCGCGGCAGATCTTCTTTTCCTTGGCCGGCTTAGTGGCCGTCGGGGCCGGAGCGGAGTCGGTGGGCTGCGCAACCGCGACGGCGGCAGACGTCAAAAGGCCAGAGAAGACGAACGAACGGATCATGTGCACCACCCCGGCGAACAAAGGAACGCGCCCGATACTAGATTTCTTTGTGAAAGCAAGTGCTTGTCAGCGCTTCCGAGGATTGCACAATGCCCGGATCATGCCGCGCAGCGCCTGGACTTCGCGGTTCGACCAGCCCGCCTTGCTCAGGATCGTCCTCAGCGTCTTGCGCGTCGCCGGCGTGCGGTCCGGCGGGAAGTAATAGCCGGCCTGCTCGAGCGACTGGTCGAACTGCCCGATGAGCCCCTCCAGCTGTTCCTGCGTCGCCCGCAGCTCGGCAGGCTCCCCCTCCGTCGGCATGGCGAGCGCCTCGTGCTTCGACCATTCGTAGGCGATCAGAATCACCGCCTGGGCAAGATTCAGCGACCCGAACTCAGGGTTGATCGGCACGGTGACGATCTTCTGCGCGATTGCGACATCTTCGGTCTCGAGACCCGAGCGCTCCGCCCCGAACAGGATGGCTGAGGCGCCGGCCTGAGTGCGAACCTCCCGCGCCGCCTGCTCGGGCGTTACGACGGGCAAAACGAGGCCGCGCTTGCGGACGGTGGTCGCATAAACAAACGGGCGGTCGGCCACAGCTTCGGCGACGCTGTCGAAGACGCGGGCGCGTTCGAGCACGACGTCCGCGCCGGATGCGGCAGGCCCCGCGGACGGGTTGGGCCAGCCGTCGCGCGGACTGACCAGCCTGAGGTCCGTCAGCCCGAAATTCAGCATCGCCCGCGCCGCTTTGCCGATATTCTCGCCAAGCTGCGGTCGGACCAGCACAATGGCAGGCGGCGTCACTCTTCCGCGGCCTCGGCGACCGTTACGGCGAACTCCTCGAAGTCCCGGGCTTCGCGGAAGTCCTTGTACACCGAGGCGAAGCGGATGTAGGCGACGGTGTCGAGCGCCTTGAGGCCGTCCATCACCATCGCGCCGATCGCGCTCGACGGCACCTCACTCTCGCCGCTCGTCTCGAGCTGGCGCTGGATCGAGGAAAGCAACTTGTCGATCCGCTCCGGCGGGACCGGCCGCTTGCGCAGCGCCGTAGACAGCGAGCGCTCAAGCTTGGCCCGGTCGAACGGCTCCCGGCGGTTGCCCGATTTTACAACCGTAAGCTCGCGCAGCTGGATGCGTTCAAAGGTGGTGAAGCGCGCCCCGCAATCCTCGCACTGGCGGCGACGCCGGATCGCCGAGCCGTCCTCGGTCGGCCGGCTGTCCTTCACCTGGCTGGCGTCATGCGAGCAGAAGGGGCAGCGCATTCAGGCCTTTTTCTTCGCCTTGACGTAAGCATAGCCGGCGCCTGCGGCGGCACCGAGGATCGGCCCCACGAACGGCACCGGGATCGCCACCACGGCACCCAAGGCCGCCCATTTGGCCATGCTCTTGCCGAGTTCCTTGTCCTGCATCCGAACGCTCCTAGCCCTGATAGATGGGGAAGCGCGCGCAAAGGTCGCGCACCCGGGCCTTAACGGATGCCTCGACTTCGCCGTTCCCGTCATGACTGTTGGTGCGCAGGCCTTCGAGCACGTCGGCGATCATGTCGGCAATGTCGCGGAACTCCTGGACGCCGAAGCCGCGCGTCGTGCCAGCGGGCGAGCCGACGCGGATGCCGCTGGTCTTGACCGGGGGCAGCGGATCGAACGGGATGCCGTTCTTGTTGCAGGTGATCGCGGCGCGCTCCAGCGCCTCGTCGGCATCCTTGCCGGTGATTCCCAAAGGGGTGAGATCGATCAGGGCAAGGTGCGTGTCGGTGCCGCCGGAGACGAGATTGGCGCCGCGTTCGCTGAGGCGGCCGGCGAGCGCCTTGGCATTGGCGATGACGGCCCGCGCGTAGCTCTTGAACTCCGGCTGCAGCGCCTCGCCGAACGCCACCGCCTTGGCTGCGATGACGTGCATCAGCGGTCCGCCCTGGAGGCCGGGGAAGACGGCCGAATTCATCTTCTTGGCTATGCCCTCCTCATCGGTCAGCACCATGCCGCCGCGCGGGCCGCGCAGGGTCTTGTGGGTGGTGGTGGTGACGACATGGGCGTGGCCGAAGGGGGACGGGTGCTCGCCCGCCGCGACCAGGCCGGCGAAATGGGCCATATCCACCATGAAGGTCGCGCCGACCTCGTCCGCGATGGCGCGGAAGCGGGCGAAGTCGATGTGGCGCGGATAGGCCGAGCCGCCGGCGATGATGAGCGTCGGCTTGTGCTCGCGGGCGAGCGCCTCGACCTGATCGAAGTCGACGAGATGGTCGTCCCTGCGAACACCGTATTGGATCGCATTGAACCATTTGCCGCTCAGCGCCGGCTTGGCGCCGTGGGTGAGGTGGCCGCCTGCATCGAGGCTCATGCCGAGGATCGTGTCGCCCGGCTTGGTCAGCGCCAGCATCACCGCACCGTTGGCCTGAGCGCCCGAATGCGGCTGGACGTTGGCGAAGCCGCAGCCGAACAATTGCTTGGCCCGCTCGATCGCCAGCGTCTCGACCGCGTCCGAGGGCGCGCAGCCCTGGTAATAGCGGCGGCCCGGATAGCCCTCCGCATATTTATTGGTGAGAACCGACCCCTGCGCCTCCAGAACCGCCTTCGAAACAATGTTCTCGGACGCGATCAGCTCGATCTGGTTCTGCTGCCGGTCGAGCTCCGCCGCGACCCCATCGGCGACCGCATCGTCGCGCTGCCGTAGCGCGTCGCTGAAGAAGCCCTCATGCTGGAATCCATGGCCGATCGGCTGCGTGCTCATGCGGGTTCCTTCGCGAAGCTGGGATTGGAGAGTTGGTCGACGCGCCGCTGGTGGCGGTCGCCGAGAAAGCCGGTGCCGAGAAAGGCGTCGACGCAGGCTTTCGCCATTTCCGGCCCGACGAGCCGAGCGCCCATGGCGATGATGTTGGCATCATTGTGCTGACGCGCCAGCGCAGCCGACAGCGGCTCCGACACAAGCGCGCAGCGGCAGGCGGAGTTGCGGTTGATCGCGATCGAGATGCCGATGCCCGAGCCGCACAGGGCCACGCCCTTGTCCGCCGCACCGGACGCAATCGCCTCGGCCAGCTTGTAGCCATAGAGGGGATAGTCGACGGAGTCGGTAGTCGCGGGACCCAGATCGGTCACTTGGTGCCCTGCACCGCGAAGATGCTCGGCCAAGGCCGCCTTCAATTCCACGGCGGCATGATCGGAAGCGATGACGATGCGCATGGCGCATCCCTAGTTAAGACCGGCTGGATTCGCCACCTGATACTGCGACGTGTTGCCGCCGCCGGCCGCCGCTGGACGTTTCGCGGAGGCGGGCGAGCGGCCTAAGCGTCAACCCACTTTCGGGCGGCCTCGCTGCGATGTGGGCAGCCGGGCCAGCAGCACGGCCGACGCTTGCCTGCCAACAGATCCTCCTGCAGGCGCCCAAGGCGCTTGGCCCGCGTCGCGGCCTGTTTGGCGGACGTCATCCAGCATATCCACTCGTTGCGGGCCAACGGCGTCAGGTCGTCCCACCTTTCCCGGAGTGGGCTGTCTCCCTGCAGCGCCGCCTGGAGATCGGGAGGGGTCGAGTGCCGGAAATCCCTGTTTGCTGGCTCGGCCATGACGAAAGTAGCTAGGCGGCCAGCCGCATCTCCAGCCGGTCCCAGATCTCGACCAAGGCGGTGGCGAGCTCGTGCATCATCTCTTCGGTATGCGCCGGGCCGGGCGTGAAGCGCAGGCGCTCGGTGCCGCGGGGGACGGTCGGATAATTTATCGGCTGCACGTAGACGCCATATTCGGCGAGCAGGATATCGCTGATCCTTTTGGCCTTGACTGGATCGCCGACCATCAGCGGCACGATGTGCGTCGTCGACGGCATCACCGGCAGGTTCGCCTCGGTGAAGATCGCCTTCAGGCGCGCCGCATGGGCCTGCTGGGCCTCGCGCTCGACCGACGAGCTCTTGAGGTGGCGGACGCTGGCAAGCACGCCGGCGACCAGCACCGGCGAGAGCGAGGTCGTGAAGATGAAGCCGGGCGCGTAGCTGCGCACCACGTCGACGATGTTGCGGTCGGCGGCGATATAGCCGCCCATCACGCCGAACGCCTTGCCGAGCGTGCCCTCGATGATGGTGAGGCGATGGGCGACGTCGTCCCGCTCCGAGATGCCGCCGCCGCGCGCGCCGTACATGCCGACCGCGTGGACCTCGTCGAGATAGGTGAGCGCGTTATACTTGTCGGCGAGGTCGCAGATTGCGGCGATCGGCGCGACGTCGCCGTCCATCGAATAGACGCTCTCGAAGGCGATCAGCTTGGGCGCCTCCGGATCGGCGGCGGCGAGCAGCTCCTCGAGATGGGCGATGTCGTTGTGACGGAAGACCTTCTTCTCGCAGCCGCTGTTGCGGATGCCGGCGATCATCGAGGCGTGATTGAGTTCGTCCGAGAAGATCACGCAGCCGGGCAGCAGCTTGGCGACCGTGGAGAGCGTCGCCTCGTTGGAGATGTAGCCGGAGGTGAAGAGCAGGGCCGATTCCTTGCCGTGGAGGTCGGCCAGCTCGGCCTCCAGCTCGACATGGTAATGGGTGTTGCCGCCGATATTGCGGGTGCCGCCGGAGCCCGCGCCGACATCGTGCAGCGCCTCCTCCATCGCTTCGACGACCTTCGGGTGCTGGCCCATCGCGAGATAGTCGTTGGAGCACCAGACGGTGATCGGCTTCGGCCCGTTATGGCCAGCGAAGCAGCGGGCGTTGGGGAAGCTCCCCTTGTTGCGCAGGATATCGATGAACACGCGATAGCGGCCTTCGGCGTGCAGCCGGTCGATCGCCTGCGCGAAAATCGCCTGATAGTCCAAGGTCCCGCTCCCCGTAGCTTTACCGCACATACCGCCGATCGGCTGCTCAAGGCCAGTGATAACGGTTCGCAACAAGGGCCTAGCGCCCGGAGCCGGTTATAAGTTCGAGTCCGTAATCCGCCAACCCCGTCCGGTAGCGCTCCAGCTCGGGCAACCAGCGCGTGAAGAGGGCGCGGCCGGCGCCCGGCTCGTCCGGCCATTCCTTGTCGCGCAGCAGCCAGGCGGTGCGGCGGGCGATCCCCTCCTTGCCGTCGACAAAGGCGAGCGGGCGCGGCGCGGCCTCGGCGATTTCCTGCTCGACCAGGGGAAAGTGCGTGCAGGCGAGCACGACAGTGTCGATCTGCTCGCCGTCGCGCTGGTCGAGGAGCCCGGCCATGACGCCGGCATAAGCGGCTTGATCGGCAGGCTCGCCGCGCAGCTTCGCCTCGGCCAGCTCGACGAGTTCGCCCGATCCGTGGCGGATGACGATGCAGTCGGCCGCGAACTCGCTCGCCAGCCGATCGACATAGGGCTGCCGCACCGTCGCCTGGGTGCCGAGCACGCCGATGACGCGGCTCTTCGACCGTTCGGCGGCGGGTTTGATCGCCGGCACTGTGCCGACGATCGGCACGTCGAGCGCCGCGCGCACCCCGTCCAGTGCGATGGTCGAGGCGGTGTTGCAGGCGATGACGATCAGCTCCGGATCAAAGCGTTCGGAAAGCCGCCCCAGCAAAGCCGGTATTCGCGCCTCGATGTCGCCCGCCCGTTTGGTGCCATAGGGGAAGCCGGCGCTGTCGGCGACATAGACGATCGGCGCATTCGGCAGCAAAGCGCGGATCGGCCGCAGCACCGACAGCCCTCCGATTCCGGAGTCGAACACGAGCAGGGGACGCGTTCTTGCCATCGGCGGCGCTTTAGCGGGGCGGCGGAGCGCCGCAAGTTGCTGAGGATATAGGCAGAGCGGGGCTTTGCTGATAATTCTCCCGGGCGTGGGGCAAAGATGCTGACAACCGAGATCATGGCTCCTCCCTTGCTCTCGCTGCTGCTCGGCTATGCGCTGGGCTCGATCC
This sequence comes from Allosphingosinicella sp., assembly GCF_059502505.1. Lineage (NCBI taxonomy): Bacteria > Pseudomonadati > Pseudomonadota > Alphaproteobacteria > Sphingomonadales > Sphingomicrobiaceae > Allosphingosinicella > Allosphingosinicella sp. Next base: position 333,139 of record NZ_JCACEU010000016.1, read on the forward strand.
CGTTCGGCGTGCTGCTGACGCGGCTGGCAGGCGCGGGCGATCTCAGGACGATCGGCTCCGGCAATATCGGCGCGACCAATGTCCTTCGTACAGGCCGCAAGGGTTTGGCGGCGCTCACCCTGATCCTCGACGGGCTCAAGGGGACGGCCGCCGTGCTCATCGCGGCCGCGCTGTGGCCAGGCCACGAGCCGCTCGCCGCGGCCGGCGCGCTGTTCGGCCATCTTTATCCGGTCTGGCTGCGCTTCAGGGGCGGCAAGGGCGTCGCCACGATGTTCGGCGTGATGGCGGCTTTGCACTGGCCGTCCTCGCTCATCTACGCGGCAGTGTGGATCGGAACCCTGCTCATCGGCCGCTATTCGTCCGTCGCCGGCATCCTGGCCGCCCTGTCGGCGCCGGTCGCCGCGGCCCTGCTGGTGCGGTTCGACCTCGTTCTCATGTATCTGGCATTCGGGCTGCTGATCGCCTGGAAGCACCGCGCAAACATCGAGCGCCTGCTCGCCGGCACCGAGCCCAAGGTCGGCCGCGCCAAGGATGCTTGAGCTCTCGGCCAGCGAGGACCAGATCGCGCGGCTGCGCCTGATCCGTTCGGACAATATCGGGCCGGTCACCTATTTCCAGTTGCTCGCCCGCTTCGGCTCCGCCTCGGCGGCGCTCGCTGCGGTGCCGGATCTCGCCGCGCGCGGGGGAGGGCGGGCGCCCAGGCTCGCCTCCCGCGCCGCGATCGAGCGCGAGGTGGAGCAGGTCGCGAAGCTCGGCGCCCGCTACCTGTTCCTCGGCCAGGGGCTCTATCCACCACTGCTCGCCGAAATCGAGACGGCCCCGCCGGCGCTGATCGTGAAAGGCCACGTCTCGCTGCTCGACAAGCCGGTGATCGCGATGGTGGGCGCCCGCAACGCCTCCGCCGCCGCCTGCCGCTTCGCGCGGACGCTGGCGCAGGGGCTCGGCGCGGCCGGCACGGTCGTCGTCTCCGGCCTCGCCCGCGGCATCGACACGGCCGCGCATGACGGTGCGCTGGAGACCGGCACGATCGCAGTCATCGCCGGCGGCGTTGACATCTTCTACCCGCCCGAAAATGAGGAGCGGCAGCGTGCGATCGCCGAACGCGGCCTGCTGATCGCCGAGCAGCCGCCCGGCGTCGAGCCGCGGGCACGCCACTTCCCCTATCGCAACCGCATCATCGCCGGCCTCGCGCAGGGAACCGTCGTGGTGGAGGCGGCGCCCCGCTCCGGCTCGCTGATCACCGCCCGTTACGCAACCGAATTTGGCCGGGACGTGATGGCCGTGCCCGGCTCCCCGCTCGACCCGCGCGCCCAGGGCTGCAATTCCTTGATCCGGGAAGGCGCGATCCTGATCCAGAATGCTGACGACGTGCTGGAGACGATTCGCCCGTTCAGCCTCCGCCCGCTCGCCCAGAAGGGCCTCGACTACACCGCCCCGTCGGCCTCGCCGGACACGAGCGAGGCGGAGCGCCGCACCGTCTCCGACCTGCTCAGCCCCACCCCGGTCGGCGTGGACGAGATCATCCGCCAGTCCGGCCTCGCCCCGTCAGCGGTGCAGACGGTGTTGCTGGAGCTCGAATTGGCCGGGCGCTTGGAGCGGCACGCGGGCGGCAAGGTCAGCCTCGCCTGAGGCGCTACGGCGCACCCAGTCTTGCCCGCAGATAGTCGGCTTTCTGCAGCGCCAGGTAGATGCTGTCGCAAAGGCCGATATGCGTCGTCCAGGTACCGCTCGCCCGGCCGGTCTCGACGAAGCCGTGGCGCTTGATCAGGCGCAGCGACGCCTCGTTGCGCGGATCGATATCAACGGTAAGCCGCGGGATGTCTTCTCGGGTGAAAGCGTGGTCAAGGAACGCCGTCATTGCTTCTGAAGCGAGCCCGAGCCCCCAATGAGCCGGGGACAGGATGTAGCCGAAGTCGGGGAGGCGATAGGCGCCGATTTTGCCGATCGTCTCGCCGCGGAAGCTGATGATGAAATCCTCACTCTCCTCGGGCGTCGAGGTCATCATGCCGTGCAGCCATTCGCGCGTCTGCTCGATGTCGGCGTGCGGCGGGCTCGACCAATAGGTCATCGCCCGCTCGTCCGACAGCACCGCATGCAGGCCGGCCAGGTCGTCGGGCCGCGCGCGGCGGAGTAAAAGGCGAGGCGTTCTGAGCTCGGTCACGGCTTCGATCTAGGGAAAGCGCGCCACGCGGATCAACAGGCTTGACGGGCGGCGCAGCGGCTCACCACCCTACACGTGTACGCGTAAGGGAATTTTGAATGAAGCTTGTCGTCGTCGAATCGCCCGCCAAGGCGAAGACCATCGAAAAATATCTTGGCGGCGGCTACCGGGTGCTCGCCTCCTACGGACACGTCCGCGATCTGCCGCCCAAGGACGGCTCGGTCGATCCCGACGCCGGCTTCGCGATGGAGTGGGAGACCTATGCCGAAAAGGCGCGGCAGCTGAAGGCGATCACCGACGAGGCCAAGAAGGCGGATTCGCTGATTCTCGCCACCGACCCCGATCGCGAGGGGGAGGCGATCAGCTGGCATGTCCAGGAGGTGCTCCAGAAGCGGCGGGCGCTGCCCGCCCATGTCGAGCGGGTCACCTTCAACGCCATCACCAAGACCGCCGTCACCGAGGCGATGCAGCGCCCGCGCGAACTCGATCACGACCTGATCGACGCCTATCGCGCCCGCCGCGCACTCGACTATCTGGTCGGCTTCACGCTGTCGCCGGTGCTGTGGCGCAAGCTGCCGGGCGCCAAGTCGGCCGGGCGCGTGCAATCTGTGGCGTTGCGCCTGATCGTCGACCGCGAGCGCGAGATCGAGCTGTTCAAGGCCCAGGAATATTGGAGCGTCGCCGCCTTGATGGAGGCCGACGGCACCGAGTTCCTCGCCCGGCTCGTCCGCTTCAGGGGCGAGAAGATCGACCGCCTCTCCATCGGCGACAAGGGCACCGCCGATGCCGCCAAGGCCGCTGTCGAGGCGGGGCGCTTCACCGTCGCCTCCGTCGAGACCAAGCCCTTCACCCGCAACCCGCCGCCGCCTTTCACCACCTCGACGCTCCAGCAGGAGGCGGCGCGCAAGCTCGGCTTCTCGGCGAGTCACACCATGCGCGTCGCGCAGGGCCTCTATGAGGATGGCGCGATTACCTACATGCGGACCGACGGCGTCGACTTCGCGCCTGAGGCGATCTCCGCCGCCCGCAAGGCGATCGCGACGCGCTACGATGCCGGCTATGTCCCGGACAAGCCGCGCGTCTACACCTCGAAGCAGAAGAACGCCCAGGAAGCGCATGAGGCGATCCGCCCGACCGACTTCAGCCGCGATCGCATCGGCTCGGGCGATCATACCCGCCTCTACGACCTGATCTTCAAGCGCGCGCTGGCGAGCCAGATGGCCTCCGCTCGGCTCGAGCGCACCACCGCCGAGCTCGCCGACGGCACCGGCCAGACCGCGCTGCGAGCAACCGGCCAGGTCGTGCTCTTCCCCGGCTTCATGGCCCTCTACGAAGAAGGCCGCGACGATGAGGCCGACGAGGACAGCCGCCGCCTGCCGCGCCTTTCGGAAGGCGATGCGCCGGCCAAGAAGCGCGTCATCTCCGAGCAGCATTTCACCCAGCCGCCGCCGCGTTATTCCGAGGCGAGCCTGGTCAAGAAGATGGAGGAGCTCGGCATCGGGCGCCCCTCCACCTATGCGGCGACGCTCCAGACGCTGAAGGACCGCGACTATGTCCGGGTCGAGAAGAACCGCTTCTTCCCGGAGGAAAGCGGCCGCCTGCTGACCGCCTTCCTCGAGCGCTTCTTCGAACGCTACGTGTCGTTCGACTTCACCGCCCATCTCGAGGACGAGCTCGACGACATCTCCGGCGGCCGGGCCGAGTGGCAGAAGGTGCTCGAGGCATTCTGGCGCGACTTCAAGCCCAAGACCGCCGAGATCATGGAGCAGAAGCCGTCCGAGATCACGGTCGCGCTCGACGAGTTCCTCGCGCCCTACCTCTTCCCGGACAAGGGCAACGGCGCCGACGCGCGTCTCTGCCCGGCCTGCGGCGAGGGGCGGCTGGCGCTGCGCGGCGGCAAGTTCGGCGCCTTCGTCGCCTGCTCCAACTATCCGGAATGCAAGTTCACCCGCCGGTTCGGACAGGGCGGCGACGAAGCGGGCGAGGACAGCGGGCCGGAGATCCTGGGCAAGCATCCCGAGACCGGCCAGGACGTGCTGCGCAAGACGGGGCGCTTCGGCCCCTATGTCGAGATGGGCGACGGCAAGGAAGCGAAGCGCGCCTCCATCCCCAAGGATGCCGGGGAGCTCGACCTCGATCTCGCCGTGCGCCTGCTCTCCTTGCCGCGCACGATCGGAGCCCATCCGGAGACCGGTAACCCGATCACCGCCTCGATCGGTCGCTACGGCCCCTATCTCGCCCATGACGGCAAATATGCGAAGCTCGGCTCCACCGCCGACGTGTTCGAGACCGGCATGAACGCGGCGGTCGCCAAGCTTGCCGACGCGGCCAATGGCGGCGGCCGCGCCCGCGGATCGCGCGAGCCGCTGAAGGTGCTCGGCCCGCATCCGCGCACCGAGGCCGAGATTAAGCTGATGGAGGGGCGATTCGGTCCCTATGTGACCGACGGCACCACCAACGCCACCCTGCCGAAGAGCGTTACGCCGGACGCTTTGACGCTGGAGGAAGCGGCCCAGCTGATCGACGACCGCGCCGCCAAGGGCGCACCGACGAAGAAGGGCAGGGGTAGGAAGGCGCCCGCCAAGAAAGCTGCGGCCGAAAAGGCGCCGACGAGGAAGAAGGCGCCTGCGAAGAAGAAGGGCTGATGCTGCGCTGGTGGACGATCGGCAGGGCAACCGGCGTCGGCGTCACCGCCGGCCTCGCTGCCCTGATCCTGTGGCCGCTCTACGCCGCCTGGCAGGAGCGCGTCTTCTGGGTCTTCGTCGTCAGCCTCGGGGTGGCGGCGGCCTGCGGCCTGTCGCTCCTGCTCATCAGCTTGGCCGACGCCGTGCTGAAGCCGCGTGGCCGCAGTCTCCGGCCGATCCGCGCCTTCGATGTCGCTTTGGGGCTGCTCCTCGCCGTGCCAAGCTTGCTTCAGCTGGAAGCGATGTTCGCCTGAGAAAGGGAGCCGAAGGATGACCGCACGCACCGCCGCCTGCGCCTGCGGAGCGCTAACCGCGACCTGCCGGGGCGAACCGGCGCGCATCTCGGTATGCCACTGCCTCGACTGCCAGCGCCGGACCGGCAGCGCCTTCTCCTACAATGCGACCTATCCGGAGGGGCAGGTTGCCACCCAGGGCGAATATCGCAGCTTCAGGCGCAGCTCGGACGAGGGCTTCTGGGGCGAGCACAATTTCTGCCCGGAATGCGGCGGCACCGTTTTCTACCGGATCGAACGCCGGCCCGGCATGATCTCGATCCCGGTCGGCACCTTCGCGGACCCTAAATACCCGGAGCCGACCATCGAGGTCTATGCGGAGCGCCGCCACGCCTGGTGCGAGTTCCGCACCGCCCAGCCCATGGAGCGCTACTAACCGCTGCAGCCTTTGCAGGCAGGATCCTTCACGATCCGGATCGTCCGCAGCGCAGGTTTCAAGCCGTCGAAGACGTGGAGCTTGCCGGTCGGCTCCTCCCCGAACGGCACGATCTGGCGGATGGCCTCCAGCGCCGCCCAGCTCCCGGCGATGCCCACCATCGCGCCGAGCACGCCAAGCTCGGAGCAGCTGTCGCAATCCTCTGCGTCGAAGGCATCCCCGACGAAGCAGCGATAGCAAGGTCTGCCCGCCTCCCACCCGTGGAAGGTGCCTATCTGCGCCTGGAACTGGCCGATCGCTGCCGAAACCAGCGGGATGCGGGCCCGCGTGCAATAGTCCGAGACGATAAGCCGCGTCGCGAAATTGTCGCTCCCGTCCAGCACCACGTCGGCGCCCTCGAGCAAAGCCGCCACATTCCCCGCGCCGAGCCTGTTCTGCACGGGCTCGAAACGCACCTCCGGGTTCAGCCTCGTCACCGCTTCCTGTGCCACTTCAGCTTTCGGCCGCCCGACGTCGGCAGTCCCGAACAGGACCTGCCGTTGGAGATTGTCGAGCGTGACTTGGTCATCGTCGATGACTCGGAGCGTGCCGATGCCGGCCGCAGCGAGAAATTGGAGGGCGGGCGCGCCGATGCCGCCCGCGCCGATCAGCGCGACCCGGGCAGCGAGGAGCTTCCTTTGACCCTCGCCACCGATTTCCTTGAGGACGATCTGGCGCGCGTAACGGTCGAGCTGATCGTCCGAAAGCGTCACTGCAGGCTGAAGCTGAGCTCGCTCCGATACCAGCCGAGTTCGTTCTCGCCGGTTGGCCTATATTCGCCGGCGCGGGCGAGCTGCAGGATGACACCGCCCATGATGCTTTCCAGCTTGTCGCAGCCGAGCTTGCGCACGACCACCTGCTGCACCTCGCCGCTGGGTTTGAATTCCAGGACGAACGGCACAGTGAGGTCGATCTTGCGCTTGCTGAGTCCCGGCACCGCGCATTCGCCGCTCTTGGCCAGCTCCTCGATCATGTCCATCGACTCGGCGCTCATCCGGTGCATGCCCAGTGCGCGAATTTCGGGAACCCGGCTCCAGTCGCCGCCGGCGGACGAGACGGACTGCGCCGCCGCAGGAGCCGCCGTCAGAGCCATGGCAATCATCAGAAGACGCTTCATCGTCACCTCCCTGTAGACCCGAAACCGCCTACGCCGCGCACCGTCTCGTCGAGATCCTCGACCTCGACGAACCCGGCCCGCAGCACCGGCGCCGGGACGAGCTGGGCAATCCGCTCGCCACGCCGCACCTCGAACGGCTCGCCGCCGAGATTGGCGAGGATCACCTTTACCTCACCGCGATAGTCGCTGTCGATTGTGCCCGGCGTATTGAGGCAGGTGATGCCGTTCTTCAGCGCGAGACCGGAACGCGGCCGCACCTGCACCTCATAGCCGTCGGGAATGGCGATGGCGAAGCCGGTCGCCACCGCATGCCGCGCGCCTTGCGCCAAAGTCAGGCTCTCGGCCGCCACGACGTCGAGGCCGGCGGCATGCTCGGTTGCGTAGGAGGGAAGGGGGAGGCCTTCACCATGCGGGAGCCGCTTCACCTTGATGTCGATCATTCGTTCGCCGCCTCGCAATCGCTGCATCGAGCGAGTAGCGGCCGGCGCCCTGGGTTGCAAACAGCCCGCCGAGGAAGACGAGGATCAGCGCCGGCCACCAGCCGGAAAAATCCTGCGGCCAATGCACCATCCAGACCGCTACCATGAAGTTGAAGATCGTGATCAGCCCGAGCCACCGCGTCAGCAGCCCGAGCACGAAGCCGATGCCGGCGATGAACTGCCACCAGACCGACAGCGGCGCCATGAACTCGGGATAGACGAAGTTGAACTGGACCAGGAACTTGACGAACTCGTCCATGCGCGCGGCGCTGAAGATGTTGTCGTGGCTCTGGTAGATGAGGAAGGCGCCGGTCACGCAGCGCAGCGCCAGCAGCCCCAGGTCGCCGAGACCGGCCAGCGGCGTCAGCAAAAGCCAGTCAGTCCGCGTTTCCCTCGCCATCGTTCCCGCCCCCCAGTTCGGCCGCGATCCGGCGTGTCAGCCGGCGCGCGACCTCGGTCTTCGAGAGCGTCTCCCAGCTCTCCGTCCCTTCAGCCGTGATCAGGTGAACCGAGTTGGTCTCGCTCCCCATCACGTCTCCGGAGACGTCGTTCGCGACGATCCAGTCGCAGCCCTTGCGCTCGCGCTTGGCCTGCGCATTCTCGACCACGTCCTCCGTCTCCGCCGCGAAGCCGATCAGGAGCCGCGGCCGCCGTGCTGACGAGGCGAGTTCTGCAAGCAGGTCCGGATTTTCGACCAACGCCAGCTGAGGGGGCGCTCCGCCAGTCTTCTTGATCTTGCGCGGCGAGGAGTCTGCCCGCCAGTCCGACACCGCCGCCACCATCACCGCCGCGTCGGCGGGCAGCGCCGCGTCCAGCGCCCGCTGCATCTGCAGCGCCGTCTCCACGTCGACCCGATCGACGCCGGGCGGCGTCGGCAGACTGACAGGTCCCGCGACCAAGGTAACCCGCGCACCGGCTTCGGCGAGCGCACCCGCAACGGCGAAGCCCTGCTTGCCCGACGAGCGGTTGGCGAGCACCCGCACCGGATCGATCGGCTCGTGCGTCGGACCGGCGGTGACAATCACGTGCCGCCCCCTCAACCCCGCTCGCCCTGAGCCCGTCGAAGGGGCGTCCTTTCCTTTCGCCGCAGTGGAAAAGGACAGGACGTTGACCGGCTCAGCCCGAACGGCTGGGTGAGTGAGGATAGCCTGAAGAATTGCCTCCGGCTCGGGGAGCCGGCCGGGGCCATATTCCCCGCACGCCATCTCCCCTTCATCCGGCTCGAGCACCGTCACTCCGTCGCGGCGAAGCTGGGCGACGTTACGGACGGTCGCCTCGTGCTGCCACATGCGCACGTTCATCGCCGGCGCGGCGAGCACCGGCTTGTCGGTGGCGAGCAGCAAGGTGGTCGCAAGGTCGTCGGCAATGCCCGCCACCATCTTCGCCATCAGATCGGCGGTCGCCGGGCACACCACGACAAGGTCCGATTGGCGAGAGAGCTGGATATGCCCCATCTCGACCTCGTTCTTGAGGTCCCAGAGGCTGGTATAGACCTCATTCTCCGACAGCGCCGCCAGCGTCATCGGCGTCACGAACTGCGCGCCGCCTTTGGTGAGAACGCAGGTGACAGATGCCCCCGCCTTGCGCAGCAGCCGAATGAGCTCGCAGCTCTTGTATGCCGCAATCCCGCCGCCGACGATCAGGAGTATGCGCTTGCCCTGCATCAGCCTAAGTTAGGAGCAGCACCGCCGCTGCGCCAGCCGCAGCCGAAACGATCGCCGTACCGATGTAGCGCGCCCAGCGAACGGGCTGCACCACGACCACGTCAGGCAATGGCGGAGCCGGAGGTGCCGCACCCGGTGGCGGGTAATAATGATCGATACGGCGGATCAGCTCGGGGATCTTGCGCAGGGTGCGCCAGTTCATGATCAACTCGTCGGCCAGCTTAGCCTCCGGGCCGAGCTCGCTCCGCAGCCATTCGCGCAGGAACGGCTCGCCCGTCTCCCACATGTTGATGTCCGGATCGAGCGCGGTGGCGACGCCTTCCTCCATCACCATCGTTTTTTGGAGCAGCAGCAGGTGGGGCTGCGTCGGCATGTCGAAGTCGCGGGTAATCGTGAACAGGCCGTCGAGCATCTGCGCGACCGAGATGTCCTTGACCGGCAGCCCGCGGATCGGCTCGCCGACGGCACGGAGCGCGGTCGCGAACTCCTCGACGCTGTGATGCGCCGGCACATATTGCGCCTCGAAGTGGATCTCCGCGACGCGTCGGTAATTGCCGGTGATGAGACCGTAGAGGATCTCGGCCAGCCACATCCGCGCCTGCCGGTCGACGCGGCCCATAATGCCGAAGTCGATGGCGGCGAGGCGGCCGTCGGCGAGGGCGAAGAGATTGCCTTGGTGGAGATCGGCGTGGAAGAATCCGTCCACCACAGCCTGACGGAGGAAGGCCCGCACCAGAGTCGCGGCCAGCTTCTTGAGGTCGTGCCCGGCCTCGATCAGCGCGTCGCGGTCGGTGAGCTTGATGCCCTCGATCCACTCAAGCGTCATCACGCGGCGGGCGCTGCGGCTCCAGTCGATCTGCGGCACGTAGAAGCCGCTCTCCGCCTCCATGCCCTCGCGCAGCTCGGAGGCCGAGGCGGCCTCCCGGCGAAGGTCCAGCTCGCGCGTCGTCCATTGGCGAAAATGGGCGATGACGAGGCGGGGCCGCAGCCGTGCCGCCTCGCCGCCCATGCTCTCCACCTGCGCCGCCGCCCATTCGTAGGTCTCCAGCGCGCGGGCGAAATCCTCCTCGATGTTCGGCCGCAGCACCTTGACCGCGACCTGGCGCCCGTCGGTCGTCACCGCCCGGTGGACCTGCGCGATCGAGGCGGCGCCGACCGGCTCCGGATCGAATTCGGAGAAGAATTTCTCCAGCGGCCCCTCCAGCGACTGTTCGACCGATGCCCGGATCTGCTCGAACGGGGCAGGCGGCAAACTGTCCTGCAGGTGCGAGAGGTTCCGCGCCGCCTCCTCGCCGACGAGGTCGGGCCGCGTCGCCAGCGCTTGGCCGAGCTTGATCGCGGCCGGGCCGATCTCGAGGAAGGCGTCGGCATAGGTCGGGACCCGCGGGATGCGCGCGCCGAAGCGGGCGATCCGCGCAAGCCTTCGCACCGGCGGCGGCGTATTCGGATCGCGCTCGATACCGCGCAGCGCGCCATGCCGCGCCAGCACCCGGCCCCATTTTAGGAGGCGCCAGACGTGAACGGCCGGTTTGGTCAAATCTTCCAGCCGCTGTGGATTGCGACCGCGCCGCCGAGGATCGGCTCGACCCGCACCTGCGCGAAGCCGGCACGTTCGATCATCGCCTTGAACTCGGGCATGGAAGGGAAGCGGCGGATCGACTCGATGAGATAGCGATAGCTCGCCTCGTCCTGCGCCACCGCCTTGCCGATCTTCGGCACGACATGGTGCGAATAAGCGTCATAGGCCTCGCGGAAGCCCGGCCAGGTGCTGGTCGAGAATTCCAGGCAGAAGAAGCGCCCACCGATCCGCAGCATGCGGTGCGCCTCGGCGAGCGCACGGTCGATATGGGTCACGTTCCGGATGCCGAAGGCAATCGTGTAGGCGTCGAAGGTGAGGTCCGGGAACGTCAGCGCCTCCGCATTCTCCTCGGCCCAGACCAGCCCCTCGATGCCACGCTGGCGGGCGCGTGCGATCCCCACCTTCAGCATCTCGGGGTTGATGTCGGCGACCGTCACCTGTGCGCCGCTCTCCGCAATCCGAAAGGCGATGTCGCCAGTGCCGCCGGCCATGTCGAGGATCGTCTCATTCCTGCGCGGCTTTAGCCGGCGCACGAACTGGTTCTTCCAATGCCGGTGCATGCCGCCCGACATGACGTCGTTCATCAGGTCGTAGCGCGAGGCGACGCGCGAGAAGACGCCGCCGACCCGCCGTGTCTTCTCCTGCGGATCGACGCTCTCATAGCCGAAAGAAACCTTGTCCATCGGCGGCGCCTCTAGCAGGGGAGGGCGGCCATGTGCAGGTGGATAAGCAGATGAGACGCAATGCCTGAGCTGCCCGAAGTCGAGACGACGGTACGCGGCCTTGCTCCGGTGCTCGAAGGGCGGCGGCTGGTCTCCGTCGAGGCGCGGCGGGCGGACCTCAGGCGCGCTTTCCCGCCGGACCTGCGCCAGCGGCTGACCGGGGCCACCGTGACCTCGCTGGGCAGGCGCGCCAAATATGGCCTGATCGATACCGACCGGGGCGATACGCTCGTCTTCCATCTCGGCATGTCCGGGCGGTGGCGGATCGATCCGGCGGAGCTCGGTGCCCACGATCATTTCCTGCTGGAGACCGATGCAGGGCGGCGGCTCGCGCTCAACGATCCGCGCCGGTTCGGCTCGCTCGATCTGGTGCGGAGCGACGCGTTGGCTGAGCATGAGCCGTTCCTCAGGATGGGTCCCGAGCCCCTGAGCGACAACTTCTCCGCCCGGTATCTGGCAACGGCGCTGGAGGGCCGATCGGCGCCGATCAAGGCGCTGCTGCTCGACCAGAGGATCGTCGCCGGCCTCGGCAATATCTACGTCTGCGAGGCGCTGCACATGGCCGGCATCGCACCGGGTCGGGCAGGGGGCCGGATCGCGCTGGCGCGCCTGGAGCGGCTGGTGGATGCTGTGAAGGCGGTGTTGCTCTCCGCCATTGAGGCCGGCGGCTCGACGCTCCGGGATTTCGCGCAGCCGGATGGCGAGCTCGGCTATTTCTCGAAGCAGTTCCTGGCTTACGGGCGCGAAGGCGATGCCTGCGGCTGCGGCAGCCCGATCCGCCGCCGCGTCGACGGCGGTCGCTCAACCTTTTACTGCGCACGCTGCCAGCGCTAGAAATGGTTGACCCGCGCTCCTCGACACCTTAGATGGCGCCGCTGAGCGGGTGCGGTCTTTAGCCGCGCCCTTTTCATTTCATCGTTACGAGGCATTCCAATGGCGAACACGCCGCAGGCAAAGAAACGCATCCGTCGCAACGACCGCCGCGCCGAGATCAACGGCGCGCGCGTCAGCCGCATCCGGACCTTCGTGAAGCAGGTCGAGGCTGCGCTCGCCAGCGGCGACAAGGCGACTGCCGAGGCAGCGATTCGCCGGGTCCAGCCGGAGCTGATGCGTGGCGTTTCAAAGGGCGTCGTCCACAAGAACACTGCCGCCCGCAAGATCTCGCGTCTTTCCAAGCGGATCGCCGCCCTCGGCTGAGCCCCGCTGCTCCCAAAGGACAATCAAGAGCCCGTCGGTTTTCCGGCGGGCTTTTTCATGGGCTCTGGAGCGGCCTGAACCTCTTCTCAGCTTTTCCGCCGATTCGCGTGTTTGTTACGAGTGCGTTACAGCTCCTGCAGCCTTGAAAAGGGCGTAAATCCGGCGGTTCGCGCGGTTTCGGCGCTTTTCCGTGTCAACGAGAAATATTTCACCTAAGTGAAATTTTAACCGTTGATCATGCGCCCCCCGGGCCTCAAAAAAGCCTCCTCCCTGCGGGCGAATCTCTCGGAGGGGGTAAAACACAGCAAGACGAACGTTCGACTTCGGCGACACCGGGGGGTGTTCCGCCGTGCGGGGGAGAGTTTGCTTAAAAAGCCGCTGTTGCGGCATTTGGATGAGGGGGGTGCGTGCGTGAGCCAGACGCCGGCCAGTGGTGTAGCTTTGCTTACCGAAGACAGGGTTTCCGAGCCGCTTACCGCCGCTTGGGAGATGATCCGGACAAACCTTCGGCGTGACTGCGGGCCCCGTACTTTCGACGGCTGGCTGCGGCCGGTCGCGCTCGGCGCCTTCGATCCCGAGTCCGGCACGCTGCGGCTGGAGCTGCCGTCGCAGTTCATGGCCGACTGGGTGCAGACCCACTTTGCCGACCGTCTCGCCCTTGCCTGGCGCACCGCCGTGCCCGCAGTCAGGAATGTTCTGATCCGTGCCGGAGCCGACGCGCCGCGGACCGCGGCGACGGTCCAGATCCCGGCCGCCGAGCCTGAGGAAGCCCCGGCCGAGGACCAGGGCGGTCTCTATGCGCCGCAGCTCGAGCCGCGGTACCGCTTCGAGACCTTCGTCGTGGGCAAGGCGAACGAGGTCGCGTTCAACGCCGCGCGTACGCTCGCCACCGCCGACAACGTCGCCTTCAACCCGCTCTTCATCCATGGCGGCACCGGCCGCGGCAAGACTCACCTCCTTCACGCCATCGGCCACCAGTTCCGCGCCCGTCGTCCGGGCGCCAAGATCATCTACATGTCGGCCGAGAAGTTCATGGTCGAGTTCGTGGCGGCCCTCCGCGCCAACGAGACGATCAAGTTCAAGCAGCAGCTGCGTTCCGCCGACCTGCTGATGATCGACGACGTCCAGTTCATCGCCGGCAAGGAATCGACCCAGGAAGAATTCTTCCACACGATGAACGAGATCATCTCGGCCGGCCGCCGCCTGGTGATCAGCTCCGACCGCGCGCCGCAGGATCTCGACGGCATCGAGCCGCGCATCCTCTCGCGCCTCAGCTGGGGCCTCGTCGCCGATGTCAACCAGGCGGACCTGGAGCTTCGGCTCAACATCATCATCAAGAAGCTCGAGGCGCTGCCCGAGGTGAAGGTGCCGCAGGACGTGGTGATGTTCCTCGCCAAGAGGATCAGCTCCAACGTCCGCGAGCTGGAAGGCGCGCTCAACCGCATCGCTGCTTATGCGATGATGAGCGGCCGCATCATCGACCTCGACTTCTGCAACGAGGTGCTGGCCAACGTGCTGCGCGCCAACCAGCGCCGCATCTCGATCGATGAGATCCAGTCCAAGGTCTCCGACCATTACCGCATCCGCAAGGCAGAGATGACCTCCGCCCGTCGCGCCCGCGAAGTAGCCCGGCCGCGCCAGGTCGCCATGTATCTCTCCAAGCAGCTGACGCCGCGTTCGCTGCCGGAGATCGGCCGCCGCTTCGGCGGGCGCGACCACACCACCGTCATCCACGCCGTGCGCCAGATCGAGAAGCTCCGCGCCGCCGACGCGGAGCTCGACGCCGACATTCGCCTGCTGACGAGACAGCTCGAAAGCTAGGGCGGGACGCAGTCGTTGTATTGGCTGCCGGGAAAGGGAAGGGGAGAGCGACTTCCGACGCTCTCCCTTTTTCTGTTTGGCCCGTCCGGATCGGAGCCTAAGCGGCGTTCATGAACCCCGGACTTGCTCTCGCCATCGCCGGCGCGCTGCTCAGCGGCGTCTTCGCCGCCCTCCAGGCGCCCACCAATGCCATGCTCGCCCGCGCCGTGAACTCACCGGTCAACGCGGCGCTCATCTCCTTCCTGGTCGGAACGGTCGCCCTCGTCATCGTGGCGCTCGGCCTCGGCGTGCGGCCCGATGCGGCCGCGGCGCGCGCGCTCCCCTGGTATGCCTGGATCGGTGGCCTCTACGGCGCCTTTTTCGTCGTCGCCGCGGCTTTCGCGACACCACGCATGGGCGTGGCCTTCTTCATTGGCGCGCTGATCGGCGGCCAGCTGCTAGCGGCGCTTGTCCTGGACCATCTCGGCGCCTTCGGCCTGGCGCGGGAGCCGATCAACGTGACCCGCCTCGGCGGCGTGCTCCTGATCTTCGCCGGTGTGCTGCTGGTGCGCAGATAAGAAAAGGGAGAGCTGGTTGCCCGGCTCTCCCTCCTTGGTGATCGCTTTTCCGTTTAGCGCCGCGGCGGGTTGGGAACGGTGATCCGCACCGTCTCGCCCGATCGGCCCGGGAAGTTGGTGAACATCGCCTCGACCAGGTTCGGCACCAGCACCTGCAGCTCGTCGGTGCGCGAGCGCGCCCGCGCCGTGCCTTCGAACAGCGACTGGCCGTCAGCCGTGCGCTTGATGTCCATGTCGAGGAAGCTGGTATATTCGGTGTAGCTCCTCACCTCGGGATAATCGAAGGGGCCCCAGAACGGGTCGTTCCAACCATAATAGAAGGGGTGGTAGCCGCGGCCGAAATAGCCGAACCGCGAATAATAGGGCCGGTAGAAGCCGCCGCCGAAGCCGCGGTTGAAGCCGGTGCCCGGATAGGTGACGACCTTCTCGCGGCCGCGGTCGACGCCGTAATCCAGCGTCACCACGAAAGTGGCGGCGGCGGGCGAGGGCGCCTCGTTATAGCCCTGGGCGATCAGGTTCTGACGCACGAGATCGGCATAGCGGGAGAATTCTAAGCCGCCGCGATCCCGGGGATCGGCGGGCTGGACGACGAAGGTCTGGCCGACCGGCGCCGGCATCGCCTGGAAGCGCGACACTTGGGTGGGGAGGCCGGTCGCGCAGGCGGACAGCGCCAGCAGCGCGGCGGGCGCCGTCAGCGCCAGCAGTTTCTTGGACAATTGCATGATAACGTGCCCTTTCTCGAGCAGATCAGGTTCGGAATATAGGATGACGCGCGCGTAACACCAAGCCGCTGAACGGTTGCTGAAGCGCGATGAGCCGACAGGCCCTGAAAAAAAGCTGAGAGTGAAGGCGCTTAGCGCCGAAGCCCCACCGCCCGGTAGGCGCCCTGCAGCGTGGGCTCCGCCATCGCCCGCGCCTTCTCGGCACCGCGCGCGAGGATGCGGTCGAGCTCGGCTGGATCGGAGCGGAACTGGTCAAGCCGGGCCTTGATCGGCCGCAGCGTCTCGACCAGCAGGTCGGCCAATGCCGGCTTGAAGGCGCCGAAGCCCTGTCCGGCAAAGCGGGAGAGCACCGCCTGCGGCGCCTCGTCGCTCAGCGCCGCGTGGATCAGCACCAGGTTCTTCGCCTCCGGCCGTCCGTCGAGTCCGTTCATTGCCTCGGGCAGCGGTTCCGGGTCCGTCTTCGCCTTGCGGATCTTCTGCGCGACCGTGTCGGCGTCGTCGGTGAGGTTCACCCTGCTCATGTCCGAGGGGTCCGACTTGGACATCTTCGCATTGCCGTCGCGCAAGGACATGATCCGCGCCGCCGTCTCGCCGATCAGCGGATCGGGCGCGGTGAACAGCTCGACGTCATGGTCGGTGTTGAACTTGAGCGCGATGTCCCGCATCAGCTCGACATGCTGCTTCTGGTCCTCGCCGACCGGAACGTGCGTCGCCTGGTAGAGCAGAACGTCCGCCGCCTGCAGCACCGGATAGTCGAACAGGCCGACGCTGACGCCTTCGCGGTTCTTTCCGGATTTCTCCTTGAACTGCGTCATGCGGTTTAGCCAGCCCATGCGGGCGGTGCAGTTGAGGATCCAGGCCAGTTCCGGATGGGCGGGCACGGCAGAATGGGCGAAGAGGGTGGAGCGCTCCGGATCGATCCCGCAGGCGATCAGGGCCGCGGCCATCTCGCGCACGTTGGCGGCAAGCTCGGCCGGATCATTGTAGACGGTGATGGCATGGAGGTCGGCGAGGAAGAACAGGCATTCCCCCTGGTCCTGCATCGCCGCCCAGCGCTTGATGGCGCCGAGATAATTGCCGAGGTGCAGGTTGCCCGTCGGCTGGATGCCCGAGACCACCTTCATGCCTAGACTTTCTTCTTCCTGAGGAGGATCAGCACGTCCTCCCGGTTCATCGCGCCGATCACCCAAGCGACGGCGAAATAGACCGCGCCGCCGACACTGACGAGCGCCGCGACGCCGATCAGCCGCCGCCCTGTCGAGCCGGCGAAGAAATGGTCGAGCTGCTCGCGGACCAGATAGAGCGCGCCCGCCATCACCGCCGCGGCGATGACCTGGCGGATGATCCGGCTCCACAGCCAGCCTTCGATCTGGAAATGGCCGCGCCGGGCGAGGATGACGTAGAGCAGGAGCGCGTTGAGCCAGGCCGACAGCGCCGTGGTGAAGGCGAGTGCGCCGATGCCCATCACCGGCACCAGCACGAAGTTGAGGCCGACGCCCACCGCCAGCATTGCCGCGGCGATGATGATCGGCGTCTTCATGTCCTTGCGCGCGTAGAAGCCCGGCGCCAGCACCTTGATCAGCACATAGGCCGGGAGCCCGGCGACGATAATCGACAGCACCAAAGCGGTGGTCTCGGCATCCTCGGCCGTGAACCGGCCGCCCTGGAACAGCGCCGACACGATCGGCTCTGCCGTCACTGCCAGCGCCACCGCCGCGGGCAGCGTGAGCAGCATTGCCAGCTCGATCGCCTGGCTCTGCACACGCGCGGCGGCGCCCTTGTCCACATCCATCACCGCCCGGCTGAGCGCCGGCAGGATCGCGGTGCCGAGCGCCGAGCCGATGATCGCCAGCGGCAGCTGATTGAGGCGGTCGGCGAAGCCGAGATAGACCAGTGAGCCTTGGGGCAGGCTCGTCGCGAAGAAGGCGTAGAAGGCCTGGCTGATATAATAGATGCCGCCGCCCAGGGTCGCCGGCAGGATCAGGATCACCAGCTCCTTCACGCCCGGCGTCAGGCGCGGCCGCCTCAGCCGGAGCTTGATGCCGGCCGCATGGGCGCTCGCCCAGCACAAGGCGAGCTGCAGCACGCCGCCGGCCACCACGCCCCAGGCCATCGCGCGCGCGGTCGCCGGTCCGCCGGTCGGCACCAGCAGGAGCGCGCCGATCAAGGCGATGTTGAGCAGGGACGGGGCAAAGGCCGCGGCCGTGAAGCGCGACAGCGAGTTGAGCACGCCCGAGAAGAGCGACACCAAGCAGATGAACACCAGGTACGGCATGGTGATCCGGGTCAGGTCCACTGCCAGGGCGAACTTGACCGGCTCGTCCCGCCAGCCGGCGCCGATCAGGGCGATGAATGCCGGCATGAACACCATGAAGATAACGGTGATGATCATCAGCACCGGCAGGAACACCGCCAGCACTTCCTCGGCGAAACGCCGCGCCTCCTCGTTGCCCTCGCCCTTCATGCGCTGGCTGAACAGCGGCACGAAGCCCTGGCTGAACGCGCCCTCGCCGAACAGGCGGCGGAACAGGTTGGGGATCAGGAAGGCGAGCGCGAATGCGTCCGCCGCCATGCCCGCGCCGAGCACCCGCGCGAAGATCATCTCGCGCGCAAAGCCGAGCACGCGGCTGACCATCGTCAGCCCGCCGATCGTGCCGGTCGCCTTCCAGAGGTTCATCGGATCCTATCCGTCATCCCGGCGAAGGCCGGGATCTCAGGCCGCTTCATACACTGAGCCTCTCACCCGCTGAGACCCCGGCGGTCGCCGGGGTGACGATGGAATTCAAGCCTGCCCGGTGATCTCGCCGGCCGGCATGCCCGTGCCTTCGGACTCCATCTGCGCGGCGCGCTGCATGTAGAGGGCGGCGAAGTCGATCGGGTCGAGCATCAGCGGCGGGAAGCCGCCGTCGCGGACCGCATCGGCGATGACGCGGCGCGCGAACGGGAAGAGCAGCCGCGGCGCCTCGGCCAGCATGAACGGCTGGAGCTGCTCGGCCGGCACGTTCCTGAGCGCGAACAGGCCGGCATAGACGAGCTCGACCTGGAACGCGGTCTTGCCGTCCGCCTTGGCGCCGATCTCGACCTTCAGCGACACTTCGTGCAGCTCGTCGTTGAGCTGCTGCGCGCCGATGTTGAACTGGACGTCGATCTGCGGCTGACTCTGCCACTGGTAGACGCCCGGCGCGTTCGGATTTTCGAACGACAGGTCCTTCACATATTGCGAGATCAGGCCGACCTGCGGCGCAGTGTCCTCGCCATTGCCCGGCTGCTCGCCCAAGCCAAACATGCCTTCGTCTTCGGCCATTCTACCTTACCTTCGTGGAAACGTGGAAAGTCACGGCGCGAAGGCCGCTCTCATCGGGTCCGGCGGGTAGCAGGCGCGGCCCGGCCACGCAACATCGCGGGCCCACAGGCGTTGGTCTCAAGCATCATTTGAATCGCGGCCCCTTCGCGCTTATGTAGACCGTTCGAGTTTTCGGAGACGCCGGGTGAATATCGAGATTGTCCTGCTGGCGATGGTCGCCCTCTTCGTGGGGTTGCGCCTCTACGCCGTTCTCGGCCGGCGCACCGGCCATGAACAGCAGCCGGTCACTCGTCCCGACGCCGTTCCGGGCACCGAGACCGCGGCTCCGGTCGCGGACGTGGCGCCGGAGCGCAGCGAAGGCGGCGGCCTGGTCTACGAGGACAATGCGGCCGCCGGCATCCGCGCGATCGTCGCTGCGGACGGCAATTTCGACGTCGCCCGCTTCCTCGACGGCGCCCAATCGGCCTACCGGATGATCCTCGACGCCTATTGGAAGGGCGACAAGCAGGAGCTCGGCTTCCTCGTCGGCGGCGACGTGCTCGCTGCGTTCGAGGGCGCGATCGATGCTCGCGAGGCTGCCGGCCACAAGCTCGACAACCGCCTCGTCTCCATCGAGCGCGCCGTGATCGAGGATGCCCGGCTCGACGGCCGCGACGCCAGCATCACCGTCCGCTTCGACGCCGACATCGCCGCCATCACCCGCAACGCGGAAGGGGAGGTAGTCGCCGGCTCGCTTGAGGACGCCGTCGCCACCCACGACGTCTGGACCTTCCGCCGCACCCTCGGCAGCCAGGATCCGAACTGGCTTCTCGTCGACACCGACGAGGCCTGATTCCTGCACGACTGTGGGGTTCGGGATCCGAATTGGATTCGATCCCCGCTTGTCGCTTCTGACAGCTAACCGCCCTTAGCGGACGCCGCATCTCGCTCGCTCGACCGTGAAAGCTGCCCTTGCCTTGCGACGGGTCGACCGAAGCGGTAAAGTTTTCGGGGGAGGGCCGAGGATGAAACGCGTCCGTCGTTATGTCCTTGAGACTTGGCTGGTAATAACAGTCATGGCGATCAGCGTCCTGGGTTTCTGGGACATCTATTTCGGGGCTGATGCAGGTGCCCAGCCTCATCATCACCTTCATATCGCCACCGCTTTCGTCTGGATGGGCCTGGTCCTGACCCAGCTGAACCTGATCGAGAGCGGCAGCTACCAGATGCACAGGAAGGTGGGCTTGGCAGTCCTCGTCGCCGGCCCGCTGCTGTTCGCGACGACGGCGACGCTGTCGGTCCATTCAGCGCACCAGGGTCTGGTATCAGGGGAGGGGGACTTCCTGATCATCCAGAACGTGATGGTCACGCTCGAGACGGGCCTGTTCATCGTCCTGGCCTTCCTGCTGAAATATCGCAGGAAATTGCATGGCTCCCTGCTCCTCAGCACGACCATATTGTTCATGGGCATCGCGCTGTTCTTCGCCCTGATCAGCTTCGTGCCCCAATTCAGGATCGAAGGTCCGGAGACATTCTACCGGTTTCAGACCGCTGCCATGACGGGACAGATCATCTGTCTTGCCGTAGGGGCTCTGTTCTTCATCAGAGATCGGAAAAACGGTTGGCCCTATCTGGCCGCGGCCCTTTGTTTCTTACTGAACGAAGCGATCCGCGCCTTGCTGACGAGTGCCGGTCTCATTGATCCGCTGACCGAAGTCGTCGGGTCGATGAGCCAGCCGCTCACCTTCATCGCCAGTTTCGTGCTTCTGTTCTCGCTGCTGGCGGTGACGACATTGCCGACCGTGCGACAAGCTCGGCCGGTTTGATCACGGGGGAGACCCGCATGAGAATGGCAGCTTTGTCTCTGCTGGCTTTCGCTTTGCAGCCGCACGCGGTCGCAGCGGAGACGTTGCGCACCAACGGCGTAGAGATCGAATATCGGATCACCGGTCAGGGCGAGCCGCTCCTGCTCCTTCACGGCTTCGGCTCCTGCATCGATCACAGCTGGGGCTCGATCATCCCCGAGCTGGCGAAATCCTACCGCGTCATCGCCGTGAATCAGCGCGGTCATGGCCGTTCCACCAATCCGTCGGGCGCCTTCACGCACGCCGAGTCTGCCGCCGACATCCGGAACCTCATGGACGCACTCGGCATCAGGAGCGCACGAGCGATCGGCTATAGCAGCGGCGGGATGACGCTGCTTCATCTCGCCACGGGTCACCCGGAGCGGCTATCGAAGCTGGTGCTGGTCGGCGCCACCAGTCATTTTGGAGAGCAGGCCAGACGCGTCATGCGGGCCGTCGCGTCCGACGGGCTGCCGCCGCCGGTACAAGCGCAGTTCGTCCGGTGTGCGGCGCGAGGAGAAGCTCAGGCGTCCGAGCTGGCGCGGCAGTTCGGCGCCTTCAAGGACAGCCACAGAGACATGAACTTCAAGGCGCCGGACCTTGCCAGGATCAGCGCCAGCACGCTGATCGTGCATGGCGACCGGGACGATTTCTTTCCGGTGGCGATCCCGGTCAGCATGTATGCCGCCATCCCGAAGTCGCAGCTCTGGATCGTCCCCGGCGGCGACCACTCGCCGACCGCAGGCGCGCCGCTGCAGACCTTTGTCGACACGGTCAAAGATTTCCTTGCGAAGTAAGACGCAAGCGGCAGGACCCAATCCATGGCAGTACGCGTGCATTTGCCATCGCGATTGGAGAAGAAGTCATCATGACGTCCGACCTACGCAACGATCCGGCCCCGAAACCAAGAACATAGCTTTCCTACGGAGCGCTCCTCGGCTTATGTTGCGCGTGTGGGGGTCGAGTCAGTCAGCGTATCCATGCCCGCCAAGGGCGTTGCCAGGGGCAGCCGGGCGTCTGCGGGCGGAAGCGCCTTCGCGAACTTGCGTCCACATAGTGAGCTTCGTGAACTTCGCTATCGTGCCTGGCTCGTGACGGCAGGAAGCCTCGCGCTGGCAAGCTGCATTCCCACGATCCGGCAGGCGCCGCCTACGCCCACGCCGCCGCCTGTGGTGACGCCGACGCCGGTTCCTCACAACGCAGTCTCCTCGGGTGTGAAGCCGGGTCCGGGCATCCCGGCGTCTCTCGTCGGACCCAAGGCCGCGGCGGCGCTGGCGGCGTTCCGGATCAGCTGCCCGTCGCTGATGCGCCGCGACGATGCGTCGGGGCTGACGCGGCCGAGCGACTGGTGGCCCGCCTGCGACGCCGCCGCTAACTGGCCGGACGCCGACGCGGCGGGCTTCTTCGCCGCGCATTTCGAGCCGGTCGAGGTCGGTGGCGGCAGCAGCTTCATCACCGGCTATTTCGAACCGGAGATTGCCGGCTCGCGCACGCGTCTCCCCGGCTTCGACGTGCCGGTCTATCGCAAGCCTGCCGACCTCGTGGAGCAGGATGCCGCCACTGCCGAGGCGACCGGCACGCCGCGCCGCGGGCGCCTCGTCGGCGGCGTGATCGTGCCCTATCATGAGCGCTCCGAAATCGTAAACGGCGCGCTCGCCGGTCGCGGGCTCGAGATCGGCTGGGCGGCCGACGAGATCGACTTCTTCTTCCTCCAGATCCAGGGCTCGGGGCGGCTGCGGGCGCCGGACGGCACCGTGATGCGGATCGGCTATGCGGGGCAGAATGGCCGCGAATATGTCGGCATTGGCAAGCTGATGAAGGATCGCGGCTTGATCACCGACGGCTCGATGCAAGGGATCGTCGCCTATCTGCGCGCCAATCCCGAGGAGGGCCGCGCGATCATGAACGAGAATAAGAGCTACATCTTCTTCCAGGAGCTGACTGGGGCCGGGCCGCTCGGATCGCTTGGGCGGCCGGTCACCGGCGAGGTCACGGTCGCCGCCGATCCCGCTTTCGTGCCGCTCGGCGCACCGGTGCTGCTGGACGTCGACCGGCCGGAGGTGAACGGCCTCTGGGTCGCCCAGGATACCGGCGGAGCGATCAAGGGCGCCAATCGGTTCGACACCTTCTGGGGCGCAGGCGAATACGCCAAGACCACAGCCGGCGGCATGCTGGCACGCGGCAAAGCCTGGATCCTCTTGCCCAAGGGAAGCCTCGCGCGGCTCGGAGCGGAAGCTGCAACGTCCGCTCAGCGCTGAGGAACGCGCGCTCTGGGCGCGCGTCATCGCGACCGTCCGCCCGCTCCACGGCCAGCCCGATCCGATGCCGCCCGCGGAGCCTGCTGCGGCGCCCGAGCGGCCCAAGGCGAAGGCGCCACCGCCTGCTCCCAAGGCTCCGGCTCCCGCCGCCAAGGTGAAACCGGGCGAAACGCTCGACGCCAGCTGGGATCGGCGCCTCGGCCGCGGCATCGTCCAGCCTGACGTTACCGTCGATCTTCACGGCCACAGCCTCGCCGGAGCTTATGCTCTGCTTGATAACCGGCTGGAGCAGGCGATCGGCATCGGCGCCCGCGTCCTCCTGCTCATCACGGGCAAGCCGCCGAAGGGCGAGCCGCCCATCGCCCGGGGCCGCATCCGCGCCGCCGTAGGCGACTGGCTCGCCGCCTCGCGTCATGCGGGCAGCATCGCCGCCGTCCGCATCGCGCACCCGCGCCATGGCGGCGCCGGCGCGCTCTACATCGTCCTGCGGCGCCGTAAACCGGTGCAAACCAATCTTTAAGCGGCGGAAACTATGCTGACGGGAAGGCATGATCGGGGGGTCGTGCACTTTGCGTTCCGGGGAGCGAGTTCGGCGGCTGCATGCGGGTTTCGTGGACACGGTTCGGAAACATCCTGACGTCCGCCTGCGCGGGCGTGGCCTCGTTCCTGTTCACTCTCACCGCTTTCCTGATGCTGCGCGACTTTGGCGAGCAGATCATGGCGTCCGTCACGATGGGCCTGTTCGCCCTCTCGATCGTCTGGCTCGCCTATGAGAAGCCGAACAGCGGACAGGCCCGCGCCATCTCGGCTCTTGTCGACCGCCTGCTCGCCGTGAAATCGGGGGATCTGACCTCCCCGGCGCCCGCCACGCTCCAGCACGAAATGCCGGCGCTCGCGGCCGCGGTGGACGGCCTGTTCGAGCAGGTCCGCTCCAATCTCGACAATGTCAGCGCAATGGCGCTCTACGATCCGGTCACGTCGCTCCCCAACCGCATCCATTTCCGCCGCGAGGCGGAGCTGATGCTGCACGGCGACACAGGCGAGTGCCGGCTGGCGATGCTGTTCATCGATCTGGACGGCTTCAAGGAGGTCAATGACAGCCTCGGCCACGCCGCCGGCGACCAGGTCCTCGTCATGGTCGCCAACCGCTTGCGCGGGGTCGCCAAGGCCGAAGCCAAGGCCCGCAGCCTCACTCCGCCCTTGCTGGCCCGCTTGGCCGGCGACGAGTTCACCATGCTGTTCCCGGACGTGCGCGACTCGCGCGAAGCCGAGCGGATCGCCCGCCGCGCGCTCGCCGCGCTGAACTCGCCGTTCGAGATCTCCGACCAGGTGATCGACATGGGCGCCTCGATCGGCGTCGCCCTATGCCCTCGCCATGGAACCGAGCTGACTGGCCTGATGAAGGCAGCCGACATCGCCATGTATCACGCCAAGGCGAGCGGCCGCTCCCAATACTGCCTCTACCATCCCCGCCTCGCCGCCGCCTTCGAGAAGAAGTCGCAGACCGAGAAGGCGCTGCGCGACGCGCTTGCCAACGACGAATTCGAGCTCGCCTTCCAGCCGCAGCTCTGTGCCCGCACCGGGGCCGTTCTCGCGGGCGAGGCCTTGATCCGCTGGAACCATCCGTCGGGCGAGGTCCGCCTGGCCGAAACCTTCATCGGCGTCGCCGAGGAGAGCAGCCTCATCGTCGATATTGGCGAATGGGTGATCGAGTCGGTCGCTGCCGCGCTCAAGCGCTGGCACGACGAGGGCATGAGCCAGCGCCTTTCCTTCAACATCAGCGCCCGCCACTTCAATCGACCCGATTTCTTCAAGCGTCTCCGCGCCGCGGTCAACGCCTCCGGAGCCCCGGCGTGGCTGCTCGAGCTCGAATTCACCGAAGGCGTGGCGATGAAATGCTCGCCCGCCACGATCGCCGAGCTCGTCGCCCTGCGCGCCGAAGGCGTGTCGATCGCGCTCGACGATTTCGGCACCGGTCTTTCCAACCTGCGCCGCCTCAAGGACATGCCGCTCGACCGGGTGAAGCTGGACGAGAGCCTCATCCGCGAGATCGACACGTCCGACAGCTCGCGCACCATCGTCGCGGCGCTCATCCATCTCATCCACGGCCTCGGTTACCAGGTGGTGGGCGAGGGGGTCGAACGGCAGGAGCAGTTCGAAGTGCTGCGCGCGATCGGCTGCGACGCCGTCCAGGGCTATGTCTTCGCCGAAGCCATGCTCGAGCCTGACTTCCTAGAATGGGTCCGCAGCCGGCTGAAGCGGCTACAGACGATTTCAGCCTAGGCTGCCATTCCGAGTGCCCGCCTGACGATCCGGGCGTAGATCGCCTGCAGCATCCGCAGGTCCTCGACCGCCGCCGCTTCGTCGAGTTTGTGCATGGTGGCGTTCGGAAGTCCGAAGTCCACCACCGGACACAGCCGGGTCAGGAAACGACCGTCGGACGTGCCACCGCTTGTGCTGAGCTCCGGCGCGATGCCGGTCTCCGCCTCGATCGCCTCGCGGACGATGTCGTAGATCGGCCCCGGCGGGGTCAGGAAGGCCTCGCCGGAAATGCGCGCCTCGACCTTGGCTCCAGGTGCCGCCGCTTCGGCCGTCCGCCGCACCAGTTCGACCAGTTCCTCGCCTCGGTGCAAATTGTTGAAGCGGATGTTGAGCTGGGCCGTGGCCGTGCCCGGGATGATGTTCGTCGCGCGCGTCGGCGTGCCGACGGCGGTGAATTCCAGGTTCGAGGCCTGGAACGCCTCCGTGCCGTCGTCGAGATGCAGCGCGTCCAGCGCGGCGAGGACGCGCGCCAGCTTCGGGATCGGATTGTCAGCGCGGTGGGGATAGGCGACATGTCCCTGATTGCCGGGGACGGTGATCCACATGTTGACGGTGCCGCGCCGACCGATCTTCACCGTGTCGCCGAGCCGATCCACCGAGGTCGGTTCGCCGATCAAGATCATGTCGGGCCTAATTCCGCGCTCGGCCATCCAGTCCATCAGCGCGACGGTGCCGCAGGTCGCGGGGCCTTCCTCGTCGCCTGTGATGATCAGGCTGATCGTGCCGGGATGCTCCGCCAGCTCGGCCGCGGCGGCGACGAAGGCGGCGATGCCGCCCTTCATGTCCACCGCCCCGCGTCCATGCAGAAGGCCGCCGCGGATCTCCGGTGCAAACGCGTCGCTCGTCCAGCCCTCGCCGGGCGGCACGACGTCAAGATGGCCGGCAAAGCCGAAATGCGGCCCGCCGCTGCCGCGGCTCGCGAACAGATTCTCGACTGGGCCGTCCGGCGCCGATCCGCTCAGGAAGCGATGAACCGTGAAGCCGATCCCTTCGAGCGCCTCCTCCAGCACGTCGAACACGGCGCCCGTGGCCGGTGTCACGCTGGGACAGGCGATCAGGCGGGCGGCGAGGTCGACCGGGTCGATGGGCTGTGTCATGCTCGCGCGCCTAGCAACGCTGCAACGGAACGGCCATGCCCAAGCTGGACCTCGACGCCATCGAACAGATCAACCGCACCGGCTACCCGGGACCTTATGCGGCCGAGATGGACAGGCGCTGGTATCGCCGCCTCGCGCCGGCGGCCGGGCTCGCGGACTTCGGCGCCAGCCATGTCGTGCTCAAGCCGGGCGGCATCTCCAGCCAGCGCCATTGGCACGTCGACGAGGACGAACTCGTCGTCATGATCTCGGGCGAGGCCGTGCTGATCGAGGATGAGGGCGAGACGCTGATGAGGGCAGGGGATGTCGCCGCCTTCCCCAAGGGGAACGCCAATGGCCACCATCTGGTTAACCGCAGCGATGTCGACTGCATCTTTGTGGCGATCGGTAAGCCCTCGGCGAGCGATTGCCACTATCCCGACATCGACCTGCACCTGGACGGCGAAACCAGCCGCTTCACCCATAAGGACGGAACGCCTTACGCGACCGGCGCCTCGTAACGCTCGATTACCCAAGGCTCTTCCTGGGCGGCCTCGATCCACTGCTGCATCCAGGGATGACCGAGGATCGCTTCCATATAGGCGGCGGCGAACCGCGGCACCGGGATCGAATAGGTGACGAAGCGGGTGACCACGGGTGCGAACATGATGTCGACGGCGCCGAAGTCGCCGAACAGGTAGGGGCCGCCGCTGCCGTGCCGGGCCCGCGCCTCCGCCCAGAGCTCGAGGATGCGGATCACTTCCGCCCGCACCACGTCGGACAGCTCGTTGGGCGGGAACTGCTTGCGAAGGTTCATCGAGCATTCGCGACGCAGATTCTCGTAGCTGGAATGCATCTCCGCCGCCATCGAACGCGCCATGCCGCGGGCATCGTCCTCCCTTGGCCAGTAACGCGCTCGGTCGGTCTTGTCCGCGAGCCATTCGACAATGGCGAGGCTGTCCCAGATCACCGCCTTGTCGTCCCAGAGGATCGGCACCTTGCCGCCCGATGGGGCGAATTCGTCGCCCTCGCGGCGCTTGTCCCAATCCTGATCGAACATCGGCACCGTGATCTCCTCGAACGGGAGACCCGACTGCTTCACTGCCAGCCAGCCGCGCAGCGACCAAGAAGAATAGGCCTTGTTGCCGATGATGAGCTTGAGCAAATTTCCCTCCCGCGAGGGGTGCGATCTAGCCGATCGCCTCCACCACTGCGCGCCTCAACCGTTCGATCCCCATTCCGGTTTCACTCGACGTGGAGATCACGTCCGGATGTGCCGCGGGTCGCTTCGCCGCCTCCTCGGCGGTGCGCCTCTCGACGTCGGCAAGCTCGCTCGCCTTGATCTTGTCGGCCTTGGTGAGGACAAGGTGGTAGCTGACCGCGGCGTCGTCGAGCATCTTCATCACCTCGCGGTCGATGTCCTTCAGGCCGTGGCGGCTGTCGACCAGCACCAGCGCGCGCTTCAGCGCCTGCCGGCCGCGCAGATAGTCGTTGACGAGGAAGCGCCACTTCCTTGCCACGTCCTTGGGCGCCTTGGCGAAGCCGTAGCCGGGCATGTCGACCAGCCGAAAGCGCAGCGGCTCGCCGACGTCGAAGAAGTTGAGCTCCTGCGTGCGACCAGGGGTATTGGAAGTGCGGGCGAGGTCGCGGCGGTTCGTCAGCGCATTGAGCAAGGACGACTTGCCGACGTTGGAGCGGCCGGCGAAGGCGACCTCGTCGACCTCCGCCGCCGGCAGGAACTGCAGGCTCGGCGCGGACTTCAGGAAAGCAATTCGACCGGAGAAGAGCTTCCGGGCCGTCTCCTCAAGCTCTGTAACCGCCGCGTCCTCGCTCATTTCGCTTCCGACGTCGCCGCCTTCATGCCGGGATAGCGGCTGTAGAGCCACTTCTGCTGCAGGATCGTGAGAATGTTGGAGACGGCCCAATAGAGCTGGAGGCCGGCGGCGAACGGCGCCATTACCACCACCAGCACCCAAGGCATGATGCTGAACACCTGCTGCTGGACCGGGTCCATCGGTTGCGGGTTCAGTTTGAACTGCAGCCACATGGTCACTCCCACGATGATCGGCAGGACGCCGATCAGCAGGAAGCCCGGCGGGGTGAAAGGCAGGAAGCCGAACAGGTTGATCGGCGTCAGCGGATCGGGCGCGGAGAGATCCCGTATCCAGCCGGCGAAGGGCTGGTGGCGCATTTCCACGGCGAGCAGCAGCACCTTGTAGAGCGCATACCAGATCGGGATCTGGATGACGATCGGCAGGCAGCCCGCCAGCGGGTTCACCTTCTCCTCCTGGTAGAGCTTCAGCATCTCCTGCTGCAGGCGCGGCTTGTCGTCCTTGTAGCGTTCCTGGAGCGCCTTCATCTTCGGCTGGAGCACCCGCATCGCCGCCATCGACTTGAACTGGCGCTGCGCGATCGGGAACATCAGCCCGCGCATGATGATGGTGAGGCAGATGATCGCCACGCCGAAATTGCCGATCGCCGTGAACAGCCAGTTCAGCAGGTAGAAGATCGGCTTCATGAACCAGTAGAACCAGCCCCAATCGATCGCCTTGTCGAACTGGCGGATGCCGAGATCGTCCTCGTAGCGGTCGAGCAATTCGACCTCCTTGGCGCCTGCGAAGAAGCGCGACTGGAAGTTGGCGACGCGGCCGGAGGCGACGATCGTCGGCGCGGCCGCGAAGTCGGCCTGGAAGCCGCCGTTCGGGCTCCTGCGAAACGAGGCGTCCACGCTCGCCCGCTGGTCGGGCACGAGTGCGGTCAGCCAATATTTGTCGCCGAAGCCGAGCCAGCCGCCGGTGCTCGAGAAGCGCCGCTCGCCCACCTCGGCCAGGTCGTCGAAGCCGGTGTCGTAATCTGCGGCGCCGTTGAACACGGCGACGGGGCCGATGTGGACCGTCCAGCTGTCGGGATCGGGCGAGGCATTGGCGCGGCTGACCAGCGAATATGGTCGCACCGCGACCGCACCGGCGCCGGCATTGGCGACGCTTTGACGAGCGGTGAACATGTAATTGGCGTCGACCGCCAGCTCGATGGCGAAGCGCTGACCCTGGCCGTTGTCCCAACTGAGCGTGACCGGAGAGCCGGGCGCCAGGCGCGTGCCGCTGGCCTGCCAGACGGTGTTCGCGCTCGGGAGAGGCAGGCCTTCGCCGGTCCATCCGAAGCCGGCGAAATAGGCGTCGCGAGCGCCTGCGGGCGAAAGCAGCCGGACCGGCGGCGAGTCGCTGCGGAGGCTTTGGCTGTGGCGCTTCAGCACCAGATCGTCGATCCGGGCGCCCTGGAGGTTGATGGAGCCGCTGAGCGAGGGCGTGTCGATGAGGACGCGCGGCGTTTCCCGCAGCACGATTTCACGGTTCCGAATGGCGCGCGGGGCGTCCGCGGTGGGGTCGGCGCCCGGCTTTGGCAGCGCGACCTGCTTGCCCTCCACCACCTTCGTCGACGGCTCGTTCGCGGTCGGAAACCAGCGCTCGGTGGCGAAGCTCCAGCCGAACAGGACGATCGCCGAGAGGACGATCGCAAGGATCATGTTGCGGTGGTCGCTCACCTAAATTCCTTCATGGTACCGGGTCATGGCCAGAGCCCCCCCAGGGATGGCAGCGCGAGAGGCGTTTGGCCGCAAGCCAGCTCCCGCGCGCCGCCCCATAGCGGGAGAGCGCCTCGATTGCATAGGCCGAGCAGCTTGGGCTGAAGCGGCAGCTCGGCGGCAGGACCAGCGAAGGGCCGTATTGCCAGCCTTTCGCGATCAGGATGAGCAGCTTCGCGATCACCGCCGCACCTTGGCCAGCGCTTTGCCGAGCTCCCAGCGGAGCTCGTCGAAAGGCCGCTCTACGCCTCCGGCACGCCCGATCAGGACGTGATCGGCGCCGGCCACACCCGTTTCCGGCAGAACCTCGCGGGCAAGGGCACGAAATCGCCGCTTCATGCGATTGCGTACTACCGCATTGCCGATCTTCTTGGTGACGGTGATGCCGAGCCGCATCACGGGGTCGCCGTCGCCGCGGTCGCGGACGAGCAGCACGAAGCCCGGCATCGCCGAGCGTCGTCCCTGATTCGCCGCGAGGAAATCCGCGCGACGGGTAAGTGTCGTCAGGCCGAGAGCTGCTTGCGGCCGCGGGCGCGGCGCGCCGCCAGGACCTTGCGTCCGCCGACGGTCGCCTTGCGGGCCCGGAAGCCGTGACGCCGCTTGCGCACAAGATTGCTCGGCTGGAAGGTGCGCTTCATCGCTCATCCTCGAAAATATCAATGAAAAAGGGCCGCCAAACGGGAGGCGGCCTCGTTGCAGGCGCGGATAGGCGAGGGGGGCGCCAAAGTCAATCAAGCTCGTTCCAGTTCGTCGAGCCCGTTCGCGCGTGCGGCTTCGAAATCGGCATAGAGGCCGGAGAAGCCGACCGCGGCCCAATAGACTTCGTGCTCGAACGGGCCGCTGGGCGTGAACCGACGCTCGATGAAATAGCCTATGCCGACGTCGTGGCGGACCAGCACGAGCTTGGCCTCGCCGTCCTCGCGTTCGAGCCGCGCGAGCTCGCGGCGGCGTGCCGCTTCGGCAGCGCGCTTCGCTTCGAGACGCTTGCGCCGCTCCTCGCGCCGTTTCGCGCTCGGGCGGCGGAGGCCCCAGTCGGCCCAGGCGATCTTCCTCGGGTGCTTCTTCCTGAAGCGAGCATATTGGCGCTTCGCCCACTCGCTATATTTCAGGACCAAAGCGGCGCCGGCGCCGAACGTGATGATCCCGCCGGGCCCCGGCAGCACGCCGATGAAGGGCGTCACCAGCAGCAGCAGGCAGCCGAGGAGAAACAGAGCCGTTCGGATTGCGGGCACCCGGCCCAACGCACGCCACCTCTCCGCAATCGTCATAACGCCTCATCTGGGGACAGTGTGTTGCTCATGCAAGACGCCGGGCAACACTCGACTTCCATCAACGCTCTGTCCAAAGTGGAGGTTTCTGGGGGAGGGGCATCTCATAGATGGTCGCGCATGTCGCCACGGTCGCGTTCCTGGGTCTCGAGGCACGCGCCGTGGAGGTGCAGGTCCAGATCGCCAGCGGGCTGCCCAAGTTCCTCGTCGTCGGGCTGCCAGACAAGGCGGTGGGCGAGAGCCGGGAGCGGGTGCATGCGGCACTGGCCGCGATCGGCCTGTCGCTCCCGCCCAAGCGCATCACCGTCAATCTCTCGCCGGCCGATCTCCCGAAGGAAGGTTCGCACTACGATCTGCCAATCGCGCTCGGGCTGCTCGCGGCGATGGGGGCGATCGATGCTGAGACGCTCGCCGGCTATGTGGTGGTGGGCGAACTCGGGCTCGACGGGCGGGTGCAGCCTTCGCCGGGCGTGCTGCTCGCCGCCATCCATGCTTCGTCGCGCGAGCTGGGGCTGATCTGTCCCGCCGCGCAGGGCTCCGAAGCGGCCTGGGCCGGCGATATAGAAGTGCTGCCGGCGCCGGACCTGATCGCCCTGCTGAACCATTTCCGCGGCAGCTCCACCCTCTCGCCGCCCAAGCCGGGTGAGGCCGACCCGCCGGGGATCGGGCCCGACCTGAACCAGGTGAAGGGGCAGGAGACCGCCAAGCGCGCGCTAGAGATCGCCGCCGCGGGCGGGCACAATCTCTTGATGAGCGGCCCGCCGGGCGCCGGCAAGTCGCTGCTCGCCGCCTGCCTGCCCGGCATCCTGCCTGATCTGACACCCGCCGAGGCGCTCGAAGTCTCCATGGTCGCGAGCGTCGCCGGCACGCTTGCCGAGGGGAGGTTGATCCGCACCCGCCCTTTTCGCAGCCCCCATCATAGCGCCTCGATGCCGGCGCTGGTCGGCGGCGGCCTCAAGGTGCGGCCGGGCGAGGTCAGCTTGGCGCATCTCGGAGTTCTGTTCCTCGACGAACTGCCGGAATTCCAGCGCAGCGTCCTCGATTCGCTCCGCCAGCCGCTCGAGACCGGCACCGTCAGCGTCGCCCGTGCGAACGCCCACGTCACCTTCCCGGCGCGGGTCCAGTTGATCGCCGCGATGAACCCGTGCCGCTGCGGCCATCTCGGCGATCCGGCGCTCGCCTGCGCACGGGCACCGCGCTGCGCCGCCGATTACCAGGCCAAGGTGTCAGGGCCCTTGCTCGACCGCATCGACCTGCATGTCGACGTCGCCGCGGTCTCGGCCGCCGATCTCGTCCTGCCGCCTCCGGCCGAAGGATCTGCCGAGGTGGCGGCGCGAGTGAAGGCAGCGCGCGACGTGCAGACGCGGCGCTATGAGGGGCAGGGGGTCCGCACCAACGCCGAAGCCGACGGCGAACTGCTCGACAGAGTGGCGACGCCCGACGAACCCGGTCGCCGCCTGCTCGCCCAGGCGGCCGAGGCGATGCGGCTCTCGGCGCGGGGCTACCACCGCGTCCTCCGCGTCGCCCGCACGATCGCCGATCTCGCCGGCAGCGAAGGCGTCGGCCGCGTCCATGTCGCCGAGGCGCTCAGCTATCGCAGGCAGGCCCCGCGCAACTGATCCGCGGCAGCTTGGTCGCAAATCCAACGCTTCTCGTCACTTAGCGGCAGCACTTGATCCCGGCATCCTAAAGGTTGACGCTTGTGAAGTCGCCGAAGGAGTCGGCGGCCGAGAAGGGGGAAAGACTATGGAATGGGCAACTCTTCCGCTGAAGAAGTTCATGCAGATCGACGGCCGTTCGCGCCGCAAGGAATATTGGTCCTTCGCGCTGCTGATGATTGCCGTCTACTTCGTAGCGGGCATGATCGACGGCATTCTCGGCATGGGCGGCCTGATCGGCGGCATCTATGGTCCGCTGATGCTCTTGGCCGCGCTCTTCTTCATCATTCCCAGCTTCACCGTCGGCATCCGGCGCCTGCATGACACCGACCGTTCCGGATGGTGGCTCCTGATCGCCTTCATCCCGTTCATCGGCGGCCTGATCCTGCTCTACTTCTTCATCCTCGAAGGGACACGCGGACCGAACAAGTTCGGCGCGGACCCGAAGGCCGGCGAAGCCGCCGCTCCGAGCGCCATCTGAAGCGCGCGCGCTGCTTGGCCGTTGCTCCCGCGCGGAGCCTCGTCTAGGCAGCGCCGGCGTGCCCCTGTGGCGGAATTGGTAGACGCGCTCGACTCAAAATCGAGTTCCGCAAGGAGTGTCGGTTCGACTCCGACCGGGGGCACCAATCCTATCGCGCGACCGCGCGGAAGCTGAGCTTGCCGGTCGCGCCGGCGGCGATCGCCTCGCGGATGCTCCAGCGGACATGGGTGACGTCGCCGGGCTCGGCCGGCCGGGTCGAGCCGTCCCGGCGCTTCACCGTTTGCGACGAGAGCGGCCCCCAGCTCCGCCCCCAGTCGACCGACACGTCGGGCTCGGTGCCGTCGGCGCCCGCAAAGGCCACCGCGTCCGGCACCGGATTGGTGACGACGAAGTCGGTCGCCGGCTCGGCGCCGCGATTGCGATAGGACAGCACGAACAGCAGCCGGTCCCCTGGCGCCACCGCCTTGGGCGGCTCCAGCACGGTGGTCGCACGGCCGTTCGCGTCGCGCTCCACCCGTTCGACAAAGACATCGCTCGCGAGCGTCACCTGGCTCGCCAGCGCCACCATCGAAAGAAGAATGCTCATGCCGTCGCGCTCCTCCGTCTGGTCAGCGCGCGCATATGCGGGCATTCTCGATAAAAATCGGTTACGCTCGGGCTCCTGAAGGAGCGGATCGGGCGAGGAGCAGGCTTGGAGCAGATGAAGAGGTTGCGCGGCACGGAAGCCACCGGCGAGTCGCAGGGGCCGGAGCCGGCGGCCGAGGGTCCGGCTGCCGAGGCGGAGCTGATCGCCTATCGCCGCGACCGCCTGCTCGCCTCGCTGACCCTGATCGCCGGCATCGGGCTTGCCGTCGCCATGCCGTTCGCGCTGCGGGCGGGCGCGGAATTCTTCCTCCCCGTCACTGCCGCCCTGGTCATCGCAATCGCCCTGGTGCCCTTGCTCGAATGGTTCGAGCGGCGCCGGGTGCCGTCGGGCCTTGCCGCTCTGATTTGCGTGGTCCTGTTCATTGCCGTTGCCAACATGGCGGTGGCCGCCATCGTGCTGCCGGCGACCGAATGGGTGCGCCTGCTGCCCGAGCGGATCGGCCGCATCCGCGAGACGCTCGACCCTTTGCTCGACGTCTATGCGAGCCTCGAGAAGTTCATCGACGACGTGGTGGGCGAGTTCGGCGCGAGCGGCGGACCGGCCGAACGGACCGTGGCGGTCGAGACGCCCAATTCGATGCTGGACCTGATCGCGACCTCGGCCCCGCATGCGGCGATCCAGCTCTTCTTCGCTATCCTAGTGATCTTCTTCTTCCTTGCCGGATGGACGCGGATGAGGAAGCGCACGATCACCACCCGCGCCAGCTTCGACGGGGCGATGACCACCGCGCGCGTCATCCAGCAGGTGGTCGATGCGACCTCCACATATCTCGGCACGATCACGCTGGTGAACCTGTCGATGGGCGCGGTGGTGGCGTTCCTGCTTTGGCTGATCGACATGCCGACGCCTTTGATGTGGGGCGGCATTGTCGCGGTGCTGAACTACATCCCCTATCTCGGGCCGATCGCGTCGGTGCTGCTGCTCGCGCTGGGCGGTCTGATGGTGTTCGTCGATCCCTGGTATGCCCTGCTCCCGGCGGTCGCCTTCGCCGGCATCCACATGGTCGAGGCAAACATCATCACGCCGGCGCTGGTCGGGCGGCGACTGACCATAAATCCATTGCTCATCCTCGTCGCCTTGAGCTTCTGGGCGTGGGTCTGGGGCACGACCGGGGCGCTGCTCGCGGTGCCGCTGCTCATCATCATGAAGACCGTGCTCGACGCCGCCGGCAAGCCTGACATTGCCGGTTTCCTGTTCGAAGAGGGCACCCTCACCAGCCACGGCCATGACGACGACGACGAGCGATAGCCGCTCTCAATGCTGTTTTGCGATCCAGGCGAGCAGGCTTGTTGACAGCCCCAAGGCGTCTCACTAGGTCGCGCTCTCACATCCACGCGGGTGTAGCTCAGTTGGTTAGAGCGCCGGCCTGTCACGCCGGAGGTCGCGGGTTCGAGCCCCGTCACTCGCGCCATTCCTCATCGCAGACATGATCTGAACGACTGAGGATAACTACCTCTTCTAGCTGTTGAACTGTCGGATCAGTCGCGCCAGCGGCCGAGTTCCATCCAGCGAAGCAGGCGCTTCATCGGCAGCAGCCAGAGCCAGGCGAACCCCCCGGCGACGAAGGCGATGGCAGCGGCCCAGCCCGGCAGGCCCAGCGCCTCCACCAGCATCACCACTGCCACCGCCCAGAGGGCGATCAGCAGCAGCAGCAGGAATATACCCGCCGGCTTGCGCCAGCTCGGTTCCGAAGGGTTCACCGGCACTGGATCCACTCGCGCGGTGTGGCGATCGCGTCCAGGGGCACGTCCCATGGGTCGGCGGGAATCGGGTCTTCGCTGATCTGCGTTTCCCAAGCGATGCCGATGGTGAAGACGCTGCCGCTCTCGCGCAGGTGCGACAGGGCGCGGTCGTAATGGCCTTTGCCGTGGCCGATGCGGCTGCCGCGACGGTCGCCCAACACCAGGGGAACGAGCACCAGGTCGGGCGCAACGACTTCGGCATCACCGGAGGGTTGCAGGACGCCCCAAGGGCCCGGCTCGACGGCAGGCGCCTTGCGAAACATCATTCTCGCATCGCGGCCGCCGAACCAGGGGAGGGCTGCAATCTGCCCGTCCGCAAGCTGCTCCAGCACGGAATAGGGGCTGATCTCGTCCTTCATCGGATGATAGCCGGCCACCGCGCGGGCGCCGATCAGATGCGGGAGCACGAGGTCGGCGAGCTTCGCCTCCAGCTCCGCCCTGAGCTCAGGAGAAAGACTGCGCGCATAGGTCCGCCGCTTCGCCAGGGCGTCGACGCGCATGGCCGGCTTCGAGTTATCTGACATTGGTGGGTGACGGGACCGCCATGGCCGTTTGCTGGAATATCCTCTGACGCCTCAACGTCAGGTGGGGACCATGTGCGTCGGACCAGGATCCGGGCAGGGACAGCCCCCGAGGATGTCTTATCGCCTCAGGGATGTTCTCAAAAGCTCGTACCGGGCAGTACCCGTCAACGACCAATCTAGTGGGTCGCGGGGCCGCTCTCAAGTCTGTCGGCGAGACTTTCGATCCGCTCGGCGAGGCGTTCCAGCGCATCGGCGACCGCAGGATCCATGTCGGCCGCGGGCGAGGCGGTGCCCGAGCGCTGTTCCTTGAGCTCGTCCGCCACCAGCAGCGAGGCGAACAGAAGCTGCCGCGCCTCGGTCATGTTGCCGAGCGCGGCGCCGGCATCGCGGGCCTTCTTGTCGACGATGGCGGCGACCGAGCGCAGATGCGCTTCCTCGCCGTCGCGGCAGGCGAGCTGATATTTCCGGGACGCGATTTCGACCTCTACCGACGCCATCACATCCCTCCGTTGGCGAGCAGGCGGTCGATCTGGGCGATCGCCCCTTCGACATGGCCGCGCAGCGCCTGGTGCGCCTCGCGCAGCTGCTGCAGTTCGCCGTCGTCACGCGAGCCGGGGCGCGGCGCGGCGGCGGCCGCCTCGATCCTGGCGATCGCGCGCTCGATACGCTCCATGGCCTGCACTGCACGTTCCGAAGTCATGACGTTGGAATAAGCGCGCAACGAGGCGGCGGCAAGGGTCGCGACGGGACCCCGAGGTTGACGCGAACGCCGCCGCGCTTAAAGGAGCGGCGGGCGAACGGACGAGTCCGTTGCCTTCCTCGCCATGGGCATTCCTCATCTTAGGGAAGCTTGATTGTCCGCCGATCCGAGACTGCTCGCCAACGCGATCCGCGCCCTTTCCATGGATGCGGTCCAGGCGGCCAATAGCGGCCATCCGGGCATGCCGATGGGGATGGCCGACGCGGCGACGATCCTCTTCACGGAATATCTGAAGTTCGATCCGCAAGATCCTGACTGGCATGATCGCGACCGGTTCGTGCTGTCGGCGGGCCACGGCTCGATGCTGATCTACTCGCTGCTCCACCTGACGGGTTACGCCAACCCGACGATGGAGGAGATCAGAAACTTCCGGCAATTGAACTCGCCCTGCGCCGGCCATCCCGAGAACTTCATGTTGAAGGGGGTCGAGGCCACTACCGGCCCGTTGGGCCAGGGGTTCGCCATGGCAGTCGGCATGGCGGTCGCCGAGCGCCACCTCAATTCCGTGTTCGGCGACCTTGTCGATCACCGCACCTGGGTGATTGCCGGTGACGGCTGCCTGATGGAAGGCATCAATCACGAGGCGGTCGGCCTTGCCGGTCACCTCCAGCTCGGCCGGCTCAACGTCCTCTGGGACAACAACAAGATCACGATCGACGGCTCGACCGACCTCTCCACGTCGGAGGACATTCCGGCCCGCTACCGCGCGTCCGGCTGGCACGTCGTTCCCTGCGACGGCCACGATTTCGACAGCATCCGCCGCGCATTCGACGAGGCGCTGGCCGATCCGCGGCCGAGCCTGATCGACTGCCGGACGATCATCGGCTGGGGCGCGCCCAACAAGCAGGGCACCAGTGCCACCCACGGTTCCGCCCTCGGTGCCGATGAAGTCGCGGCGGCGAGGTTGCAGCTCGTCTGGGACAGCGAGCCATTCGACCTGCCCGAACCGATCCTCTCCGCCTGGCGCCGTGCCGGCGCGCGCGGGCGGCCCGTCCACGAGGAGTGGCGCGCGCGGCTCGCCGCAAGCCCGCAGCGGGAGGAATTCGTTCGCCGTATGGAGGGCCGGCTGCCGGCGGGCGACGAGATCGGTCGCCGGATGGCTGAACTCTGCGCTGAGCCGCGCACCCTGGCGACCCGCAAGTCCTCCGAAGAGGTGCTGAACGTGCTCGCGGCGGGCCTGCCGGAGATGATCGGCGGCTCCGCCGATCTCACCGGCTCCAACAACACCAAGGCCAAGGGGCAGGCGCCGCTCACCGCCGCGGATTATGGCGGGCGCTACCTCTACTACGGCATTCGCGAGTTCGGCATGGCCGCGGCGATGAACGGCATGGCGCTGCACGGCGGCGTGCTGCCGTACGGCGGCACCTTCCTGGTCTTCTCCGATTATTGCCGGCCCGCCATCCGCCTCTCGGCACTTCAGGGTGCACGCGTCGTCTATGTGATGACCCATGACTCGATCGGCCTCGGCGAGGACGGGCCGACGCATCAGCCGGTCGAGCATCTCACCACCCTGCGCCTCATCCCCAACCTCCACGTCTTCCGGCCCGCCGATCTGGTCGAGACGGCCGAATGTTGGCAGCTCGCCATCGAACGCACCGACGGGCCGTCGCTGCTCGCGCTCACCCGGCAGAACCTGCCTGCCGTGAGGCATGGCCCGCAAGGTGAGAATCTCTCCGCCCGCGGCGCCTATCGTCTGCGTGCCGCCTCTGCGGCCCGGCGGGTGGTGCTGATCGCGACCGGCTCGGAGGTCGAGGTGGCGCTGAAGACCGCCGATGCGCTCGAAGGGCAGGGGATCGGCGCCGACGTCGTCTCCATGCCTTCCTGGAACCTGTTCGACGCGCAGGACGCCGCCTACCGCGCCGACCTGCTGCCGGAGAACATCCTTAGGGTGTCAATCGAGGCGGGGACGACGCTCGGCTGGGAACGCTATATCGGCCCGCGCGGTCTTGCGATCGGGCTCGACCGGTTCGGCGCCTCGGCACCGGCCGAGGACCTTTTCAAACGCTTCGGCTTCACCGCCGAAGCGATCGTGCCGCAGATCCTTGCGGCGCTCGAAACACAAGGAGATCAATAAGATGGCGACCAGAGTTGCAATCAACGGCTTCGGACGCATCGGCCGCCTCGTGGCCCGTGCGATCCTCGAAAAGCAGGATAGCGGCCTGGAGCTCGTCGCGATCAACGATCTCGCCGACGCCAAGTCGAACGCGCTCCTGTTCAAGCGCGACAGCGTCCACGGCCCCTATCCGGGCGAGGTGTCGGCGGACGGCAATGACCTGATCATCGACGGCCGTCGCGTGAAGGTCACCGCGGAGCGGGACCCGTCGAAGCTGCCGCATGGCGAGAACGGGATCGACATCGCCCTCGAATGCACCGGCTTCTTCACCGATCGTGAGAAGGCTTCGGCGCATCTCACTGCAGGCGCGAAGAAAGTCCTTATTTCCGCGCCCGCAAAGGGCGTCGATCTCACCGTCGTCTACGGCGTCAATCACGACAAGCTGACGGCCGAGCACGTGATCGTCTCCAATGCCTCCTGCACCACCAACTGCCTCGCGCCGGTGGCCAAGGTGTTGAACGACAGCATCGGGATCGAGCGGGGGCTGATGACCACCGTCCACGCCTATACGAACGACCAGAAGATCCTGGATCAGATCCACTCCGACATGCGCCGCGCGCGCGCCGCCGCCATGTCGATCATCCCGACCACGACTGGCGCGGCCCGTGCCGTCGGCGAGGTGCTTCCGGAGCTGAAGGGCAAGCTGGACGGCTCGGCTATCCGCGTGCCGACGCCCAATGTCAGCCTCGTCGACCTCACCTTCACGCCCAAGCGCGACACCAGCCTCGATGAGGTGAACGGCATCCTGAAGGCCGCATCCGAGAGCGGCCCGCTGAAGGGCATCCTCGCCTACACCGACGAGCCTTTGGTCTCGATCGACCTCAACCACAATCCGGCATCGTCCACCGTCGATAGCCTCGAGACGGCGGTGCTGGAGGGCAAGCTCGTCCGCGTCGTCTCCTGGTATGACAATGAATGGGGCTTCTCGAATCGCATGGTCGATACCGCCGGCGCGATGGCACGGCTGATCTGACGCCATGCCGTCCTTCCGCACGCTCGATGATCTTGGGGATGTGGCCGGCAAGCGCGTGCTGGTCCGCGTCGACCTCAATGTGCCGATGGCCGATGGGGCGGTGACCGACGACACGCGCTTCCGGGCGACGCTGCCGACGGTGACCGAGCTGGCGGACAAGGGCGCGATCGTTCTGCTCCTCGCCCATTTCGGCCGTCCAAAGGTGCCGGCCCCCGAGCATTCGCTGTCGCTGGTCACGAAGCCCTATGAGACGGTGCTCGGGCGTCCCGTTCGCTATGTCGACTGGGAGGTTGCGGAAGAGAATGTCGCGATGCTTCGCCCCGGCGACGTCGCGATCCTCGAGAACACCCGCTTCTTCGGCGGCGAGGAGAAGAACGACCCTGCGGTTGTCGACCGTTTCGCGCGGCTCGGCGATTTCTACGTCAACGACGCCTTCTCCGCGGCTCACCGCGCCCACGCCTCCACTGAGGGCTTGGCCCACCGGCTCCCGGCTTATGCCGGCCGGGCGATGCAGGCGGAGCTGGAGGCGCTGGAAAAGGCGCTCGGCAATCCCGAACGACCGGTGGCGGCGGTGGTCGGCGGCGCCAAGGTCTCGACCAAGCTCGAAGTGCTCCGCCACTTGGTACGTAAAGTCGACCACCTGATCATCGGCGGCGGCATGGCCAACACCTTCCTCGCCGCGCGCGGCGTCGCCGTCGGCAAGTCGCTCTGCGAGCATGACCTCAGCGACACCGCTCTTGCCATCCTCGATGCCGCCGACCGGGCGAACTGCACCGTGCATCTGCCCTATGACGTGGTGGTCGCGAAGGAGTTCGCGCCCAATCCGCCGTCGTTGCGCACGTGCAACGTCCACGAGGTCGCGGGCGACGAGATGATCCTCGACGTCGGGCCGGCCGCCGTCGAAGCGCTCGCCGACGCGCTCAAGACGTGCCGCACGCTGGTCTGGAACGGGCCACTCGGTGCGTTCGAGACGCCGCCCTTCGATCGCGCCACTGTTCAGCTCGCTCAGACCGCGGCAGCACTTACCCAAAGCGGCGCGCTCGTCTCCGTTGCAGGCGGCGGCGACACGGTTGCCGCGCTCAATCATGCGGGCGTGGCCGACAGCTTCACGTTCGTTTCCACTGCCGGCGGCGCCTTCCTCGAGTGGATGGAGGGCAAGGAACTGCCCGGCGTCGCGGCTTTGATGACCAACAACTGATCGACGAGGATTTATGGCTGACAGCAGCATGATGGAGAAGATGGCGCGCGGGAACGGCTTCATCGCCGCGCTCGACCAGAGCGGCGGGTCGACCCCCAAGGCGCTCAAGGGCTACGGCATCGAAGAGAGCGCCTATTCGAACGACGAGGAGATGTTCGGCCTCATCCACCAGATGCGCTCGCGGATCATCACCTCGCCCGCCTTCAGCGGCGACAAGGTGATCGGCGCGATCCTGTTCGAACGCACCATGGACGGCGACATCGACGGCAAGCCGGTCCCGCAGGTGCTGAAGGAACGCGGCGTCATCCCCTTCATCAAGATCGACAAGGGTCTCGAGAACGAAGCGAACGGCGTCCAGCTGATGAAGCCGATGCCCGAGCTCGACGCTTTGCTCAGCCGCGCCCGCGGTCTCGGCGTGTTCGGCACCAAAGAGCGCTCCGTGATCAACCTGGCCAACCGCGAGGGGATTGCCGCAGTTGTTCGCCAGCAGTTCGAGGTGGCGCGGCAGGTGCTCGCCGCCGGGCTGGTCCCGATCATCGAGCCCGAGGTCAACATCAAGAGCCCGGAGCGGGCCGAGGCGGACCGCATCCTGCTCGACGAGATCCTCAAGGCGCTTGATGCGCTGCCGGGCGACGACCGGGTGATGCTCAAGCTTTCGATCCCGGCCGAGGCGGGGCTGTTCCAGCCGCTGGTCGATCATCCGCGGGTGCTGCGCGTGGTGGCGCTGTCGGGCGGCTTCTCCCGTCAGGACGCATGCCGCGAGCTCGCGAAGAATCCGGGTATGATCGCCAGCTTCTCCCGCGCCTTGCTGGAGGACCTCCGTCACCAGATGAGCGACGACGAATTCGACCGCGCGCTGGGCGAGGCGATCGACGAGATCTACCGCGCCTCCGCCGAAAAGGTGGCGGCGTAACGCTCCGCCGCTTCCTCACCCGCCAGTTTGCGCATCCGAGCGGCCTTGCCGGCCGCTGGCTGATCGCGCCGATCCTCAACCGCACCGGCCGGGCGATGAACCGGCTGGTGCTCGAGCAGGTCGATGTGCGACCCGGCGAGCGGGTGCTGGAGGTCGGGTTCGGCGGCGGCGATCTCCTCGCATCGCTGCTGAACTCGCCGGCGCAAGAGATTGTCGGGATTGATATTTCCGATGAGATGGTGAAGCGCGCGCGGCGGCGGTTCAGGCGTGATCTGGCGGATGGTCGCTTGCGGCTCCTGACCGCTTCTGCCGAAGCCCTCCCGCGCCGCGAGGGCGGTTTCGACAAGGTCTGCAGCGTCAACACCATCTATTTCTGGAAGCGGCCCGCGGCCGTCCTCTCCGAACTCGCCCGCGTCACCCGCGCCGGCGGCCGGCTCCTGCTCGCCTTCCAAACGCCGGAGAGCGTGCGGCGCTGGCCGGGCCACGTCCACGGCTTCCACGCCTATGGCGCGGACGAGATCGCGGGCCTAATGGAAGCGGCCGGCTTCGATCCGCCGAAGACGACGTCCGGCAGCGACGAGCAAGTAGGCGATTTCCTGTGTCTGACGAGCGAGCGGAAGTGACGGACGACGAACTGGTGCTCGACCCGGACTTTGCTGCCCGGTTCGACAGGGAAGAGCGCGGTGCCTGCCAGCTCTACCTGATCTCGCCCGAGCGCCTGGATCCGGGCTTTGCCGACAGGCTCGAAGCGGCCCTGGAGGGCGGACCGGTGGCGGCCTTCCAGCTTCGTCTGAAGGGTGCGCCGGATGACGAGATCCTGCGCGCGGCCGAGCGGCTGATGCCGATCTGCGCGGCGCAGGACGTCGGCTTCATCCTCAACGACCGCATGGATCTCGCCAAGGCTTGCGGGGCCGACGGCGTCCATCTCGGCCAGGGCGACGGCGATCCCCGAGAGGCGAGGCGCCTGCTCGGCGCGTCCGCGCAGGTCGGCGTCACCTGCCACGACAGCCGGCACCTCGCCATGGAAGCCGGCGAGGCGGGCGCCGACTATGTCGCCTTCGGCGCTTTCTTCCCGACCGGAACGAAGGAGACGATCCACCGCCCCGATCCCTCGATCCTCGGCTGGTGGTCGACCTTGTTCGAAATACCCTGCGTGGCGATCGGCGGCATTACGCCCGCCAATGCCCGGCCGCTCGTCGAAGCCGGTGCCGACTTCCTGGCGGTCTGCAACAGCGTCTGGGCCCATGCGGACGGTCCAGCGGCGGCCGTCGCCGCCTTCGAGAAGGCGATGTCCCGCTAGCGCGCCGCCTGCGCCACCATCGATCTGAGCGTGAGTGCGTCGTCGATGGCGTGGGCGTGGATGTCGTTGTTGAAATAGCACCAGACGTCGCGGCCGAGCCGCGATTGTTCTACGATCCAGTCGGTCCATGAGAGCAGCCGCTCGTCGGAATAGCGGCCCCAATATTTGCCCTCGCCGCCATGGAAGCGGACATAGCCGATCGGACCTGCCGCCCAGCGCGGCGTCGCTGAGCCCGGCATGTCATGGGCGCAGAAGGAGACGCCCCGCGCGTCGAGCAGTGCCAGCACCTCCTCCGTCAGCCAGCTCTTCTCCCGGAACTCGAAGACGTGGGTGAGGTCGCGCGGAAGGAGGTCGATAAATTCGGAAAGGCGCTCCAGGTTGATCCGGAAGCGCGGCGGGAGCTGGTAGAGGATCGGCCCGAGTGTGCTCCCAAGGTGCCGCATCGGCGTCAGCATGCGCTCGAGCGGCGCGGCGCAATCCTTGAGCTTCTTGGCCTGGGTGAGAAAGCGGTTCGCCTTCACGGCATAGCAGAAGCCGGGCGGCGCCTGCTCGCGCCATTTGTCGAAGGTCTCCGCCTTCGGCAGCATGTAGAAGCTGTTGTTGATCTCGACCGTATCGAAGGTCGCCGCATAATGGTC
The DNA here is from genome assembly GCF_059502505.1 of Allosphingosinicella sp. Taxonomy (NCBI): domain Bacteria; kingdom Pseudomonadati; phylum Pseudomonadota; class Alphaproteobacteria; order Sphingomonadales; family Sphingomicrobiaceae; genus Allosphingosinicella; species Allosphingosinicella sp. The sequence continues at coordinate 377,127 of NZ_JCACEU010000016.1, forward strand.
GAACCAGCGCTTCACCGGCAGGCCCTTCGGATAGAAGTCCTCCCGCCAATGCTTGTAGTTCCAGCCCGAGCAGCCGATCCGGATCGTCCCGAAGGTCTTCATCGCCCGACTTCAAGCGCGAGGCGTGGAAATAAGTTTCGCCTGCCGCGTTGGAGGCACGAACCCCAAGTAGCTTTGTGGAGCGTAGCCCCGTGCAGAAGTCCCATCTCGTCAATACTTTCCTTCTCAGCACGATGGCGATCGCCGTCGCCGGCGCTGCGGTTGCGCAAAATCCAGAGGAGCGCGCGAAGGCGAACCAGGCCGAGCAGCAAAAGCCGCAGCAGGCCGCGTCGGCGGCTGACGACAAGTTCGACGGCACCGTCTTCCATGCCCAGGTGCTGCTGGATCGCGCGGGCTTCTCTCCCGGCGTGATCGACGGCATGGCCGGCATTTCCTTCGAGGCGGCGCTGAAGGGCTTCCAGCAGGCGCGCGGGCTTCAGGAAACGGGGCAGCTCGACCAGGCGACGCGTGCCGCATTGCTCCGCGATCGGGCGCCTTCGACTCGCCGGCTCCGCATCGACGAGAGTGATGCGCGCGGTCCCTTCGGTCCCGTCCCCAAGGAGCCGGAGCAGCAGGCGAAGCTCGAGCGGCTCACCTATCGCAACCTGCTCGAGAAGATCGCCGAGAAGTTCCACACCACGCCGCAGACCATCATCGCGCTCAACAGCCCCGACACGCGGCTCGGCGCCGGTTCCGTGCTCCGCCTGCCCAACGTGCTGCCGTCCTCGCGCAGCTATCAGAATGTGAAGCCCGACGTCGCCCAGCTGCTGAGCGACCTCAACGTCAGCGCCGATCAGCCGAAGGCGGCGCGCGTCGTCGTCGACAAGTCGGACAAGGTCGTCCACGTCTATGGCGAGAATGGCCGCATGATCGCACAATTCCCGGCGACGATGGGCAGCGAGAGGGACCCGCTGCCGCTCGGCAATTGGAAGGTGAACACGGTCGCGTTCAACCCGCCGTTCAAATACCAGCCCCAGCTCTTCTGGGACGTGAAGGACGACGAGCCGGAGCAGATGCTCCCGCCGGGGCCTAACGGCCCGGTCGGTGTGGTCTGGATCGACCTCAACCGGGAGCATATCGGCATCCACGGCACCAACAGCCCGGAAACGATCAAGCGAGCCGAGAGCCATGGCTGCGTCCGCCTCACCAACTGGGACGCCGCACGGCTCACCCAGATGATCGAGGACGGCATGCCGGTGGTCTTCCAGGCCTAACCTGGATAAGCTTTCCGGATGGGGAAGCTGAAGCTCATTCTTTCGAACCTGGTCACGGCCGTCATCGTGGCGGCCGCGACCAGCGCATTCTGGATCTACGCCTACGGCAATCGTGGCACGCGGCAGCAGAAGGCCGAGCCGCCGCAGGAGGTGGCGGAGAAGAAAGCCTCGACCGCCGAGGCGGCAGGCGAGGTCAATGTCGGCCCGTCCGGTCTCGCCATTCCGGTGGCCGGCATCCAGGTCGCCCAGCTCGTCGACACCTACACTCAGTCACGCGGCGGCGGCCGCTCGCATGATGCGATTGACATCATGGCCGATCATGGCACGCCCGTCGTCGCAGCCGCGCCCGGCAAGCTCGAGAAGCTGTTCTTCAGCGACGGCGGCGGCGGGATCACCGCCTATGTCCGCTCCGGCGACGGGCAGTGGATCTATTACTACGCCCATCTTCAGGACTACGCCCCCGGCCTCAAGGAAGGGCAGGTGATCCGGCGAGGCGATCCGATCGGGCGCGTCGGGGTTACCGGCAACTCCAATCCAGATGGGCCGCACCTGCATTTTGCCATTCACCGCATGAAGCCTGGCGAGCGCTGGCATCAGGGCACGCCGGTCAATCCCTATCCGCTCCTTGCCGGGCGCGGGGCCGCTCGCTAAAGCGCCGCTTTCCCGAATTCAGCGAGCATCGGCATGAAGATCAGCGGCGTGGACATCCGTCCCGGCAACATCATCGAATATGAAGGCGGCATCTGGCGCGCGGTCAAGATCCAGCACACGCAGCCGGGCAAGGGCGGCGCCTATATGCAGGTCGAGATGAAGAACCTCATCGACGGCCGCAAGAACAACGTCCGCTTCCGCTCGGCCGAGACGGTCGAGCGCGTTCGGCTCGACACCAAGGACTTTCAGTTCCTCTATGCCGAAGGCGACGATCTCGTTTTCATGGACAAGGAGAATTACGAGCAGGTCCAGCTCCCGAAGGACCTGATCGGCGAGCCCGCCGCCTTCCTGCAGGACGGCATGGACGTGGTGATGGAGCTCTACAACGAGCGGCCGATCAGCGTGCAGCTCCCCGACCAGATCGAGGCGACGATCGTCGAGGCCGACGCGGTGGTGAAGGGGCAGACCGCCTCGTCCAGCTACAAGCCTGCGATCCTCGACAATGGCGTGCGGGTCATGGTGCCGCCGCATATTTCGAGCGGAACCCGGATCGTCGTCGACGTTTACGAACAGACCTACATCCGCAGGGCGGATTAATTCGGCGAGGTGATCGGTGAGGTCGGCAATCCTCTTGAGCGCTGCTTTCCTCGCTCAGGCATGTGGTGAACCTGAATCAACCGTTGAAGAACGGCTCCGACAGGATCTTCAATACCAGTCTTCTCGTATCGATGACCTTGCCAACAAAGTAGACACGTTAGAGAGGGCTGCGCCCTATCTCGACGACGTTCGTAAGAACGCTGAGCGGGAGAAGGCTGAAGCCGAACGGGCGGCAGCTCGGCTAGAATCGCTGAAAGCTGGTCAAAGGCAAGTCGAACAAAGCCAAAAGCTGCTTTGTGATGCTACGCAGGACTGCTGATCTTAAGTCTAAGGAATAAGCGTGGTATCTCATTCCGGCCTCATCACCGTCATGCAGCGTGCCGCCCGTAAGGCGGCGCCGCGTATCCGGCGCGATTTCGGCGAGGTCGAGCAGCTCCAGGTCAGCCGCAAGGGGCCGGCCGACTTCGTGTCGATGGCTGACAAGCGGGCCGAGCAGACGCTGGTCGAGGAGCTCCGTCATGGGCGCCCGGACTGGGGCTTCCACCTCGAGGAAGGCGGCATTATAGAGGGCGATCCCGCCATGCCGCGCTGGGTGATCGACCCGATCGACGGCACTTCCAATTTCCTCCACGGCATCCCGCATTTCGCCATGTCGATCGCGGTCCAGGAGCCGAAGCTCGGCGGCGGCTGGGGCGACATCACTCAAGGGCTGGTCTACCAGCCGCTCACCGACGAAAGCTTCTGGGCGGAAAAGGGCAGGGGCGCCTGGCTCAACGAGCGGCGCCTGCGGGTGTCGTCGCGGCGCGATCTCGCCGACACCCTGATCGCCACCGGCATTCCCTATTTCGGCCACGGCGATCTCGATCGCTTCAACCGCATCCTAGAAGGCGTCTCGCCGGAAGTGGCGGGGATCCGCCGCTTCGGCTCGGCTGCGCTCGATCTCGCCTGGGTGGCGGCGGGACGGTACGATGGCTTCTGGGAAGAAAGCCTGAAGATGTGGGACATCGCCGCCGGCATCCTGCTGGTCCGGGAGGCGGGCGGCTTCGTCACCGACTTCAGGGGCGCCGACAAGGCGCTCGACACCGGCCAGGTGCTCGCAGCCAACGACCAGATCCATTCCAAGCTGCACAAGCTCGTCGCGCGCGCACTGCGCGGCTAGAGCATTCGCTTCGACGCAGTGGTTGGCTCGTCCATCGCAACCGGCGGAACGGATCCCCTCTGGAACTCGCTTTTCGGCCATGCCGAGAAGAACCCGGACATCGCCGAGCCGCCTCAGGCGGTTGAAGGCGCTTCGCCGCCTCAGGCTCAGGCGCCGGCACGTGCGGGCGGCGCTGATGGCGACCACGCCGACCGCGGCCCTGCTCGGCTTCGGTGGCATGGCGATCCCCAAAATGGCCGTGCCGGTGACGGTTGCGGCGACGGCGTTGCCCACCGCAGCCGAGGCGGCCGACATCGAAACTGAAGCTGAGTCTCAGGATTTGCCACCCTTGGCTCACGACGCGAAGGTTGTGGAAGCCAGCTATTATGGCGACGACTTTGCCGGCCGGCCGACCGCCAGCGGCGAGATTTTCGATCCCGAGCTGCTCACCGCCGCCCACAAGACGCTGCCGCTCGGCACCATCGTGCAGGTGACCGAGGCGCTGAGCGGCAAGAGCGTCACGGTTCGGATCAACGACCGCGGTCCCTTCCACGGCGACCGCGCGATCGACCTTTCCGAAGCGGCCGCGCGCCGGATTGGTATGCTCGCCAGCGGCACCGGCAAAGTGGCGCTTCGCGTCCTTGCAAACGCCTGATCTTCCGGGCTTCCGCTAGCGGTTGCGGTGGCGGGTCCGCTGGCCTAGAAGCCGCGCCAAGCATCCTCCTGGAGACTCTCGATGGCGTCCACCGCCGCCGAATATCTGCCTATCCTGTTGTTCCTCGGCGTGGCGCTCGGCCTGTCGACCTCGTTCGTGTTCCTGCCGATGATGGTCGCCAAGCTGACCGGGGCGTCCAACCCCTATCCGGACAAGCTCGCCGAATATGAATGCGGCTTCCCGGCCTTCGAGGACAGCCGCTCGCAGTTCGACGTCCGCTTCTACCTGGTCGCGATCCTGTTCATCATCTTCGACCTCGAAGCCGCCTTCCTCTTCCCCTGGGCGGTGTCGCTGGGGACGATCGGCATTGCCGGCTGGGCCGCGATGATGATCTTCCTGGTCGAGCTCACCCTCGGCTTCGTCTACGCCTGGAAGAAGGGAGCGCTCGAATGGGAGTGATCCTCGATCCGCGCCACGAGAACCAGCGCCCGGCCGACCTCCAACAGCCGGATCCGGAATATTTCAACCAGCTCCAGTCCGAAGTCGCGGACAAGGGCTTTCTGGTCACGTCCACCGAAGACCTGTTCCAGTGGGCCCGGACCGGCTCGCTCTGGTGGATGACCTTCGGCCTCGCCTGCTGCGCGGTCGAGATGATCCATGTGAACATGCCGCGCTATGACCTTGAAAGATTTGGCGTCGCGCCCCGCGCGTCACCGCGCCAGTCGGACGTGATGATCGTCGCGGGCACGCTCTGCAACAAGATGGCGCCGGCGCTGCGCCGGGTTTACGACCAGATGTCGGAGCCGCGCTACGTCATCTCGATGGGCAGCTGCGCCAATGGCGGCGGCTATTATCATTACAGCTACAGCGTCGTGCGCGGCTGCGACCGGATCGTCCCGGTCGACATCTACGTCCCGGGCTGTCCGCCGACCGCCGAGGCCCTGCTCTACGGCATTATGCAGCTGCAGCGGAAAATCCGCCGCGTCGGCACGATTGAGCGTTGATGGGCTCGCGCTGAACCATGCCACGCACGTCCGCCCCCCGCATCGCTCGTCGCGACGGCATCATCGATGAAGTGAAGGCCGCGCTCGGCGACGCCTTCGTCGAGGCCAAGCACGAGGCGTTCGAGGACAGCATCACCGTCCGGCGCGAGAGCATCGTCGAGGTCTGCCGCACCTTGCGCGACCGCTTCGAATATCAGCAGCTGATGGAGATTGCCGGCGTCGATTATCCGCAGCGGGCTGAGCGGTTCGACGTCGTCTACCATCTCCTGTCCGTGACGAAGAACCACCGCATCCGCGTCCGCGTCATGACCGACGAGGAGAATCCGGTCCCGTCCGTCACCGGCCTGTGGCCCGTCGCCGGTTGGCTGGAGCGCGAGGTCTTCGACCTGTTCGGCGTCCTGTTCGAAGGCAATCAGGACCTCCGTCGCATCCTCACCGACTATGGCTTTCGCGGTCATCCCTTCCGCAAGGATTTCCCGCTCACCGGCTATGTCGAGATGCGCTATTCCGAGGAGCAGAAGCGCGTGGTCTACGAGCCCGTGAAGCTCGCCCAGGACTTCCGCAGCTTCGACTTCCTCAGCCCTTGGGAAGGCGCCGAATATATCCTGCCCGGCGACGAGAAGGTGCAAGGGCAGGCGCCCGGCGCGCCGACCCCCGCCAACGCGGCCGGCGAGGTGAAGAAATGAGCACCAGCGCGACCGAGATCTGGACCGAGGAGGAGGCCGCCGCCACCGGCGCCACCCAGTCCGAGATCGCCAATTACACGATCAATTTCGGCCCGCAGCATCCGGCCGCCCACGGCGTGCTCCGGCTGGTGCTCGAACTCGACGGCGAAATCGTCGAGCGCGTCGATCCCCATGTCGGCCTGCTCCACCGCGGCACCGAGAAGCTCTGCGAGCACAAGACCTATCTCCAGGCGCTCCCCTATATGGACCGCCTCGACTACGTCTCGCCGATGTCGATGGAGCACAGTTATGTGCTCGCCGTCGAGAAATTGCTCGACCTCGAAGTGCCGCTCCGCGCTCAATATCTCCGGGTCTTCTTTGCCGAGTTGACCCGCATCTCCAACCACCTGCTCAACATCGGCAGCCACGTCATGGACGTCGGCGCGATGACGCCGAACCTGTGGCTGTTCGAGCTGCGCGAAGACCTGATGAACTTCTACGAGCGCGCGTCCGGCGCTCGCATGCATGCCGCTTATTTCCGTCCTGGCGGCGTCCATCAGGACGTGCCGCTGAAGCTCCTCACCGACATTGCCGACTGGCTCGACAATCGTCTGCCGGAGCTGTTCGAGGACGCGCTCAGCCTCGTCGTGGACAACCGCATCTTCAAGCAGCGCAACGTCGACATCGCCGTCGTTTCGAAGGAGGATGCGCTCGCCTGGGGCTTCTCCGGCCCGATGATCCGCGCCGCCGGCATCCCCTGGGACATCCGCAAGTCGCAGCCCTACGACGTCTACGACCGGATGGAGTTCGACATTCCCGTCGGCACCAAGGGCGATTGCTACGACCGTATGATGGTGCGGGTCGAGGAGGTCCGCCAGTCCGCGCGGATCATGAAGCAGTGCCTCCAGCAGATGCCGGAAGGCCCGGTGCTGTCGCTGGACCGCAAGGTCGCCCCGCCCAAGCGCGGCGAGATGAAGCAGTCGATGGAAGCGCTCATCCACCACTTCAAGCTCTACACCGAGGGTTTCCACGTTCCCGCCGGCGAGGTCTACGTGGCAACCGAGAGCCCCAAGGGCGAGTTCGGCATCTACATCGTCTCGGACGGCACCAATAAGCCCTATCGCGTGAAGATCCGCCCGACCGCCTTCAGCCACCTCCAGGCGATGGACTTCATGACCAAGGGCCACATGCTCGCCGACGCCACCGCGATCCTAGGCGCGATGGACATCGTCTTCGGGGAGTGCGACCGGTGACCGAGTTTACAGGGCCTTTCCTGACCATGTTCCTCAATGTGGGGCTGGCGGCGCTCATCGCGCATTTTTTCGTGAAGCATCTCACCATGTTGCCAGCGAAGCCGATCGCCTTCGCTGTCGCCATCGGCCTCTACATAGGTCGGGGTCACGGGGCGGAGGCGCTCGGCGATTTCGGAGCCGCCGGTTACGGTGCAGGAGGCTTGGTGGCTCTGGCGGTGCTTTGGTTCTTCTGGTTCAAGAAATCCTCCAGCGAGACTGTCGATGGCTGACATCCTCCCCAACAGCATCGACATGAAGGAAGTGCGCGCCCGCTGGGGCGGCTTCACCTGGACGCCGGAGAATGAGCGGCAGTCGCGGGTGATCGTCGGCCGCTATCCGCCGGGGCGGCAGCAGAGCGCGATCATCCCCTTGCTCGATCTCGCCCAGCGTCAGGTCGGCGCGGAGACGGAGACGCAAGGCTGGCTGCCGGTGCCGGTGATCGAATATGTCGCCGCCTATCTCGGCATGCCCTACATGCGCGCCTATGAGGTCGCGACCTTCTACACCATGTTCAACCTGTGCCCGGTCGGCCGCTACCATGTCCAGGTCTGCGGCACGACGCCCTGCATGCTGCGCGGCTCGGACGATGTGCTCGACGCCTGCTACGCAAAGGGGTTGAAGAAGGGGCAGACGACGCCGGACGGCCTCTTCACCCTTACCGAGGTCGAATGCCTCGGCGCCTGCGCCAATGCGCCGATGGTGCAGATCAACGACGATAATTACGAGGATCTCACCTTCGAGAGCACCATTGCGGTGCTCGAAGCGCTGGCGGCAGGTCGGATGCCGAAGCCGGGTCCGCAAATCCCTCGCCAGACCAGCGCGCCGGAGGGCGGGCCGACCTCGCTTGCCGAGATGGTGAGCGAGAACCACGATTATCGGGGGCAGTGGAAATGAGCCTCTATCAACGCCTTGCCGGCTCGCAGTTGGGATCGTCCGCCGTGTTCGGCAGCGCCTTCCTAACACTCGGTCTCCTGGACGGAAGCTTCGCTCAGGCGGCCGCCACCGGCGCCGTTGCGGCTGCTTCCTGGCTCGCAATCCTGCCAGCCCTGAAGCGCATCGTGGGAGCCGCCGCCCGTGCTTGAGGATAGGGATCGCATTTTCACCAACGTCTACGGCTACCAGCATTGGGGGCTGAAGGCGGCACAGAAGCGCGGCGACTGGGACAATACCAAGGGCCTGATGACGCTCGGCCAGGACGCGATCATCGACGAGATCAAGAATTCGGGCCTGCGCGGCCGCGGCGGCGCAGGTTTCCCGACCGGCATGAAGTGGAGCTTCATGCCCAAGGAGCCGACGCCCACGCGTCCGAACTTCCTCGTCATCAACGCCGACGAGTCCGAGCCCGGCTCGTGCAAGGACCGCGAGATCATCCGCCACGATCCGCACAAGCTGATCGAAGGCGCGCTGATCGCCGGCTTCGCGATGCGCGCCCGCGCCGCCTACATCTACATACGCGGCGAATTCATCCGCGAGGCGGAAGTGCTCTTCGCCGCCGTGCAGGAGGCCTATGATTACGGCCTGCTCGGCAAGAATGCGGCCAAGTCGGGCTACGATTTCGACGTCTTCGTCCACCGCGGCGCCGGCGCCTACATTTGCGGCGAAGAAACGGCGCTGCTCGAAAGCCTCGAGGGCAAGCGCGGCATGCCCCGCCTCAAGCCGCCTTTCCCGGCGGGCGCCGGCCTCTACGGCTGCCCGACGACGGTCAACAATGTCGAGAGCATCGCGGTCGTCCCAACCATCCTCCGCCGCGGCGCCGCCTGGTTCAAGAGCTTCGGCCGCGAGAAAAACGAGGGCACCAAGCTCTTCCAGATATCCGGCCATGTGAACAAGCCCTGCGTCGTCGAGGACGCGATGTCAGTGCCGTTCCGCGAGCTGATCGACCGCCACGCCGGCGGCATCCGCGGCGGCTGGGACAATCTCCTGGCCGTCATCCCCGGCGGATCCTCGGTCCCGGTCGTGCCGGCCGAGCAGATCATCGACGCGCCGATGGATTTCGATGGCCTCAAGGATCTGCAGTCGGGCCTTGGGACGGCGGCCGTCATCGTGATGGACAAATCGACCGACATCGTCCGCGCGATCAGCCGCATCAGCTACTTTTACAAGCATGAGAGCTGCGGCCAGTGCACGCCCTGCCGCGAAGGCACGGGTTGGATGTGGCGGGTCATGGAGCGGCTGCGCGAAGGCAATGCCGAGATCCACGAGATCGACATGCTCTGGGATGTCACCAAGCAGGTCGAAGGCCACACCATCTGCGCGCTCGGCGACGCCGCCGCCTGGCCGATCCAAGGCCTCATCCGCCACTACCGCCCCGAGCTCGAGCGCCGCATCAAGGAGCGCCAGGGCCAGCAGCTGGAGGCGGCGGAATGAAGACTTTTTGGTGCGGAGCGCTGATCGCTTTGCTTTGCGCCCAGCAGGCAGGCGCTCAGCTGGGAACCGGACAGTCGGGGCACTCGAGTGCTTCGCCTTCGACCAACGCCCAGCCTTTCCGCGAGCTGCAAGTATTCGGGCTGTGTTTTGCCAAGACGCGGCGGCAGGCTGCGCTCAGCTTGATCGCCACCGTCCCTGACTCGCCGGAGGAGGACAAGGCTTTCAAGCGGCTCGTTTACGGCGAGCACAATACCTGTCTGTTCGGCGGCACCCGCATGTCGATGCCGACTCTCTTTGCCCGCGGCGCCATCGCCGAAGGGCTGCTGAAATCCGAGGGTGTCCCCGACGAGTATCGGCTTCCGAGCCCGAGCCCGGCAGAAGTCCGCGACCTTCACGGCGTCGCGCGCTGCTATACGTCGGGACACCGCAGCGAAGTCCAAAACCTGCTTCAGACGCAGCCGGGTAGTGCAAAGGAAAAGGCGGCTGTTGCTGCCCTTTGGAACGACTTCAGGGCGTGCATGCCGGGTTTCAGAGTTCGCTTGAACGCGCCCTGGATCCGCTTCCTGCTCGCCGAGGCTCTGCTTCGTGCCGGACCGAGCACGGCGTCGGTGGCAGCCCGATGACCTGGAGAGAGGAGGCAGTGGAATGATCACCACCCTGCTTGCCGTGGCGATGCTCGTCCAGGACGCGCCTCAGCCGAGCCAGGGGCCGCTATCGGCCGACTTCCCGCCGGAGCGCTCGCTGTCGCCGGCCCATGACCTCTTCTATGAGGACGAGAATAAGTCGACGCCTGAGGCACGGATAGCTATCCACGGCTTTGGCGCCTGCGTTGCCGACGGGAGCACGGAGCTGGCCTCCGAGACCCTCCGCAGCGATTTCACGAACCGGAGCTATCGGACCAGCCTGCGGCGTCTCGTCCGCGCGAACGAGAGCTGCTTCCGGCAGCGGGGCCGGTTGCGATCGGGCGGCCTGCTCTTCGCCGGTGCGATGGCTGAGCGGTTGTTGAAGCGCAATCCGCAGCCACTGAACGTCCGGCTGGCGCGCGCTGCCATGAAGCCGGCGACACCAGCTTATTCTCCTAGCGACCAGATCGCCATCTGCGTCGTGCGGGGCGTGCCGGATGAAACCGGCCAGCTGCTGGCCAGCGATGTCGGCAGCGAGGCCGAGGCAGCCGCCGTGCGGGCGCTGGCGCCTGCCATCGCGGCCTGCTCTGCGTCGGCCGCGAAGTTGGAAAGCAATGTTGGTGGGTTGCGCGCGATCCTGGCGACTGCGGCCTACCGCAGCATAGACAGCGCGGCCGGCAGCGGCCTGGCGCAGCGCGACTAAAGGGAAGGACTGGGCCGCTCATGCCCAAAGTGAAGGTCGACGGGGTGGAGATCGAGGTTCCGCAGGGGGCGACCGTGCTCCAGGCGTGCGAGATGGCGGGCAAGGAAGTGCCGCGCTTCTGCTATCACGAGCGCCTCACCATCGCGGGCAATTGCCGTATGTGCCTGGTGGAGGTGAAGCCCGGGCCGCCCAAGCCGCAGGCGTCGTGCGCGCTGCCGACTTCCGAAGGGCAGGAGATCATCACCACCTCCGAGACCGTGAAGAAGGCGCGGGAAGGGGTGATGGAGTTCCTGCTCATCAACCACCCGCTCGATTGCCCGATCTGTGACCAGGGCGGCGAATGCGACTTGCAGGACCAGGCCATGGCCTATGGCCGAGGCCACTCGCGCTTCGCGGAGAACAAGCGGGCGGTGACCGAGAAATATATGGGTCCGGTCGTCAAGACGATCATGACCCGGTGCATCCAGTGCACGCGCTGCGTGCGCTTCGCCGAGGAAGTCGCCGGCGTCGAGGAGATCGGGCTGATCGGCCGCGGCGAGAATGAGGAGATCACCTCCTATTTGGAAGGCACTTTGACCTCCGAACTGAGCGGCAACGTCGTCGATCTCTGCCCGGTCGGTGCGCTCGTCTCTAAGCCCTACAGCTTCGAGGCGCGGCCTTGGGAGCTCCGCAAGATCCCCGGCATCGACGTCATGGACGCGGTCGGCACCAACATCCGCATCGACGCCCGCCAGCGCGAGGTGATGCGCGCTCTGCCTCGCCTCAACGAGGACGTGAACGAGGAGTGGGCGCACGACAAGACGCGTCATGCCGTGGACGGCCTGCTCCGCCGCCGTCTCGATCGGCCGTGGATCCGCCGCGGCGGCAAGCTGCAGCAGGCGACCTGGGAAGAGGCGTTCGAGCATATCGCCGCGCAGCTTGAGGGCGCCGGCGGCGACCAGGTCGCGGGCCTCGCCGGAGACCTGCAGGATCTCGAGAGCATCTATGCCCTGAAGGCTCTGCTCGGCCGCTATGGCTCCACGCTGCACGAATGCCGGACGGACGGAGCGCACTTCGATGTCTCCGCACCGGCCGCCTATCGCTTCGCCTCGACCATTGCCGGTATCGAGGAAGCGGGGGCGATCCTCCTCGTCGGCTCCAACCCCCGCTGGGAGGCGCCGCTCGTCAACACGCGTATCCGCAAGGCGATCAAGAACGGCGCCCGCGTCTTCCGGATCGGCGAGCCGGTCGACCTGACCTATCCGGTCACCGACCTCGGCAATGACCTTGCCTTGCTCGGCAAGCTTCCGCGCGAGCTGATCGACGCTTTCCGAGGGGCTGGCGCACCGGCGGTGATCGTCGGCATGGGCGCGCTCGCGACGCCGGGAGCCTATGAGGCGAGCCGCGCGGCGACGACCTTCCTGGGCGCGACGTTGAACGTCCTGCACACCGCCGCCTCGCGCGTCGGCGCGCTCGATGTCGGCTTCACCACGGACGGTGGCGTGGAAGCGATCCGCGCGAGGGCAGGGGCCTTGAAGGCGCTCTTCCTGCTCGGCGTCGACGAGGCGGATCTCTCCGCCTTCGCCAACACCTTCACCGTCTATATCGGCACCCATGGGGATCAGGGGGCGCGGCAGGCTGACGTGATCCTTCCAGCCGCTGCCTACACGGAGAAGCACGGCACCTACGTCAATCTGGAAGGCCGCGTGCAGCTTTCCGAGCGCGCCGTCGATCCGCCCGGCGAGGCACGCGTCGACTGGACCATCTTCCGTGCCCTGTCGGACGTGCTTGGCAAGACGCTGCCGTTCGACGACCTCTCGCAGCTTCGCGCCGCGATCGGCGCCGAGCGGCCGCATCTGACTGTATCCGGCCTCACTACTTTCGATCCGCTGCCGGCACCCAGCGCGCCCGCGCCGCGGCTCAGCGGCCCGATCAGCTATCCGATCGAGGACTTCTACCTTACCAACCCCATTGCCCGCGCCTCGCCGACGCTGCAGCGCTGCTCCGCCGAGATCCTGCACGGGCAGACCTTCCAGGAGGCCGCCGAATGACCGAGTGGTTCCAGGGAACGCTCGGCTACGGCCTCGGCTGGTTCGCGGCGACCCTCATCCTCATCCTGATGATCGCGCTGCCGCTGATGCTGGCGGTGGCGATGATCATCTATGCCGACCGCAAGATCTGGGCGGCGATGGCGCTCCGGCGCGGACCGAACGTGGTCGGGCCGTTCGGCCTCCTCCAGAGCTTCGCCGACGGCCTCAAGGTCTTCCTCAAGGAGACCATCATCCCGTCCTCGGCGAACCGCGGCCTGTTCCTGCTCGCGCCGATCCTCACCTTCACCCTCGCTTTGATCGGCTGGGCGGTGATCCCGTTCGGGCCGGACATGGTGCTCGCCGACATCAATGTCGGCCTGCTCTACATCCTCGCCGTCTCCTCGCTGTCGGTCTATGGCGTGGTGATCGCGGGCTGGTCGTCCAACTCCAAATATCCCTTCTACTCCGCCCTCCGCGCCGCCGCGCAGATGGTGAGCTACGAGGTCTCGATCGGCTTCGTGCTGATCGGCGTCATCCTCTGGGCCGGCACCTTCAATCTCGGCGGCATCATCGAGGCGCAGCGCAGCCACGTCTGGTCTATCAACGGGTTCGGCTTCAATCCCTTGCTGTTCCCGCTGAGCATCATCTTCTTCATCTCGGCCCTCGCCGAGACGGCACGCGCGCCGTTCGACCTCACCGAGGCGGAATCCGAGCTCGTCGCCGGTTTCCAGACCGAATATTCGTCGATGAGCTTCGCGCTCTTCTGGCTCGGTGAGTACGGCAACGTGCTCTTGATGTGCGGCCTCAACGCCACGCTCTTCTGGGGCGGCTGGCTGCCCCCGATCGACTGGGAGCCGCTCTACGCGATCCCAGGCATCTTCTGGTTCTTCGCCAAGATCCTCCTGTTCTTCTTCATCTTCTCCTGGGTGAAGGCGACCGTGCCGCGCTTCCGCTACGACCAGCTGATGCGGCTCGGCTGGAAGATCTTCCTGCCCATCTCGCTGATCTGGGTGTTCCTGGTGTCCGGCTATCTGCTCGCCACCAAGTCCCAATGCCCGACCGATCCGGGCGTGCTCTTCTCGATCCGCACCGAGCGCGAGGCCGACCGCTACATGCCTTCCTGCCGGAGCCGCATGCCCAATCTCGCTAGCCGCGCCGCGGCCGGAGCCGCATCATGATCAAGCACTGGATCAAGTCCTTCTTCCTGTGGGAATTCGTGAAGGCGCACGCGCTGACGCTGAAATATTTCTTCAAGCCGAAGGCGACGATCAACTATCCCTACGAGAAGAACCCCATTTCCCCGCGCTTCCGCGGTGAGCATGCCTTGCGCCGTTACCCGAATGGGGAAGAGCGCTGCATCGCCTGCAAGCTGTGCGAGGCGGTGTGCCCGGCGCTGGCGATCACGATCGAGGCCGAGCCGCGCGAGGACGGCAGCCGCCGCACCACGCGCTACGACATCGACATGACCAAGTGCATCTATTGCGGCTTCTGCCAGGAGGCATGCCCGGTCGATGCGATCGTCGAGGGGCCGAACATGGAATTCTCGACCGAGACCCGTGAGGAGCTGCTGTACGACAAGCAGAAGCTGCTCGACAACGGCGACAAGTGGGAGCGCGCGCTCGCTGCCAACCTTGCCGCCGATGCACCCTATCGCTAAGCCGCCGCACGAATCCCAGGGCACCTGAATTACGTGATCCAAGCCTTTGCCTTTTACCTGTTCGCGGCCGTCGTGATCGCCTCCGGCGTGATGACGATCGCGAGCCGGAACCCGGTGCACAGCGTGCTCTGGCTGATCCTCGCCTTCTTCAATGCGGCGGGGCTGATGCTGCTCCTGGGCGCCGAGTTCATCGCGATGCTGCTGGTGATCGTCTACGTGGGCGCGGTCGCGGTGCTGTTCCTGTTCGTCGTCATGATGCTCGACGTCGATTTCGCGGAGATGCGCGCCGGCTTTGCCCGCTATCTGCCGTTCGGGACCCTGCTCGCGATCGTGCTGCTGGCCGAGATCGTATTCGCCATCGCCGCCTGGAATGCCGGCGGAATCATGGCGACGGCC
Organism: Allosphingosinicella sp.; assembly: GCF_059502505.1. Taxonomy (NCBI): domain Bacteria; kingdom Pseudomonadati; phylum Pseudomonadota; class Alphaproteobacteria; order Sphingomonadales; family Sphingomicrobiaceae; genus Allosphingosinicella; species Allosphingosinicella sp. The sequence continues at coordinate 392,137 of NZ_JCACEU010000016.1, forward strand.
AAGGCGGCGCCGGTGAACGCGGCCATTCCGAACATCGAACAGCTCGGCACCGTGCTGTACACGCGCTACCTCTACATCTTCGAAGGCGCCGGGCTCGTCCTGCTGGTGGCGATGATCGGCGCGATCGTCCTCACCCACCGCACCCGCGGCGGCACCCGGCCGCAGAACATCTCCGCCCAGGTCCGCCGCCGTCCCGAAGATGCCGTGCGCAACGTCAACCAGCCGGTCGGGCAGGGGGTCGAGCTGTGATCGGCCTCGGCCATTACCTCGTCGTCGCCGCGATCCTGTTCGTCCTCGGCGTGTTCGGCATCTTCCTCAACCGCAAGAACATCATCGTCATCCTGATGGCCATCGAGCTGATCCTGCTCGCCGTGAACATCAACCTCGTCGCCTTCTCCGCCTTCCTCGGCGACATGGTCGGGCAGGTCTTCGCGATGTTCGTCCTCACCGTCGCGGCGGGCGAGGCGGCGATCGGCCTCGCCATTCTCGTCATCTATTTCCGCGGCCGCGGCACGATCGCGGTCGACGACATCAACCAGATGAAGGGCTGAGATGATTCAGGCGATCGTCTTCCTGCCCCTGGTCGCTGCGATCATTGCGGGCCTCGGCAACCGCATGATCGGCAACGTTCCGGCCAAGCTGATCACGACCGGTGCCCTGTTCGTCTCGTGCGCGCTGTCATGGCCGGTCTTCCTCGGCTTCATGGCCGGGACCGAGACGTCGCAGCTCCATCCGGTGCTCGCCTGGATCCGTTCCGGCGATCTCCAGGTCGATTGGGCGCTCCGCGTCGATGCGCTCACAGCAGTGATGCTGGTGGTGGTGACGACCGTGTCCGCGCTCGTCCACCTCTACTCCTGGGGCTATATGGAGGAGGATCCGGACCAGCCGCGCTTCTTCGCCTATCTCAGCCTCTTCACCTTCGCGATGCTGATGCTCGTGACAGCGGACAATCTCGTCCAGATGTTCTTCGGTTGGGAAGGCGTCGGCCTTGCGTCCTACCTGCTGATCGGCTTTTGGTATCACAAGCCGTCGGCCAATGCGGCCGCGATTAAGGCATTCGTCGTCAACCGCGTCGGCGATTTCGGCTTCAGCCTCGGTATCTTCGGCACCTTCCTGGTCTTCGGCACCGTCTCGATCCCGGAGATTCTGGAAGCGGCGCCGGCCATGGCGGGCGCGACCTTCGGCTTCCTCGGCATGCGCGTCGACGTGATGACGACGCTTTGCCTGCTCCTCTTCATCGGCGCGATGGGCAAGTCGGCGCAGCTCGGCCTCCACACCTGGCTGCCGGACGCGATGGAAGGCCCGACGCCGGTCTCCGCCCTCATCCACGCCGCCACCATGGTGACGGCCGGCGTGTTCATGGTCTGCCGCCTGTCGCCGATGTTCGAGGTGAGCCCGACCGCATTGGGCGTGGTGACCTTCGTCGGCGCCGCCACCGCGCTATTCGCCGCCACGGTCGGCACGGTGCAGAACGACATCAAGCGCGTGATCGCTTATTCGACCTGCTCGCAGCTCGGCTACATGTTCTTCGCGGCGGGCGTCGGCGCCTATTCGGCGGCGATGTTCCACCTCTTCACGCACGCCTTCTTCAAGGCCCTGCTGTTCCTCGGCGCCGGCTCGGTGATCCACGCCATGCATCACGAGCAGGACATGCGCTTCTACGGCGGCCTCCGTAAGGAGATCCCGCTCACCTTCTGGGCGATGATGGCCGGCACGCTCGCCATCACCGGCGTCGGCGTCCTCGGCGTATTCGGGTTCGCGGGCTTCTACTCCAAGGACGCGATCATCGAGGCCTCCTATATGAGCGGCGCGACGGCGAGCGGCTTCGCCTTCGCGGTCGGCGTCTTCGCGGCCCTGCTGACCAGCTTCTACTCCTGGCGCCTCGTCTTCCTGACCTTCTTCGGGAAACCGCGCTGGGCCGCTTCTGAGCACATCCAGCACGCCGTCCACGACACGCACGGCCACGACCATAACGATCCGATCCAGGAGCATTCGGGCGACGATCCGCATCCCGAGATCCCGGGCGCGCGGCATCTGCCGGAAGGCACCGGCGGCTACCATCCGCACGAGAGCCCGTGGACGATGCTCGTGCCGCTGGGCGTGCTCGCGATCGGCGCGATCTTCGCCGGCATGGTCTTCCATGGCCCCTTCCTGGAGCCGGGCGAGGGCACGCGCTTCTGGGCCGGCAGCCTCGCCTTCGACGAGCATCTGATGGAGGAGATCCATCACGCGCCGCTCTGGGTGAAGCTCGCGCCCGCGGCCGTGATGATCCTCGGCTTCCTGATCGCGCTGCAGGCCTATATCCGCAGCACCAGCATCCCGTCCCGCTTCGTCGGCCAGTTCGGCGTGCTCTACCGGTTCCTGCTCAACAAATGGTATATCGACGAGCTCTATCACTATGTCTTCGTGCTGCCGTCGATGTGGATCGGCCGCCTGTTCTGGAAGCGCGGCGACGAAGGCACGATCGACCGCTTCGGCCCGAACGGCGCCGCCGCTTTGATCGCCGGCAGCAACCGGCTCACCGCCCGCCTGCAGTCCGGCTATGTCTACACCTATGCCTTGGTGATGCTCCTCGGCCTCGCCGCCGCCGCCACCTGGGCGATGGCTCGATGATATGAACGCGCTCGGCTTCCCCATCCTCAGCTTGATGCTGCTGGTGCCGTTCGCGGCGGCGATCGCCTGCCTGTTCGTCGGCAACAATGCCGCGCGCTGGCTCGCCTTCGGCGCGACCCTGCTCGACCTCCTGCTCGGCATCCTCCTGTGGGGCGCCTACGAGATCGGCGGGCCGCAATGGCAATTCGTCGAATTCTCGGCGATCTTCGGCGACTTCGCCTGGGCGCTCGGCATCGACGGCATCGCACTGATGCTGATCATGCTGTCGGTGTTCCTGATGCCGATCTGCATCGCGGCGAGCTGGTCCTCGATCGAGCACCGCATCCCCGAATATATGGCCGCGTTCCTCCTCATGGAGACGCTGATGCTCGGCGTCTTCATGGCGCAGGACATCTTCCTCTTCTACATCTTCTTCGAAGCCGGCCTCATCCCGATGTACCTGATCATCGGCATCTGGGGCGGCAAGGAGCGCATCTACGCCTCCTACAAGTTCTTCCTCTACACCCTGCTCGGATCGGTGCTGATGCTGATCGCGATGCTGTGGATGGTGAACTTCGCCGACACCACCAGCATCCCCGTCCTGCTCCAGACCGACTTCCCCGTCGAGGCGCAGACATTGCTCTGGCTCGCCTTCTTCGCCTCCTTCGCGGTGAAGCTGCCCATGTGGCCGGTCCACACCTGGCTCCCCGACGCGCACGTCCAGGCGCCGACCGCAGGCTCGGTGATCCTCGCCGGCGTGCTGCTGAAGCTCGGCGGCTACGGCTTCATCCGCTTCTCGCTGCCGATGTTCCCCGAGGCCTCGGCGCAGCTCTTCTGGCTGGTCATGGGCCTGTCGATGGTGGCGATCGTCTACACCTCGCTCGTCGCGCTCGTGCAGAAGGACATGAAGAAGCTGATCGCTTATTCGTCCGTCGCCCATATGGCGTTCGTGACGATCGGCCTGTTCGCCTTCAACCGCCAGGGCATCGAAGGCGCGCTGATCGTGATGCTGAGCCACGGCCTCGTGTCGGGCGCGCTCTTCCTGTGCGTCGGCGTGATCTACGATCGCCTGCATACCCGCGAGATCGAGCGCTATGGCGGCCTCAGCGACAATATGCCGGCTTATGCCGTGCTGTTCCTCCTGTTCACTATGGCCTCGGTCGGCCTGCCCGGCACGGGCGGCTTCGTCGGCGAGTTCCTGAGCCTGATGGGCGCCTATCGCGCGAACAGCTGGGTCGCCTTCGTCGCGACCACCGGCATCATCCTCGGCGCCGCCTACATGCTCTACCTCTACTGGCGGGTCGCCTACGGGAAGCTCGACAAGCCCGACGTTGCCGCCATGCCGGACCTCAACAAGCGCGAGCTCGCCATGCTCGGCTCGATCGCCGCGGTCGTGCTGTGGATGGGCGTCTATCCGGAGAGCTTCCTCGCACCGATGCGCAACGATGTCGGCACCTTGCTCGCCCGGATCGAACGCGCCAATCCGGGCGGTGACGCGCGGATCGCTCTCAACACCAATCCCGCGCCTTCCGTGGTCGAGGCCGACGGCGCCGTGCCCGAAGCGGCCGAGGGAGGCCACTGATGGGCAACAGCCTGTTCCTGACGCTGCCCGAGATCGTGCTCTCGCTCGGCTCGCTCCTCCTGCTGATGCTGGCCGCCTTCATGGGCGACCGCGTCTCCCGCCTCGCCACTTGGCTGGCGGTCGGCTTCTTCGTGATCGCAGCGCTGGTGACGCCGGAGATTATCGGCCGCGGTGGCGTCGGCTTCGACGGCCTGTTCATCGCCGACAGCTTCGCCGCCTTCTCCAAGATCCTGATCTACATCGCCGCCGCCGCTGCCCTCATCGCCGCCACCGGCTGGTTCGCACGCGAGGGGACGTTCCGCACCGAATATCCGGTGCTGATCCTGCTCTCCTCAGTCGGAATGGGCATGATGGTCTCGGCCGGCGACCTGCTCACTCTCTATGTCGGCCTCGAGCTACAGAGCCTCGCCGCTTACGTGCTCGCCTCCTTCCAGCGCAAGGACACGCGCTCGGCCGAGGCGGGCCTCAAATATTTCGTCCTCGGCGCGCTCGCCTCGGGCATCCTGCTCTACGGCATCTCGCTTCTCTACGGCTTCACCGGCTCGACCCTGTTCGGCGAGATCAATCTCGCGCTCGGCCGCGACGGCATCTCGACCGGAGAATTGTTCGGCATCGTCTTTGTCCTCGCCGGCATCGCGTTCAAGGTCTCGGCCGTGCCGTTCCACATGTGGACGCCCGACGTCTATGAAGGCGCGCCGACGCCCGTCACCACCTTCTTCGCCTCCGCGCCAAAGGTCGCCGCCATGGCCCTGATGGCGCGGGTCGCGATCGAGGGAATGGGTCCCGCCACTTTCGAATGGCGCCAGATCGTCATCTTCTCGGCGCTCGCCTCCACCATCCTCGGCGGGGTCGCGGCGATCAACCAGCGCAACATCAAGCGGCTGCTCGCCTACAGCTCGATCAACAATGTCGGCTTCGCTCTGATCGGCCTCGCCGCCGCCACGCGCGAGGGCATCGCCGCCCTGCTGTTCTACATGGCGGTTTATGTCGTGATGACGATCGGCTCCTTCCTCTGCGTGCTGCGGATGCGCGACGCCGAGGGCCGCCCGGTCGAGACGATCGCAAGCCTCTCCGGCCTCTCGCGCACGCGGCCCGGCTTGGCGGCGGCGCTCGCCATGTTCATGTTCAGCCTCGCGGGCATCCCCCCGCTGTTCGGCTTCTGGCCGAAGTTCCTGGTGTTCAACGCCGCCGTCCAGGCGGACCTAACCTGGCTGGCCGCAGTCGGCATCGCCACGTCGGTGATCGGCGCCTTCTATTATTTGAAGATCATCAAGACGATGTATTTCGACGAGCCGGCACCGGCCTATGAGCCCGGCCGCGACCGAGTCGAAGGCGTGCTGATCGCGCTGGCAGCCCTGTTCGTGTCGCCGCTCGGCTATTTCTCGATCCCCTATCTGGGCGCGGCTGCCGAGAATGCCGCGGGAGCCCTGTTCTGATCGAAGAGGTCGGGGAGACCCGCTCCACCAACGACGATGTCGCGGCCCGGGCGCGGGAAGGCGCACCCGAAGGCCTGTGGCTGCGTGCCGACCGCCAGACCGGGGGCAGGGGCCGGCAGGGGAGGGACTGGCATTCTCCCGCCGGCAATCTCTACGCCAGCACGCTGGTCCGCCTGCGCCCCGGCGATCCGCCCGCGCCGAGCCTGGCTCTCGTCGCAGCGATTGCCCTGCACGAGACGGTCTCCGCCTTCGCGCCGGAACAGGAGATCGTCATCAAATGGCCGAATGACCTCCTAGCGTGTTCCCCGGCGAAGGCCGGGGCCCAGAAGGACGGTGCCGCTGGACCCCGGCCTTCGCCGGGGAACGGCTGGCCCAAGCTCGCCGGCATCCTGCTCGAGCGAGCCGATGACGCGGTGGTGATCGGCATCGGCGTCAACCTCGCTCATCATCCAGAGGATATCGGCCGCCCAGCCACCAGCCTCGCTGCCCTGACCGGCGCAGCGCCGGAGCCGCGTGCCTTCCTCGACATTCTCGCCGATGCTTTCTCCCGATGGCTCGGCCGCTGGCGCACGGAGGGCCTTTCCGGCATCCGCAGCCGCTGGCTGGAGGCCGCACATCCGATCGGCACCGCCCTCTCCACCTCGGCCGGGGACGGCCTGTTCGACGGGCTCGACGAAACGGGCGCGTTACGGCTTCGCTTGGCGGACGGCTCCACCCGTGTCATTCACGCCGGCGACGTCTTCCTGATCTAAGGGCTCGCCATGCTGCTCGCCGTCGACGCCGGCAACACCAACCTCGTCTTCGCGCTCGTCGAGCAGGGCGTGATCCGCGCGCGCTGGCGGATCGCGACGGACCCGCGCCGCACCGCCGATCAATATGCCGTCTGGCTGCACCAGTTGCTCGAGCTGGAGGGCTTCACCCGGGAGGATGTCGACGCGGTGATCATCGGCACCGTCGTCCCGCGCGCGCTCCACAATCTGGAGGTGCTCGCGACCAAATATTTCCGCGTCGAGCCGCTGATCGCCGGGCAGGGCGCAGCCGCTTGGGGGATCGAACTGGACGTCGCCGAACCGGGCAGCGTCGGCGCCGACCGCGCGCTGAATGCGATCGCCGCCCACGCCGTGCACGAAGGCGATCTCATCGTCATCGATTTCGGCACCGCGACCACCTTCGATGTGGTCGACTATTCCGGCGCCTATAAAGGCGGGATCATCGCGCCCGGCATCAACCTGTCGCTCGACGCGCTGGTCACCGCCGCCGCCAAGCTGCCGCGCATCGCGATCGAGGCGCCCGGCAGCACGTCCGTCATCGGCCGCACCACCGAAAGCCAGATGCATATCGGCATCTACTGGGGCTACGTCACCATGATCGAAGGACTGGTGGCGCGGATGAAGGCCGAGATCGGCCGGCCGGTGAAGGTGATTGCCACCGGCGGCCTCGCCATCCTGTTCGACCAGCACACCCAAGCCTTCGACGCGATCGAGCCCGACCTGACGATCCAGGGCCTTTCGCTTCTTTACAAACGGACGCTCTCCACCACTTAAGCTGCAACACGTCATCCCGGCGAAGGCCGGGATCTCAGGACCAGAAGACGCCTGCGCAGGTCCTCCCGGAGACCCCAGCTTTCGCCGGGGTGACGAGCAAGAACAGGAACCTGATGAAACCCGGCAACGAACTTCTCTTCCTCGCGCTCGGCGGCTCGGGCGAGATCGGCATGAACGTCAATCTCTACGGCTGCAACGGCAAGTGGATCATGGTCGATCTCGGCATGACCTTCGGCGATCCCGGCTATCCGGGCATCGACCTGATCCTCCCCGACCTCAGCTTTGTCGAGGAGCGGCGCGAGGACCTGCTCGGCATAATCCTTACCCACGGTCACGAGGACCATATCGGCGCGATCCCCTACCTCGCCGCCGATTTGGGCGTGCCGCTCTATGCGACGCCCTTCACCGCCAGCCTGATTCTCGGCAAGCTCGAGGAGGAGGGGCTGAACGGCGAGATCGAGCTGAACACGATCGAGCTCGGCGTCGGCATGCAACTCGGGCCCTTCGGCATCCGCTACGTGCCGCTCGCCCATTCCATCCCCGAAGCCAACGGCCTGCTCATCGACACGCCGCACGGCAAGGTCTTCCACAGCGGCGACTGGAAGCTCGACGCCGCGCCGCAGCTCGGCCGCCCAAGCAGCGACGAGGAGCTGTCTGCGATCGGCGACGAAGGCATCCTCGCCTTGGTCTGCGACTCGACCAACGTGTTCAATGCCGATCCGGCCGGCTCCGAGGCGACGGTGCGCGGCGGGCTGGAGGAATGCGTCGCCGCCGCGAAGGGGAGGGTGGTCGTCACCACCTTCGCCTCAAACGCCGCCCGCCTCCACACGATCGGCGAGGTCGCCAAGGCGACGGGCCGCAAGCTCTGCGTCGCCGGCCGCTCGCTCGACCGCATCCTCCGCGCCGCCCGCAGCAACGGCTATCTGCTCGATTTCCCCGACACGATCGACTTCGACACCGCCATGACGTTGCCGCGCCGGGAGGTGATGATCGTCGCCACCGGCGGCCAGGGCGAGCCGCGCGCCGCGCTCGCCCGCATCGCCTTTGGCGAGCACACGATTAAGCTGACGGAAGGCGACACTGTCATCTTCTCCTCGCGGCAGATCCCGGGCAACGAACTCGCCGTCGGCCGCATCATGAACGCGCTCGCGCGGAGCGACGTGAAGACCGTCACCGAGCGCCAGGCCCATGTCCACGTCTCCGGCCATCCGGGCCGCCCAGAGCTCGCCGCAATGTATCACTGGCTGCGCCCGCAGATGCTGATCCCGGTCCATGGCGAGAGCCGCCACCTCCACGAGCATCGCCGCTTCGCGCTCGAGCAGGGCGTGCCGCAGAGTTTCGTGCAGGAGAATGGCGAGATCGTTCGCCTCGCTCCCGACGGGCCTCAGAAGGTGGGCATGGAGCGGGTGGGGCGCCTGATCCTCGACGGCGACGTGATCCTCACCGCCGACGGCACGACCATGAACCAGCGGCGCAAGATGGCGTCGTTCGGCCTAATCTCAGTGGCGGTGGTGATGGACGGCGACGGCCGCGTCCGCGGCCCCGTCGAGATGAGCCTGCAGGGCATTCCGGTCGAGGAGGACAAGGCGGCGTTCCTGGAGGAAGCCTGCGCCGCCGCGGCCGATGCGGCACGCAAGGGTGGCGACGAGGGCAAGCTGCGCGAGGCGATCCGCCTTGCCGTCCGCCGCTGCGCCACCGACTGGACCGGCAAGAAGCCGATCGTCGACGTGCTACTGGTGCGGATCTAGGCACCCGCCGAAGTCATGAAGTTCAGCTCGATCCTGGCGATCTACGCCCTATTCTGGACGATGAGCCTGTTCGTGGTGCTGCCGTTCGGCGTGCGCACCGACGAGGAAGCGGGCGTCGAGCGGCGCCCCGGCCATGCCGAAAGCGCGCCCCACGGCTTCAGCTTCCCGCGCGCGGCCCTGCGCGCGACGATCGTATCAGCCGTTCTGTTCGGCCTGTTCTATCTCAACTATGTCTACGCCTGGATCGGCCCCGCGGACCTCGACTGGGCCCACTAAACTCTCCCCTCCCTTCAAGGGAGGGGAGTTTAGGCCCGGATCCGCTCGATCGCCTGCGCAAGCGCCACGTAAAGCTTGCCCATGTCGCTGCTGAGGATGGTGACCCCGAGCGCCGAGCTGTCGCGGTCCGCCAGGATCCGCCGCAGCATCGATTCGAAGTCGTGGATGTAGCGATTGACCTGATCCCGGAATTCCGGCTCCGCCTCATAATGCTGCATGATCTCGCGGGCTTCGTTCGTGTCGAGCAGCCGCACCGCCCGCCGCGTGAAGACGCCGCGATCGCCCTTCATATAGGCCGCCCAGGCGCTGTCGGTGACCTCGTTCGACAGGATCTTGGTGACGTCGATCGCGGTCGAATTGAGCGATTCGATGAGCAGCGCCACGCGCCGCGAGAAATTCTCGCTGTCCCGCGCCTCGCGCTCCTTGCGCGTCTCGTCGATCCGCTCCTCGACCGCCGCGGCGGTCTCGCCGATCGTCAGCATCTGCCGGGTCAGCCGCTCGGACGCCTTGCGCGCCGCTTCGACCGTGCGTTCCGCCAAGGCGGAGAGCTGCTCCATCTGCAGGCCGACCTCGTCGCCGATCGACTGCGCGATCGCCTCCCGGCTCGCGGCGCCGATCGCCGCGGCGCTTTGCGGGATCACCGCCGCGATCGCCTCGCGCGCCCGCTCGGCCGCCTGGGCCGCCGCCTCGCGCACCCGCACCAGCGACTCGATCAGTTCGGGGCCGGTGTCGCTGACGATCTTGCCGGTCGCCTGATCGGCCTCGGCAACGGCGGCGGAGAGGGCGCGGATCTGCTCCTCGGCGGTGCCGACACCCGCCTGCAGCCGCGCCAGCATCGCTTCCAGCGCTTCCTGCTGCCGCGCAAGGCTCGTTTCGGTCTCCGATATCCGGGACGCGGCCGCATCGGCGGCGCCCGCCACCGATTCGACGTTCGGAGCGATGGCAGAGACTGCGGTCCGCGCTCGCTCCGCCTGCTCCTCGATCCGCCCCAGCGCGCCCGGGACGTCCGCGGTCAGCTGGTCGGTCACCGAGCTCATCGCGCCCGCCATCTCGCGTGCACGTTCGATCAGCGCCGATGCCCGCGCGTTGCTGCCGCCAATCTCCTCGTCCAACTGCCGCATCGATGCGCGCACCGTCTCGATCGCGACGCCGAGCCCATCGGAGGCGCCGCTGCCGGTCTCCCGCAGGGCGACGAACTTGCCGTCCAGGTCGCGCAATTCCCTGGTGAGGCCCGTGACCAGCGCCTGGCTCGCCGCATCCTGCGCCGCCAGGTGCGCGGCAAGGGCCTCGATCTTGCTGCCGACTGATTCGAGTCGCTGGCCGAGGTTACGCGTGGCATCCTCCCCGGCGCGGTCGAGCGCCGCCCGGCTCTGCTCGATCATCGCCATCATCGCGGCGCCCTGCGCCTCGAGGCCGATCCGTGCCGCATCGACCGCCTCGGCCGCCCGCGCCATCGTGCCGTCGACCGTGTTGGCCATGGCTGCGGCCGCTTCCTGCATCCGCGTCGCCGCCGCGCCGGTCGTGCTCTCGACCCGCGACAGGTGGGCGCCGAGCCGCTGCGCCGCGCCGCCGACCACCTCGTCGGCCTCGCGGCCGCGCGCGATCAGCGCCGAGAGCTGCCCCTCGAGTGCGCCCGCCTGGCTATGGGCGGTGAGACCGGCTTCCTTCATGCGCTCGGCGACCTGGAGCGCCTGTGCTTCGGCCTTGGGAAGATCGCTCATCAGCACGTCGATCTCGTTGCGCGCCTTCTCCGCCGCTTTCTCCAGCGCCTCGGACTTTGCGTCGAGCTTCGCGCCTTCCTTGGAAAGATAGTGAGCGACGCGGCCAAGCCGATCCGACGCCTCGTCGCCGAGCGCCATCAGCTTGCCCGCCTCGCCGGTGACCTTGTCGTGATTCTCGTCCAGGCGAGCGGTGACCGTCGCGAGCAGCCCCTCGAGCTCCTGGCTCTCACGGCGCATCGCGGCGACGGTGCGGGTATAATGTTCCGCGTCGCGCCGCGAGGTGCCGCCGAACAGGAGCCACGCAAGACCGAGCAATGCGATCGGCGCGCTCATCAGCGCGAACCACTGCATCAGGTTCGGAAGTGCCCCCGCGGCAGGGCCGGCCATCGCAACCCAGGTGGCGAGCGCCGTCCACAGCACGGCAGCAGCAACCAGCAGCGGCGCCAGGAGCTTCTTCCTGGGCTCGGGCTCAGACTCCGGCTCCTCCGAATTGGTCCGGCTCCACGCAATCTGCGCTGCCGGGCCTCCGCTCAGTGGAATGGCCGCCCAGTCGCCCTGGACCACCTCAATGCCGGCGTCATCCGGCTGCTGCGCTTCGGCGCGCGACGCCCCCATACTCATACTCATGATGTATGTTTAACATGAATCGGGCCGCTGCAAAGACGCTCCGGAAAGAAGACCTTAACTCCCCATCCTCTAGGCAGAACGGATGGTCTACGATCCCGGAGCATTGAACGCATCCCTGGCCGCCGCAGTGGGCAGCGATGGCGACCTGATGGCCGAGCTTCGCGCCGCCTTCATAGAGTCCGCGCTTCGCCAGGCAGATTTGATGAGCCGCTCGCGCTGCGACGCAAATTGGCAGGTCTCCGCGTCGCGGCTGCAGAGCCTCGCCGCCAGCTTCGGCGCCGTCGGCCTGCAGGGTCTCGCCAACGACGCGCTCGCGGGCGCTCCCGGCGACCCCGCCATCCTCCGCAGGATCCAGGCCGCGATCGACGATTTCGCGGCCCAATAAGCCGAACCGAATTGCGGGCGGCGGGGCAGCCGCTTATCCCTTGCCGCTTGCTTCGGGAGGGGATTGTTCGCGTTGGGCCTCGCTGCTCTCATCTGTGCCTATCATGATGCCGCCGACGCCCCGGGAGGGCTGCGCGCGACGCTTCCGCTCGCCGGCCGCACCCTGATCGAGCGCCAGGCGCGCCTGGCTGCCGTCGCGGGCGCCGCGCCCGTCGTCATCCTGGTCGAGCGCCTCCCCGCGGAGCTCGTCGCCGCGATCGACCGGATGCGATCCGAAGGCGTCAGCGCGATCGTCGCCCGCAGCGTCGAAGACGCCGCTGAGGCGATCCGCGCGGAGGACGGGCTGCTGGTCTTCGCCGATGGACTGTTGGCTGAGGACAGCCATGTCTCGCGCTTCGCCGGCACCCGCGCCCCGGCGCTGCTGACGCTTCCCGAAACCGGCGCGGACGATCGCTTCGAGCGGATCGATGCCGAGACGCGATGGGCAGGACTCGCCTTGCTGGACGGTGATCTTCTCCGCCGCACTGCCGCCAAGCTGCAGGACTGGGACCTCCAGTCGACCTTGCTGCGCCGCGCGGTCGAGGAAGGTGCACGACAGGTGGCGGTGCGCGGCGACCCGGCCGAGCAGCCGGTGGTGATCGCGCAGCGGGCGGCCGACCTTGCCGCCGCCCAGGCGCGGATCGTCTCAGGCGCCGGCACAGCCCGCGACGACTGGGCTTCACGCTACCTGCTCGCCCCAATCGAGGCGAGCGCGAGCCGCGCGCTGATGCCGAGCTCGATCACGCCGGGCTGGCTCTACGTCGGTGCCGGCGCGCTCACCGCCCTCGGCGGCGTGCTCTTCCTCCAGGGCTGGCTGCTCGTCGGGCTGCTGATGCTCCTGCTCGCGACCCCGCTCGACGGCATCGCGGAGCGCCTCGCCTCGATGCGCCTGCAGCCGGGCGGGGAGGGGAGCCTGCCCGCGCGAGCGCTGCCCTGGCTTTCGGCCGGAGCGCTGGGTGCGCTGAGCTACACTCTTTCGGAAACCCGTGGCTGGGGCTGCCTGGCGCTCGCGGCGACGACGATCGCCTTCCTGGCCGCTCTTTTCTTCGAGACGAAGGGTCGTCGCCTGCCCCAGCGGCTCTTCTTCGCCGAGCGCAAGGGCATGAGCTGGCTGATGCTCCCGTTCGCCGTTACCGGCGCCTGGGTGAGCGGCCTCGGCGTGCTTGCCGCCTATGCGGCCGGCTCTTTTTTCTGGGCCCAGCGGGAGGTGCATCGCGCTCCCGCGTCGGAGGCTCAGGATTAGCGCAGGGTTAACCTTGGTCCGGCTATGCAATGGCATGGCCGAGACTGCCCGCCAGGATGATGCCGCGCGCCTGCTGCTTGCCGCGTCGCATCGCCGCGCCGTCGCGACCTCCGATCTCTTCCTGCCCGAGACGCTTCGCCTCAGCGACCAGCAGCGCAGCATCGTGCGGACCTTGCTCGACAAGCTCGTCCGCACGATCGAGGATGAGCTGCGGGTCTCGCTTGCGGAGACTTTTGCGGGCGAAGCCGCGCTCCATGCCGCGCTCGCCTCCGCCCACGTCCAGCTCGCTGTGCCCTTGCTCGCCCGTTCGGAGGCGCTGCACGATCCCGAGCTGGTGACGATCCTGCTCCGCCGAGCCGAGGAGCACCGCATTTACCGCAACGCTTCCGCCGCGGACGACGCCCTCCAGACTTTGATCGCCGATCCCGACGCCGCCATCGCCGCCGAGGCCATGGCCGTCCTGGTCGGACGCAGCCGCCGCCTCGACCGGTTCCAGGAGCCGGTCATGGCCCGTACCGAATTGCCGGCCGAGGTCCAGCATCGCCTGGTCTGGACCATCGCCGCCGCGCTCCGTCGCTATATGGTCGACCAGCATGGCATCGACCCCGCCGCGGCCGATGCCGCGCTCGCCGCCGCGGCGGGCGCGCTAATCCTCGGCTATGACGAGGGTGACACGCTGGAGGCGCGCAGCTTCCGTCTCGCCCATCGCCTCGGCGAGGCGGGGCGCCTCGACGGCCCCGCCTTCCTCGCCGCCATTACCGGCGGCACGCTGCCGCTCTTCCTTGCCGGCCTGTCGGTTAGTACCGGCCTCGCCTACGCTTCGGTGTGGGATATTCTCTCGGATCCTGCCGGCCGCGGCCTCGTCTACCTCCTGCGTGCCGCCGGTATCGGCCGCCAGGAAGCGGCGGCGATTCTGATCGCCCTTGGTTCGGCTGCGGACGAAGCCGGTCTCGCTTCCGCCATCGACCTGTTCGACGTCGCCAATGAAGCGGCCGTGCGCCGTGCGCTTAGCCTCTGGTCGCTTGACCCTGCCTACCGCGCTGCCCTCGTCCGTATCGGCGAGTCCCGGAAGGCGGCATGAGCGAGCAGCGCGCGTCCGAAGCCGCCGTCGTCTACGGCCGCCTCGATCAGGACGGCCGGCTCATCGCCGCCGATCCGAAACTTGCTTCGCTCCACCGCCGTGCGGGCGGCGAGGAGGGCGGCCCGCTGGCCGTTCCGCAGATCGCCGCCTTGGCCCGCCTTGCCCGACGTCTCGGCATCCTGGTCTCGCGCCCGGTTACCGCTGCCGATGGCGATTCCGATCTCGATCTCTGGGTCCGCGCTCAGCCGCAGGATACGGAGGTGGAGCTCGCCATCACCGGCTGGACCGAGCGGCCGGCCCGCTCGCCGTTCGCCGAGCCCGAGGATCAGCGCGAGGCCGACTTCCTCCGCGCCGCCGCCGACTGGGTTTGGGAAACCGACGATTCACTCCGCTTCACCACGGTTTCGGCCGCCGCCGCCGCCGCCATCGGCCGTGCACCCGGCGAACTGATCGGCAGGCAGCTCACTCGCCTGTTCCGCTTCATTGAGGCGGAGGACGGCTCGCTGCCGATCCTCGACGCGCTCGCCGAGCAACGCCGCTTCGATGACCAGTTCGCCGAGCTTCGCGGCGGCTCGCGCGGCCGCTACCGCCTCGGCGGCGTCCCGCTGATCGACGGCGCCGGGCGCTTCGCCGGCTATCACGGCCATGCGAGCAGCATCCCCAGCTGGCTGACGGAGGCTGCCCTGCCTGAGCTTCCGGAAGAGCCGACGCTTTCCGACACGCCCGCATTCGGCGAACGCCTCGACAAGGCGCTTCGCACACCTCTCGACCACATCATCGCCAATGCCGAGGCGATCGGCGCCCAGCCCGACGGTCCGATCCGCCGCGATTATGCCGCTTACGCGCAGGATATCGCCACGGCAGGCCGCCACCTCCTCGCCCTGGTCGACGACCTCGTGGACCTGCAGGCAATCGAGCGGCCCGACTTCCGGCCCGAGGAGGAAGCAATCGACCTCGCCGACGTCGCCCGTCGCGCCGCCGGCCTGCTCGGGGTCCGCGCCGCCGACGCCAGGGTCAGGATCGATCGCCCCTCCGAGGACGAGACGCTGCCAGCGACCGGCGAGTTCAAGCGCGTGCTCCAGATCCTCATGAACCTCCTCACCAACGCCATCCGCTATTCGCCGGAGGGCGGGCAGGTCTGGATACGCTTGGAACGTGAAGGCGACATCGCCTCCGTCTGCATCGCCGACCAGGGCAAGGGCATCGCACTCGACGACCAGGGCCGCATCTTCGACAAGTTCGAGCGCGTCGACCCGACCGAAGCCGGCACCACCGGCCTCGGCCTCTACATCGCCCGCCGTCTCGCCCGGGCGATGAGCGGCGACATCCAGGTCGACAGCGCCCCGGGGCAGGGCGCCCGCTTCACCTTCACCCTGCCGGCGCGCTGATCCCCCGGCGATACGCAGGGGCTTCTTCCCGGACATATAAATGCGGCCGAAGGGGAACGGTCTCGGGCGCGCTTGAGTTGAAGCGATGCTGCCGCCGTTGCGGCCGCCTGTGACGAAGGGGTGCTCATCATGACAAATGCCGCCGCCAAGACGGTTCTTCTCGTCGAGGATGAACCGCTGGTGATGCAATCAACGTCCGATCTGCTCGAACATGACGGCTACAGGGTCGTCGGTGCGACCAATTACGATGAGGCTGTCGCGGCCCTCGAAGCGGAGCCGGAAACGGCGGTGCTCGTCACGGACATCAGCATCGGCGGCCAGGGCGACGGCGTACAACTCGCAAGGCTGGCGGCAGAACGCTTTCCTCACGTCCGCACCCTGATCGTCTCCGGCGCCGTTCGGCCGTCCGGCGACGCTTATCCGAAGGACGCGATCTTCTTCACCAAGCCCTATGCGCCGGGCGCCTTGCTGACGATCGTCAGGGACTGCGTCGACTGCTGAGGAAAGCTCCCTCTCCCGGGTGGGGAGAGGGCTCTCAGTTACTGAGCCTTACCGCTGGTCGACCGGCACGTAATCGCGCTGCGTCGGCCCGGTGTAGAGCTGCCGCGGCCGGCCGATCTTCTGCTCGGGGTCCGAGATCATCTCGTTCCACTGCGCGACCCAGCCGACGGTGCGGGCGAGGGCGAAGAGCGCGGTGAACATCGAGGTCGGGAAGCCGATCGCCGACAGGATCACGCCCGAATAGAAATCGACGTTCGGATAGAGCTTCTTGTCGATGAAATAGCTGTCGTTGAGGGCGATCTGCTCCAGCTCGCGGGCAACGTCGAAGATCGGATCGTTGATGCCGAGCTCCTTGAGCACCGCCTCCGCGGTCGCCTGCATCACCTTCGCGCGCGGATCGAAATTCTTGTAGACCCGGTGGCCGAAGCCCATCAGCCGGAACGGGTCGTCCTTGTCCTTGGCGCGCTTGATATATTCCGGGATGCGGTCGGGCGTCCGGATCTCGCGCAGCATGTTGAGCGCTGCCTCGTTCGCGCCGCCATGGGCCGGGCCCCACAGGCATGCGATGCCCGCCGCGATGCAGGCGAACGGGTTGGCGCCCGACGAGCCCGCCAGCCGCACCGTCGAGGTCGACGCATTCTGCTCATGGTCGGCGTGGAGGATGAAGATCTTGCGCATCGCGCTCTCGACCACCGGGTTCACCTCATAGGGCTCGGCCGGCACGCCGAAGGTCATGCGCAGGAAGTTGCCCGTGTAGCTGAGGTTGTTCTGGGGATACATGAACGGCTGGCCGAGCGAATATTTGTAGGCCGCCGCCGCGATCGTCGGCATCTTCGCGATCAGCCGGTGGCTGGCGATCATGCGCTGCTTGGGATCGGTGATGTCGGTCGAATCGTGATAGAAGGCCGAGAGCGCCCCGACCACGCCGCACATCACCGCCATCGGGTGGGCGTCGCGCCGGAAGCCGCGATAGAATTGCATCAGCTGCTCGTGCAGCATGGTGTGGCGGCTGATCGTGTAGGTGAAGCCGTCCAGCTCCTTGCGGTTCGGAAGCTCCCCGTGGAGCAGCAGATGGGCGACCTCCATGAAGGTCGAATTCTCGGCGAGCTGGTCGATCGGATAGCCGCGGTGGAGCAATATGCCGGCGTCGCCGTCGATATAAGTGATCGCGGATTCGCAGCTGCCGGTCGAGGTGTAGCCGGGATCGTAGGTGAAGAGGCCAGTCTGGCCGTAGAGCTTCCGGATATCGACGACGTCGGGACCGACCGTGCCGGACAGCACCGGATAATCGAAGGTCTTGTCGCCATAGGTCAGGCGGGCGGTGCTGTCGGCCATCTTAATGCTCCCCTTTGGTCATCCGGTCGGCGATCCGCGCCAGGCTCTCCTGGCGCCCGAGCAGGATGAGTACGTCGAAAATACCCGGCGATGTCGCCCGCCCGGTCAGCGCCGCCCTCAGCGGCTGCGCCACCTGGCCAAGCTTGACGCCGGCTGCTTCAGACACCCCACGCACGGCCTCCTCTGTCGCCTCGACTGTCCACTCCGGCAACGCAGCAAGCGACGCGTGGACGAGGGCGAGAAGGTCCGAGGCCTGACCCTGTAGCAGGGAGGCGGCGCGTTCGTCCATGTCGAGCGGGCACGACTTGAAGAGAAATGACCCGCTTTCGGCCAATTCGTTGAGCGTTTTGGCGCGCGGCTTGAGGCCGTCCATCGCGCGGGCGAGCAGAGCGATCTCGTCATTGGTCAGCATCCGCCCGAGCATGGTCTCGATACGCGGCGCGGTAAGACCCGCCAGCCGTCCATCCGATGCCTCGCGGATATAGTGGCCGTTGAGGTTCTCGAGCTTCTTCGTGTCGAATCGCGAAGGCGAGCGGCCGACGCCGTCCAGGCTGAACAGCTCGGTCGCGCGCTCGCGGGAGATGATCTCCTCGTCACCATGCCCCCATCCGAGGCGAAGCAGGTAATTGCTCAGCGCCTCCGGCAGGAAACCGAGTTCGTGATAGTCCATCACGCCGGTGGCGCCGTGCCGCTTCGACATCTTGGCGCCGTCGGCACCATGGATCAGCGGCACATGCGCATAGACCGGCTCGGGCCAGCCCATCGCCTTGATGATGCCGAGCTGCCGGAACGCGTTGTTGAGATGGTCGTCGCCGCGGATTACGTGGGTGACGCCCATGTCGTGATCGTCGACGACGACCGCGAGCATGTAGGTCGGCGTGCCGTCGGAGCGGAGCAGGACCATGTCGTCCAGCTCGCTGTTCTGCACCACGACCCGGCCCTGCACGCGATCCTCGATCACCGTCTCGCCATCGCGCGGCGCCTTCAGGCGGATGACGAAGGGGGCGTCCGGTGCGGGCGCGTCCGGCGTGCAGTCGCGCCACTGGCTCTCCACCCGGAACGGCCGCCGCTCCGCCTGAGCCCGCTCCCGCTGCGCCGCCAGTTCCTCCTGCGTCATGTAGCAGCGATAGGCATGGCCGCGCGCCAGCAGCTCATTGGCGACCTCGGCGTGCCGCGCCTGGAACTGGGACTGGTAATATTCGTGCCCATCCCAGTCGAGGCCCAGCCAGCGCATACCCTCCAGAATGGCAGCGATGGCTTCCTTGGTGGAGCGGGCGCGGTCGGTATCCTCGATGCGGAGCAGGAACTTGCCGCCGTGATGGCGCGCGAACAGCCAGTTGAAGAGCGCGGTGCGAGCGCCGCCGATGTGCAGGAATCCGGTGGGGGAGGGGGCGAAACGGGTGACGATTGCGCGGGGCTCTGTGCTTGCGCTCACGCGCGGATTCTCCAAGAATGCGGTGATGGCCACCAGGAACTGGCGCGCCCCTAGCATAGCGGGCTGGCGGCGACAAACCGGCCTCCAGACGCGCCTAGGGGAGCGGCTGGAGCGGATCGCCGACGCGGAGCGCGACCAGTTGCCGCTGTGGCTCCCCGTCGGCCTGGGTCTCGGCATCGGCGCATGGTTCGCGCTTCCGGACTCCAGTGCCTGGGCGGCTTTCCTGCTCCTCGCGGTCGCGCTCGCGACGGGCGCGGCGGCGATTGGCTGGGGCAGCCGCTGGGGCCGGGCGATTGCCATCTTCGGCCTCGCCGCTGCCTTCGGCTGCGGCCTCATCTGGGCGAAGGCCGAACGGGTGGAGGCGCCGCGGCTGGAGCGAGCCCGCCTGGCGGAATTCACCGCCCGCATCGAGACGACCCAGAAGCTGCCCGCGCGTGAGACCGTCCGCCTCGTCGTCGCGCCGCTCGACGCGGCCGATCTCCCGCCGAGGCTTCGGATCAACATCGACGAAAAGGCCGCAAAGCCCGCGTTCGCGCCCGGCGCAACGGTGCGCCTCAAGGCTTGGCTGATGCCGCCTGCGCCGATGGCGGTGCCTGGTGCGTTCGACCTTGCCCAGATGGCGTGGTTCCAGGGCATCGGCGGCACCGGCCGCGCCAGCCGGATCGAGCTCGTCTCACCCGCCGCGGAGCAGGGCTGGCGTGGCCGCTTGTCGTCGACACGCCAGGATCTGGCGGATCATGTCCGCTGGCAACTGGACGGCGGCGCCGGCGCAGTCGCCGCCGCGCTGGCAACAGGCGATCAGGGGGCGATCCCGGAGGAGGATGCCGAGGCGATGCGCGCCTCCGGCCTGGCCCATCTCCTTTCCGTGAGCGGCCTTCACCTGACTGCCGTGGTCGGCGCCGTCATGCTCCTCGTGCTGAAGCTGCTCGCGCTCAGCCCGACGCTGGCGCTTCGCCTCCCGCTTGTCCTGATCGCTGCGGGAGCGGGCGCCGTGGCGGGCGTTGCCTACACATTGCTCACTGGAGCCGAGGTGCCGACCGTGCGCGCCTGCGTGGCGGCTCTCCTCATCCTCTTGGCGCTGGCCCTTGGCCGCGATGCCTTCACCCTCCGGCTGCTGGCGGTCGGCGCCGTCGTCGTGCTGCTCTTCTGGCCGGAATCGCTCGCCGGCCCCAGCTTCCAGCTGAGCTTCGCCGCCATCACCGCGATCGTGGCGCTGCACGAGCATCCGCGCATCAAGGCATTGCTCGCCCGTCGCGAAGAAGGCGCGGTGCAGAAGATCGGCCGCGGCCTGCTCGCCCTGATCCTCACCGGCTTGGTGGTCGAAGCGGCGCTGATGCCGATCGCGCTCTACCATTTTCACAAGGCGGGCTTCTACGGCGCCCTCGCCAACGTGCTCGCGATCCCGCTCACGACCTTTGTCATCATGCCGCTCGAGGCGCTCGCGCTGCTGCTCGACCTCGCCGGCCTGGGCGCTCCGGTCTGGTGGCTGACCGGCCTCGCCCTCGATTTCCTGCTTGCGCTGGCGCATGCCGTTGCGAACGCGCCGGGGGCGGTTGCGACCCTGCCGACCATGCCGCGCGCCGCCTTCGCGTTGATCGTCGCCGGAGGCCTCTGGCTCGCACTCTGGCGCACCGGCTGGCGCCGCCTCGGCCTGGTCCCGGTCGCGGCCGGCATCGCCTGGGCAGCCGCCACCCCGCCGCCCGACCTGATCGTGACCGGCGACGGCAAGCACCTCGCGCTTCGCACCTCCGCGGGCGGGCTCGCCATCCTTCGCGCCCGCGCCGGCGACTATGTCCGCGACATGCTCAGCGAGACTGCCGGCGAGGAAGGCGAGCTTGCCTCGCTGGAGGATGTCGTGCCCTGCAGCCCGGATCTCTGCCAGGCCGAGTTCGCCAGGGACGGCCGCGTCTGGCGCATCCTCGCCACCCGCTCGCCTCACCATGTCGCCTGGCCCGAGATGATCCGCGCGTGCGCGGAGGCCGACATCGTCGTCTCCGAGCGCCGCTTGCCCCGCGGCTGCACGCCCCGCTGGCTGAAGGCCGACCGCGCCCTGCTTTCCCGCACCGGCGGCCTGTCGATCGCGCTCGGCAGCCGCCCGTCCGCCGTGACCGTGGCGGACCGGGTCGGCCGTCATCCCTGGGCTGACTAAGCTTCAGGGCACCTCGCCGAGCGTATCCGCGCTCTGCGCATGGCGGAGCCCCGCGGGGAGGGGCCGGCCAACGGTCGTGTCCCGCATCGTCTGCCGCTCGATCTCGGCGTTGAATTTGGCGCCGAGCAGCAAGATGAAGGCGGACAGATAGAGCCAGATCTGGAGGATGGCGACGGCGGCGAGCGACCCGTAGGTCGCGTCATAGCGTCCGAAATTGGCAATGTAGAGGCCGAAGGCGGCCCCGTTCAGCAGCCACAACAGAGTCGCCGCCGCCGCGCCGGGCAGGATCCAGCGCCAGCGCGCCCGCCGTCGACTGGGCGCATAGCGATAGAGCGCCGCGCTGCCGAGCCCGAAGCCGATGAGGACCAGTAGCCAGGAGGCGACCCGCACCAGCAGCCAAAAGGCAGCGGAGCGACCGGGAAGCAGCGGTTCGATGTAGCCGAAAGCGGCGATGCCGATGAGCGCCAGCGCAAGCACACCTGCGGTGCCGATGGCGAGGAGGACGGGCGGGCTCCACCGCCGGGCGAACCGCGTTTCCTCCTCCTCGCCATAGACCATGTTGAGGGACGCGATCAGAGACTGGGTGCCGCGCGCTCCGGCATAAAGCGTCAGGACGAGCGCGCCGAGCAGCGCCAGCGGGCCGCCGCGATCGCCGTTGATCACCTCGGCGATCCTGATCGCGATCGGTCCTTGCGCAGCGTCCGGCAGGATCACCATCAATGTCCTGAGGTCCTCCAGCACCTGCGCGGGCGTGGTCACCAGGCCGTAGATCATCGCTGCCGAGGCGATCAGGGGCAACAGCGCCAGGAAGGCGAAGAAGGCGATGCCGGCCGCCAGCACGCTCAGGTTGTCGTCGCGCCGGCTGCGCCAGGTGCGGATCGCGATGTCCCGCCAGCCGAGCATCGGTATGTCGCCCGGCGTGACCGCCTGCCTCCCGCGATCGCCGGTGCGTTTGAGGAGGAAGCGCCCGAGGGCCCTGAGTCGCTGAAGCACTTCACCCTGCGGCAGGAGGCAGTTTCGGACCGCTTACGATGCGCGGCGGGCCCACGGAAGGCGCAAACGCCGAGAAGTCGCTGGCGCCGGGAGGCGGGGAGGATTAGCGGCGCCGGCATGCCGATCCGCCTCATCTGCCTCGATGCCGACGACACGCTCTGGCACAACGAGACCTTCTTCCGCCGCACCTTTGGCGCGTTCGCAAGCCTGCTCGCACCGTTCGCGCCGGCCGACGAGATCCAGCGCCGCCTCGACGAGACCGAGCATCGCAACCTCGTCTCCTACGGCTATGGCGCCAAGGGCTTCATTCTTTCGATGCTCGAAGCCGCCTCGGACCTGGCCGGCGACAATCTCCCCGCCGCGACCGTCCGCGATATCCTCGCGCTCGGCCGCGAAATGCTGGCGCATCCGATCGAGATGCTGCCGGGAGTCGAGGACGCCTTGCCGGAACTCGCCGAGCGCGCGCCGCTGATCCTCGTCACCAAGGGCGACCTCCATCACCAGGAGGCGAAGCTCGCCGCCTCCGGCCTCGGCCACCATTTCACCGGCGTGGAAATCGTCAGCGAGAAGAGCGCGGAAACCTACCGCCGCGTCTTCGCCCGCTACGGCGCAGCGCCGCAGGAGGCCGTGATGGCCGGCAATTCGATGCGCTCCGACATCCTCCCCGCGCTGGAGGCCGGCGCCTGGGCCGCCTTCATCCCCTTCGAACTCGTCTGGACCCACGAAGCCGCCGACGCGCCCGAGGGCCATCCCCGCTTCGCTGAGCTACCGACCTTGGCCGAGCTCGCCAGCTGGATCGACCGGATCGACTGATGGGGGCAAGGGAGGGAGGTCCTCTTCCGCGAGCGTGACGTCAATAAGGCAGCCTCGCGGCCGCGATCTCAGTAGCGCCGCAGCAGTCCCGACAGCCGCCCCTGGATCTGCACCTGGTCCGGCCGGTAGCGCTGCGGGTCGTAGCGGCGGTTGGCGGGGTCGAGGCGGATCATCTGGCCCTCGCGGCGGAAGGTCTTGAGCGTCGCCTCCTCATTGTCGATCAGCGCCACCACGATCTCGCCGTCGCGGGCGGTGTCGGTCTTGCGGATGAGCGCATAGTCGCCGTCGAGAATGCCTTCCTCGACCATGGAATCGCCGGCCACCTCCAGCGCATAATGCTCGCCCGGCCCGAGCAGGGCCGCCGGCACCTGCAGGCTTTCCGTCCCCTGCAGCGCCTCGATCGGCGTGCCCGCCGCAATCCGGCCGTGGAGGGGAAGCTCGATGATGTCGTTCGCCGGCGCCGGGGTGGCGGGCGCGGGAGCCCGCAGCGGCACGACGTTGCTTGCGCCGGCCCGCTCCGGCATC
Organism: Allosphingosinicella sp.; assembly: GCF_059502505.1. NCBI lineage: Bacteria > Pseudomonadati > Pseudomonadota > Alphaproteobacteria > Sphingomonadales > Sphingomicrobiaceae > Allosphingosinicella > Allosphingosinicella sp. The sequence continues at coordinate 415,549 of NZ_JCACEU010000016.1, forward strand.
TTCAGCACCTCGAGCGCGCGCGCGCGGTTGGGCAGCCTGCGGATGAAGCCGCGCTCCTCCAGCGCGGAGATCAGCCGGTGCACACCGGACTTGGACTTGAGGTCCAGCGCCTCCTTCATCTCCTCGAACGACGGCGACACGCCCGTCTCGCCGAGCCGCCCGTGGATGAAGGAAAGAAGCTCATGTTGCTTGCGCGTCAGCATGTCCGGCTCCGCTTAGAACGTTTGCGGAACGTGTAAGGAACGTTACGGCTGCTTGTCAAGCGGCAAGCTGCGCCTTCAGGCGCGCCGCCTCATGCGCGGCGTCAGCATCCCCACGCGACCGCGATATTCCTCATAATCCCGGCCGAAGAGGCCGACGAGGTCGCGTTCCTCGTAGCGGATCGCGATCAGCATGTAGACGGACATGCCCACCGCGAGCAGCAGATGCCCCGCTGTCATCCGCGGCGTCGCCCAGAAGGCGATGAAGAAGCCGGTATAGAGGGGGTGGCGGACGAGCTTGTAGAAGAAGGGCTGCCGGAAGATAGGACCCGGGATCTCCGCACCGCGCATGTTCGACCAGACCTGCCGCAGCCCGAACAATTCGAAATGGTTGATCAGGAACGTGCTCAGAAGCACGATCAGCCATCCCGATGCGAACAGCGCCCACAGCACCACCGCGCCGGCGCTTTCCACTTCCCAGACCGGCGTAGCGATCGGCCGCCAGAACAGGAACATCAGGATCAGCGCGAGGCTGGCGAAGATGACGTAGGTGCTGCGCTCGACTGGCGCCGGCACGATCCGCTTCCATACCGCCTTGAAGCCCTGGCGGGCCATGACGCTGTGCTGAAGCCCGAACAAAGCGATCAGCGCGACGTCGATGGCGAGTGCGGCGCCGAGGCTCGCCTCCGGCCCCCGATCGACGGTTCGCGGCGCTCCCGGAATGTCGCCGACAAAGGCGATCAGGTACAGGAACGTCGCGAAGAAGATCAGATACGCAATCACCCCGTAAAGGAGAAAGACCGGCCGAGCCATCTTGCCCTCCCACCCGTATGCGTCTCGACTCTTCTACCACAGCCGGCGCATCCGACCTAAAGCCGTGTCGGGAAGCCGACTTAAGAGGAGCTCTTCAGTTTCGTCATCGCCAGGAAGTTGGCGAGCAACTTGTGCCCCCACTCGCTCGCGACGCTCTCCGGGTGGAACTGAACGCCGTGGATCGGCAGCTCGCAATGGCGAAAGCCCTGCACCGTCGCGTCCGCCGCTGTCGCGTTGACGCTCAGGCACTCGGGCAAGCCCTCCGCCGCCACCGCGAGCGAGTGATAGCGCGTTGCGGTGAAGGGGGAGGGGAGGCCGGCAAAGACGCCGCTCCCGTCATGCTCCACATCGCAGGTCTTGCCGTGCATCAGCGGCGCGCGCACCACGCGCCCGCCGAAATGCTGCCCGATCGCCTGGTGGCCGAGGCACACGCCCAGCAGCGGCCGCCTGGCGTCCGCACAGGCTGCGACAAGTTCCAGCGAAACACCCGCTTCGTCGGGCGTGCCCGGCCCGGGCGAGATGAGGATCCCCGCCGCGCCGCTCGCGATCGCCTCGGCCGCTCCGATCTCGTCGTTCCTCACCACCCGCACCTCGGCGCCGAGCTCGCGCAGATAATGGACGAGGTTCCAGGTGAAGCTGTCGTAATTGTCGACGACCAGGATCATCGCTGCGCTCAGAGCTTGGGCAGCGTCACGCCCCTCTGGCCCATATATTTGCCCGCGCGGTCGGCATAGCTGGTCTCGCACGGCTCGTTGCCCTGCAGGAACAGGAACTGGCACGCGCCTTCATTCGCATAGACCTTGGCGGGTAGGGGCGTCGTGTTGGAGAATTCGAGCGTGACATGCCCCTCCCAGCCCGGCTCCAGCGGCGTCACGTTGACGATGATCCCGCACCGCGCATAGGTCGATTTACCGAGGCAGATGACGAGCACGTCGCGCGGCACTCGGAAATACTCGACCGTCCGCGCCAGCGCGAAGCTGTTCGGCGGGATGATGCAGACGTCGGTCTGGCGGTCGACGAAGCTGTTGGCCTTGAAATCCTTGGGGTCGACGATGGCGTTGTCGACATTGGTGAACAATTTGAACTCGTCGGAGACGCGGGCGTCGTAGCCGTAGCTCGACAGTCCGTAACTGATGGTCCCCTCGCGTCTCTGCCCGTCCTCGAACGGCTCAATCATTCCGTGCTCGCGCGCCTGGGCCCGAATCCACTTGTCCGACATGATGCTCATGAGATGGCGTTCTTCACGGCTTGAGCGCTTGTGGCAAGCGGGCTGGCCGTCACTTGATGTGCAGCACGCAGATCAAAGTGAAGAGGCGGCGCGCGGTGTCGAAGTCGACCTCGATCTTACCCTCCAGACACTCCTGGAGGAGCTCGGCTGCTTCGTTGTGGACGCCCCGGCGAGCCATGTCGACGGTCTCGAGCCCGTGCGGCGAGTCCGATCGCACCGCTTTGAAGTAGCTGTCGCAGATCGCGAAATAGTCGCGGATCAGGCGCCGGAAGCGGGCGAGGCCGAGGCGGACTGTGTCGAGCTCCCGCCCGTCCGCATCCTTGAGGTCGATGGCGAGCCTGTTGTCCTCCACCCGCAGCAGGATCTTGAACGGCCCCTCGAAACCGGCAGGCGCAAAGCGGTTATTCTCCAGCAGGTCGAAGATGGCGATCCGCCGCTCCTGCTCGACGTCCGGATTGCGCCAGATGATCGTGCGCGTGTCGAGCTGGATGTCGATGATGCGGGGTTCGCCCATGCGTGCCGCTGTTAGCAAGTGCAGCATCGTTTATCCACAAAGCATCCACACAAAGGTTCCGGAAATCTTTGCTGGCGGTGCTATGACTTAGCTGCCGCGCGGCATAGGATAGGCTCATGGCCGACATCATCAGAATCGCTGAAGCGCCCGCTCCGACTCCGCCCGCTCTCCCTCAGAATATCGAGGCGGAGGCGGCGCTGCTCGGCGCGCTAATGATCGACAACCGGCTCGCCGAAGACATCCAGATGAAGCTGCGCGCGGAGCATTTCTTCGAGCCGCTGCACGCGCGCATCTACGAGAATATCCTGAAGCTGGTCGACCGTAACATGATCGCTTCCCCGGTCACATTGCGCCCGCTGTTCGAGGCGGACGAGGAGATGAAGGAACTGGGCGGCCCGTCCTATCTCGCCCAGCTGACCGGCAGCGGCGCCGCGATCATCGGCGCCCGCGATTTCGCCGAGCAGATCTACGAGCTGGCATTGCTGCGCGCGCTGATCGGTGTCGGCCGCGAGATGGTCGAGAATGCGCTCGACACCAGCGAGGATGTCGACCCAAAGGGCCAGATCGAGGCGGCCGAGAGCGCGCTCTATCGCGTCGCGGAGGAGGGCGGCGGCGAGGGCTCGGTGAAGAGCTTCGCGCAGGCGACGAAGCTCGCCGTGCAGCTCGCCGAGAAGGCGCTCAACACCGGCGGTGGCCTCAGCGGCGTCACCACCGGCCTCGACAGCGTCAACGCCAAGACCGGCGGCCTCCACCATTCCGACCTTCTGATCCTCGCCGGCCGTCCCGGCATGGGCAAGACCTCGCTCGCCACCAACATCGCTTTCAACGCCGCGCAACGGCTGGTGCGGGACATGGAGGATGGCATCGCCCCCGAGAAGTCGGCGGGCGCCGCGGTCGCCTTCTTCAGCCTGGAAATGAGTGCCGACCAGCTCGCAACGCGTATCCTGTCGGAGCAGTCGGGCATCAGCTCCGAAAACCTGCGCATGGGAAAGATCAGCCAGCAGGATTTCCGCAACCTCGCCCGCGCCGCCGCCGAGCTGGAGAGCCTGCCGCTCTATATCGACGACACGCCCGGCCTTACCATCGCCGCGCTCCGTACCCGCGCCCGGCGTCTCAAGCGGCAGCGGAACATCGGCTTCATCGTGGTGGACTATCTCCAGCTCCTGCAGGGCAGCGGCAAGGCGTCAGACGGCAACCGCGTCCAGGAGATCTCGGAGATATCACGCGGCCTCAAGACGCTCGCCAAGGAGCTGAACGTGCCGGTGATGGCGCTCTCCCAGCTCAGCCGTCAGGTCGAAAGCCGCGAGAACAAGCGGCCGCAGCTCTCCGACCTTCGCGAATCCGGCTCGATCGAGCAGGACGCCGATATCGTCATGTTCGTCTATCGCGAGGAATATTACGTCAATTTCGCCAAGCCCAAGGAAGCCTCGGCGGGTGCCGGCGACGATGCCGCTTCGGTCGCGGCGTTCGAGGAATGGCAGCGGGCGATGGGCGACGCCCACGGCAAGGCCGAAGTCATCATCGCCAAGCAGCGCCACGGCGCCACCGGCACGGTCACGCTCCAGTTCGAGAGCAAGATCACCCGCTTCAGCGACCTCGCTCAGGACAGCTACCTGCCCGAGGCGCGGGGGTAAATCTCGTCATCCCGGCGAAGGCCGGGATCTGAGGGCGAAAAGACCCGGTGCATGTTCTCGCTGGGATCCCGGCCCGCGCCGGGATGACGTCAGCCTTCGAGGTTGTTCGCCGCATAGGGGTCGCGAAGGCCGACACCGATCGACGCCCGCGCCTGCTCGGCCTCCGAGCTGGTCACCGGATAGGCGCAATAATCCGCAGCGTAATAAGCGCTCGGGCGGTGATTGCCGCTGAGACCGACGCCGCCGAACGGCGCGTTGGAAGGCGCGCCGTTGGTCGGCTTGTTCCAGTTGACGACGCCCGCGCGGACGTTGGCCCAGAATTTGTCGTATAGCTGGGGGCTGCCCCCGATCAGCGATGCGGCGAGACCGTAGCGGGTCGCATTGGCCTCCACCAATGCCGCGTCGAAATCCGGCACCCGCACGACCTGGAGGATCGGCCCGAACAGCTCCGCATCGGGGCGGTTGGCGATGCCGGTCACGTCGATCACCGCCGGTGTCAGGAACGGCTTCTTCTCGTCCGGCCGGTCGAGATGCTTGAGCGGCCGGCCGCCCTTCAACATCAGCTCGAGGAAGCCCTCCTGGAGCTGGTCGGCCGCCTGGTTATCGATCACCGGTCCCATGAAGGGCGGCGGATTGGCGTGCGGCTGGTCGACGATCAGCCGCTCGGCCAGCTTCGTCACCGCCTCGACCAGTTCCTCATGCCCGCCATCCTTGACGATCAGCCGCCGCGCCGCCGTGCAGCGCTGCCCGGCGCTGAGGAAGGCGGACTGGACCGCGATTGTCGCCGCGGTGAACGTGTCGGCCATGTCCCAGACGATCAGCGGATTGTTGCCGCCGAGCTCGAGCGCGAGGATCTTGTGCGGCGCCTCGGCGAACTGGCGGTGGAGCGCCATGCCGGCCCGCGCCGATCCGGTGAACAGCAGCCCGTCGATACCGGGATGCGCCGCCAGCGCCTTGCCCTGATCCGGCCCGCCGATCAGGCAGCGCACCACGCCTTCCGGCACGCCCGCCTCGTGGAACAGCCTGACCAGATATTCGCCGACCGCCGGCGTCTTCTCGCTCGGCTTGAACACCACCGCATTGCCGGCGAGCAAGGCGGGGACGATGTGGCCGTTGGGCAGGTGGGCCGGAAAGTTGTAGGGCCCGAGCACGGCCAGCACGCCATGCGGCTTGTGGCGGACCGCGACCTTGGCGCCGAGCGACCCTTCGAGCCGCCGCTGCGACGTCCGCTCGGCATAAGCCGAGACCGAGATGTCGACCTTGTTGACGACGGCATCGACCTCGGTGAGCGCTTCCCACACCGGCTTGCCGGTCTCGCGGGCGATGAGGTCCGCGAACTTCTCCTTCTGCCCGCGCACCGTGTTGGCGAAGCGGCGCAGCGTCTCGACGCGAACGGCGAGGGGGCGCGCGGCCCAGGCAGACCAGGCGGCGCGGGCGGCGGCGACCTCGCGATCGGCGTCGCCGACTTCACCCGTCCAGAGCGTCTCGCCCGTCGCCGGCTCTAGGGAGCTAAGCGTCTCTGCCATCTGTCCTCTTCACGTCCTTGCCACCGCCCCAGCATCTTTGCGCGACCCGCGTCAAGTTTGGCCCATCGCCTCGCCCATCCTGCGTATCGCGGCAATCTTCGCCTCGAGAGCGGACCAGTCGTCCGCCTCGTCGATCCGGGACCAAATCGCCTCCACCTCCTCGATATGCATCGAGCAGGGCTCGGCGTCTGACCAATAGGGATGGTCCGTAGCAGCGGCAGGTTGATAATCGGCTATCAGGCTCCGGAAGCCGGCGAAAGCGTCGCCGTCATAGCGCGCATCGGCGGGCGAGGGGCCGCGCCGCCGCCCGCCCCGCCAGTCGAAGAAGAAGCGATCGATGGTCACGTCGTGCCGCCCGAGCCCCGCTTCGATGCCGGCGAGCAGCGCATTGTCCGCCTCCTCGCCCTGCGCCACGACCCCCAGACGCGCGCAGACCGCCTCCCTCAGCGCCTGCTGGAAGGTCGGCCCGTAAAGCTGCAGCGCTGGCATCAGCGCGTCCTCCTCGGCGAGGTGGCGGAGAGAGGAGGCGAGCTGGACCAGATCCCAATGGATCGCCTCGGGCTGCCGGCCGAAGGCGTAGAGCCCCGCATGATCGAAATAGGCGGCGGTGAACCGCCCGTCCCAGAAAGGCGTCCAGCGCCACGGGCCGTAGTCGAAGCTCTCAGCCGTGATCGCGATATTGTCGCTGTTGAGCACCCCGTGCACGAAACCCGCGGCGACATAGGAGGACGCCAGCCTCGCCGTCGCCCGCGCCACATGAGCGAGCAGTCGCGCCGGGCCATCCTCTCCTCCCGCCTCGCCATAATAATGGCGGAGGCAGTAATCGTTCAGCCTGGCAAGATTTTCGGTCTCGCCCAGGAAGGCCAGCCGCTGAAACGTCCCGATCCGGATATGGCTGTGCTGAAGCCGCACCAGCACCGCGGCGCGGGTGGGGGAGGGTTCGTCGTTCCGCTCCAGCGCCTCGCCCGTCTCGATGAGCGAGAAAGTCTTCGACGTTTGAACGCCGAGCGCCTCCAGCATCTCGGTCGCAAGCACTTCCCGCACACCGCCCTTCAAGGTCAGCCGCCCGTCGCCGAAGCGGCTGTAGGGCGTCTGCCCCGATCCCTTGGTGCCGAGGTCGAGCAGGCGATCCGCCCCGTCCCGCAGCTGCGCGAAGAGGAAGCCGCGCCCGTCGCCGATGTCGGGATTGTACACGCGGAACTGGTGCCCGTGATAGCGCAGCGCCAGCGGCTGCGGCAGCGTGTCGGGCAGCGGCTGGAACCGTCCGAAATGCCGCAGCCATTCCGCGTCCGACAAATTTGCCAGGCCCACCGCCTCCGCCCAGCGCTGGTTGCGGAACCTGAGAATGGTCTGCGGGAAGTCTGCCGCCGCCACCGGATCGTAGAAGGCGTCGCCGAGCTCCAATATGGCGCGCTCGGGGCGATAGTCCCCCGCTTGCGGTGCGCTGCTCATCCGTCGATATGGGGTCGAAGTTCAGGGGATATCTGCATGGCGGCTTGGTCCGATGGCTATTGGTGGTCGAACGACGGGCTGAGGCTGCACTATCGGGATTATGCCGGGTCGGACAGCCGCCCGCCGATCATCTGCATCCCGGGCCTGACGCGCAACGCACGCGACTTCGAAGGGGTTGCGGATCGTCTCGCGCGCGATTGGCGCGTAATTTGCGTCGACCTGCGCGGCCGCGGCGAGAGCGCCTATGCCAAGGACCCGATGAGCTATGTGCCGCTCACCTACCTCCAGGACATCGAGGCGCTCATCCGCGAACTAAGCCTCGCCCGCTTCGTCCTGTTCGGCACCTCGCTCGGCGGCCTCATCACCATGCTGCTCGCAATGAGCGACAACAGGCGCATCGCCGGCGCGATGATCAACGACATCGGCCCGGTGCTGGTCGAGCGCGGCCTGGAACGCATCCGCGGCTATGTCGGCCGCTCGCAAAGCTGGCCGACCTGGCTCCACGCGGCGCGCCATTTCCAGGAGATGCTGGGCGACGTCTATCCCGGCTGGCCGCTCGAACAATGGCTGGTCCACGCCAAGCGCGTCTGCAAGCTGACGGCGAACGGACGCATCACCTTCGACTATGACATGCGCATCGCCGAGCCTTTCAAGATCCCCGGCGGCGCCACCGGCTTCGATCTCTGGCAGGCTTTCGAGGGTCTGAACGGCGTGCCGTCGCTGGTGGTCCGCGGCGAGATATCCGATCTGCTCGACGAGGCGACCGTCGCCAGGATGCTGGAGCAGAACCCGACGATGGAGGCAGTCACGGTCCCCGCCGTCGGCCACGCTCCGACACTCGACGAACCGGAGGCTGTCTGCGCGATCGAGGATCTTCTTGCGCGGGTGGAGAAAGCGAATGGCTGAACAAGGCACTGTCTCGAACAACGAAGCCCGGCATCAATATGAGCTGCGCGTCGACGGCGCCCTTGCGCTCGCCGCCTACAAGCTCGACGGCGACGTGATCCGCTTCACCCACACCGAGGTGCCGGAGGAACTGGAAGGGCAGGGCATCGGCAAGCGCCTCGTCGCTGGAGCGCTAGACGACGTCCGCCGCCGCGGCCTCAAGCTCGTCCCGCTCTGCGCATTCGTCCGTCATTATATCGATACGCATCCGGACGCGCAGGACCTGCTCGCCTGACGGAGCGGCTTTTCAATTCGGCCAGCGGATCTTGGCGCAGTTGAACCGCCCATAGAGGGTGTCGATGAGCCGCTTCAGGTCGGCGCGCGCGAACGGCTTCACGATGAAGGTATCGGCGCCGAAATCACGAGCCTGCTCGATGACCTGCTGATCGTCTGCTGCGCTCAGCATGATGATGATCGCGTGGTCGAGCGAGCTGTCGCCGCGCAGCGTCTCGACCATCTGCAGCCCGTGCATTCCGGGCATGTGATAGTCGGAGATGATGATGTCCGGCCGCTCCCGCGCAGCCGCGGCAACGCCCTCGCTTCCGTCTTCGGCGACAAGAACCTGGGTGAAACCGAGACCGGCGAGTGCGCGCCCGACGAGGCGCCGCATCATCTCGTCGTCGTCGACGACCAGGACCTTGAGCTGCTCCGGTGAAACCGACTGGCTCGCTTCGACCCACTCGGTCTGCGGCGTTTCCGAAAAGTCGTCGTGCAACTGTTCCATGACGCCAGTGCATAATCGCGAATGCGTTTCCCGTTCCTTACCCGCGTCGCGGCGCGACCTTAACAAAGCCTTCAGGATCAATGGCTAGGCTTCCCGGACGAGCAGACGAGGACCGATGCTGAGCCGCGAACAGACATCTAGCGCTGCTGCTCGGGTGGGAGCGCCCCCACCCGTGGATTCGCCCGAAAGCCTCCGCGTCCACCCGCGCGTTCCCTTCCGGGGTCACCCGTTCCAGGTTCTGGCAGGCAAAATGAATTGCTCGATCCGCCTGCGCGATCTGTCGTGCGGCGGCGCGTCCGGGCTTTGTGACGAGCCGCTCGATGTCGGCTCGTTCATCACCGTCTGCTTCGGCAGGGAGAATTTCGTCGAGGCGGAGGTGCGGTGGGTCGAACGCATGAGCGTCGGCCTGAAGTTCACCCACCCGCTCGCGCCTGGACTCGTGCGCCGCTTGCACCAGTCGCACGGTGAGTTCGTGACGACGCGCAGGAAGAGGTGATCGGGCTTCGCGTCGCGCCTGACCGCGAGCGCTGACAGCGGACGTCGGCTGTCGCCGATTGGACGTTCCAAAGAAAAATGGTGCTCACCCGCTCCATGACTGTAATGGACGCCGCATGTGGGCGAAGGGAGCAGAAGTGCGGCGCATAGCGCTGGTGGCGACCATTGCGCTACTCGCCGGGTGCGATCAGGCAGCGCCCCCTAAGGTTGCAACGGCCCTGCCCAAAAAAGTCTGCGAAGATGCCCAGGCCGCGGTGACGCAAGCCACGAAGAGTGGTGCCGTAGTCGTCAACAGCCCCGTCGAGGTGATGATCGCGCAGGAATCCTGGCTACCCATGCCGGAGGCGCAGCGCGACGGCCTGACCCGCGCGCTCGGCATCGCGGCCACCTGCGCGGGAGGCGTTCCGAAGCTCGAGCAGGAGGTGGTTGTCCGGAGCGACACCGGGATGGTCCTCACGCGGCGCATCATTCAGACGTCTTTCTCACCGCTGGGCGAGTAATCTGTTGTAGCCGAGCGTCCGCGTTCGACCCGTTGCGGACATTCAGCCTAGCCTGCAGGTGGCGAGTCGGAGAGCCATGCCGTTCTCTCTGCTGAGACCTCAAGAACCGCCTGATCGCTGAGGCTCCTCCATGGGTCGGCCGAGGTGTCAAATTCGATTACGTGGTAGCGTCGCCCGCAGGTTCGCCAACTTGTGCAGGGGCATAGGTTAGGCGCTTCGTTCCACGGCAGTGCAGCCAGCCGCCGAAGCTCTTCATCCGCCTCTTCTCGGCTAGGATATTCGCCGACCCACTCAGCGTGCCACTCATCTTCAATCACGAACATTGGGAATGCCTAAGCCGGTCGATGTCCGCTTTCCACCCATGTCGGACGCTCAGACGCTAAGTCCGTTTTCGACCCATTACAGACAGCCGGAGCAAGCGGCGCCTTTCCGCCGTTGAAGACAAATGCGCTAAAGGCGAACCATGGGCAGGAGAAACTATCTGATCGAGGGCGGGTCCTGCTCAGGCAAGACGACGATCTGCAATGAGCTGCGCGAGCGCGGGTATCACGCGATCAACGGCGACACAGAACTCGCCTACCAGGGCGATCCGGTGACGGGCGAGCCGCTGGAGGTGCGCGCCCACGAGCACCACATCTGGGAAGTGAGTAAGGTAAGGGCCTTGGCTGCAGATCAAGGTCCTGCCGAGACCTTCTTCTGTGGCGGCTCGCGAAACTTCCCTTGCTTCATAGATGTCTTCGACCGGGTGTTCGTTCTTGAGGTCGATCTTCACACGCTCAACCGGAGGCTCGCTGCTCGACCGGAAGACGAGTGGGGCAGCAGGCCCGCTGAGCAGCGCCTGATTAGGCGCTTGCACGCAACCAGAGAGGATCTGCCACGCGACGCAGTGCCGATCGACGCGACAGCGCCCGTCGATAGCGTCGTCGATGCAATCCTGAAAGAATGCTCCCAGCTATAATCCGCTGCGGGTGAACTCACGGCTCGAAACGTCCGCTTTCCAGCCATTTCGCGGGCACTTCTTGCCCTCGCCGCGGAATGCTCATTTGGGCCGGTCTTTGGGAAGGATGGCTCGTTAGCCGACGCTTTCCTACAGGCGTCTGTTAGTGCCATGCTCAACCGCCCTTCAGGAAAAGCGCCCCATGTTCCTCGCCGCCCGTCCAGCTCTCGCCGCTTCGGCTCCCGCAGCCGGAGTGGAACCCGTCGTGCCCAACCGGCGCCTTCGGCGAGAGAAGCCGACAGCGATGGCATGTGTCAGCTTTGTAAGCTTCACCTCGTGTCCCTTGGAGAAACGGGGCTTGTGACCCGACCCGTCCGCATCCTCCACGCTCATTCGACCTTCGCGCTCGGCGGCAAGGAGGCTCGGGCGGTGCGCCTGATGAATGCGTTCGGCGATTCGGCCGAGCACGTGATTCTCAGCGGCATGGCGGACCAGCTTTCCGCCCGCTCGGCCATTGCGTCAGGGATCAACGTGGAGTTCCCCCAGGACGCGCCGCCGCTGACCGGTCGTCCGGGACTGGCACGGCTGTTTCGGCTTGCCCGCTACATGCGCGGCTTCGATCTGGTGCTGACCTACAATTGGGGCGCGTTCGACGCGGTGATGGCGCGCTACCTGTTTCGAGGGCCGCCGCTCGTCCACCACGAGGACGGGTTCAACGAGGACGAGGCGGAGGGGCTGAAGACCAGCCGCAACCTCTATCGCCGGCTCGGCCTCTCGGCCGCGCACAAGCTGATCGTGCCCTCGCAGCGGCTCGAGAAGATCGCGCGCACCACTTGGGCGCAGCCGACGGAGCGCGTCGAGCGCATCCCGAACGGCATCTCCGTCGCTTCTTATGCCGCTGCTCCCGCCGAGGACGCGCTTCCCGGCCTTGGCAGGCGCGACGGCGAAGTGGTGATCGGCACAGTCGCCGGCCTTCGCGCCGTCAAGAACCTGCCGCGCCTCGTGCGCGCCCTTGCAGGGATGCGCTTCAAGAACGCGCGCCTGGTGATCGTGGGGGAGGGGCCGGAAGGCGAACGGATCATGGCCGAGGCGCGCATTTGCGGGGTTGCCGATCGCGTGATCCTCCCCGGGTTCCTGCCCGACCCGGCGCGCTACGTGGGCCGCTTCCACATCTTCGCTTTGTCTTCTGACAGCGAGCAGTTTCCGATCTCGCTGGTCGAAGCGATGGCGGCGGGACTGCCGGTCGTCGCCACCGACGTTGGCGACATCGGCGCGATGGTCTCGGCGGACAATCGCCCACTGATCGTCGAGCCCGAGGACGAATCCGCCTTCTCCCAGGCGCTTGACAGTCTTGCCGAACGTCCCGACTTGAGACGCGCGATCGGCCGCGCCAATCGGGCGCTCGCCGTCGCAGACTATGACGAACGCCGCATGATCGAGCGCTACGCCCGCCTTTATGGTGAGACGATCGGCGATGCTTGTGCGTTCATTCCACAGTCGAACAGTTTTTGACGGCTTCGCCGCTTCAGGCGTATAGCCGCCGCGCTCTTTCTGGAGGTCTGATTGTTCAAAGGTATTCGGCCGATCCGCTATGCAGGCCGTGAGGTGCTCCCGCTGGTGGAGGGCGGCAAAGGGGTCTCGGCGACCAATCACCTGAGCTCCGGCGCCTGGGCCGCTGCCGGCGGCATCGGTACGGTCTCGGCCGTCAATGCCGACAGCTACGATCCCGAAGGCAAGATCATCCCCCAGATCTACCATGCTCTCACCCGCCGCGACCGGCACGAGGAGCTGATCAACTACGCTATCGCCGGCGCCACCGAGCAGGTCCGCCGCGCCTACGAGATGGCGGACGGCAAGGGTGCCATCAACATCAACGTGCTCTGGGAAATGGGCGGCGCGCAGCGCATTCTCCACGGCGTCCTGGAGCGGACCCGCGGCATGGTCGCCGGCGTCACCTGCGGCGCCGGCATGCCCTACAAGCTCTCCGAGATCGCCGCCTCCTATGGCGTCAATTATCTGCCGATCATCAGCTCGGCGCGCGCCTTCAGCGCGCTCTGGAAGCGCGCTTATTCCAAGGCTGCGGAGTGGCTCGGAGCGGTGGTCTACGAAGACCCATGGCTAGCGGGCGGCCATAACGGCCTGTCCAATGCCGAGGACCCGCTCGTCCCGCAGGACCCCTATCCGCGCGTGAAGGCACTGCGCGATACGATGCGGCAGGGCGGCATCTCCGACGACGTGCCGATCGTGATGGCCGGCGGCGTCTGGGATTTGAAGGAATGGAACGACTGGATCGACAATCCTGAGCTCGGCCAGATTGTCTTCCAGTTCGGCACCCGTCCCTTGCTGACCCAAGAAAGTCCCATTCCGGACGAGTGGAAGCAAAGGCTGATGACGCTGGAGGAAGGGGACGTCCTCCTTCACCGCTTCTCGCCGACCGGCTTCTATTCCTCGGCGGTGCGCAATCCCTTCCTCCGCAACCTCGAGGCGCGCTCGCACCGCCAGGTCGCCTTCACCAAGGAGGAGCTGGGCGATCATTGCTTCCAGCTCGACGTGGGCGTCGGCGCCAAGAAGAATTACTGGGTCACCCGCGGCGACCTGCTGCATGCTCGCGAATGGTATGCCCAGGGCTACACCGAAGCCCTCAAGACGCCGGACGAGACCCTCGTCTTCGTCACGCCCGAGGAGAAGACGATCATCCGCAAGGATCAGGCGGATTGCATGGGCTGCCTCAGCCAGTGCGCCTTCTCCTCCTGGGCGGACAATGAGAAGAATTCGACCGGACGTCTCGCCGACCCGCGCTCCTTCTGCATCCAGAAGACGCTACAGGACATCGCCCATGGCGGGCCGGTCGAGGAGAACCTCATGTTCGCCGGCCACTCCGCCTTCCGCTTCAAGAAGGATCCCTTCTATTCGAACGGCTTCGTGCCGACCGTGAAGCAGCTCGTCGAACGCATCCAGACAGGGGACTAGAAACCGATGCGCAAGCTCATCGCTTTTGCTCTGCTGCTGGCCGGAATCGCGACCGTTCCGGCCGCTCAGGCGCAGGAGAAGAAGACACCTTATTGGGCGTCGATCTCGGCGGGCGAGGCGATGATGCGCACCGGGCCCGGCCGCAACTATCCCGCCACCTGGCTCTACAAGCGCGCCGATTTGCCGATCAAGGTGGTCGAGGTCTATCCGAGCTGGCGCAAGGTCCAGGATCCGGACGGCACCACCGGCTGGATGCTGGTCAACCTGCTCAGCGACACCCGCACCGCGATTGTGCGCGGCAATGCGCCGGTGCCGCTGCATGAAGCGCCTCGGGCCGAATCCAAGATCCGCTACCGTGCTGAGCCCGGCGTCGTCGGCCGTCTGTCGGAATGCACGGTCGACTGGTGCCGCTTCGACGTCGGCGAGCGCGGCGGCTTCATCCGTACCGGCAACATCTGGGGCACCGATCCGGGCGAAAGCTTCTGATCGCTTGAGTTTCCGCGCCCGGCTTGCCACGGGCGAAGCATGCCCGAGCCGAGCCTGGCGCCGCCGCCTGACCAGATCGACGACATCGCCCTGTTCCTCGACTTCGACGGGACCCTGGTCGAGCTCGCCGAGACGCCCGATGCGATCCGCGTGCCGCCGCACCTGTCGCCGCTCCTCGGCACCCTGTCGCAGAAGCTGAACGGCCGCCTCGCCCTCATCAGCGGCCGCGCCATCCGCGACCTCGAGCGGCATCTCTCCTGTGCCGGCCTCGCCGTCTCCGGCTCGCACGGCCTCGAGCTTCGCCTCCGCGACGGCAGCTTCGTTCCCCTTGCCGTGCCCCGCGGCCTCGATCATGCCCGGGAGCGGAGCCTGCGCTTTGCCGGAGCCATTCCGGGCCTCCTCGTCGAGGAAAAGCCGTTCAGCATCGCCATCCATTACCGCAAGGCTCCCGAACGGGCGGATGAGGTGCACGCCTTCATGACCGGGCTCGCCGGGTCCACGGGCCTCACCCTCCAGCAGGGCAAGATGGTCGCCGAGCTCCGCCCGCCGGGCGCCGACAAGGGCGACGCGCTGAGGGCGTTGATGACGGAACCGGAATTCGCAGGCGCGCGTCCTGTGTTCGTGGGCGACGACCAGACTGATGAAGATGCGTTCAGCGCGGCGGCCGATCTGGGCGGCGGCGGCGTGCTGGTGGGACCGGCGCGCGCGACGGCGGCGAAGTGGCGGCTGGAGGGCGTCGCCGATGTCGCCGCTTGGCTGCAGAAGCTGGCTGAGCGATGACCGATCTCCGGCTCTGGCCGATCGGCAATTGCCAGGTGAGCGCCCTCGTCGACAGCGAGGCCGGCTTCACCTGGGCCTGCGCGCCGCGGGTGGACGGCGATCCACTCTTCTGCTCTCTGCTCTCGCCCAAAGGAGAGAATGTGCTCGGCGAGTGGCGGCTCGCGCTCGAGAGTCAGGTGAAGGTCGAGCAGCGCTACCTGCGCAACACGCCGGTGCTCGTCACGCGCCTCACCGATGCGGATGGGGCTGTGGCAGAGGTGTTCGACTTCTGCCCGCGCTTCGAGAAGAGCGGTCGCACCTATCGGCCGGTGGCGTTCGTGCGGATCGTTCGACCGATCCAGGGTGCGCCGCGGCTGCGCGTGCTGCTCGACCCGGCGACCAACTGGGGCGGCAAGTCCGCCGAGCGGACCAGCGGCAGCAACCACATCCGCTTCCTGCTGAAGCCGCAGCCGCTGAGGCTCACCACCGACGCGCCGGTGGGGCAGATCATGGAGGGACGCAGCTTCCGGCTGGAGAAGCCACTTCATTTCTTCCTCGGTCCCGACGAGCCGTTTGTCGGCAATGTCGGCCATGTGCTCGCCGCGATGCTCCACCAGACATCGGACCATTGGCGGGACTGGGTGAGGGGTCTCGCCATTCCGCTCGAATGGCAGAGCGTCGTCATCCGCGCGGCGATTACGCTGAAGCTCTGTCAGCATGAGGAGACCGGGGCGATCGTCGCCGCGCTCACCACCTCGATACCGGAGGCGGCCAATTCGGGGCGCAACTGGGACTATCGCTACTGCTGGATCCGCGATGCCTATTACACCGTCCAGGCGCTGAACCGGCTCGGCGCGCTCGACGTGCTGGAGAATTATCTCAGCTATTTGCGCAACATCGTCGACCAGTCGGAGGGAGGGCAGATCCAGCCGCTCTACTCCGTTTCGGGAGAGAAGCGGCTGGAGGAGTGGGAGGCGCAGGGACTGGCCGGCTATCGCGGCATGGGTCCCGTCCGCGTCGGCAATGCCGCCTATACCCAGGCGCAGCATGACGCCTACGGCCAAATCGTGCTGTCCAACGCCCAGGCATTCTTCGACCAGCGGCTGTTCCGGACCGCCACCGTCGACGATTTCCACGCCCTCGAGCAGGTCGGCGAGCGGGCCTGGGCGATGCACGACCAGCCCGATGCGGGACTGTGGGAATATCGCACGCGAAGTTCCGTCCATACCTACAGCTCGGTGATGAGTTGGGCGGCCTGCGACCGGCTCGGCAATGCGGCCGAGGCGCTCGGGCTGGGGGAGCGGGCGGCGCACTGGCGGGAGCGGGCCGACCGGGTCCGCGCCCGCATCGAGCAGGCGGCGTGGTTCGCGCCGGAGGAGCGCTTCGGCGCCACGTTCGGCGGCGGCGAGCTTGACGCCAGTTTGCTCCAGCTCGTCGACATGCGCTTCCTGGAGCCCGACGATCCGCGCTTCCGCGCCACCTTCGAGGCGGTGGAGAAGGGCCTGAGGCGCGGCGAGCATATGCTGCGCTACGCCGCCGAGGACGATTTCGGGCTGCCGGAGACGGCGTTCAATTTCTGCACCTTCTGGCTGATCGAGGCGCTGCATCTGGCCGGGCGCGGCGAGGAGGCGCGGCTTCTCTACGAGCGGATGCTCGAGCGGCTGACGCCGGCGGGCCTCCTTTCGGAGGATACCGATTTCGTTACCGGAGAGCTGTGGGGCAACTATCCGCAGACATATTCGCTGGTGGGGTTGATCAACTGTGCCGTGCTTCTCTCCAAGCCGTGGAGCGCCGTCAGATGAGCCGCCTGATCGTCATCTCGAACCGCGTCGCCGCGCCGCGTCCCCAGGGTGAGGGCGGCGCGCAGGGCGGGCTGGCGGTGGCGCTGTCGGCAGCGCTCAGGGAATATCGCGGCCTCTGGTTCGGCTGGTCGGGCAACAAGACCGAGGAGTTTACCGGCCATATCGAGTTTCAGCGCCACGAGGGCGTGACTTCCGCTACGATCGACCTCGAGGAACAGGACGTCGACGAATATTATAACGGCTACGCCAACCGCACGCTCTGGCCGCTCTTCCACTACCGCATCGACCTCGCCGAATATGACCGAAGCTTCGCCGGCGGCTATGAGCGGGTGAACGAGCGCTTCGCCGAGACGGTGGCGCCGCTGATCGAGCCGGACGACCTGATCTGGGTTCACGACTACCACCTAATCCCGCTCGGCGCCCAACTGAGGGAGCGGGGCGTCCGCAACCGCATCGGATTCTTCCTCCACATTCCGTTCCCGCCCTCCCGGCTGATGGTGTCGCTGCCCTTCCACGAGGGGCTTGTCCTCTCGCTGCTCGCCTATGACGTGATCGGCTTCCAGACCGAGGAGTGGCTGGAGAGCTTCCGCCACTATGTCACCCGCGAGCTGGGCGGCCATTGCGACGACGACGGCACGATCCATGTCGGCGACCGCTCCGTCCACGCCGCCGCCTATCCGATCGGCATCGACTATGCCGAGTTCAGCGAGGCCGCCCGCAGCGAGGGTGCCCAGCGCGCCTATGACCGCCTCAGGGCCAGCGCCGCCGGAAGGCACACGATCATCGGCGTCGACCGGCTCGATTACTCCAAGGGCCTGGAGGAGCGCTTCCTCGGCTACCGCCGCTTCCTGGAGGAGCATGAGGAATGCCAGGGCGAGGTCTTCCTCCTCCAGATCGCGCCGCCCTCGCGCGGCGAGGTCCACACCTACGAGATCATCCGCGAGGACCTCGACGAGCTATCCGGCCGCATCAACGGCGAGTTCGCCCATGTCGACTGGGTGCCGATCCGCTACGTCAACCAGGGCTATGACCGCGAGGACCTGGCCGGCTTCTACCGCGCGTCCGAGATCGCGCTCATCACCCCCCTTCGCGACGGCATGAACCTGGTGGCCAAGGAATATGTCGCGGCGCAGGACCCGGAGGATCCGGGCGTCCTGATCCTCTCCCGCTTCGCCGGCGCCGCGCTGCAGCTGAAGGACGCCTTGCTGGTCAATCCGTACAGCAAGGAGGAGATCAGCGACGCGATCATGCGCGCGCTGGAGATGCCCAAGGAGGAGCGCATCCGCCGCTGGCGCGCGCTTCACGAAAGCGTCGCCCGCGAGGACGTGGTCTGGTGGCGCCGCAATTTCGTGGAGGCGCTGCAAGGCAAGGCCGCCCAACCCTCGGATGAGGCGGGCCGGGCCCAAGGCGCCGGCTGAGCGCGAAAGAGTCCTAAGCCGGCGTTCACTTTCTTCTTTCCGGAACCCTTGCAGGGCGGAGGCGCTGATGCAGCGTCGGGAAGGGCCAGTGCATGCGTGTCGGGACCAGCAGCAGCGCAATCAAGCGCGTGGCAAAGAGGGTCAAGGTCTTCCAGCCGGCGATGCTGGTCGCGGACGGCCGCGCGCGCCGTGTCCACCTGCTCGACGTCTCGGCCGCAGGCGCGCTCGTCCATGCCCAGGAGCCGGTGGCCAAGGGCGCGCAGGTGCGGGTGGAATGCGCCGGCGTGGTGCGCGACGCGGCGGTGCGCTGGAGCGAGGGCAAGCGATTCGGGCTGCTGTTCGAGCGGCAGCTGAGCGCGGAGCAGGTGGGGGCGCTGGCGGCGATCACATCGGATCCTCCTCGGACGGCGGCGTGAAGCCGAAATACAGGTCGCGCGCCTCAGCTTCGAGCGCCAGCCGCTCCGTCCGTCCGCGCCCCCATTCGAGCGCCACAGCCTCGGGATCGGCGCCGATCGCCGCCAGTTCGGCCGGCGTCAGCGCGCGCTGATAATCCGGGTCGCCCGGTTCGCCTGCCTCATAGAGGTCGAAGCCGGGCGGTGGCGGGAAGTGGGTCCGGAACTCGCCATCCTCCACCTCCCAGACCTCGCAATTGGCGAGTTCGTCCTCCTCGTCCTCCGCAACCGCAGCCTCGCCGGCAGGCTCGGCGCCGTGGCGTTCGAGGTAAAGCTGACGACTCCGACACATGCCATCTGTGCCGTCGGCTTCGCCGGAAAGCGCTTCCGACGGCCAGGCGTCCGCAGGCAGGCGGTCGAGGAAGCCGCTGAACTCTGCGCGCGCCCATTGCTCCTGGGTCCATGCGGACATCTTTGCCGGAGCGAGATCGGCGGTGCGGATCTCGTGGGGCAGGCCGACCTCGAACTTCTTGTAGGCGGTGAGGCGGGCGAGGAGGGAGGCGCTGGATTCCAGTTCTTCTGCCTCCTCCTGCTCCTTTGGCGCAGGCCCTTCAACCGCGCGGCGCGCATTCCGCGGCGAATGCTGGGGAGGAGAGGTGCGTGCCCTGAGGAAGGCCTCGGCGCCGTCGCCGCCGGCTTGGACGATGTCGAGGAACTGATCCCATTCGCCGGCGATCGTGTTGGCGACGGCGGCGCCTTCGCCCTGACCTTCGGCGAGGCGATCGAGCCGGGTGAGCACGGCCATGGTGAGGCGGTTGTCGTAGCGGTGGCGCTCGGCGACGAGCTGGCCGTCCTTGTAGATGCGATCGACGACGCCGTGGCGGGCGCGGCAGATCACGTCGTCGGCGATGACGCGGCGGGAAATCAGGATCGCCGCGTCCCAGGCGAGCGCGAATACGCGGCCGGCGGCACGCTTCCGGTAGCCATAGGCGCTGTCGCGGCTGATGCCGACGGCGCGGCAGGCGTCGGCGACGACGCCGGTCTGGGCCAGCGTGTCGAGGAAGAGGCGCTCGCGGTCGGGCGTCCAGCCGTCGTGGCGCGGCGCGCGCAGCGGCTTGGGGTCCGCCTTCGGGTCTTCGGGCCAGGCCTCGATCAGCTTGGCGGAGACGAGACCGGGAGCGGCGGGATCGCGGGTGAGATCGAGGCTGAAGTCCGTCGACATGTGCGGATGCCCCGGCTCGCGCCCGGCGCAGCGTATGCCATGCGAAAGGCCCCGATAAAAAGCCTTGGCCTCTTCTTCGGAGTCGAAGTCGGGAACGCGCCGTCGTCGTCGGCGTCGGTCTGCGCTTCGACGTCGCTCAGGCTGGAATGGAAAGGAGAGGCGGGCTCATAGGTCGCCGCCTCGGTGAGGGCGCTCTCATGCACGATGTGGTTCTCTGCCATTTGGCAGTATGAACCATAAAGGTGAGGCTGTAGGAAAGCCCCAGCGTTCCGCCCAGTGTCTGCTTTTGACCCCTAGCAGACGGTGCCTTCAGCGGTTAATCGGCCAATTCCGGTTGTTCACCTGCACGCCGGCGCATCTGGCTGGTGCCGTTCGTTCAGGCAACCATGATGTCAGCGATTGGGCGGCTTCCTGCGTGGCGGCGATCGTGGAAGAGCCGGTGAAAGCACCCATTGAAGCTAATGTCCCGCTTTGGCGGCTGTACGCCCTAGCCCGGTCGTTCTACCCTAACGGCGCCGAAGGTGCCGGCACGATCACTCGACGGTGCCGGCAACCTTCCCGCGCGTGATGCCGCGCTCGTTCACAGTATCCACCGAGAAGTAATAGCGCGTGCCGGCATTCAGCGTCGTCAGCGGCAACGATGTCGCACCGTCATAGACCTGATAGTTCTGGATCAGCAGGTCAGGCCGCGTACCCACGCGCACGACATAGAACTCGGCCCGTTGCGCGCGTTGCCACGAAACGACGCCCTTGCGGGGATCAGCCGTATCACGCCGACCACTGCCCGAAACGACCCGACCCGGCAGTGGCATGTCACCGATCCCGAACACGCGCAGGTCGTAGAGCGAGAACTTCTGATCATCCGGCGAATGGATGTTGCGGATGCGCACGAACCTCGCCCGCTGCGCCCTCGCCAGCACCTGATAGTCATGAGGAGCGTCGCGCCCGCTCGCCGATTTGTCCGATGGCAAGCGCGAGCTGACTGGCTGGATGCTGCTGTCGCGCGGCAAGCCGGTCAGTAGCCCGGCGAGATATCGGCGGCCTCGGACCACTCGCCGTTCATCGGATCGTCCGTGACCCATATTTTTTTCGTGCGCTCGCTGGCCGTCAGGTAGAGCTTGCCGTCGGACACGATCACCGTTGGGGCGAAGCGATTGACGCTGTAGCCGCGGCCTTCCACGAAGGTCCAGTTGCGCAGGTCCGTAGACCACCAATAGCCTTTCGAATGCGAGGCGAAGAGCCAGTAGCGCCCCTTGAAGCGCACGATCGTGGGGTCAGCCGCCTCGCGATACGAGGGCCCGCGCGTGCGCGGCTGGTAGCGGTAGGGCAGGTCGATCGGGTTCGCGAAGGTGGCCAGCCGCCGCGGTTGGGAAGCGGCAGAATGGGCCACTCCGGTGAACAAGATCAAGGCCAGGGCAAATGGAGCGAGCCGAGAGGCAGATCGCGTGGACCGTTCAACGTGTTTAGCCATCGTTCTTCCTCCCGTCCGGCGGCCGCGCGCGCGCACGCCACCAGCTGAAGTCCGCCTGTAGAACGTGGGGTGCGATTGGCAATTCCCGGCTCACGGCTCCAGTCGCGAGCAATGCCTGTTCGAAGTGCCGGCCATTGTGTCGCGAATGTCAGCTTACTTGTGTCGTATGTCCGAAAGCCGCCAAGCAGCAAGCGTCCACGAGCAGGCGTTCCGCCCGCCAAAGCTATGTCCGCTTTCCACCCATAGCCGACATTCCGATGACCCCTGGCCGGGAACACTGGAGTGGGCTGAGAACGCCAAGAGCGACTAGGCTTGCGAAGTGGCTTGAGCGAAGACCGCAAATCCTTTCAGATAGGCTTGAAGCCTTGCCGCTACGGCCTGGTCCGTGAGCTTGCCCTCCTCATCGAACACCGTTCGAGCGCTCGAGACCATCAGTCGGCCGCCTGTCCACAAGGTGCAGCCGAGGGTGCGCAGGACCGGAAGCCACGCATTTTGCGACAGGATCGTGCCGAAGCCGCCGGGGGAGGCGCCGATCAGGGCGACGGGCTTGCCGCCGAAGACGCGCGGGATGTCGGACGAGGGGCGCGAGGCCCAGTCGATGGCATTCTTGAACGGGCCGGGGATCGAATTGTTATATTCGGGCGTGACGAGGAGGAGCGCGTCGGCGGAGGCGATCGCCTCCTTCAGCGCGACGACGGAGGCGGGGATGCCGCTCTCGGTCTCGACGTCGCCGTCATAGAGCGGGATGCCGGCAATGGTGTGGCGGCGGAGCTCGACCCCCTCGGGGAGCAGGTCCGCGGCGGCGTGCAGGAGGGCGGTGTTGAGCGAGGCGCGGCGGGCGCTCCCGGAGATGCCGGTGATGATCATGGGCACGGCTTAGCGCGAGAATCGTCGAGCCGCGAACCTTCTTGCAATCACCTGCGTCGCGGACCGCCGCGCTTCATCTCAGGACGGCGACGCCTTCCTTGGCCCAATCCTTGTCGACGTCGACGCCCTGTTCGGCCCACATCTGGCGGGTCCAGCAGCGGACCGGCTCGACACGGCTGCCGGTGATCCGCTCGACGCGCATGCAATATCTGGCGCTCGCGCCTGCGGCCGGGGCGGTCATGCCCGGTTCGGGCCCCGTCGCGGGCATCGGCTGGACGGCGGCGGTGATTGCCAGAGCGGCGACCATTAGATGTGCCATGTCGTTTCTCCCATTGATGGCAACGCTGGCCGGCGCAGATTAGCGCCTTTCCCGCAGCGATGCGAGCGTGATCCGCACGCGGCGGAGGGAAGGGTTTGGACGAGAGTGTGCCGCTTTGGTGCCGAATGTAAAAAACAAAAAAAGGGGGCTTTTGAAAATTTAATAATCCGTTATCCATGCGAGCGATCGATTCATCGTAGGGGGAAAAGATGCGCAAGTTCAGCATGATCGTCGCTGCCGGATTGCTGGCGGCCAGCGCGCTTGGGGGCGCGGCCCAGGCGGCCGTCACCGTGGTGACGCCGACCTCCGGGGGCTGGAACAACCTGCCGTTCGAATCGCGCCTCGGCGCGACCGCGGAGATCACCGACACCGCAGCGCGCAGCGGCAACGGCTCGCTGGAGCTGACCGGCGACCGCACCCGCTTCGCCACCGGCACCATCTATCCAAATGCAGGGAGCACCAAGCTCTATGACCTCAGCGACGTCACCGCGCTGACCTTCGACTGGATGATCGCGGCGGGTTCGACCAATCCGTATAATGCGGATTATACGCCGGCGCTGCGGCTGCACATCTTCGATGCGGGCTCGAACTCGCGCAAGGAGCTGATCTGGGAGGGCGCCTATAACGGCGTCTACGGGACGCAGACCAACCCGGGCAATTGGTACACTTCGGGCGTCAACGACAAATTCTACATCACCGGCGGCAACGTGAACCAGGGCAAGACGATCGCGGACTGGGCGTCGTTCCTCGACACTGGTTCGTTCGTCGCGGGCATCAGCGTCGGCAGCGGCGGCGGCGCCGGGATCGGCTACCATGCTTTTGCCGACAACGTCACGATCGCGACGCTGAACGGCTCCACCACCTACAATTTCGAGACTGGCGTCGTGCCGGAGCCCGCGACCTGGGCGATGCTGATCACCGGCTTCGGCGCGGTCGGCTTCTCGATGCGGCGCCGCAAGGCCGCCAGCGCGACCGCTCTGGCCTGATCCGCTGCTCTTCGAGCAAAGGAACGCCGCCGGTCGCGAGACCGGCGGCGTTTTGCTGTTCGCTTCAGTCGATCGTCACATCGCCGACGTGCGGGCGCGGGACGCGCTGTGGCCGCCATGGCGATAGAGGATGTCCTGGGCGGTGGTGCGGTCGATGCCGGCGTCGCCGGTGTCGACAGAGACGAACACGCCGCCGCCATGGATGCGCTCCTCATAGTAGCTCGCGTCTTCCTCACTGACGCCGTGCTTGGTGAGGAGGCCGGAAAGCCCGCCTGCCAGAGCGCCCGCGCCGGCGCCGATGGCGGCGCCTTCGGGAATGGCCGAGCCGGCGATCGCGCCGGCAGCGGCGAGCGGGCCGACGCCCGGGATGGCGAGCGCGGCAATACCGAGCAGAGCGCCGACGCCGGCGCCGCCAAGCGCGCCCTTCAGCAAGCCTTCGCCCTTCTCCTTCGCCTCATGGGTGTTGGCGTCGCCATAGTCACCGTCACCAGAATCGCGGCGGGCGATGACGGAGAGCGCGCTGTCGCGCACGCCGGCGCTGCGCAGTTCAGAAACGGCTCGCTCGGCCTCGGCATGACTGTCGAACACGGCGGATACGATGTGATTCATAACTACTCCTGCGGCTTGGGAAACGGGCGCATGCCCGAGCCGGAGAACGGTCTGTGAATCAGTACGTTCCGCCCGCGGCGGGCCTAGTTCATCAGCTCCACCGCCATCGCGGTCGCTTCGCCGCCGCCGATGCAGAGGGTGGCGAGGCCGCGGCGCTGGCCGTGGGTCTCGAGCGCCGACAGCAGGGTGGCGAGGATGCGGGCGCCTGATGCTCCGATGGGATGGCCCAAC
Organism: Allosphingosinicella sp.; assembly: GCF_059502505.1. NCBI lineage: Bacteria > Pseudomonadati > Pseudomonadota > Alphaproteobacteria > Sphingomonadales > Sphingomicrobiaceae > Allosphingosinicella > Allosphingosinicella sp. Next base: position 440,049 of record NZ_JCACEU010000016.1, read on the forward strand.
GCAGTTGCGCCGCCGTGGACGTTGAGGACTTCGCGGGAGATGCCGAGATCGCGCATCGCGATCATGGCGACGCAGGCGAAGGCTTCGTTGACTTCCCAGAGGTCGACGTCGCCGACGCTCCAGCCGGCTTTCTCCAGCGCCTTCTGCACGGCGGGGACGGGGGCGGAGGTGAACTTGTTGGGCGCCTGGGCGTGGGCGGCGTGGGCAATGATGCGGGCGACGGGCTTGACGCCGAGGCGGTCGGCGACGCTTTGGCGAGTGACGATCAGGGCCGCGGCGCCGTCCGAGATGCTGGAGGCGTTGGCGGCGGTGATGGTGCCGTCCTTGGCGAAGGCGGGCTTGAGGTTCGGGATCTTCTCCGGATTGGCCTTGCCGGGCTGCTCGTCGCAGGTGACCACGTCCTCGCCCTTGCGGGTGGTGACGGTGACGGACGTGGTCTCGCGGTCGAAGGCGCCGCTCCTGATCGCTTCGGTGGCGCGGCGGAGGGATTCGATGGCGTAATCGTCCTGTTGGGCGCGGGTGAATTGATATTCGCGGGCGGCGTCCTCGGCGAAGGTGCCCATGGCGCGGCCGGCATCATAGGCGTCCTCAAGGCCGTCGAGCATCATATGGTCGTAAACCGTGTCGTGGCCGATGCGGGCGCCGGCGCGGTGCTTCTTCATGAGATAGGGGGAGTTCGACATCGACTCCATGCCGCCGGCGACGATCAGGTCGGCGGAGCCGGCGGCGATCATGTCGTGGGCGAACATGGCGGCCTGCATGCCGGAGCCGCAGACCTTGTTGATGGTGGTCGCCTCGACCGACTTGGGGAGACCGGCGCCCAACGCGGCTTGGCGGGCAGGGGCCTGGCCGAGGCCGGCGGGGAGGACGCAGCCCATGAAGATCTTGTCGACCTGATCACCCGAGACGCCGGCGCGTTCGATCGCGGCTCGGACGGCGGTGGCGCCGAGCTCCGTCGCGGGCACGCCGGCGAGCTGGCCCTGGAAGCCGCCCATCGGGGTGCGGGCATAGGAGAGGATGACGATCGGGTCGGCAGCGGTGGCCATGTGTGCAGCGCTCCAGCGTTGTCGCTCGGACGAGCGGGGGTGTTGGCGCTGCACATAGGCGGGGAGCGGCGCTTGTTCAAACTTCGCGGGCTCTGCTAGGGCGCCGGGCAAACAGGAGAGAGACATGTCCGAGATCGGGCTCGACTTCGCCCTCGGCGAGATGGCCGACACCATCCGCGAGACCACCGCCCGCTTCGCCGCCGATCGGATCGCGCCCTTGGCCGCGCGGATCGACGAGGAGGACTGGTTCCCGACCGAGCTGTGGCCGGAGATGGGAGAGCTTGGGCTGCACGGCATCACCGTGGCGGAGGAGGATGGCGGGCTCGGGCTCGGCTATCTCGAGCATGTCGTGGCGCAGGAGGAAGTGGCGCGGGCGTCGGCCTCGATCGGGCTCAGCTACGGTGCGCATTCGAACCTGTGCGTGAACCAGATCAGGCGCTGGGCGAACCCGGAGCAGAAGGCGAAGTATCTGCCCAAGCTCATCTCCGGCGAGCATGTCGGCTCACTCGCGATGAGCGAGGCGGGGGCGGGGTCGGACGTCGTCTCGATGACGCTCAAGGCGGAGAAGGTGCAGGGCGGCTATGTGCTGAACGGCACCAAATTCTGGATCACAAATGCGGCCTATGCCGACACACTCGTCGTCTATGCGAAGACTGGCGAGGGGAGCCGCGGCATCACCACCTTTATCATCGAGAAGGACATGGCGGGCTTCTCGATCGGACAGAAGATCCCGAAGATGGGGATGCGCGGGTCGCCCACCGCGGAGCTCGTGTTCAACGACTGCGAGGTGCCGGAAGAGAATGTGATGGGGCCGGAAAATGGCGGCGTCGGGGTGCTGATGTCAGGGCTCGATTATGAGCGGACGGTGCTCGCGGGCATCCAGCTCGGGATCATGCAGGCGTGCCTCGACGTGGTTATTCCGTACGTGCGGGAGAGGAAGCAGTTCGGGAAGCCGATCGGGGCGTTCCAGCTGATCCAGGCGAAGGTGGCGGACATGTATGTCGCGCTGAATTCGGCGCGGGCATACGTCTATACGGTCGCCAGGAATTGCGATGCGGGGAAGACGACGCGGTTCGATGCGGCGGGGGCGATTTTGCTGGCGTCGGAGAGCGCGGTGAAGGTGAGCCTGGAGGCGATCCAGGCACTGGGCGGCGCCGGCTACACGAAGGATTGGCCGGTCGAGCGCTACATGCGCGATGCCAAGCTGCTCGACATCGGCGCAGGCACCAACGAGATCCGCCGGATGCTGATCGGGCGCGAGCTGATCGGCGCGGCATGAACCTGCTGGCGGTGGCGGCGGCAATCGTCATCGCAGCGACGGGCGCCATCCACTCGGTGCTCGGCGAGCGGCGGATGATCATGCCGCTGCTGGCCAAGGGCGCCTTTGCGGCCATGCCGCGCGTCGGCCGGGCGGTCCGCTTCACCTGGCACATGTCGACTTTGTTGATGGTGCTGACGGCTTTGACCGTCGCCTGGCCGGGAACGCCGATCGTCATCGTCCGGCTGATCGGCGCGGCCTATCTGCTGCTCGGCCTGCTGTCGCTCGGGATGACGCGCGGGCGGCATATCAGCGGGCCGCTCTTCACTGCGGCGGGGTTGCTGTCCCTCGCAGCGTCCATGTAAATTCCTGATCGGGCGCCCTGAATTTCTCCCTCCCCACTTGCGGGAAGGGTCGGGAGGGGTGCTGGGCGTAAGGCCGGCGCGCGACTGCGTCGCGCACCCCCCTCTCCAACCTCTCCCCCGCAAGGGGGGAGAGGCTTTTCACCAAATCCGGACGCGGGCTTCCGGCTCGAGGTAGAGCTTCTCGCCCGGCTTCACATCGAAGCTCGAATACCAGGCATCCAGGTTCCGCACGATCTCGGCGCGCCAGCGGCTGGGGCTGTGGCCGTCGGTGGCGACGAGCTGGCGCAGGGTGGCGTCGCGATATTTGCCGCGGCGGCTCTGGCCGTAGGCGATGAAGAAGCGCTGGTCGCCGGTGAGGCCGTCGATCACCGGCGCTTCCTTGCCGCCCAATGAGGCCTTGTAGGCGTCGTAGGCGGCAGCGAGGCCGGCGAGGTCGGCGATGTTCTCGCCGAGCGTCAGCTCGCCGTTGAGCTTGAGGTCCGGGAAGACCTGATAGGCGTCGTACTGCTTCACCAAAGCGTCGCCGGCGGCCTTGAACTTCGCCAGGTCCGCCGGGGTCCACCAGTTGCGGACGCGGCCGTCGGCGTCGAAATCGGCGCCCAGATTGTCGAAGCTGTGGCTGACTTCATGACCGATCACCGAACCGATTGAGCCATAATTGAAGGCTGGGTCGGCGCTGGCGTCGTAGAAAGGCGGCTCAAGGATGCCGGCCGGGTAGTTCATCGCATTTTGAAGCGGCAGGAAGACCGCGTTCACAGTGTGCGGATAGAGCCACCATTCGCGCTTATCGACCGGCTTGCCGAGCTTGGCGATCTGGTGCGCATATTCCTCCTCCTGCGCGCGCCAGGCATTGCCGAAGGCGTCGCCGGGGCGGACGTCGAAGCTGGTATAATCGCGCCAAGTCTCGGGATAGCCGACGCCGACTTCCAGTGTCTCGATCTTGCGGCGGGCCTCGGCTTTGGTGGCCGGGGCCATCCAGTCGATGCCCTGGACGCGGCGGTCGAACGCCGCCTTGATGTTGGCGACCATCTGCTCGATGTCGGCCTTGTTCTTCGCGGGGAAGTGACGCTCGACATAGATCTTGCCGACGGCGTCGCCGAGCGCGCCGCTGGTGGCGCTGATGGCGCGCTTCTCGCGCGGGCGCTGCTGCTTCTGGCCGGACAGGGTCTGGCCGTAGAAGGAGAAGCGCAGGTCGTCATAGGCCTTGGGCAGGACGGCGGCGAAGCGGCTGGCGGTGTGGAATTTCAGCCAGTCCTTCCAGACGTCGAGCGGCTCGCTCGCGACGAGGGCGGAGATGCCGGTGGTCGGCGCGGCGTGCCAGGCGATGAAGTCCTTCTCCTGTCCCAGCTTCGCGCCGTCGAAGAAGGCGGCCCAGTCGATGCCGGGCGCCTTGCGGCTGAAGTCGGCGCGGGTCCAGAGCTCGGCCTTCTTCGCGTCCTGGGCGTCGACGGCGGAGAGATGGGCGCGGGCGATCTTGGTCTCGAGATCGAAGATGCGGGCGGCGCGGGTGGCGGCGTCCGGGACGCCGGCGAGCGTCAGCATGTTGGCGATATAGGTGCGGTAGGCGCCGCGCACCTCGGTCATTGCCGGGGTGTCGGAGAGGTAATAATCCCGCTCGGGCATGCCGAGGCCGCCCTGGAGAAGATAGGCGACGTTGCGGCTCGGATCCTTGGGCGCCTGGGCGACGAAGATGCCGAACAGATTCTCGGTCCAGAAGTTGGTGGCGTTCAAGGGATCGGTGTCGGCGCGCATGGTGGTGCCGAGCAGGCGCGAGAGGGCGCGCTTGTCGCGGACGGCGTCAATCGAGGCGAAGACCGGCTTCAGCGGCTCGGCGCCGCGGCGCTCGATCGCGGCGGTGTCGAGATAGGCGGAATAATAGTCGCCGATCCGACGCTCGTCGTTGCCGGCGGCGGCCTGGCCCCTGGCAGCGCCGGTGATGATGTCGATGTTGCGCCGTTCGACCAGCTCGGCGACCGTGACGAAGGTGCCGATCGAGGTGCGGTCGGCGGGGATCTCGGTGCGGGCCTTGTAGGCGCCGTTGGCATAATCGTCGAAGCTGTCGCCTGGCGCGGCATTGCGGTCGATGCCCTGGAGATCGACGCCGACGGTTCCGGTGGACTGGAAGGCAAGAGCGGGTGCGGCGGTGGTGAGCAGCAAGGCGGCTGCGAGCAGCTTGGATCTCTTCATGTGGGCTTTCTGGTTGAACGCGGTGGCATCCCCGCCGCTTTCTTAAGCGGGGACGATGCCGCTGCCTAGACGCTTCCCATCCCGGTGCCGGGCGGCTAGGCAGTGCGCCGCTTAGAGGGCCAACAAGGGGAGCCGCTTCAGCATGCCAGGATCTGCATGAGCATGGCGGACATCCTCGAATGGTATGCGACGGTGAGCGGCGTGATCGCGGCGCTGATGCTGGCGGGCGATTTCGGGCGGAAGGTGACGGGCTTCGGCTTCGTCCTGTTCTGCACGATGAACGTCGCTTGGATCATCTTCGCCCAGATGGACGATACCGCTGGACTGATGTGGCAGAACATCATCCTCTTCGCGGTCAACGCGCTCGGCATCTATCAATATCTGCTGAGCCCCAAGAACCGGCGGAAGATGAAGGCGGTGGAGCAGGCGGTCGAGAAGTTCGAGGAGCGTGAGGCTGCGGCAGAGGGGCGCGCATGAGCCAGCTCACCAGCAAGATCGATGACGGATCGGAGACTTACCGCAGATTTGCTGCGCACAATCGGCGGCTGGCGGAGGAGCTGAGGGAGCGGGTTGCCGAGGCCGCGCTCGGCGGGCCGGAGAAGCATCGCGAACGGCATGTGAGCCGCGGCAAATTGCTGCCGCGCGACCGGGTGACGCGGCTGCTCGATCCGAGGTCGCCTTTCCTAGAGATCGGACAGCTTGCCGCGGGCGGCATGTACAAGGACGAGGCGCCGGGGGCGGGGATGATCGCCGGGATCGGCCGCGTCTCCGGGCGCGAGACGATGGTGGTCGCCAACGACCCGACGGTGAAGGGCGGGGCCTATTTTCCGCTGACGGTGAAGAAGCATCTCAGGGCACAGGAGATTGCGCGGGAGAACAGGCTGCCCTGCGTCTATCTGGTCGACAGCGGCGGCGCGAACCTGCCGCACCAGGCGGAGGTGTTTCCGGACCGGGAGCATTTCGGTCGCATCTTCTACAATCAGGCGCAGATGAGCGCGCAGGGCATCGCGCAGATCGCCTGCGTGATGGGGAGCTGCACGGCAGGCGGCGCCTATGTGCCGGCCATGTCCGACGAGACGGTGATCGTGCGCAACCAGGGCACGATCTTCCTCGGCGGGCCGCCGCTGGTGAAGGCGGCGACGGGGGAGGTGATCTCGGCCGAGGATCTGGGCGGCGGCGATCTGCACGCGCGGCGCTCCGGAGTGGTCGATCATCTTGCCGAGAATGACGAGCATGCGCTCAGCATCGTGCGGAGCATCGTGGGGCGGCTGAACACAGTGAAGGCAGTCGATCTCGATCTGGCGGAGCCGGTGGAGCCGAAATTCGACCCGGAGGAGCTCTATGGGATCATTCCGGACGATGTGCGCACGCCCTATGACGTGCACGAGGTGATCGCCCGGATCGTCGACGGGTCGGAGTTTCACGAATTCAAGCCGCTGTATGGCTCGACCTTGGTGTGCGGCTTTGCTCGCATCTGGGGCATGCCGGTCGCGATCCTGGCGAACAACGGCATCCTGTTCAGCGAGAGCGCCTTGAAAGGCGCGCATTTCATCGAGCTTGCCTGCCAGCGGCGGACGCCCTTGCTGTTCCTGCAGAACATCTCCGGCTTCATGGTCGGCGGCAAATATGAGGCGGGCGGCATCGCCAAGGACGGGGCAAAGCTGGTGACGGCGGTGGCGACCGCGCAGGTGCCGAAGGTGACGGTCTTGATCGGCGGCAGCTTCGGCGCCGGCAATTACGGCATGAACGGCCGCGCCTACGGCCCGCGCTTCCTGTTCACCTGGCCCAACAGCCGGATCAGCGTGATGGGCGGCGAGCAGGCGGCGAGCGTGCTGGCGACGGTGCACAAGGATGCCGACCGGTGGACGCCGGAGGAGGCAGAGGCGTTCAAGGCGCCGATCCGGCAGAGGTATGAGGATGAGGGCAACCCCTACTATGCGACGGCGCGGTTGTGGGACGACGGCATCATCGATCCGGCACAGACGCGAGACGTGCTGGGGCTCGCCTTCGCAGCGACTCTGAACGGGCCGATCCCCGAGCGGGCGCAGTTCGGCATCTTCAGGATGTGAGGCAACCGATGTTCAGATTGCCTAAGACGCCGGATGTCGAGGAGGCGCTGCTCCATCATCTTCAGCAAATTGGAGGTGGAGGTCGCCCCAGTGACATCTATCGGCCGCTCGGAGAGCTCTTCGGCCTGAGCATCGCCGATCAATCTGCCCTGATGCCGTTTCAGAATGAGAGGCATTGGGACAATCGCGTGCGCACCGCCAGGAAGCACCTGGTCGAGCGAGGCCTGCTCGATAATAGCCGGCACGGCGTTTGGCAGCTGACCGAGGCCGGGTTGCAAGCTTCGACGGCAGCGGGACATGACTTCAGACGCCGCGAAATGGAGCTCATCGTGGAGCCGGACTCGAAGATGGCCACACAGGCTCACCCAAAGCTGATCGGGTCCCTACTAATTGCTAATCGGGGCGAGATCGCGTGCCGGATCATCCGCACCGCCCGGCGGCTCGGTATCCGCACGATCGCGGTCTATTCCGATGCGGACGCGAAGGCGCTGCACGTGCGGGAGGCGGATGCGGCGGTGCATATTGGGGCGAGCCCGGCACGCGAGTCGTATCTGATCGGGGAGAAGATCATCGCTGCCGCCCGCGAAACGGGGGCGGAGGCGATTCATCCGGGATATGGGTTCCTGTCCGAGAATGCGGACTTTGCGCAGGCGGTGATCGATGCGGGGCTGGTCTGGGTGGGGCCGAAGCCGTCCTCCATTCGGGCGATGGGGCTGAAGGATGCGGCCAAGAAGTTGATGGACGAGGCGGGGGTGCCGACCACGCCTGGCTATCTGGGGGAGGATCAGAGCCCCGAAAGGCTGCAGCGCGAGGCCGATGCGATCGGCTATCCGGTGCTGATCAAGGCCGTGGCGGGCGGCGGCGGGAAGGGGATGCGGCGGGTCAATGCGTCCGCCGAGTTCGCGGACATGCTGACGAGTTGCAAGCGCGAGGCGGCGGCTTCGTTCGGTGACGATCGGGTGCTGATCGAGAAATATATCCTGCGGCCACGGCATATTGAGGTGCAGGTGTTCGGCGACAGCCATGGCAACGTCGTCCACCTCTTTGAGCGCGATTGCTCGCTGCAGCGGCGGCACCAGAAGGTGATCGAGGAAGCGCCGGCGCCGGGCATGGACGAGGCGACGCGGGCGGCGGTGTGCGGCGCGGCGGTGAAGGCGGCGCAGGCGGTCGACTATGTCGGCGCGGGGACGATCGAGTTCATCGCCGATGCCTCGGAGGGGCTGAAGCCGGACCGGATCTGGTTCATGGAGATGAACACGCGGCTCCAGGTCGAGCATCCGGTGACCGAGGAGATTACCGGGCAGGACCTGGTCGAATGGCAGCTCCGCGTTGCTTCCGGAGAGCCCTTGCCGCTGAGGCAGGAGGAGCTGTCGATCCGCGGCTGGGCGATGGAGGCGCGGCTCTACGCCGAGGATCCGGCGCATGAGTTCCTGCCTTCGACGGGGCGGCTCGACCATTTCGTGCTCGGCGGGCTGATTCGGGTCGATACGGGCGTCGAGGAAGGCGACCGGATCAGTCCCTATTACGACCCGATGATCGCGAAGCTGATCTCGACCGGCGCCACGCGGGATGAGGCGATCGACCGGCTGGTGGACGTGCTCGAGCAGGTCGAGGTGTGGCCGGTGAAGACCAATGCCGCCTTCCTCGCCCGCGCTGCGGCGGATCCGGATTTTCGGGCGGGGGAGGTGGATACCGCCTTCATCCCTTCGAAGATCGACAGCCTGGTGCCCGATCCCGCGCCGCCGGAAGGCGTCTGGGCGCTCGCGGCGAATGCGATGCTCGCCTCCGATTTCGGCGGGCGGTTCGAGACGCTCGACCCGTGGACGGCGCTGCAGGGCTTCCGCGCCAATGCCGCGGCGGACCTCCGCGTCGCATTGCGCCACGGGCACGAGACGCGCAGCCTCGCCGCGGGTGGCGACGAGGCGATCGAGGGCGTCGCGACGGCGCATGGCGAGACGATGCTGGTCTTCTCCGAAGGGCAGGCCTTCGCCTTCGGCTTGCCGGGCAGCGGTGGCGGGGCAGGGGCCGGCGGCGCTTCTGACGGCACCTTGCTGTCGCCGATGCCGGGGCGGGTGATTGCGGTTGATGTGCGGCAGGGCGACCGGGTGACCAAGGGGCAGAAGCTGCTGACCCTGGAGGCGATGAAGATGGAGCACAGCCTCGCCGCGCCGTTCGACGGGCAGGTGGCGGAGCTGAATGCGAATGCGGGGGAGCAAGTGACCGAAGGCACGTTGCTCGTGCGCATCGAGAAGGACGGGGACTGATGCCCGGGCGCTATTTCGACGAGTGGACGATCGGCGACAGGCTGCAGCACCAGCCGCACCGGACGGTGACCGGGACCGACAACCTGCTCATCTCGACGCTGACGCACAATCCGCAGCCGCTGCATCTCGATGCGGAATATGCGGGTGCGACCGAGTTCGGGCGGATCGTCGTCAACGGCACTTTCACCTTCGCGCTGATGGTGGGGCTCAGCGTCGGCGATACGACGCTCGGCACGCTGATCGCGAACCTCGGCTACGACAAGGTGCGGATGCCGAAGCCGGTCTTCATCGGCGATACGCTACGGGCGGAGACCGAGGTGACTGGGCTCAAGGAATCGCGGTCGCGGCCGGACGCCGGGATCGTCACGTTCGAGCACCGCATGCTGAACCAGCGGGACGAGCTGGTCTGCGTCTGCGAGCGCACGGCGCTGATGCAGCGGAGGCCGGGGTGAGGCTGCGCTCGCTCCTGTTCGTGCCGGGCGACCGGCCGGACCGGATGGAGAAGGCGCTGGGGACCGGCGCCGATGCGCTGATCCTGGACCTGGAGGATGCAGTGGCGCCGGCGGCGAAGGCTGAGGCGCGTGAGCAGGTGGCGCATTTTCTGGCCGCCAACCCGGACGCGCCGCTTTGGGTGCGCATCAACCCGCTGGACAGCGAGGCTTGCGCCGACGATCTTGCCGCGATCGCTACGGGACAGCCGGCCGGCATCGTTCTCCCCAAGGCGGAAGGCGGAGCCTCGGTCTCGGAACTTGCCCGCCGACTCGATGCGGCGAACATCGTCCATGCCGGCATTCTCGCCATCGCCACCGAGACGCCGGCGGCGATGTTCCAGCTCGGCAGCTATGGCGGCGCAGAGCGGCTCGCCGGGCTCACCTGGGGGGCCGAGGACCTGCCCGCCGCGATCGGGGCGTCGACCAGCCGCGAGGAGGATGGCCGCTTCACCCCACCCTATGAGCTGGCGCGCTCGCTCTGCCTGTTCGGCGCGGCCGCGGCGGGAGTGGCGCCGATCGAGACGGTCTATCCCGCGTTTCGGGACCTCGAGGGACTGGCCGCCTATGCGGCGCGGGCGTGGCGGGACGGCTTCACGGGCATGATGGCGATCCACCCGGCGCAGGTAGAGGTGATCAACGCGGCCTTCACGCCGAGCGAGGCGGAGGTCGAGCATGCCCGCGCGGTGGTCGCTGCGTTCGAGGCGAATCCGTGCGCTGGGGCGCTGTCGCTCGACGGCAGAATGATCGACCGGCCGCATCTGGTGCAGGCACAGCGGACGCTCGACGCCGTCCGTGACTGAAGGCTTTGCCGGCCTGCCCGGCGGGGCGTGGACCGCGCTCGGCTTCGTGATGGGCGCGATCGTCGGCAGCTTTCTTGCCGCCTTGCTTGTGCGCTGGCCCTCGGGGCGATCGGTGCTGCGGGGTCGGTCGCAATGCGATTCGTGCGGCGAGAAGCTGGGCGCCCGCGACCTCGTCCCGATTCTCTCCTACTTCCTGGTCAAGGGCCGCTGCCGCCGCTGCGGGGCGGAGATCGATCGCAAGCACCTCGCGGCGGAAGCGGGAGCGGCGCTGATCGGCCTCACCGCGATCGCGGCGCACCCGCTGCCGATCGCGATCTTCACAGCTTTGTTCGGCTGGTGGCTGTTCCTGCTCGCGGCCCTGGATGTCGAGCATCACTGGCTGCCGGACCGGCTGACGCTGCCGCTGATCCCGGCCGGACTCGCGGTCGGGTGGCTCGGCATCGGGCCGCCGCTTGAGTTGCGGATTATCGGGGCGGTGGCGGGGTTCGCATCGCTGGCGCTGATTGCCTGGGCCTACCGAAGCCTGCGCGGGCGCGAAGGGCTCGGGGGCGGCGACCCGAAGCTGTTCGCGGCGATCGGCGCCTGGCTCGGCTGGGCGCAGCTTCCGTTCGTGCTGCTGGGGGCGGGGCTGATCGGGCTCGCTGCGATCCTGGTCATGCGGCTGCGCGGCACCAAGGTCGCCGCGACCGACCGGCTTCCGCTCGGCACCCTGACGGCGCTTGCAGCGTGGCCGATCTGGCTGCTGATCGCTGGCTAGGCGTTCAGCGGGGATTCAACCAGCGGCCGGCATAAAGAGGCTTCGGGCGGCGTGGTTCCCTAGACTCGCCGCCCGAGCCTTCTCCCGCCGGCCGCTTCAGCCCCAGGGCCGCTCCCGGAACCACTTGGTCACGATATATTTGACGCCCGCGCGCACCTTCATGCCGTGGTGCATGGTGTTGGGATTGACGCTGCCGTCGGCCAGACAATTGTCCCATGCGAGCAGCTTGCCGAGCTCCGGCTGCACCGTCTTGCCGATGGTGGTGAAGCGGGTCGCGCCGCCCGCGCCGACGTCGTTCAGATAGATCATCACAGTCCAGGTGCGGTTGCCGGCGACCGAGCAATAGATCGGGTAGTCGGCGCCGCCCGGTTCGAAATAGTCGGTGTGAGCCTTGAACTCCTGTCCAACCGCATAGCGCTGGCCCTGGATCGGCTCGCCATGCGCCGGGTCGAGCCCGGTGAGGGCGATGATCTTCGCATCGAGCGCGGCGACTGCGGGGTGCGTGCCGTCAAGGTCGCAGGTCTCGCTGGTGCGGAAGGTCGGATCGCCCAGATCGTCGGCGATGGTCGAGGGCCGTCTCTTCTCGTCGATCAGCCCGATGATCTCCGCGCATTCCGCCTCGTCGAGGAAGCGCTTGCGGATGAACAGGTTGAGCTTGGGCGAGGGAACCCGTTGCACGCCGGCATGAGCGGCGATGGTGGCGGCGGTCTGCATCAGCCGAAACTAGCAGCGCCGCCACCCTGCGCCAGCGTGGATTCGCGCGCCGCAGCGCATCCTAAGCGTCAGATTGTTGTCACATTTCCTCAAACGCTGTGTCATGATAGCCTCCTACGCGCCTCTGGGGTGGGGAGTATCGATGCGTTTAGCCTTGGATCCGCGTGCGCGCCGGCTGCTCAGGCGGCTTCCGCGGAACACCGTCTATTCGGCGATGGAGCTCGTCGTCCTCTCGCTGCTAGCGCTGCAATGCGCGCGGCTGGTGTGGACGCTGGTGACGCCGCTCGGTCCCGTCGGTGACTGGAAGGCGGGGAGTGCGCTGCGTCCGGTGGCGCCGGGGGCCAGCGCGGTGCTGGGCGGCTTCGATCCTTTCTTCCGCCTGAGCGCCGGCGGCGGCGCGCCGGTGGTGGTCACCTCGCTCAACCTCAAGCTGTTCGGCGTCCGGGAGGACCGCGCTTCCGGACGTGGTTCGGCGATCATCGGCACGCCGGACGGCCAGCAGAGGAGCTTCGCGGTCGGTGAGGAAGTCATTCCGGGCGTCCGGCTGACCGCCGTCGGCTATGACAGTGTCACCGTCTCGCGCGGCGGGACGGCCGAGCAGCTCTATCTTGACCAGTCGACGCCGGCGACCGTCGTGGCGCCGAGCGGCGGACCTCCCGCCGTTGCCGCTCCGCCCCCGCCGCCCCAGGTGGCGCCGCCGCCGATCGGGACTATGCGGACGGAGAGCTCTCCGCCTGCGCCGGTCCAGATCCTCCCGCGGGTCGCAGGCGGCCAGGTCACCGGCGTCACCATCCAGGGCAGCGGCGCCATGCTTGGTCGATCGGGGCTCCAGCCGGGGGACGTCGTGACGTCGGTCAACGGCCAGCGCATCAGCTCCGTCGAGCAGGGGCGCGCCATCGCGGCCCAACTCGAAGGCGGCGGTGAGGCGAATGTCGAGGTCGAGCGGGGAGGGCGGACCCTATCGCTCCGCGTGAGGGCCGGCCAATGAAGCGACTTCCGATCGCTCTCGCCCTGGCTCTGGTGTCGGCGCCTCTGATGCCGGCCTCGTCCCAATATGTGCTGAATTTCCGGGAGGCGGACATCCGCGCCTTCATCGAGGATGCGGCGCGGGTGACGGGTCGAACCTTCATCATCGATCCGGCCGTCCAGGGCCGGGTCTCCGTGGTGACGCAGCGGCCGCTGTCGCGTTCGGAATATTTCGAGCTGTTCCTCTCCACCTTGCGAGCCAATGGCCTGGTCGCCGCGCCCGCGCCGGGCGGCGCGTTGCGCATTCAGCCGGTCGCGACTGCCGCCACCACCGCGGGCCGCGTCGGACGGCGCGCGACGAGCCCGAGCAGCTTCGTCACCGAGATCATCCGCCTGCGCAGCATCGACCCCGCGACCGCGATCGAGGCGGTTCGGCCGCTGGTCAGCCGCGAAGGATCGGTGACCGGCAGCAGGAACTCGATCATCGTCGCGGACTTCGCGGACAATGTCGGGCGCGTGCGTCAGATCATCGCGAATATCGACCGCGACACGGCGGCGACGCGGCTGCTGGAGCTGGAAAATGCCGGCGCGCGCGAGATCGCCGATGCGCTCACCGCGCTGGTGGCGCAGGAAGGCGGCCGCGCGGGCGTCTCCATCGTGCCGGTCGACAGCGCCAACTCGATCGCGCTGCGGGGAGACGCCGCCACGGTGGCGCGGATGGTCGAGATCGCGCGCGACCTCGACCGGCGTGCGGCGAGCGGGACGGAGCTGAGGGTCATCTTTCTCCAGCATGCGGATGCCGAGCAATTGCTGCCTGTGCTCCAGCAACTGCTGGGGCAGGCTGCGACGCCGCCCTCCCGCGCCGTTTCCCGGACGCCGGTCAGCACCGGTCGCCGCACGACATTGGGCGGGACGACGACCACTGCCATGACGGAAACCGCGCCTCCGCCGCCAATCGTCAGCGCCGCGCCGCCCGCGGGCGCCGGCCTGTTCGGCGGGAAGTCGGCCGTCGTGACGCGCTTCGAGGGCGCGAATGCGATCGTCATCGCGGCACCGAGCGACATCCAGCGCCAGATCGGCGAGGTCATCCGCCAGCTCGACGTGCGCCGGCCGCAGGTTTTGGTCGAGGCGATCATCGTCGAGATCTCCGACACGGCGGCCAAACAGCTTGGAGTGCAGCTCCTGCTCGCCGGCACCAAGGGCAGCGCCATCCCGTTCGCCGTCACCAATTATTCGAACGCCTCACCGAACATCGCCACCATTGCCGGCGCGATCGCGGCGCAGGACCTGCGCACCTCGACGACGACGGTGAACGGCGAGGTCGTGACCACGACCGAAAGCTCGCCGATCGCCGACGCGCTCGAGGAAGCGGCGGCGGCGGAAATCCTCGGTGCACGAACCGGACTGCTCGGTGTCGGCTTCCGCGCGGGCAACGCCATCTTCGGCGCTATCGTCAATGCGGTGCAGTCGGACAACAAGTCGAACCTGCTGGCGACACCGTCGGTGACGGTGATCGACAATCAGCCCGCGCACTTTCTCGCCGGACAGGAAGTGCCGGTGACGACGGGCGAGGCGCTGTCCGACAATTTCGACAACGCCTTCCGCACCGTGCAGCGCCAGAATGTCGGCATCTCATTGGACGTAACGCCGCAGATCAATGCGGGCGACACCGTAAAGCTCGACATCCGCCAGGAAGTGAGCTCAGTGGCCGGCACGGTCGGGGGACGCGCCTCGGCCGACCTCATCCTCAACAAACGCGAGATCGAGACCTCGATCGTCGTCGACGACGGCGACATCATCGGCATCGGCGGCCTGCTCAACGACAATGAGCGGCGGACGATCGAGAAGATCCCGTTCCTCGGCGATCTCCCGGGGATCGGCAATCTGTTCAAATCGCGCGGGCGGCAGCGCGAGAAGACTAACCTGATGGTCTTCATCCGCCCGACGATCCTGCGCTCGGCCGAGGATGCGCGGGAGATGTCGCAGCGCCGCTACGGCTATATCCGCAACATGCAGTTCCTGCAGAACCCGAACCAGGAGCCGATCATTGACGAGCTGGTCCGCGAATATATGGGCGCGGCGCCGCCGCCGCCCGCGCCGCCGGCACCGGCCGTCGATCCGGCGCTCTATGCGCCCGCGGTGCGGCCGGGCGACGCGGTCGTGACGCCGCCGGCGCAATGATCGAAACGGTATCCGTAACGGGCGCCGAAGCCTCGCTGCCGGTCAACATACTCTACGGCTTCGCCAAGCGCTTCGGCGTTGCGCTGCTCGGCGAGGAGAATGGCAAGCTGGTCGTGGCGATGCGCGAGGGCGGCGAGCCGCGCGCGCTGATCGAGGTGCGGCGCTATCTCGCACGGCCGTTTGACGTTCAGATGTCGCCGCCGGAGAGCTTCGACCGCATCCTGTCCGAACGTTATGCGATGGACGGGCAGGCGGCGGCGCATGCGGCGGGAACGCTGGGGCTGGGCGACGAGCTGAGTTCGCTCGCCACCGATCTGCCGACCGCCGACGATCTGCTCGACAGCGCCGACGATGCGCCCGCCATCCGCCTCATCAACGGCATCATCGCCGACGCGGCGAGGCAGGGCGTGTCGGACATCCATATCGAGCCCTACGAGAGTGGGCTTGTCGTGCGGATGCGGGTGGATGGGGTGCTGCGCGAGACGCTGCGCATGCCGCCGCACGTCGCACCGGTGGTCGTCTCGCGCATCAAGGTGATGGCGCGCCTCGACATTGCCGAGCGGCGGGTGCCGCAGGACGGGCGGATCGGGCTGACGCTGGGCGGCAAATTGCTCGACGTGCGCGTCTCGACGCTGCCGAGCCGGGCGGGCGAGCGGGTGGTGCTGCGCATCCTCGACAAGGACAATGCCGGCCTCGACCTCGAGGTGCTCGGCATGCCGGCGGAGGTCGAGCGCCTCTATCGCGAGGCGCTGGCGGAGCCGAACGGGATCGTCCTCGTCACCGGCCCGACCGGATCGGGCAAGACGACCTCGCTCTACGCCGGCCTCAGGCAGTTGAACGACGGCACGCGCAACATCCTGACGGTCGAGGATCCGGTCGAATATGCGGTCGAGGGCGTCGGCCAGACCCAGGTCAACGACAAGGTCGGCCTGACCTTCGCCACGGGGCTGCGCGCGATCCTCCGCCAGGACCCGGACGTGGTCATGGTCGGCGAGATCCGCGACCGCGAGACGGCCGACATCGCGGTGCAGGCCTCGCTCACCGGTCATCTCGTGCTGTCGACCGTCCACACCAACGATGCGGTCGGCGCCATCACGCGCATGCGGGACATGAAGATCGAGCCGTTCCTGCTCGCCTCGACGCTGCGCGCGGTGATCGCGCAGCGGCTGGTGCGGCGGCTCTGCCCCAATTGCCGGCAGCCGGTGCAGGCGACGGGCTCGGTGAGTGCGCTGCTCGGCTTCGAGAGTGGCACGATCATCTACGAGGCGCGGGGCTGCGGCGAATGTTCGAACAGCGGCTATCGCGGCCGGATCGGCGTGTTCGAGGCGGTGCGGGTCGACGATACGATCCGGCGGCTGATCAATGCCGGCGGCGACGAGGCGGCGATTGCAAGCCATGCCTTCCGGCATGCTCCCAATCTCGGCGCCGCCGCGCGCTCGCTGGTGCGCGAGGGGGTGACGACCGCCGAGGAAGCTGTCAGGATTTCGCGTCGCGAAACCGAGCATGTCTGATTTCGACTATCTGGCGCTCGACACCGCCGGGCGGGAGCGGCGGGGATCGGTGCGGGCCGCGAGCGTGGAGGATGCCCGCGCATCGCTGAGCGCGCGCAAGCTCTACGTGGTGCGGATGGAACGGGCGACCGGAGCGGCGGCGGCGCCCCTGCTGTCGCGCGGCCTGCTGGTGCGGAGGAAGCTCGACGCCAAGCAGCTGACCCTCTTCACCCGCCAACTGGCGACGCTCATCTCGGTCAGCCCGCTGGAGGAGTCGCTGCGGACGATCGGGCGGCAG
Source organism: Allosphingosinicella sp. (assembly GCF_059502505.1). NCBI lineage: Bacteria > Pseudomonadati > Pseudomonadota > Alphaproteobacteria > Sphingomonadales > Sphingomicrobiaceae > Allosphingosinicella > Allosphingosinicella sp. The sequence continues at coordinate 456,935 of NZ_JCACEU010000016.1, forward strand.
GCGGAGAAGGAGCAGGTGCGCTCGATCCTGCTGTCGGTCCATGCCGGCGTTGTCGAGGGGCGGCGGCTGTCGGAGGCGATGACGCGGGAGGCGGCGAGCTTCCCGCCGCTCTACCGGGCGATGGTCGCGGCGGGCGAAAGCTCGGGCACGCTGCCACGGATCCTCGACCGACTCTCGGATCTGCTCGAGCGGCAGGCGCAGGTGCGCTCGAAGGTGACGAGCGCGCTCGCTTACCCGATCATCCTCGCCATCGTCGCCAGCTTCGTGGTGATGGCGCTGATGATTTTCGTGGTGCCGCGAGTGGTCGAGCAGTTCGAGGATGTGGGGCAGGAGTTGCCGTTTCTCACACGGGCCGTGATAGCCCTCTCCGAGTTCCTCGCCAATTGGTGGTGGGGGCTGGCGCTGGCGCTGGTCGGACTTGCGCTGCTGGTCGCGCGCGCTCTCCAGGAGGAGACGCTGCGGCTCCGCTTCGATCGCACCTTGCTGCGCCTGCCGCTGATCGGGCGGCTGCTGCGCGATCTCCACGCCGCGCGCATGGCACGGACGCTGTCCACCATGGTGGCCAGCCGGCTGCCGCTGCTGGAGGGGCTGAGGCTGACCACTCAGACGGTGCACAACAGGGCGCTGCGGGTCGCTTCGGAAGACATCACCGAGGCGATCCGCACCGGCGGCAGCCTCTCCGCGGCCTTGAGGCGCGCTGCCGTGTTCCCGCCCTTGCTGGTCTATCTGGCGGCGAGCGGAGAGGCGTCGGGCAAGCTCGACATCATGCTGGAGCGCGCCGCCGACTATCTCGAGCGGGAGTTCGACGCCTTCACCGCGACCGCCTTGTCGCTGCTCGAGCCCGCCATCATTGTCGTCATGGGAGCGATCGTCGCCCTGATCGTGCTGTCGATCCTGCTCCCGATCCTCCAATTGGACACGCTCGCGGGCGGAGTAGGATAGAATATGGAGATTTGCCTTCGCCGCGCCGATGACGAGGATGGCTTCACGCTCGTCGAGTTGATGGTGGTGATCGTCATCATCGGCCTTCTCGCCACGGTGGTGGTGATCAACGTCGCCCCGGCAACGGACAAGGCGGCGGCGACCAAGGTCAAGGCCGACGTCGCGACGCTCGAGCAGGGCGTCGAGATGTACCGCCTCAACCGCATGAACTATCCGAGCGGCGACGGGCTGCAGGCTCTGGTCACCGAAGGGTTCATCAGGCGCTTGCCGGACGATCCGTGGGGCAATCCCTATCGCTACGAAGCGCCGGGCCGGAACGGGGCGCCGTTCAACATCTACAGCCTGGGTGCCGACGGAGCCGAAGGCGGCGAGGGCGAGGATGCGGACATCGGCAACTGGTAGAGCGCGGCAGACCGGCTTCACGCCATTGCGGCCTTCCGCCGAGCACGGCTTCACGCTGGTCGAACTGCTGATCGTGCTTGCCATCATCGGCATGATGTCGGCGGTCGTCGTGCTCGCGATACCGGACCCGCGCGGCAGCCTGGTCCAGGAAGCCGAGCGGTTCGCGGCGCGCGCCAAGGCAGCGCAGGAGCGGGCGATCATGGACGCGCGCGCGACGTCGGTGCGGGTGACGAATGCCGGCTACGGCTTCGACCGGCGCGAGCGCTCCGGATGGCAGCCGATCGGCCCCGACCAGACCTGGATCGAAGGCACTGCGGCGGCGGTCACGGAGCAGAGCGCAGCGCGGATCGTGTTCGATTCCACGGGCGCGGCGGAGCCGGCGCAGCTCGTGCTCAGGCGCGACGACGAGCAGGTGGTGGTCGACATAAGTCATGACGGCAGCATCCATGTCGGAGCGTGAGGCAGGGTTCACGCTCATCGAGATGCTGGTCGCCCTGGCGATCTTCAGCCTTGCCGCGCTCGCATTGCTGCGGCTCGAGGGGGCAACGGTCGCCAACACCGCACGGCTGCAGGACCAAGCGATGGCGCAGATCGTCGCCCGCAATCTCGCGGTCGAAGCGATGACCGATCCGGTGGCGCCGGCTTTCGGCCGCGAGAGCGGCCAGGCAGCGAATGGCGGCCGCAACTGGAGCTGGACGCGCACCGTCGCCCGCTCGCCCGAGCCGCGCATCCAACAGATCGACATCGCCGTGCAGAGCCAGGTCGGGCCCGAAGGCGCGCGGCTGACAATCTTCCGAAGGGCGGCGGAATGAGGCGGTGCCTAAATCCTCCCCGGAACGGGGAGGGGGACCATGCGAAGCATGGTGGAGGGGGCCCCTCACCCGCGTGGGTCTTGGGGCCCCCTCCACCACCGCCTGCGGCGGCGGTCCCCCTCCCCGTTCCGGGGAGGAATGGGTTCACCCTCGTCGAATTGCTCGTCGCGCTCACCATCTTCGCCTTGCTCTCGGCGGCGGGGGTGACGCTGCTTTCGTTCAGCGTGCGGGCACAGGCGGCGGCGGACCAGAGGCTCGAGCGGCTGGCGGAGATACGACGCGCGGGGGCGTTGCTGACCAGCGACCTCGCCCAGGCGGCCCCGCGCATCTCGCGCGACGAGGCGGGGGCAGTGAGGCCGGCGCTGATCGGCGGGAGCGGGCAGGGCGATGCGCTGATCCTGTCGCTGGTGCGGCGTGGCTGGGAGAATCTGGACGGTGCCAACCGTCCGTCGCTGCAAAAGGTGCAGTATCGCTGGGTGTCCGGCCGGCTGGAGCGGACCGCCTATCGCCATGTCGATGGCGGTCCGGCAATGGCGCCGGTAGCGGTCGTGACCGGCGTCCGGACGGTTCGCATGCGCTATCGCGACCCGCGCGGCGAGTGGCGGGAGCGCTGGGACCCGACCCAGCCGACGCTCATGCCGACTGCCGTCGAGATGCAGATCGACACGGAGCAAAGCGGGTCGATCCGCCAGCTCTTCCTTGTCGGGGCGGCGGTCTGATGCGCGTGCCTTCCCGCGAGCGCGGCGCGGCCTTGCTGGCGGTGCTGCTGCTCGTCTCCGTCATGGGCGCGATCGCGGCGACGGCGCTGGAGCGGCTGCGGCTGTCGACGGCGCTGGCGGTCAACAATGCCGCGCTCGACCAAGCACGCGCGTCCGCGATCGGGGTCGAGTCCCTGCTGGCGCTGAAGGCGGACGACGTGCTCGCGCTCGATGCGGAGAAGACCACGCTCGCCGGCGGCTGGAATGGACAGACGCGGACGATTCCCATGCCGGGCGGCGGTCTCGTCCAGTCGACGATCCGCGATGGCGGCAATTGCTTCAACATCAACAGCGTCGCCGACGGCCGGCTGCCGACGGCACTGACCCCCCGTGGGGCGGGCATCGATCAGTTCACGGCGTTGCTGCTGGTCCTCGACGTGCCCGACCTCGACGCGAGGCGGATCGCCGAGGCCGCCGGCGACTGGGTCGATGCCGACATGAACCGCAGCCGTCAGGGCGCCGAGGACCCGGACTATGCCGGGGCGACGAGCGGCTATCGTGCCGGCAACACCCTTTTTGCCGAGGTTAGCGAGCTCCGCGCGGTGGCGGGCATGACGCCGGAAATCTACGCGCGCGTGCGGCCCTGGCTGTGCGCGCTGCCAGTAGCGGAGCTGTCGCCGATCAACGTCAACACCCTTTCGCCGGACCAGGCGCCGTTGCTGGCGATGCTGGCGCCCGAGCAGATCCCGGTCGATCGCGCGCGCCAGCTGCTTGCCGACCGCCCGGCGGCGGGATGGAGCTACATGATCGATTTCTGGCGCTCTCCGGCGCTGCAGGGCGTCAACCTGCCCCTCGACGTGCAGACGCAACCTCAGCTAAGAACAAGGTGGTTCGCGCTCGACATTCAGGTCGAGCTGCAGGGGGCGCAGCTCAACGAAACCGCGCTCGTCGATGCCCGCGTGGCGCCTGCGCGGGTGGTGGTCAGACGGTGGGGGAGTGACGATTGAGCGACGCGCTCCTCATCTTCCTCGACGCGCATAACGAGATCGAGGGCTGGCTTCGTCTTGGCGATGGCACGGTCGCGGCACGGGGCAAGGGCCTGGAAGGTCTGCCGGACGTCGGCGACTCCGCTGAAGGCGTGCCGCCTCGCATCACGGCGATCGTGCCGGGCGAGGCGGTGACGATTCACTGGCTGGAGGTGCCCGCCGGGCTGGCTCCCGCCCAGGCGGCCGCCGCGGCGCGATTGATCGCGGCGGATGCCGGCGCGCAGCCGGTCTCCGACATGCATGTGGCGGTCGGTCCGGAAGTCGAGGACAGCCCACTCAGGGCGGTGGCGATGGTGCCGGCGATCACCATGGCCGGCTGGCTCGGCAAGCTGCAGGCGCAGGCGATCGATCCGGATGTCGTGCTGCCGGAGCCGTTGCTGCTCCGCGCGCCGCGTGAGGGCTTCGTGCGGATCGAGCGGGCCGGGCTGCCGCTCTACCGCGGGCCGCAGGATGCGTTCAGCGTCGAGCCGGAGCTGGCCGAGCTGATCGTCGCCGGGGCCCCGGTCGAGGCACTGGACGAGGAGGCGTTCGAAGGCGGCCTCGTCGATGCGATTGCCGATCCCGCCGTCAACCTTCGCCAGGGCGCTTTCGCAAAAAGGCGGCGCTGGACGATCGAGTGGCCGCTGGTGCGCAGGCTGGCGATGCTGACGCTGGCGCTGCTGGTGGCGACGCTCGCCATCCAGTTGGCCTCAATCTTCCGCTACACGTTCGAGGCCGATGCGTTGGAGATGGAGGCGAACCGGGTCGCGGCCACCGCACTCCAGCGCAGCGGACCGGTCACCGACGGGCCGCGCCAGCTCGAGCGGCGTCTGTCCGAGTTGCGCGGCAGCGGGCCCGGCTACAGCGTGCTAGCTGCGGCCGTGTTCGCAGCCGTGCGGGCGACGCCGAACGTCGAACTGACCGCCGTCAATTTCGACCAAACCGGTGCGCTCCGCGCGACAGTGCAGGCGGACAGTCCCGCCTCGATCCAGACCCTCCAGCAGCGGATCGAGGCGAGCGGCTTCGCGGTCTCGACAAGCGATGCCCGGAGCGGAGGCGGACGGCCGACGACGGACCTGACGGTGCGCGCGCGATGAACGACAGCGTCAAGCTCTGGTGGCGGACCCGCACCCTTCGCGAGCAACGCCTGCTCATCGCCATGTCGGCGCTCCTTCTTTTCGTGCTGCTGTGGCTGCTCGTCATCCGGCCGATCAACGACGCGCTCTCCGCGGCGCGGGAGCGGCATGGGGCGGCGGTGCTGGCGCTGGCCGAGGCACGGGCGCAGGCGACGGCGATCGGCACGCTCCAGGAGCGGCGGCCGGCATCGCTCGGCGCCCCCCTCGACACGATCCTCAACCAGAGTGCGAGCGAAGCAGGCTTTCCGGTGGCGCGGGTGGAGCGCGAGGGGATCAACCAAGCGACGATTGTGTTCGAGAGCGTGCGCCCACAGGCCTTCTTCGCCTGGGTGAACCGGATGGAGGCCGACCGCGGCCTGATCGTCGAGCGGCTCAGCGCCCGCACCAACAGCGACCAGACGCTCGGCGTCGAGCTCACCTTTCGGGCGAGGGAGGGCTGATGCGCATCCGCCTGCCGCTCGGCCGCACGCTCTTCTTCGTGGTGGCATTCCTGTTCGCCTTGGTGGCCTTGCTGCCGCTGCGGCTTGCGCTCGACTGGTTCGGGCTCGACGACCGCGGTTTCGCGGCGCGGGAGGCGAATGGCAGCGTCTGGCTCGGCTCGGTCAGCGAGGCGCAGTTCGGCACGGTGGCGTTGGGCGATCTCCAGACGCAGCTTCGCAGCCTGCCGCTGTTCATCGGCCGCGCCCGGGTCGATCTCGAGCGGCTGGACGAGGCGCGACGCTTCGAGGGGTCCGCCAGCGTCTCCCGCAACCGCTTCGGCATCGACGACATGACCGGGCAACTCGACGTCGGCGCGACGCTGGCGCCGCTGCCGATCGGCGGGATCGACATGAGCGACGTCACGGCCCATTTCTCCGACGGCCTCTGCACCGGCGCCGAGGGGCTGGTGAAGGCGAACGTAGCCGGCGACATTGCCGGCGTGACCCTGCCCGGCGGCCTCAGCGGCAATGCGCGGTGCGACCGCGGCGCCTTGCTGCTGCCGCTGGCCAGCCAGTCGGGCATGGAGGCGCTGAACCTGCGCCTGTTCGAGGACGGGCGTTACGAAGTCGAGCTTGCCGTCCGGCCCGTCGACGACGCAATGCGAGACCGGCTGATCCAGTCCGGGTTCGCGCTCAGCAACAACGGCTATGCGCTGCGGCTGAGCGGAAGGTTCTGAGCCGCCATTCGCGCCGCGATCCAGGCGCAGACGATCAGCTGCATGGTGTGAAACAGCATGATCGGCAGGATCACCATGCCGGCCGCCGATCCTGGGAAGAGGATGCGCGCCATCGGCGCTCCGCTCGCGAGGCTCTTGACCGAGCCGCAGAACAGGATCGCCGCGCGGCTCTCGCGGGAGAAGCCGCCCGCGCGGCCGATGCTCCAGCTCGCTCCCAGGATCAACGCCAGGATCAGCCCGCAGACGCCGGCGAGGATGCCGAGATCGGCGGGCGGCACCCGGCTCCAGATGCCTTCGACGACCGCGGCCGAAAAGGCGCCGTAGACGGCGAGCAGGATGGTGCCCTTGTCCACGATCGTGGTGAGGCGGGGGCGGTCCTTCACGAAGGGAAGCAGCAGCGGCCGCAGGGCATGGCCGAGCAGGAAGGGGAGGAAGAGCAAGGCGACGATCTTGCCGATCCCGGTGAGGGAGATCTGCGCGCCCTGCGCTTCCAGGAGGAGGGTGACGAGCAGGGGGGTGAGGAACACGCCGACGAGGTTCGAGAAGGCGGCTGCTGCGACGGCTCCCGCGACGTTGCCGCCCGCCATCGAGGTGTAGGCGATCGAGCTCTGCACGGTAGAGGGCAGGGCGCAAAGGAAGAGGATGCCGGTCCACAGCTCCGCCGTCAGCGCGCTCGGGAAGGCCGCGGCGAGGCTGAGGCCGATCAGCGGAAAGGCGACGAAGGTGGCGGCGAGGATCGCGAGATGCAGTCGCCAGTCGGTGATCCCGGAGAGCAAGGCCTCGCGCGGCAGCCGCACGCCGTGCAGGAAGAACAAGGAGAAGATCGCGGCCAGCGTGAGCCAGTCCACGGCCTCGGCGAGGCCGCCGCGGACCGGGAGGAGAGTGGCCGCGGCAACGGCCGCCAGCAGCCAGAGGATGAACCTGTCGGGGAAGAGGCGGGCGAGCACGTGCGGCTTAGTAGCCCGGCTCCTTGTAGCGCGTGCGGATGAAGCGCTCCTGGATGTCGAAGTTGATCCTCGGATCGCGGCCGACCTCGGTGCAGAGGCGCTCAAGCTCGTCGGCGACCGTGTCGAGTCCTTCGAGCAGCCGCTCGGCCATTTGCGGGTCGCGGTTGCGAATCGCCGAGGGCGTGGCGAGATAGGATTCGATGAGGCGCGGCAGGTGCCGGCCGATGAGGCGGCGGGCCTCTCCCGCCAGCGGACCATCCGGATCGAGGCTGCATAGATGCGGCTCCAGGTCCTTCAGCGCGATCAGGATCTCGTCGAGAACTCCGGCGGAACGGGTGGGAAGAAAGGCGCGCTTGGCCAGCAGCCAGTCTTCGGCGACGGGCACCAAGTCGACGAACTCGCATTCGAAGCGCTCGCCGTCGCTGCGGCGCCCCGAGGGCCAGAACAAGGCCGCGCCGGTTGCGACCGTGGCCGCGGCCCCTGCGGCGACCAGGCCGGCGGTGGTGAGCGGCGCCACTGCGAGGCCGTAGCCGACCGCGCTGGCGCCCGAGAGGCCGGCGACGGTCGCGCCGCGGGTGAGCCGGCGCAGGGCCTCGCGGTTGCGGCGCTCCTGGCGCCTTTTCTCCGCCTCGCGCACCGCCTTCGACTTGATGTGGCGCCGCAGGAACTCCTCGGCACGCTCCAGGGAAAAGGACAGCAGGAACATGCTTATTCGCCCTCGACGCTGCCATCCTTGTAGCGGTTCTCGATGAAGCGCCCCTGCGTCTCGAACGCGTCGATATCCTGCTTGTGGAGCTTGGCGCCGAGCTCGTCGAGGGCGGTACGGGCGGCGTCGAGGCTGGCGACGAGACGCTCGTCCACTGTCAGGCCCTCGCCGTCGCGCTGGCTGCGATAGGCGGCGGGCACCTTCTCGTAGCGGTCGATCAGGTCGGGAAGATGCTTGCCCATCAGGCGGCGCGCATCCTGAGCGAGCGGATCGAGCGCATCGACTTCGGCGAGCCGGCTTTCGAGCAGGGGCAGCTGCTGCGCGATGGCATCGGCGCGAAGGGCGGCGGGGGCGGGTAGGGCGGTCCTGCGATAGTTGAGGAGGCTGCCGAGCTGCTGCACCACCGTGCGGGTCGGCACCTGCTCGCTATAGGCGACCCGCTTCGGCTCCCGCCGCGTCGGGAAGACGGAGAAGAAGACGAGGATGAAGATCAGCGCCACCGCGACGAGGAACAGGCCGCTGAGGCCGATCGGGCCGACGAACAGGCCGAAGCCGATCGTCGCGGCGATCAGCGCCATCACCGCGATGCCGATGTTCGCCGCCTTCTTGCCGACACGGGTGACGCTCGCACGCGAGACCGGCCGCGTCGGCACATGGCCGTCGAGCCGCGCCGTGATCTCGTCGAAACGCGCAAGCGTGTCCTCGACCCGGCGCGAAACCATTCTCAGCCCTCGAGCGACGTCAGCAGCGAGCGGTCGCTGCCGCCGCTAAGCCGGTTCTGCTCGACACCCTCGGCGCGGGCGATATAGCCGCGCGACTTCTCGACCTCGCTGGTGAGCACGTTGACGGTCTGCTTCATGTTGCCGAGCGCCTCGAGCTTGAACTGATCGATCGCATCCATCGTGTCGTAGATGTTCTGAAAGGCGCGCTGCAGCGTCTCCAGCGGGATGGTGGAGGAGGCGGCCTGCTTGTGGATCTCCCCGGTCTGGCTCTTCAGGAGGTCGCCGGTGCGATCGATCATGTTGGCGGTGGTTGTGTTGAGCGCGCCGATCTGCTCCAGCACCAGCTTCTGATTGGTCAGCGCCTGCGCGACGGTGACGGCGGTGCGGAGTGCCGCGACGGTGGTGGTGGAGGCGCGGTCGACGCCCTTCACCAGCTCGACATTGTTCTTCTTGACGAGGTCGAGCGCCAGGTAACCCTGCACCGTCACCGCCATCTGGGTCAGCAGGTCCGTAGTGCGCTGGCGGGTGTAGAAGAGCGCGGTCTCGCGGATCGCCTTAGCCTTGGCGGGCTCGGTGGCGTCGAGCTCGTTCGCTTTCTCCTCCAGCTTCTGGTCCATCACCTTCGAGATGTGGATCATCTGCTCGAGCCGGCCCATCGCCTTCCACATATTGGCGCGCTCGACGTCGATCGCCGCATTGTCCATCAGCAGCTCGTCCTTGCCGGAAGCAAGGCTGGCGAGCACCTTCGAGATGTGGGTCTGCGACGACTGGTATTGGCGGAAATAGTTGTTGAGCTTGTTGCCGAACGGAATGATGCCGAGGATCTTGCGCGGCGTGCTGAGATTGCCCTGGCGTCCCGGGTCGAGATCCTCGACCGTGCGCCTGAGCTCGGTGAGATCGGCGCCGATGCCGGTGTCGGCGTCGATCGCCTTGACGGGTCGGTCGAGGAAGCGGTTCGAATAACCAGCGGCCTCGGCGATCTCCTTGCGGCCCATGTTGGTGAGCTGGTCGACCTTCTTGCCGAAATCGGGGCTGTTGGCGTCGGTGGCGACGAGATCGTCGATAAAGCTGTCGACCTTCACCTCGAGCGCGCTGCGCTCCGTATCCTTGAGCGGCACCAGGCCCGCAGCCTGCTCCGGCTGCACCGTCGTCAGCGCCTCCGGCGCCTCGAGCTTCAGCTTGGTTTCCGTGGCCATTCCGCTCCCCGTCTTAAGTCTCCAGCGGAAGATGGGGGAGAGAGGCCGCTTTAGGCAAGGGCTAAAGTGTGTTAATTGCACAATACAGCGCTGCTTTCAGCTTCTTCTTCAAGCTTTTCGCCGCGTCGAAAATAGAGTAACGGGAGAATGGGGAAGGGAGATAGTCGCCTTTTGCGCGGACTGTCGGCGAAGCGCCTCGAAAAAAATCGGGGCGCTTCGTTTTTTTGGGGAACCGATCAGCGGGTGGCGTGTTTAAGCGATACCCCCCGATAGATCGGCCTCCCCCCCCCCCGGCCGACTATCAAAGCCCCGACCGGAAACGGTCGGGGCTTTTTCATTTCTGGAGCTGGTCGTGCCGACCGGCGAAGCTGCGAGCGAGCGCAGCCACGGTGACGGGCGAGGTTCGGGAGACAAAAGGGGCGGACGACTCAGATCAGGGAGAAGATAGTCGTCCGCCCAGTTGCGTGAGCCGGTGGTTTGGCGACTCACGAACCGATGAATAGCTAATCGGGGTTAAGCACGCCATAAATCCGCAAAGATTATTAACGGGCGCCGCGTCAGGCGGCTGTGCCGGTGTGGAGCAGAGGATCAGCCATCCTTTACCCGCAGCCGGTCGGTTATCTCGTCGGTGATCTTGCCGGTAAGACCCGGCACCTCATCGAGCTGACCAACGCTGGTGAAGCCGCCGCGCTCGTCGCGATACCGCACGATTTCGTGGCCGTGACCGCGCAGCCCATTGATGGCGTCGAGCGCGTCCTGGTCTGCGGTGTTGAGATCGATCCTTGCGTCCATCGCCGCCCAACCACTCACCGTGGAAATGGATGCAGGGCGGCGAGAAACCGATGCAGATCAGTTTTTCTTGGTCGGAGCGGCGACAGGCGGAACCGCGGGGCCGCGCTTCCAGTTTTGCTGCCAAACGAAATTCGCCGGAGTGCGAGACATGCTTCGTTACCCAGTGCAACTCACCCGCTGCGAGAGCAGCGGGGTCATCCTCACTTTGCCCGACGTTCCCGAAGTCACCGTGATCGGTCCGACCGAGGAGTTCGCCCGCCGCTGCGCGAGCAGCGTACTGGAGGGCATGCTCAAGGCCTTCGCTGCGGACGACCGGCCGGCGCCGGAGCCGTCGGAAATCCCCGGTGCTCCGACGATATCGGCGCGGTTGCACTAAGGCTTGCCGGCTCCTTCTGAGGCAGCGAGGGCATCCCGCTCGCGCGTGAGCTGTTCGCGGTAGCTCGTCTCCATGCGAGCGATGTAGCGCCTGCACCCTTCCGGATCGACGAACGGGTTCACCTTGGCTTTGCCGAGCTGTGCGCGCTTGGCGTCCAGATTAAAGAAGGATGCGTGCGCGCCGAGGAAGATGTCGCACGGTAGCTGCCGGAGCTTGGCGAAGGTCCGATCGTAATCGGCGGCCATGTCCGGGTAAGCGGGCGTGCCGAGCAGCTTGTAGCCGGGGATGCTGGCGCTGCAGTTGAACTGGGCCACCATTGTGCGCCCCTGCTCGCTCACCGGCATCGTCCAGGTCGTGCAGCCCTTGGTGTGGCCGGGAGTGAGGTGCGCCGTCAGCGTCGCCTTGCCGAGCGTCACGCGCTGGCCGTCGCGGACGATGCCGTCGACCTTGATCGGCGGATAGGCGAGGTCGTCCCCCCAGGCGAAGTCCTCCTTGCCGCCGCGCTGCAGCAGCTTGGCATCGGCGGCGGAGGCGAGCATCTTCGCCCCCGTCGCCGCTTTGACCGCGGCAAGGCCGCCGGCATGGTCGAGATGCGCCTGGCCGTTGAGCAATATCTTGACCTGCTTCGGCTCGAAGCCGAGCGTGCGGATGTTGGCGAGAAGCCGCGGCGCGTATTCCGGAACACCGGCGTCGAGCAGGATGAGGCCCTCGCCGCTGTCGATCAGGAACGCGGCCAGTTCCCTCGAGCCGACATAATAAAGCCGCTCGGCGATGCGGAACGGAGCTATGGGCTCCCTCCACTTGGGATCATCGTACGACTTTGCCTGCGTCTGGACAGCGGGGGCCGCCGAGGCGAGCCCAACTAGGGTGAGGAAGAACAAACTTTTACGCATATATCGCCTCCGACGCCTCGCAGGAGATAATGGCCCTGCTGGACCGCGAAGATGCTGCCCGTGGCGGCGGCGAGCAAACGATGTTACCTCTGCTGAGCTTTTAGGAAAACTAAAGGATCAAGCATGATCCGGCCTTATCTGCCGCTCAACGCTCTGCGTGCCTTCGAGGCGGCGGCGCGGCATCTGAGCTTTACCAATGGTGCGATCGAGCTGTGCGTCACGCCGGCCGCGCTCAGCCATCAGGTGAAGGCGCTTGAGGAGCGGCTCGGCGCGCCGCTTTTCCGCCGGCTGCCGAGAGGGCTCGCGCTGACGGACGAGGGCCTGGCGCTGCTGCCGGTGCTGCGGGAGTCGTTCGACAGGATGGCCGAACTGCTGGAGCGTTTCCGGGGCGGGATCGTGCGCGAGGTGCTGGCGGTGGGCGTGGTCGGCACCTTTGCGGTGGGATGGCTACTGCCGCGCCTCGACGCCTTCCGCGAAGCTCATCCCTTCGTCGATCTTAGGCTCTCGACCAACAATAACCGTGTCGACATCGCGGCGGAGGGGCTCGACTATGCGATCCGCTTCGGCGACGGCGCCTGGCACGGCACCGAGGCGCGGCTGCTGTTCGAGGCGCCGTTCACGCCGCTCTGCACCCCCGCCATCGCCGCGCGCCTGAAGGTGCCCACCGATCTCGCACGGGAGACGCTGCTGCGTTCCTATCGCAACGACTGGCCGGACTGGTTCGCGGCGGCGGGGACGGCCGCGCCGGCGATCGGCGGCCCGATGTTCGACTCCTCCTGGGTGATGATCGAGGCGGCGCTGCAGGGGGCGGGGGTCGCGCTGGCGCCGGTCTCGATGTTCGAGCGGGAGCTGCGCGAGGGACGGCTTTCGCGCCCGTTCGATGCCGAAGTGGTGACGGGAAGCTATTGGCTGACGCGCCTCAAATCGAAGGAGCCGAGTCCGGCGATGCGGGCGTTCGAGGACTGGCTCGTCGCCCAGGCGGCGGATTAGAGGTCCGGCAGGACCTGCGCGGCTTCGCCCCAGCCCTGCAGCGTGCGGGACGAAGCGCGCTCGACGAGCAGATCTCCGTCGCGGACGGTGAAACGGCCGCCCGAAGGCATGTCGTCAAGCTCGTCCCAGATGATCGGAGCCGCCACCGGCGCGCCTTCGCGGGCCCGGCTCGAATAAGGCATGATCGCCGTCGCGCCGCGCTGGTTGCGCAGGTAGTCGAGAAACATCCGGCCTTTGCGCTTGGCCTTGGCGAGATTGGCGGTGAAGCGGTCGGGTTCCGCGGTCGCGAGGGCGACGCAGAAGCGCTGGGCGAAATCCTTCACCTGAGGCCATTCCGCCTCCGGCGTGAGCGGCACGATCACGTGGACGCCCTTGCCGCCGGTCAGCATCGGGAAGGTCTGGAGGCCCATGTCGGCGAGGTAGCGTTTGAGATCGTGCGCGGCCTTCCTGACGACGTCAAAATCCAGGCCTTCGTCGGGATCGATGTCGAAGACGAGCCGGTCGGGCTTTTCGATCGCATCGACGGGCGAGCCCCAGCCGTGAAACTCGATCGTGCCCATCTGGACGCAGGCGATGATGCCGGCGACCTCCTTGACGAAGACATAGTCCTCGACCTGCCCCTTCTTCTCCTCGATCGGGATCTGGTGGACGTGCGGTCCGAAGCTGCCGGTATTGTGCTTCTGGAAGAAGCATTTCTTGGCCCGCCCCTGGGGGCAGCGGACCAGGCTCAGCGGGCGGTTGGCCGTCCAGGGCGTCATCAGCGGCCCGACCGTGCGGTAATAGTCGACCAGCTCGCCCTTGGTGATCTTCGCGTCCGGGAAGACGATCCGCTCGGGATTGCTGATCTTGATGTTATCGGGCGCGGCTTCGGCAATCGGCTGCGGCTTCTCGACGACGACGGCCTTGGCCGGCTTGTCCTCGCGGAGGCCCAGGAAGCTGGCGTGCCGGACGACATTGTCGGCGGTGAACTCGGCAAAGGCGACCTCCGCCACCAGCTCCGGCTTCAGCCAATGCGCGCCGCGCGCTTCCGTCCGTGGGACGGGGGCAGGGGGCTTGGCCACCGAGATCTTCTCGAACCGTTCGCGCAGCTCGTGCTGGATCGCGTTGGAGAAGCCGGTGCCGACCTTGCCCGCGTAGCGGAGCTTGCCGTCCTGGTTGAGGCCGAGCAGCAGCGCCCTGAAGCCGCGGCCCTTCTTGTCGCTCTCCGACCAGCCGATGATGACGAACTCCTGCCGCCGCGTGCACTTGATCTTGAGCCAGGCCTTGGTGCGGGTGCCGCGATAGGGTGCGTCGGCTTTCTTGGCGATGATGCCTTCGCCGCCGGCCTCGCACATCGCGTCGAACAGTTTCTCGCCATGGCCGACGACATGGTCCGCGTAGAGTAGGAAGGGCGGCTTGCCCTCGCCGAGCAGCGAGGCGAGGCGCTGCTTGCGTTCGATGTTCGGGAGCGGCGCCAGGTCCTCGCCGTCTATCTCGAGCGCGTCGAACAGGAACAGAGTGAGGCCGCGGCCGCCCTCGCTGATCGCCTGTTGGAGGGCGGAGAAGTTGCTGCCGCCTTTCTCGTCGAGCTTCACGATCTCGCCGTCGAGCAGGGCCGAGCCGACCTCCAACTCGCGCGCCGCGGCGGCGATCTCAGGGAACTTGTCCGACCAGTCGAGCCCGGAGCGGGTGTAGACCTTCGCCTCCCCGCCGCCGATGCTCAGCAGGCAGCGATAGCCGTCGAACTTGATCTCATGGATCCAGGCGGAGCCGGAGGGGACGTTGTCGACGAGCGTCGCCTTCTGCGGCTCGCGGAAGGGCGGGGGCTTGCCGTTCTTGTTCCCCGGCGAAGGCCGGCGTCCAGTCCGCGGCTGTTTCTGCGCCCCGGCCTTTGCCGGGGAGCTACGTGAGCCCGCTTTCATCGCCTTCTGGAAGGTGCTGAGCTCCTTGGCCGGCTTTGCCGCGGCGATCTCCTGCATCGTGCGGCCGGTCTTGATGCTGGTTAGATATTTCTCGGTGAGGCCGGTCGAGCCGCCGACGAATTCGTCATTCACCTTGCGAAGGATCCAGTTCTCCGCCCGCTCGCCGCCGCGCGGCTTCAGGCGGAACATGATCCATTCGCCCTTCATCCGCTGGCCGTCGAGCGTGAAGTGGAGATGGCCTTCCTCAATCGTCTTCACCGGATCCTTGCGCGGGTCCGGCGTCCAGACCCCCCAGTCCCACAGCATCACCGTGCCACCGCCATATTGGCCCTTGGGAATGGTGCCTTCGAACGTGGCGTAGGAGAGGGGATGGTCTTCGGTGCGGACGGCGAGGCGCTTGTCGTCCGGATCGAGGCTGGGGCCGCGCGTGACCGCCCAGCTCTTCAGCGTTCCCTGCATCTCCAGCCGGAAGTCGTAGTGCAGCCGCGTGGCATCGTGCTTCTGCACCATGAAGGCGTAGCCGCCGCCCCAAGGGAGCGTCTCATATTTGCCCGCCGGCTCAGCGGTCTTCGTGAAGTCGCGCTTCTTGTTGTAGGCCGCGAGCGGATCGGCCGCCTTGCGAGCCATTCAGCTTATGCCCGCTTGCGAGCCGGTGCGGCCTTGGCCGGTGCCTTCTTGGCAGGCGCTTTCTTGGCCGCGGGCTTGGCGGCAGGCTTTGCCGCGCTCTTCTTAGGTTTCCCGTCCTCCGCGCCGGGTCGTTCGATCGAGCGCTTGAGCGCGGCCATCAGATCGATTACATTGGAGCCGCGCGCCGGGGCCTGCTCCTCGTCGGTATGGATGGTCTTGCCCTTGCGCTTCTTCTCAATGAGATCGTGCAGCGCGTCGACGTAGCGGTCGTGGAACTGGCTCGGGTCGAACTTGGCCGTTTTCTTGGCGATCAGGGTCTCCGCGAGGTCGAGCAGCTCTTCGTCGGGCTTCGCCTCGCCGATGTCGCGGAAATAACCCTGAGCCTTGTTGACCTCGTCGGCATAGCGGAGCGTCTCCAGCACGATGCCTCGGCCGCAGGGCTTGAGACTGACGATATATTCGCGGCCGCGCAGAGCAAGCTGGCCGAGGGCGACCTTCTTCGTCCGCTTGAGCGCCTCGCGTAGGACGATGAACGCCTCCTCGGCGAGATCGTCGGCCGGGACGACATAATAAGGCTTCTCGAAATAAAGGACGTCGATCTCGTCATGATCGACGAACTGGGTGAGCTCGAGCGTCTTCTTGCTCTCCAGCTTGACCGCCTCGATCTCCTCGTCCTGCAGCAGAACGTAATTGCCCTTCTCGACCTGGAATCCCTTCACGATCTCGTCGGGATCGACCGGGCCGACGCCGGGCACCACCTTCTCATATTTGATGCGCTTGCCGGTCGGCTCGTGGATTTGGTTGAAGGCGATGGTGGCGCCGCTCTTGGTCGCCGAGAAAATCTCCACGGGAATAGAGACCAGAGCGAGCCTGATCTGACCCTTCCAATAGGCGCGTGCCGCCATCTTGCTGTCTCCAATCGATTCGCAGCCGATTCAATCGACGGGAGGGGCGGGAGTTCCCGTCAGGGCGCGACGACGAAGCAAGCCTGTCCCGCGGACTTGGCTGCGGCGCAGAGCTTCTCGGCATCGGCGCGGCTGGCGAGGGGCCCGACGCGAAGGCGAGTGAACTCGCCGGCAGGCTCATAGCTCGGCTGCATGCCGCCTAGTGCGCCGATCTTGCGCGACAGGACAGGCCATTGCCCACGTGCAAGGCCCGGGCTGCCATAGGCGCCGAGCTGCACCCGCCAGCGTCCGCCCGTGCTGGTCGCCGCAGGCTTGGGGGCTGGCGCCGCCTTCGCTCCCGAGGCCCCATCAAGCTTTGCAGCCTGCGCTGCAGCGGCGGCGGATTTCTCGCCCGGCGTGTTGCCCTTGCCCGGCGGCAGCGGCTTGGACGAAGCGGAAGAGGTGCTCGGCTTGGTCGCCGGCTTGGCGGGCGCAGCGGAGGCCAGCGCCGTCGGCCGGGTCGTTGGCATGGTCAGCGGGTCGGAGACCAGGCGCTGCGCCATCTGCGCCGCGAGCTGCTTGCCCTTCTGCTTGTCGGCGGCGGGGACGAACTCCTCCATCTGCGCGAGGCTCGCGCGGGCGGGCGCCAGGCCCTGCCCGGCGGCGCTGGTCATCAGCGCATAGGCGCGCGGCCAGTCTTTCGGCACGCCGTCGCCGTTGAAGAGGGCGGTGCCCAGCACATATTGCGCGCGCATGTCGCCCTTGTCGGCGGCCTTGCGGATCCAGGGCATGGCGGCGGTGCGGTTGCCCGCCTGGAACAGGATCAGGCCGAGATTGGCCTGCGCCGGCTCATGGCCCTGGGCCGCAGCCTTTTCATACCAGCTCTGGGCGATCTTCATGTCGGCGGGTGCGCCGCGGCCGAGCTTGTAGGCCTGGCCCATGTTGAACTGGGCGTCGGCATCGCCCTTGTCCGCGAGCGGGCGCCAGTCCTTGACCGCCGCGGTGAAGTCCCCGCGCTGCCAGGCATCGACCCCGGATTTGACGTCGGCAAGGGCGGGCGCGGCAAGAGCGGCCGCGCAAGCGAGGATGATGATATGCCGAGCAGTCTTGTTCATGTCCGCCTCCCGGAGCGCGGGGTCTGCGCTTCGCCTGCAAAGCTTCAATAGTTTGCGAGTATAAAATTGGCGTTGCCGCTGAACCAGCCGAGAAATGAAGCGGCTGAGGATTAACCAGATTTTAGGCGCCTGAAGTGCATCCCCCGGCGGGAAGGTCTGAGAGCCGAGGGAAAATCATGCGCGTTCTGGCACTGTCGTCTCAAAAAGGTGGTTCGGGCAAGACCACGCTGTCCGGCCACTTGGCCGTGCAGGCCCAGCTTGCCGGTTATGGGCCGGTCTGTCTGATCGACATCGACCCGCAGGGCTCGCTCGCCGACTGGTGGAACGAGCGCGAGTCGGAAATGCCCGCATTTGCGCAGACGACCGTCGCCCGTCTCGGTGCCGACCTGGAAGTGCTGCGCCAGCAGGGCTTCAAGCTCGCCGTCATCGACACCCCTCCGGCGATCACCATGGCGATCCAGAGCGTCATCCAAGTGGCCGAGCTGATCGTCATCCCGACGCGTCCCTCTCCGCACGATCTGCGCGCTGTCGGCGCCACCGTCGATCTGTGCGAACGTGCCGGCAAGCCGCTCATCTTCGTCGTCAATGCGGCGACGCCCAAGGCCAAGATCACATACGAGGCCGCGGTGGCTTTGTCCCAGCACGGGACGGTCGCTCCGGTCACTCTCCACCACCGCACCGACTTCGCCGCTTCGATGATCGATGGCCGCACGGTGATGGAGGTCGACCCCCGGGGCAAGTCGGCGGCCGAGGTCACGGAGCTCTGGGAATATATCGCCGACCGGCTCGAGAAGAATTTCCGTCGCACCGTCTTCGCCGCACCGGGTGGCCCGCAGCTGCACGCCGCCACGCCTCGTCCCGCCGGCGGCTTCGGCCGCCGCGTGGCCGGTCAGTAAGCGGAGGGCCGAACGATGGCTGAACCGAAGCCTTTCGCATCCCTCTCTTCCGGTCTCCTCGCCCGCAAGGGCGCGGCCAAGCCCGCCATGCGCCCGCAGGGCTTCGGCCAGGGCATGGGCCTCGAGGATCTCGGCTGGAACGACATGGGCCATGGGCACCAGCCCGCTACCCCGAGCCATCCCGCGCCGCGAGACGAGCGTCCGGAGCATGTGCCGAGCTCGATCTCGGCGCTGACGCCGGCACCGCGCTCGCCCATCGCCGAGGAGCCGGCCTCGCCGCCGCCCGTCATCGAGCAGCAGCGTGCCATCAAGGCCAGTTTCGCGCCCGAATCCGAAGAGGAAGCGGCCGAGGAACAGGCGCCGCAGGCCGAGCTGCCCAAGGTCAGGGCCGAGGTGGTCAAGCTGCCCTCGCGTCCGCGCAGCGCGCCGGGATCGAAGGCCAAGGCGGCTTTCACCCTTCGGCTGGATTCGGAGCGTCATCTGAAGCTGCGACTCGCCTGTGCGGTCACGCACCGTTCGGCGCAGCAGATCGTCAGCGAGGCACTGGACTCGTTCCTCGGCTCGCTTCCCGAACTCGACGCCATGGCGGGTCATGTGCCGGCCACTCTCGGCAAACGCCGCTGAGCAGGAGAATTAGGATGAACAAAGGTTTCGCTTTCAGGCTCGCCGCGTCCGGCCTCGTCCTTGGCACCACCGTCGTCGGCTGCGCGCCGGCCGGCCAGGCCGATCGCACCGCCTCGCTGGAGGCATCGCCGGTCTCCGAGCGCAATGCGATGAAGCTTTACGAGCGCGCCCAGATCGCGGTGCAGCAGGGCAAGTTTGCCGACGCGCTGCCGATTGCCGAGCGCCTCGTCGAGCTCGCGCCGCGCGATGCCGGCTACCGCATGCTGCTCGGCGATCTTTATCTGAAGAATGGCCGGTTCGTCTCGGCCGAGGCTGCTTTCTCCGACGTGCTGACGCTGGACCCGCGCAATCCTCGCGCATCGCTGAGCATTTCGCTGGCGCTGATCGCGCAGGGAAAGAAACAGCTCGCCACCGCCGAACTGGAGCAGCTCGCCGAAACGGCGGCGCCTGGCGACGTCGGTCTCGCCTTCGCGCTTGCCGGCAATCCGCAGCGTGCGATCGCGCTGCTTGAGCCGGCTGCGCGCGAAGCCAATGCTACGGGCCGAGTCCGGCAGAATTTGGCGCTCGCTTACGCCCTCGCCGGCGACTGGCAGAGAGCCCGCGTGACCGCCGAGCAGGACGTGTCGCCGGCCGATCTTCCCGAGCGTCTCGCCCAATGGGCGGAGTTCGCCAGCCCCACCGGCGACAAGAATCAGGTCGCTATGCTGCTCGGCGTCACGGCGGTTGCCGAAGATGCGGGTCAGCCGGTCCGACTGGCACTCAAGGCGCCGGAGCCGGAGGCTCCCGTGTGGGCGGAGGCCGTCGCTCCGGCGGTCGAGGCTCCGGTCGAAGTGGCTGCGGTCGAACCCGTCGTTGCCGAACCCGAAATTGTTGCGGCGGAGAAGTTCGCCGCCGCCGCGGAGACGCTGGTCACCGCGGATCCGGTCGTCATCCCCGCCGCTGTCCAGGTGGCGCCGGCGCCGATCCCCGTATTCAAGTCCGCCAAGCTTGCGAAGCTCGAATCCGAAGCACGCGCGGTCGCGAATGGTCGCTTCGTGGTTCAGGTCGCCGCCTACCGGAACCCGGTTCAGGTGGAGCTCGGCTGGAGCCGCCTGCAGGACCGCTTCGCCTTCGGGCCCGACAAGCAGCCGGTCAGCACGACCGTGAGTCTTCCCGGCAAGGGCACGTTCCATCGTCTCGCGATCGGCAGCTTCGAGGCTCCAGCCGAGGCGGCCCGCGTCTGCAACTCGATCAAGGCCAAAGGTGGCGCATGCTTCGTGCGCAGCAAGGCCGGCGACGCGCCGGTCCAGTGGGCAGCTCGCTACGCCGCTCGCGGCTAAGTCATAACCCAGGAGGGGGCGGGCGGCGGCAGGCGACTGCCGTCGCCCTTATTCTGTCCGGCGTCCATGGGTGAGGATGTCGAGGCAGGCCATCCGGACGGCGACGCCGATCTCGACCTGATCAAGGATCGCCGAACGGCTGCGATCGTCGGCCAGCTCCCCATCGATCTCCACGCCGCGGTTCATCGGGCCTGGGTGCATGACGAGGGCATCGGGCGCCGCCCGGGCAAGCCGTTCGCGGGTGAGGCCGTAACGGGCATGGAAGTCATCGAGCGAGGCGGACAATGCCGCTTCCATCCGCTCGCGCTGGATGCGCAGCATCATCACCACGTCCGCCCCCTCGATCGCCTCGTCGAAATCATCGAAGGCCGGGACACCGCCGAGCGCTTCCCAGCCCGGGAGCAAGGCAGGGGGACCCGCCACCCGCAGCTCCGCACCCAGCAAGGGCAGCGAGAGGAGATTTGAGCGCGCGACGCGGCTGTGCCTGATGTCGCCGCAGATCACCACCTTCAGCCCCTCGATCCGTCCCAGCCGGCGCCGGATCGTCAGCGCGTCGAGCAAAGCCTGGGTCGGATGTTCGCCGGTGCCGTCGCCGGCATTGATCACCGCGCAATCCACGGCCGCCGCCACTTCGGCTGCCGCGCCGGTCGAGGAGTGGCGGATCACCAGCACGTCCGGCCGCATGGCGTCGAGCGTGAGGGCAGTGTCGATCAGCGTCTCACCCTTGTGGACCGACGAGCCGGCGGCGTGGAAATTCGCGACCGTCGCCCCCAGCCGCTTGCCCGCCACCTCGAAGGAGAACAGGGTGCGGGTGCTGTTCTCGAAGAAGACGTTGAACTGCGTGAGGCCCTTCAGCCGCTCGTCGATCTTCCGCGTGCGGCGGTTGAATTCGATCCACTGCTCCGCCTGATCCAGGATGAAGCGGATCTCGCTTGCCGACAGCGCCGCGATGCCGAGCAGGTGACGGTGGGGGAAGGGATCGCTCATCGCCTGCGGCTCTAGGTGGGGCGCGGCTGCGGCTCAAGCCGGCGGCTGGCGACGAGGAGGCCGAACAGCAGCCAGAGATGGCGCGCATCCTCGAACGAGCCGCCGAGGCCCTGATAGACGAATGCACCGATGAAGGCGACGCCGAGCGCGACCGGCAGCGCATGCTCGCCGTGAGGCCCGATGCGAAAGGGCGAAGCGGCCTTCCAGGCGGCGAGGGTGACCAGCACCAGCCCCGCGAGGCCGAGCAGGCCGCATTGGACGGCGATGTTGAGGTAGGAGTTGTGTGCGTCGGTCAGCCGCTGGAGGTTGCCCGAGGGATCCTGATAGCGGACCAGCACCGCATCGGCGCCAAGGCCCCGGCCCAGCAGCGGATCGGCGACGAAGTTTCGCACTGCATCCGTCCAGATCATCAGTCGCCCCGCCGGTGCCAGGGTAAGGTCGATCAGGGGAACGCGTATGAGATAGGGCGCGGTGCTGTGAAGGATGGGCGTCACGGCCATGGCGACTATGAAGAGGACGGCGACGACGGCTCCGCCACCGAGTGCGAGGCTGCGCGCGAGCCGCCGCTCGCTGGGCAGTGTCAGGCCGAGCCAGAGCCCAACGACGAGGGCGATCCCGCCGAGCCCCGGCGAGATCGTGAACGCAGCCGCGATCATCAGGCCTGCGGCGACCAATGCTCCCGCAACTCTTGGAACCCAGCTCAACCGCAGGGAGGCGAGCAGGATCATCAGCGACACGCTCAGATAGTTGCAGAGCATGTTGGCATTGGTGAAGCTGAGCTGGAAACGGGGATAGGCACCCGGAGCGAGGGTTCCGAAACGGTAGAGCGCCCGCGCCAGCAGCGGATTGTTGCGATCGACGTAGAAGAGAAGGAGGGCAGCGACCGCCATCGCGGCCAGGAGCGCCATCGCGGCGATCCACCAGCGGAAGATGCGCCTCAGATCCGCCGTGCCGTCGATGAGGCTCACAGCGATGACCGGGAGGCTGAGCAGGTATACCTGGCTGGCCAGCTTGATCGCACCCCGGCCGATGGTCGCGGTCGCGAGCAACGACAGAGTCATGGCGGCGAAGTAGAAGAGGAGCGGCCACCAGGCCCGGTCCCAGATGAGCTTCGCCTGCCCGCGCAACACGGCGAGGCCCCAGACCAGCGCCAGCGGGACGAAGACGATATCCGAAGGCACGGCGTTATAGCCGAGCAGCCGTATCCGGGGCTGCATGAAGGCGAGCGAGATGACGTAGAGAAGGAGCAGGGCCATCGCCGCTCGCGCGAGCCCCCCCTTTTTCGCCTGCTCCATCGCGGCGCTCAGCCCATCGTCAGCGCGTCGATCGCGCCCTGTAGGATGTAGGCTGCGGCCATCTTGTCGACGAGCTCGGCACGGCGGGCTCGGCTGGCGTCGGCGTCGATGAGGGTGCGGGTGACGGCCTGCGTGGACCAGCGTTCGTCCCAGAGCAGGATCGGCAGGCCGAGCGGCTGGAGGTTGCGGGCAAAGGCGCGAACCGACTGGGTGCGGGGGGAATCGCTGCCGTCGAGGTTGAGCGGCAGGCCGACGACGATGCCGGTGACATGCTGCGCGGCGGTGAGCGCCTTCAGCTTCTCGAGGTCCGCCGAGAACTTCCCGCGCCGGATCAGCTCCGCGGGCGTCGCGAAGGTCCATTGTGCGTCGCAAAGCGCCACCCCGATCGTCTTGGTGCCGACGTCGAGGCCGATCAGGCGACCACCAGCCGGGAGCGCCTCACGGAAAGCGGCGGCACCGGCGACGATCATGAGGCGCGGAAGCTTGCGAGCCGGGCGGCGGCGTCGGCACGGATGTTCGACCAGAAGAGCGCATAGTCGAACACATGATAGTTGTTGCCCGGCAGCACGTAGGCCGGCAGGTCGGGCAGCCGCTCCTCGTCGCCGATCAGGAGGAACCCCGTCGGGCCGCACTCCGCCGGCACCGCCCCGACCGCCATCTCCGCCTCGGTCAGCTCCGCATTGGGCAGGAGGGTGCCGAGATTGCGCGCGGCGGGAGCGGCGTCGCCCCGGTTGCCGGTGAGCGGATTGACGCACAGCATCGGCGTGCCGGCGCGCCTTTGCCCGTTGGATGCGCTGGAGGCGTTGTAGACGTCCGTCACCATTGAGGGATCGGCCGGCTCGGCGAAGGTCTGCCAGGAAAGGATGCAGCCGCTCTGGCCGGCGGTTGCGCAGGCGGGGAGTCCGAGGGCCGGAAGGTCCGCGGTGATCGAGATCGGCCAGCCGACGACGTAGGCCGCGGCGACGCGCTTCGACACCGACGTCCCCGCAACCCGCTCGCGAAGCAGCCGCATCAGGTGCAGGCTGCCCTGGCTGTGGGCGGCGAGGATGATCGGCCGGTCCGCCGGCGCTTGCCTCAGGAATTCCTCGAACGCGGCGAGAACGTCGCGATAGGCGAAGTTCAGGGCCTTCTCGGCGTCGTCCTTGCTGGTGAGGAAGGCGCCGAACGTCGCCTGGCGGTATTTGGGCGCCCAGATGTCGCCCACGCCGTTGAAGGCGCTCGCCTGGTGGCGGACGAACAGGCGGGCGCGCTGCTGTGAATCCTGATGGTCGATGGGCGCATTCCAGCGCGATTTATCGAGGAAGGAGGTGGGGTGGATGAAGAACACCGCCGCCTTTTCCTCAGGCGGGGGAGGGGGCGTGAATCCGTCGGGCAGCCAGCGCGCCGGGTCTCTAGCCAGGTCGGGGCGGGCGATCCACATCGAGGCAGCGGCGTAATCGGGGCCGGCCGTTGGCGCCTTCGCCTCCTCGAACGCCACGGTGGGCACCATGGCCAGCTTGAACAGCCGGTCCTCGAACAGGCGATAGGCGAGCGCCCCCGCCAGCAGCATCACGATCAGACCCGCGACGATCCACAGAAAACGGCGTGCGGGCATCTAATTCCTCCGGAAATGCATCGCGGCTGCACAACAGCATGGCAGAGGCGGTTGCAAGCCGCCGCTGGCGCGGCGCATGTTCGACGCGGGGAGAAGGGTCAATGGCGGACAGGATGGCGGATCACGAGCCTTGGCCGGTGCGTGCGGCGGGGCTGGCGGCGCTGGGCGCGGTGCTGGCCGTTCTGATCGATGGTCTCATCAACGTCAGCGAGCATGCTCAGACCGAGGATCCGCTGCGGCTGGCAACCGCCTTCTTCCTTGCCGTCGCCGGCATCACACTGGGCTTCACGCTCGAGCGGGTGCGGCCGCTCTGGTCGCTCGCCTTCGGACTCACCGCCGGGCTGGTCGTCGCGCTCGTCTTCTACTCGAACGGCAGCAGGAGCGGATGGAGCGCCGGCGACGAATGGCGGGTCTTCTCGTCCTTGCTGGTCGTGGCGATTGCCGTGCCGCTCTTCCAGGCGGCGCGGGACGAGGGGCGCTGGCGGCTCGATTATGCGCCGATCCACGCCCATGCCTGGACCAACATCGTGCTGTGGTGCGCCGCCTGGGCTTTCGTGCTCATCTCCTGGCTGCTGGCGCAATTGCTCGCCGAGCTGTTCAACCTCATCGGGCTCGACCTGCTGCGCGAGGCGCTGCGGGAAAGCTGGTTCAACGCCCTCATCATCGGCGCGGCGCTCGGCGGCGCGATCGGGCTGCTGCGGGATCGCGATCAAGTCCTGGGCATGCTCCAGCGGGTGGCGACCACCGTCCTGTCGGTGCTGGCCCCCGTGCTTGCTGCGGGGCTGGTGCTGTTCGTGCTGGCTTTGCCTTTCACCGGGCTGGAGCCGCTGTGGGACAAGACGACGTCGACCACACCCATCCTGCTGTTCGCCATCCTCGGCGCCTTCCTGCTCGCCAATGCCGTGATCGGAAACGCGCCGGACGAGGAGGCGAAGGGCAGGGCGCTCCGCCTGTCGGCGGCGGCGCTCGCGGCGGTGATGGCGCCGCTTGCGATCGTGGCGGCGATCTCGACCTGGCTGCGGATCGATCAGCATGGCTTCACGCCCGAGCGACTCTGGGCCGCCACGTTCGTGCTGATCGTGCTGGCGGTCTCGCTCGCCTATCTCTGGACGGTAGTTCGCGGACGCCTCGGCTGGGCCGAGCGCGTGCGGCCGATGAACGTCAGGCTGGCGCTCGGCATCTCCGCCGTGGCGCTGCTGCTGGCGGCGCCTTTGGTCAATTTCGGCGCGATCTCGACGCGCGACCAGATGGCGCGGCTCGAGGCCGGCAAGGTCTCGCCGGAGGAATTCGACTGGACCGCGATCCGCTTCGACTTCGGCCCGGCCGGCCGGCGCGCGCTCGAGCGGATCCGCGACACGGGTCCCGCCAATCTGCGCGCGTTCGCCGCGACTGCGCTGGCCAGCAAGGTGCGCTGGGCGGCGGCCGAGCCTGCACGGCTTCGACGCAGCGCCAGGCAGCTGGAAACGAACCTGCGCGTGCTGCCGGAGAATGTGCCCGTGCCGCCGGAGCTCCGGGTCGCCTTGTCACAATCCGCCGCCTGCCAGTTCGGTCCCTGCACCTTGATCTGGCGACCGGGCGCGAACGAGGCGGTCGCGGTCGGCTTTCCCTGCGAGCGCTGCGACGTCAGCCCGGTCCGGGTCGTCCGCGACGAGCAGGGGGGCTGGCTGGTCAATCCGGATATCGGGCCGGGCATCTCCACGGGGACGTCTCGCAACCCGGAGGCGCAGCAGCGGGCGGTCGCGGCGGGGCAGGTCGAGGTGCGGCCGGTCCAGCGGCGTCAGGTCTTCGTGAACGGGCAGCCGGTGGGGCCGATCTTCTAACCTCTTCCTTGAAGGGGAACCAAGCGGGTGCTAGCGCGCGTGCCGTCGCTCAGCGACGTTTCCGCACAAGGCACTCATGTCCGTCGATACCGCCACCGTACGCCATATCGCCAAGCTCGCCCGCATCGCCGTTAGCGATGCGGAGGTCGAGGCCTTGGTTCCCGAACTCAACAACATACTCGGCTGGATCGAGCAGCTGCAGGAGGTGGACGTCACCGGCGTGCAGCCGATGACGGCGGTGATCCCGAACCAGCTCCGCATGCGGGCGGACGTGGTGACGGACGGCGACAGGCGCGACGCCGTGCTGAAGAACGCGCCGGTTGCCGAGCATGGCTTCTTCGCGGTGCCGAAGGTCATCGAATGAGCCAGCTGACGGATCTCGGCGTCGCGGCGATCCGTGACGGGGTGCGCGACGGCGCCTTCTCGGCCCGCGAGGTGGCGGAGGCGTTCAACGCGAACGTCGCCAAGGCGAAGATGCTCAACGCCTTCGTGATCGACACGCCGGAACATGCGCTCGCCGCGGCCGACCAGGCCGACCGCGACCGCGTTGAGGGCAACCTGAAGCCGCTCTCCGGCGTGCCGCTCGGCATCAAGGACCTGTTCGCGACCGAAGGCTATCAGACCACCGCCGGCAGCTCGATGCTCGGGGGCTACGAGCCGGTCTACGAATCCACCGTCAGCCGGCATCTGTTCGAGGCGGGCGCCGGCATGCTCGGCAAGCTCAACATGGACGAGTTCGCCATGGGCTCGTCCAACGAGACCAGTGCCTATGGCAACGTCATCTCGCCTTGGCGGCGCAACGACGGCGGTAACGCGGGGCTGACCCCGGGCGGCTCGTCCGGCGGCTCGGCCGCGGCCGTCGCCGCGCGGCTCGCGCCAGGCGTCACTGGCACCGATACCGGCGGCTCGATCAGGCAGCCTGCCGCCTTCGTCGGCATCACCGGGGTCAAGCCGACCTACGGCCGCTGCTCGCGCTACGGCATGGTCGCCTTCGCGTCCTCGCTCGATCAGGCCGGGCCGATGGCGCGGGACGTGCGCGACTGCACGATCCTGCTCGAGACCATGGCCGGGCACGATCCGAAGGACTCGACCTCCCTGAAGCTCGACGTGCCCGCCTGGGAGGCGAATCTTTCGAGCGATATCAGGGGCAAGCGGATCGGTATTCCCAGGGAGTATCGGATCGATGGCGTGCCGGAGGAGATCGATCGCGTCTGGGAGCAGGGCATCGCCTGGATGCGCGATGCCGGCGCCGAGATAGTCGAGGTCTCGCTTCCGCATACGCGCTACGCGCTGCCGACGTATTACATCATCGCGCCGGCCGAAGCCTCGTCCAACCTCGCCCGCTATGACGGCGTGAAGTATGGCAAGCGGGTCGCGCCGGATAACGGCAACCTTGCCGACATGTATCAGGCGACCCGCGCCGCCGGCTTCGGCGCCGAGGTGAAGCGCCGCATCATGATCGGCACCTACGTGCTCTCGGCCGGCTTCTACGACGCCTATTTCAACCAGGCGCAGAAGGTGAGGGCGCTCATCGCCCGCGACTTCGAGGCGGTCTGGGGCGAATGCGATCTGATCCTGACGCCGACAGCGCCGTCGGCCGCCTTCGCGCTGGGCGAGAAGACCGCCGACCCAATTGCCATGTATCTGAACGACGTCTTCGCCGTGCCCGCCAGCCTCGCTGGCCTGCCGGCCATGTCGGTCCCGGCAGGCCTCAACGATCAGGGCCTGCCGCTCGGCCTTCAGATCATCGGCAAGGCATTCGACGAGCAGGGCGTCCTCAACGCCGGCCTCGCCTTCGAGGAACGCGCCGGCTTCACCGCGAGGGCCGAGGCTTGGTGGTGAGCAGCTACGAATTTCCGGCTGAAACGGGTGAGCAGCGGCTGCAGCGAGCCCTAGACCGTCGGCGCGTCTGGACATGGCGTGCGCTGATGGCGGCTGGCATCGCTGGAGGCTCCGTGTGGCTGTGGATGGACGGCGTCTTCGAAGAGGAAGGATGGGACCTCCTCTGGATGCTGCCGCTCTGCCTGCTTCTGCTACTCATTTGGGAAGGAGTGTTCGAAGGGATCGGCGCTATTCTAAGGGCACTGTTCTCCCCGCTGGCGCGACCATTTAGCAGTCGCGGCTACAGCTATTATGACGACGAGATACAGGATCCGCCGCCCGACTACAGCATGGCGGAGGTGATTGTTCCCGACGCCAGGCAGCCGCATAAGGGAAGTCGATGAGCTACCGCATCCGTGGCGCCACGGGCGATTGGGAAGTTGTGATCGGGCTTGAGGTTCACGCCCAAGTCACTTCGAACGCCAAGCTTTTTTCCGGCGCTTCGACCGAGTTCGGCGCGGAGCCGAACACGCAGGTGAGCCTCGTCGATGCGGCGTTCCCGGGCATGCTTCCGGTGCTCAATGAGGAGTGCGTGCGGCAGGCGGTGCGGACCGGCATGGCGCTGGAGGCTCAGATCAACGCCTGGTCGCGCTTCGACCGGAAGAATTATTTCTACGCCGATCTGCCGCAGGGCTATCAGATCAGCCAGCTTTACCACCCGATCGTCGGCGAGGGCGCGATCGAGATCGAGGCGGGCGAGGGGACCAAGACTGTCGGCATCGAGCGGATTCATATCGAGCAGGATGCCGGCAAGCTGATGCACGACCAGCATCCGAGCTTCTCCTATGTCGACCTCAACCGCTCGGGCGTGGCTTTGATGGAGATCGTCTCCAAGCCCGACATGCGTTCGCCAGAGGAAGCAGGCGCTTACGTCCGCAAGCTGAGATCGATCCTACGCTACGTCGGCTCGTGCGACGGCAATATGGAGCAGGGCTCGATGCGCGCCGACGTCAACGTCTCGGTCCGCAAGCCCGGCGAGGAATTCGGCACCCGCACCGAGACCAAGAACGTCAATTCGGTGCGCTTCATCATGGCGACGATCGAATATGAGGCGAACCGGCAGGTCGATGTTCTGGAGAGCGGCGGCGCGATCGTCCAGGAAACTCGCCTGTTCGATCCCGACAAGGGCGAAACGCGCTCGCTCCGTTCCAAGGAGGATGCGCACGATTATCGCTACTTCCCGGATCCGGACCTGCTGCCGCTGGAGCTCACGCCGGAGTTTCTTGAGGAATGCCGCGCCAGCCTTCCCGAACTGCCTGACGCCAAGCGCCGCCGCTACGAGGAGCAACTCGGTCTCAGCGCCTACAATGCGCAGGTGCTCACGGCCGAGGCCGAGACTGCCCGCTGGTTCGAGGCCCTCCTCGCCGAAGCCGCGCTGAAGGCCGGCAAGCCCGAGACCCAGGTCGCGAAGGCGGCTGCCAACTGGCTGCTGTCCGACCTTTATGGCGCACTCAACCGGCTCGGCCGCACGATCGAGGATTCGCCCGTCACGCCCGCGCAGGGCGCGGAGCTCCTCGCGCTCGTTGCCGACGGCACCCTCTCCGGCACCCTCGGCAAGCAGGTGTTCGAGATCATGCTCGAGACGGGCGACGATCCCAGCCGCATCGTCGAGGAGCGCGGCCTCAGGCAGACCAGCGACACCGGCGCGATCGAGGCGGTGATCGCCGAGATCATGGCCGCGAATGCGGACAAGGTTGCGGAATATCGCTCCGGCAAGGACAAGCTCTTCGGCTTCTTCGTCGGCCAGACGATGAAGGCGATGGCCGGCAAGGCCAACCCGCAGGTGGTTAACGAGCTCCTGAAGAAGGCGCTGGCCTAGGTCTTTGCCTAAGGCGGCTGATGTTGCGCCTCCAGAGAGGCGACGGAGACGCGCTATGCCTGACGATCCCGACGAAAGGGAGCAATCGCGTGCCTATGTCTGGCTGCTCGGCACTGGTGCGCTTGGCGCCTGGTTCGTCCTGCTCTGGCTGATGTTCGGTGACGTGCTCTAGCAGGCAGTCGCCCGCAGCTGCCCGGAAGGGAGTTGCAGTCAGATAACACGTTGAGGCGCTTGAGCTTTTCCAGATGCTGGGGCAAGATGCCAGGCTTGCGCGGGAGGTGGCCATGGCAAGAGGCGCATGTGCTTGGGTGGCGGCGGCTTCGCTGACCCTCGCCGGCTGCGTGCAGACGCGGCAGGTGGCCGACGTCGAGTTCCAGCCGCCGCAGGGCGATTACAGCCTGATCGTGATGCGGCCTGACGTGCAGGTCGGTTCGGTCACCGCCGGCGGTCTTGTCGAGCCGCGGGCCGAATGGACCGAGCAGGCGCGGCGCAACGTCCTCCAGGCGCTGCGCGAGCAGCAGGGCGGACGCGGCGGGCGCACCGTCATCGCTGAGACGCGAGAGTCGGTCTCGGGTGTCGATCCGAAGCTGGTCGCCGACCTCGAGCGGCTCCACAATGCGGTCGGCAATTCAATCGCGCTTCACAAATATTTCGGCGCCGACCTGCCGACCAAGCGCAGGCAGGGCATCGACTGGACGCTGGGGCAGGATGCGGTGACGCTCGGCCGCGCCACCGGCATGGACTATGCTCTCTTCCTCTACGCGCAGGACAGCATCGCCTCCTCCGAACGGATGGCGCTGCAGGTGCTCGGCATCGCCGGCTGCTTCATCGGCTTCTGCGCGCCGCAGGGCGGCGGCGGCCAGGTGGCCTATGCGTCGCTGGTCGATCTCAGGACCGGCGGGGTCGTCTGGTTCAACGTGCTCCAGACCAACAGCCACCTCCCCGGCGTGACGTTCGGCGACATCCGCACGCCGGAGGGCTCGGCGCAGATGGTCGAGCGGCTGCTCGGCCGCATGAAGGCGGGCCGCAACGTCAGGAACCGCGCCCGATGAGCGAAATCATTACGAGGCGCAGCTTGCTCGGCGGTCTCGGCTGCGCCTGCTGCGCGGGCCTCGTCGGCAGGGGCGAGGCACGCATTTCGCCCAGGTCGATGACCCCGCTCATCCAGGCCGGCTACCGGCCGACGGAGACGGACGAGAAGGGCCTTTGGCAGCAGTACGAGCGGGTCGAGCAGGAGATTGCCGGCTCGAACCTGCTGATCGAGGACCGGGCGCTCACCTCCTACCTTGGCGGTCTTGCCGAGTGCGTCGGCGGTCCGGCGGCCAGGGACCTGCGCGTCTACCTGGCGCACATCCCCGAGTTCAACGCGTTCATGGCGCCGACCGGCTTCATGGTCGTCTTCTCGGGCCTCCTCACCCGGATGCGGGACGAGGCGCAGCTTTCCGGCGTGATCGCTCACGAAGCCGGTCACTTCCTGCGCCGCCACCACGTTCGCGGCTGGCGCGACACGAAGCGTAAGTCCGATCTCCTTACCGTCGCCGCGGTGGGTGCAGGCGTCGGCGGTGCCGCGGCGGGTGCTTATCTGGGCGATGCCGTCCGCCTCGCCCACATGGGCACGATCCTGTCGCTCTTCGCATATAGCCGCACGCTGGAGGCCGAGGCGGACGCGATGGGGCTGAAGCTGATCGGCGAGGCCGGCTACGACCCGCACGCCGTGCCGGAGACCTGGCAGCAGCTGATCGAGGAAGTCGAGGCAAGCGCGAGGATGCGCCGTAAGCGGCCCAACCGCGGCTATTCGCTCTTCGCCACTCATCCCGCGCCCGCCGAGCGCATGAGCGATTTGCGTATCTCAGCGCAGGAAGTGGCAGGCGGCAGCGGCACGCGCGGTCGCGAGCGCTACCTCGCTGCCCTCGGTGGCCATCGCACGCGCTTTCTCGACGATCAGGTCAAGCTCAACGATCCGGGTGCTAGCCTCTATATCATCCAGAACCTGGCGAAGGACGGCTGGAGCGGACTGCTCCGCTATTACGAAGCGGAGATCTGGCGGCTGCGCGGCGAGAAGGGCGACGATATCCGCGCCGCGCAAGGCTATGCCGCCGCCGTGACATTGCCGGACGCGCCGGCGGAGGCGTGGCGTGCGCACGGCTATGCCGAGTTCAAGGCCGGCCGCCGGGAGGAAGGGAAGCAGGCGCTCGGCCGCTACCTCGCGATGGCGCCCCAGGCGAAGGA
Organism: Allosphingosinicella sp.; assembly: GCF_059502505.1. NCBI lineage: Bacteria > Pseudomonadati > Pseudomonadota > Alphaproteobacteria > Sphingomonadales > Sphingomicrobiaceae > Allosphingosinicella > Allosphingosinicella sp. The sequence goes on from NZ_JCACEU010000016.1 coordinate 488,719, forward strand.
CGCGGCGATGGTCCGCTATTCGCTCACGCAATGAGGAGGGAGCTGATGAGGACGTCGCTGCTCGCGCCGCTGCTGGGTCTGAGCCTGCTCGCCGGCTGCGCAGGCGGCGGTCTGGGAAGCGGCGGCTTCGGCTACTATTCGCTCGTCCATCCGCGGCCGCAGAGTGTCGCCCGCGGCTCGATGACGGTGACGCCGACCATCCGCTGGAACCAGGCGCCCCGCGGCTTCTACGACATCAATCGCGAGGAGAACTGGACGCTCAACGGCCCCTTGCTCGACGGACTCTCCTTCATCGGCGGACTGGAGCACGACAAGCGCATCGTCCAGCAGCGGCGCAAGGCCGACCGGAAGGTGCCGAACTTCCGCGCTGATATGTCGCCGCCCGAAATAGCAGCGATGATCGAGAGCTTCTATCGGATCCGCTCCGGCGCCAGCAGCTTCGCCATGACCAACCTCGCGCCGCGGACTTTCCTCGGCCATCCCGGCTTCCAGTTCGACTACGACTATCTCGGCGGCGACGAGGTCGAGCGGCGGGGCCGGGCAGTCGGCGCAATCATTGGGGGCCGCTTCTATCTCGCCCTCTTCGATGCCGCGCGGATGCATTATTTCGACGCGGGACTGCCGGAATATGAGCGGATCGTGGAGTCGGCGCGGCTGAGGGCTTAGGCCGAGGCTAGGATGTCCTCGGCCTGCCGGAACAGCGCGGGATCGACCTCGGCGCCCGATGCCTTAGCATTTTCCTCGAGCTGCTCCGGCCGCGACGCGCCGACGATGGCGGAGGCGACGTTGGGCTCCCTCAGCACCCAGGCGAGCGCGAATTGCGCAAGGCTCAGCCCCGCTTCGGCGGCCAGCGGCTGGAGGCGCTGCACAGCCTCCAGCAGGCTGTCCTGCATTAGCCGCTCCATCCAGCCGCCCATCTCGTCGCTGGTCGCGCGGCTGCCGCCGGGCGGCGGCGCGCCTGGACGATATTTGCCGGTGAGCACGCCCTGCGCCAGCGGCGACCAGACGATCTGCGAAATGCCGTTCGCCGAGGAAAGCGGGATCACCTCTTCCTCGGGCTGGCGCCACACCAGCGAATATTGCGGCTGGCTGGACACGAACTTCTCGACGCCGGCCATCTCAATCGCCGCTCGGATCCTGTCCTCCGGCCATTCCGAAAAGCCGATGTAGCGCACCTTGCCGGAGCGCACGGCTTCGGTCAGCGCCTGCATCGTCTCCTCGAGCGGCGTCTCCTCGTCGTAGCGGTGGCACTGGTAGAGATCGATGTAATCGGTCCTGAGACGCTTCAGCGACGAGTCGAGCTGCTTTTCGACCTGCGCCCGCGAGAGGCCGCGATCCTGCTCCGTCATCGGGAAGAAGAGCTTGGTGGCGAGGTTGTAGCTGTCGCGCGGTCGGCCGGACAGCGCCTCGCCGAGGAAGCTCTCGGCAGCGCCGCGGCCGTAGATGTTGGCGGTGTCGATGAAGTTGATGCCGAGATCGAATGCCTTGTTGACGCAGGCGGCCGCACGATCGCGCTCGACGCCGACGCCATAGGTCAGCCACGATCCGAGCGAGATTTCCGATACATCAAGGTCGCTCGACCCGAGCCGCCGGTATTGCATCTCCGCTCTCCTCCTATGGACGCGAGGGCAAAGCACGAAGCCGGAACATCGTTCCGAAAGAGCGGGCTAGCTACGGCGCCTTTGCTGGCGTAGCGTCCTGACCGAGGCCGAGAAGCCCGTGTGAGGAGGGGGAGTAGTCGATGCCCGAAGGTAAGAGCGGCCATATCAGGCTGACTTCGCATCCCGGTTCGCGGGGGCCGGCGCGCTTTCCGCTGCACTGGGGCGCCGCCACGGCACCGGAGAGGGGTCCGGTCGTCGCGACCGTCAATGCCGGTTCGGACCGCAACGCGATCGGCGCCCATGGCGGCTCCTATTCGATCTACCGCGCGCTCGCCATTTCCGCCGGCGCCATGGACCCGCACGCGCGCCCGGACCTTCACGACACATCGCCGGTCTGCGAAATCGGCCCGCACGCGCAGTGGGGCGAGGCCGGCAAGATCGTCTCGCTCGATCCCTGGGGGCATCGCGTCGCGCATGATTTCGCCGATCTGATCCAGCAGGGCGTCGACATCCGCCCGTCGATCGCGATCACCAAGGCGCGGCTGACGCTGCCGGAGATGCAGGCCGCGATCGCCGCCGGGCGCGTGGAGGCGGACGGCGAGATCGTCCATAGAGCGGGCGACGTCTCCGTCACCAAGATCGCCGTCGATCCGGTCTGGTGGCTGCCCGGCGTCGCCGAGCGCTTCGGCGTAAACGAGGGAAGCCTCCGCCGCTGCCTGTTCGAGCAAACCGGCGGCATGTATCCGGAGCTCGTCACCCGCCCGGACCTTTGCGTCTTCCTGCCCCCGATCGGCGGTATGACCCTCTACATCTTCGGCGATCCCGAACAGCTGGGCAAGAAGCCGCTCACCTGCCGCGTCCATGACGAATGCAACGGCTCAGACGTGTTCGGCTCCGACATCTGCACCTGCCGCCCCTACCTCACCCACGGCATCGAGGAGGCGACGCGGGCGGCCCAGGACGGCGGCGTCGGCCTGATCGTCTACAATCGCAAGGAGGGGAGGGCGCTGGGCGAGGTCACAAAGTTCCTCGTCTACAATGCCCGCAAGCGACAGCCCGGCGGCGACCAGGCGGCGACCTATTTCGAGCGCACTGAATGCGTCGCCGGCGTCCAGGACGCGCGCTTCCAGCAGCTCATGCCGGACGTGATCCATTGGCTCGGCATCCGCCGCATCGACCGCTTCGTGTCGATGTCGAACATGAAATATGACGCGCTCGCCGGCGGCGGCGTAGAGATCGGCGAGCGGGTGCCCATACCTGACGATCTCGTCCCCCCCGATGCCAGCGTGGAAATGGAGGCCAAGAAGGCCGCCGGCTATTTCACGCCGGAAGGGGCGCCGAGCGCCGAGCAGCTCCGCAAGGTCGTCGGCCGCGATCTGGGGAATTTCTGACGCTCATGCACAATACAGCGACTTTGCACCGCCTGCTGAGTGCGGCGGCGGTCCGCGAACGGGCGCACGAGATGCTGGATCTCGCGCTTCAGGGGGCGATCGACGGATGGAAGGTCGATCTCGCCCGCCTGGAAGAAGCGGCCGACCGCACGGCGCGAGTGACACGGGAGAGCTATCCCGATCTCGCCATTCCTTTCCATGCCCGCTGGCGCCACTTCGTAGCCGGCGATCCGGCCCTGCCGCCGGAGGGCGTGGAGCGTGCGCGGGCTGCATTCGACCTCGTGATCCTCTCGGTGCTGCTCGATGCCGGCGCGGGACCCGACTGGCGCTATCGTGATGACCGGACCGGCAAGGTTCTTGCCCGCTCGGAAGGGCTCGCCGTCGCCAGCCAAAGGCTGTTCGAGCAGGGCGCCTTTTCCGCAGATGCTTCGCTGCCCTCGCGGGCGGACGGATCGGCACTTGCCGAACTGGATGCGAGCAGCCTTGCCGGAGGCTTCCAGGTGGATGAGGCCAATCCGATGGTTGGCCTTGACGGACGTTCGGCCCTGATCCGCCGCCTCGGGGAGCAGGTGCTGGCGCGGCCCGATCTCTTCGCCAGCGCCGATGCGCCACGTCCTGGGGGTCTCTACGACGTGCTGGCTGCCCGCGCGGAAGGTGGCCGCTTGCCCGCTTCGGCGGTCCTCAAATTGCTGCTCGAGGCGCTCGGGCCGATCTGGTCCGACCGGCTCGTCATTGATGGCCTCCCGCTCGGCGACTGCTGGCGGCACCCGGCGCTCCGCCGCAGCGACGCGACCGACGGCTTCGTGCCGCTCCACAAGCTGTCACAATGGCTCGCATACTCGCTGATCGAGCCGCTCCAGGAGGCGGGACTGGAGGTCGTCGACATTGACGGCCTCACTGGCCTCGCGGAATATCGCAACGGCGGCCTCTTCGTCGATTGCGGCGTCCTCAGCCTCACCGACCCGGCGGCGGCGGAGCAGCCGCACCATGTGTCCGACCCGCTCATCGTCGCCTGGCGCTCGATGACGGTCGCCCTGCTCGATCGGCTGGCGCCCCTGGTGCGGGAGCGGCTCGGCGTTCGGGAGGTCGATTTTCCGCTCGCCCGCATGCTCGAGGGCGGCAGCTGGATGGCCGGCCGCCGCATCGCCGTCGAGCGCCGCGCCGACGGCGGGCCGCCTTTCACCATCATCAGCGACGGAACGGTATTCTGATGGACGGACTGACCATCGTTCAGCACCCCCTGGTGCAGCACAAGCTCACCATCCTGCGCGACAGGAGCACCTCAACCCAGTTGTTCCGTGCCGTGGTGCGGGAGACCGCGACCTTGCTCTGCTATGAGGTGACGCGCGACCTGCCGACCGCGCCGATCCGGGTGGAGACGCCGATGGCGGTGACGGACTCGCCGGCGATCGCGGGCAAGAAGCTCGTCTTCGCACCGATCCTGCGCGCCGGCCTGCAGATGGCGGAAGGCATGCTCGACCTCGTGCCTTCAGCTCGTCTCGCCCATGTCGGCCTCTACCGCGATCCGCTCTCGCTCCAGGCGGTCGAATATTATTTCAAGACGCCCGAGGATTGCCACGAGCGCCTCGTTATCATCGTCGATCCGATGCTGGCCACCGGCCACACCGCGATCGCCGCGGTCGACCGGCTGAAGGAAGCGGGCGTGTGCGACATGCGCTTCGTTTGCCTGCTCGCCGCCCGGCCCGGCGCCGAGGCGCTGCGCGCCGCTCATCCCGACGTGCCGGTCTGGGCCGCCGCGATGGACGACGCGCTGAACGACCATGGCTACATCATCCCCGGCCTCGGCGACGCCGGCGACCGCACCTACGGCACGCGCTGAATTTCCAGTGAGCCGCCTCGAGCGGCGGTGGTGACCCCTACGGGACTCGAACCCGTGTTTTCGCCGTGAGAGAAAGGCCCCCGAGACGGCCCCGGACGGCCCTGGACGCCGCAGAAATCCGCCATTTTCTGGATTCCCGTCCAGCCTCATCCATGCTACTTTTCCCCCGTATATTGGACATTTATTTGACACGATTTCCGGGTCGAACGAGGTCAAAATGGGGCGGAGTCTACGCGATCATCGGCTCGAGAACCGCGCTGCGCGCGAGCGGCTTAAGCCAGGGCGCCGGATCTATTGGCGGACGGTCTCTATCGGGTGCCACATCGGCTACTCACGTGGCCTTAGAGGCGGGAGCTGGGCTGCACGGCATCGCTGCGCGGGCTCGAGGAGCGGCTATGTGCAGAAGACCCTGGGGCAGGCCGACGACACCCAAGATGCAAACGGGGTGGACATCCTGGACTTCCGCCAGGCGCAGGAGGTTGCTCAATCCTGGTTTGAGGATTTAGCGAAGCAGGGGGGAAAGCGCCCGCACCTCTACAAGGTCGGAAATGCGCTCGATGACTATCTCGCTGGCTTCACCGGCAAGTCGCTCGATAAGACCCGCCACACGATCGAGCGGCATATCCGTCCGGTGCTGGGCGAGAAGCTTGTCGCTGAACTGACGACGGCAGAGCTCGCCGCGTTCCAGAGCGATCTTGCAAACCGTCCCTCTGTCTATCGGGCGAACAAGGCAGGAAAGGCGAGGAGACGTCCGGAAGACGACGACAGCATGCGGCGGCGGCGCGCCAATGCCAACCGCATATTCACGCCGCTCAAGGCCGCGCTCAACCGCGCCTTCAACATCGGCAAGGTGGCGGATGACACGGCTTGGCGCAGGGTCAAGCCTTTCGCGAAGGTATCGGCGGCGAGAATTCGCTATTTCACTCCGGCAGAGGTCCAGGCGCTACTGGACGCGGCGGAGCCCTGGTTTCGCCAGTTGATGCAAGCAGCCCTGCTGACGGGCGGGCGCTGGTCTGAAATCTATAGGATGAGGGTGAGGGACGTCGATCCCAGTGCCGGCACCGTGCATTTTCCAGAGACCAAGGGCGGCCGCCCCCGATACGTCCATCTTACAGATGAAGGACTGCTCTTCTTCAGGCGGCTCTGCAGCGGCAAGCTGCTGTCTGACATGCTTTTCGTCAATCAGCATGGGAGGGCAATTGGGCCATCCCATCAGATCCGGCCGATGCGCGAAACCTGCAGGCGAGCGGGGGTAGACCCCGCCGGCTTTCACATACTCCGGCATACCTATGGCTCGACGCTTGCTATGGCCGCGGTGCCGCTTCCAGTCATTGCCGAGGCGCTCGGCCACGCGGACGAGAGGATTACGCGCAAGCATTATGCTCATCTGGGGCCCTCCTATGTGAGAGACGCCGTCCGCGCTGGGCTTGGCACTCTGGGCGCTTACCGTGCGGGAGGACTTCGGCTCGTCACATGAAAGGGGAGCTAGGGAGGCCCTCAGGTCTAGCACGATCCCGCGACACGAAGCGGCGGGAGACCTCGATCAAATGAGACGGAGCCTCACCGACTCCCATGGTCGGCGCTGAATTGCGCGACACAGGCTCTCGTGAGGTTAGCTTCTTGGCCGCAGTCACGTCGTGATAACCGTCGAGGTTAGCCGAGCGTCGGCCGAGGTTGAGCCCATCGCTCGCGTGCACGACAGCCGCCTCGCTTGAACTTCGCGCACAGGGCTCTAAGCTTGCCGGGCGCCGCAGCTGCGGTGCCGAGGCGTGAGAACCTTGCTTGAGGAACCGGAACTGATCGCCTGACGGTGGCCGGGTGGCCGACGCGCATGTCCAGACCGCTCGCGGTTAAAGGCGGCGGCGCATGTCCAAGCATGTTCTCAACACCCGGCTTCGCCGGCTGCCTCGCACGGGAGGCAGACGATGCGGGTTGGCGGTAACATCTCCGGGGCGAGCAGGCTCGAACCAGGCGGCATGGCGGCTGCGGCGGCGGCGCCGGAAGGCTTCCGATGAGAGGAAGCCTCATCGATGAGCATCTCAGCTGGACGCTCGCCGACGGCCGCCCGGCGAGCGCGACCTTGCTGAAGCCGCGGAGTGGGGCGCGAAAGGCGCCCTATTCATCAACTACTATTTCTGCCCCGGTTTCTTGTGGGGAGAGGAGGGCGGGGACTATCCGCTCGCGCCCCTGGCCGATGCTGGCTTCGTCGTCGCCTGCATGAATATGCTTCCGTTCAAGGATGCCCGGAACGGGTCGGCCGCTACCGCGATTCCCTCGAGGCCGTGCAGGGGCTGGTCGAGCTGCTCGACAAACAGGGGCTCATGAACCGGAGCAGGATCGGCATGGGCGGGTTCAGCGTCGGCAGCGCGGCGATAACCTGGGCGCTGATGAACTCGGACCTGCTGGCGGCGGCCGGCGTCGCCTCCTCGCGCTATGCCCCGTCCAATTGCTGGCTCGATGCAATGCGCGGCAGCACCATACCCGGCTCGTTGCAGAACGTTCACGAGTTCGGCGCGCCCTATAAGACGCCCAAGCGTTGGCGGCTGATCTCGCCGGCACTCAACGTGGAGCGGATCCGGGCTCCCCTTCTGATGCAGCTGCCCGAGCAGGAGGTGCGGCATCAGATGGAGTTCTTCTCGCACCTGTCGAACACCGCCACTCCGGTCGAGCTCTACGCTTATTATGGAGCCGCCCACATCAAGATGCAGCCGCGGCAGCGGCTAGGGGCGAACAGGCGGAACGTCGACTGGTTACTCTTCTGGCTGCAGGACCATGTCGACGCCGAGCCGGCGACGGCGGCGCAGTATCGGCGTTGGGATGCGCTTCGGCAACGCTGGGAGGAAGAGGCGGTTGGGCGATCCCGCCGGGTCGTCATCATTGGCCGGGCGCGATCGTGTTGGTTCGAAACAGCGCAGGCCGGGGATCGAGATCACGGCAACTTCACCTCGCCCGAAGGTTCGGAACAGGGGGATAGCGCGCCCACGCTGGTCAAGGGCTCTGCCGGCCGACGGGCGCGGCAGCACAGCGAGGCAGGCGAGCAGCGGCGGAGGGTCGTATGAGCGGTGCGAAAGTGTGGATCGGCCTCGATCTCGGGCGAGATCGAACGCATGTCTGCGTCGTCGATGACGAGGGCGTTCCCTTGGAGGAATGCGACTGTCCGGCCAATGCAGCAGACGTAGAGTCTGCTCTCGCGGCATTCCCCCTCGGTGACATCGGCCTGATCGCGGTAGAGGCCGGCGCCGAAATGCGTCTCGTCCGCGCCCTTCGCGCGCGAGGTTTCCCGATCGCTGTTTTCGAGTCTCGCAAAGCGAGCAGGTTTCTGGCGATCCGCCGCAGCAAGACAGACAGCGGCGACGCCAGGGGCCTCGCTGACCTCGCGCGTTTGGGTCGGGACACAGTGTCCCAGGTCCGTCTCAAGAGCGAGGAAATGCAGCAACTACGCTCCCGCATCGTGCTGCGACACAGGCTCGTACTCATCAAAGTGGCGGCCGAAGGTGCACTGCGCTCGAGATTGGCACTGCATGGCCGGCGGCTGAAAAGCACGAGGGTTCCCGGCGGGCTGCGCGACCAGGTTGCGGCGCACATCGCAGAGATACGCGAAGCCGAAGGTATCGACCTCAGTGGGGACCTACGGCCACTGGTCGATGTGTGCGAGAGCTTGAAGGGCCATCTTAATCAACTGGGTCAAGTCATCGAACGGACGGCGAAAAGTAACCCTGTGTGCAGCCTGCTGATGCAGGTTCCCGGCGTCGGGCCAATCTGCGCCGTGTCCTTTTACAGTGCGATTGAAGATCCCGCTCGCTTCGGCAAGAGCGCTGCCGTTGGCGCCTATCTGGGACTGGTGCCGCGGCGCTACCAATCCGGCCAGACCTCAAGGACGCTCGGCATCACCAAGACCGGCAGCAAGCTCACGCGATCACACTTGGTGGCCGCCGCGACCGGGTTTATCAGGTTTGCGCCCGACTCTGCTCTGAAGGAATGGGCCATGGCTGCCAGGACGCGTCTCGGCTCGCGGCGTGCCAAGGTTGCGGTTGCTCGCAAACTGGCGATCGTCCTGCTGTGCATGTGGAAGAGCGGCTCATCGTTTCGGCCATATCCGCCAGTGGCTGGCGCTTCGCATCCCGCATCGGCCCTCGAAACCCCGCGATAAAGTCGCCCTCGAGCGGTGGCGGGGCAGAGGTCATTCGTGAGAGTGCGAGCCTCTCGCCCGGCATGGATCCGCTGGCCATAGCGCCCGGCCATTCAGGACGGCTTCTGGCGACTCTCCCACGCCGCTTCCCGTCGCGGCACGGGCTCCGAGGCGAGGCGGCCCGTCTCCTCGAGCAATGCGGCCGCTATAGACCCTATGATCTTGTGCGCGTTCTGGAGTTCCGCGTCGCTGTAGCCGGCGAGCGCGTTCTCCAGCGAGCCTTGCCTCATATCGTAGATCGGCGCGATCTCCTGGAGGGCAATCGCGCGGGGCCGAACGATGGTCTTGCGGCGATCGCCGGGAACCGGCTCACGTTGCGCGAGCCCGCGTGCTTCGAGCCTGTTCATGGTACCGGTCGTTGCTCCGCCGGTCAGGCCCGTCGCGGCTGTGAGCTCGCCCGCAGTCGCGCCGCCCTGCGACAGGATGAGCCTCAAGCAAAGCAGGTCCGACTCGACGATTCCGGCGCGTTGCGCGACCAGCCCATTGAATCGGCTGCTCTGCGCTGCGAGCCCGTCGGCTGCGTCGGCCAGCGCTTCGACGAGCCCGCTGCGCCGCGATGCTTGCGGCCGATTTGGGCCTTCCGGTGAGTCCTTCGGAGGCGGCGCTATCATTCTGCTTTGTCCGGCAAGTGAGGATGGCCTCTCGGAAGAGTTCGACAAAACATGAGCGGGTCAGCGCACTCTTCGAAGATTAGCCGCTCACTGCTAAACTTCTCGTCGGCGGGCAAGATGCGAGGATCGGCTTGGAGGCGTTCCGGCGCTTCCGGAGCCGCCATGGGGGCTTCCCAGCCCACACAATGTCCACGCTCTTCAACTCGCGATCTTCGTCCTACCGCGTGAATAGACGGGTCGAGGCGCTTGTCCGCTTGGTCGAAGGCGCATATCCATATCGCACGGGAGACCGGACTCCGGGTAAACCATCTGTGGCTCGACCGCGCGTTAGTTGGTGGAGCCGGGCTCCCGACGTTCGCCGATTCACTTCTGCAGGCGCCAGGAACAGGTGGACGGCGCGCGCCGCTGAAGAACAGACTGCGGTCGCACGCGTCAACTTTGTCTCTCCGCGAAGGCGGTGTTTATGGCATGGTTGCTGCGGAGGCTCGGACTCCGAATGACGCAGAGGGCGACCCGAGCCCGGATCATTTGAGCGAGCCGAGCCTCCAACACCGCAGAGCTTAGGCCTTTAGCTCACGGTCGCGGCGAACATAAAAGTTTCTGATGCGAACGGCGCGTTAACCATCTACCGCTAGGAAAGCGGCGGCGCCGCGAATGCGCGGCATCGACAGAAGCGGGGTGCAGAGAATTATGGACTATAGAAACGGCGCGGAAAAGAATGGCTCAATGCCGCGGAATGACGAGCGCGCTTTCTGGGTGAAGCCCGAGCTCAAGCGCCTCGATGCGGGTGCTGCTGAAAACACCTCCGGGATGTCATCTGACGGGGACTTCACCTTTTCCTGAGCGAAGCGCTCACACTCAACTCAGTATACGACGCGCCGAGGAACCTGGACACTCGGCTGATGTAGCCTGACGCTCGTCTTCTGGACGATCGATCAGGCCTGAACTTCTTGGCCTTCGCGCGGAGCGAAGGCCAAGGAGCCGCGACGGCTCATCTTGTTAAGCACCAAGTCTGTTCTCGACGTTGCAGGCTCTCGAAACGAGCTTTGCGGGCGTCTCATCGGATGCGTCCCCACCGCGCTTCGCGCCCTACGCTCCGCTCCAACCTCCTAGAAAATCTAAAGAATGCGATCTGCTGCGGGTGTCTTTTTGAGACATGCGTGTGGAAGAACTATTTGTTCGTTCCGCAAATAGGTATACAAGGCGTTAAGGAATTGGGGGCGAATCGAGGGGGGACGGGGTGCCAAGCACCCTCCTTCGATCATCCGAACCAGAAGTCTGCGTAGGAGCAAGCGCCCTTCGTGGCGCCACGACCTCGTATTTTTGCGATCGGGGAAAGAGGGAGTTTGACATGCTGAGTTTCAAGATGAAGGCGGGCCTCGTTGCGGTGGGGACCGCGATGTCGCTCGGAACCGCCGCGCCGGCCAACGCCGCCGCAATTCTCGGCCTCTACAACACGGGGGTCGACAACAGCGGCAATGTTCTCGCTCCGGGTGCTGCCGAGCAGCATTATGTCATCACCGGGTCCAGCAATGCAGCCTTGGTCATTCCGAATACGCCGACCGTGGCGACGCACCCGTCTTGGTCGGTGAATAACGCTGCCGGCGCTGCGGGGTCCTCCTGGATTTCGCCCTTCACGGATGCGAACGGCGTGGCGACGAAAAGCACCTCGTTCCCGACTCAGTTCACGTATGACTATTCGCTGACTTTCAGCCTGGGCTCTCTCAGCGCCAGCAGTGCAGTCATCAGCGGCCTCGTCCAGTCCGACAATTTCGTGACGGTGCTCCTGAACGGCGTGGCGCTGGTTGCCCAACCGCAGGATCCGGTGTTCCCGGGCGGTCTGCCAACATCCTATTTCCGCAAATTCTCGGCCTTCGGCACGAATGGCGGGTTCGTGAGCGGGACCAACACTTTAACATTCCAGGTCACCGACTATGGCGTCATTTCGGGGCTGCGCGTCAGTGACCTTGTCGGCACCGCGGTTCCGGAGCCGGCCACCTGGGCGATGCTGATCGTCGGCTTCGGGCTCGTTGCCGGCCAGATCCGCCGGCGCCGCCGGGCGGGAACGCTCGCGATTGCCTAAGCTTCTATTGGGGGGCAATAGGGAAGGGGCGGCACCGCAAGGTGCCGCCGCTTTCTTGTGCCGAAGGCCCCGCTGCTTCAGACAAAGAAATCGAGCGCAGGATTGATCGGCACGAGCGGATTGACCAACTCGATCACGAAGTCCGCGCCGGCCTGATAGCCCGCTTGGCCATTGGCATCGACCACCAGGAAGGAGCGCCCGGCCATGTCGCCCGTACTGGCCGTGAACAATGCTGCTTCACCCGCACCCAGGAAGGCGCCGAGCGCAGCTGAGAGGTCGCCGTCGAACGAGCCGGACGAGAGACTACCGCTGTTCACGACGTCCGAGAGACCGGCGAGATTGCCGGCCAAATCCAGCTTGTCGGTCCTGCAGTCGAAGCCAATCAACTGGTCGCAGTTCGGACCTGTCGATTCCGCCGCTGACTTAAACTGGAAGGTGTCGGATCCCGCCCCGCCGTTCAGCTGGTCACGACCAAGTCCACCATAGATGAGGTCATTCCCGGCGCCGCCCAGAATGGTGTCGTCTCCGGCACCCCCGAACAGGCGGAAATGGCCATCCGTCTCGGCTCTGCCGTCGAACTTGAAGGTCTCTCCGGCAGCCAGCTGACCGGCATTATAGGTCATCACCTGGCCAGCGGCGAGGTTGGCATCGTGCACGGTCAAGTCGTAGCTCAGTCTCATTCCTGTGCCCGCCATGTAGCGCACGTCGCTTGCTGAGGTGAGGGCGACCGTTTCGATGTTGGAAAGGGCATCGGCAGCGAACACGATCGCGTTCGCGCCGCTATAGTCGCCGCGCAAGGCGACGGCGTCGTTACCCGCCCCGCCCTCGATACGATCGCCCGCATTGAAGCGGCCTTCTGCCATGTAAAAGGAATCGCTCCCGGCGCCGCCGGTGAGGGTGTCGCGGCCCTGTCCACCATAGATGAAGAAGCTGCCATCCGTCTCGGCAGAGCCGTTGAAGGTGAAGTTCTCCCCCTGGAGAAGCACCGCTGCATTCACGATCAATCTGGCACCTGCGGCGACGTTCGCATCGACGGCTGTGAGATCGTAGCTGTAGCGGTTGTTGGCCGTGTCGCCGAAGCGCGTATCGGATCCGGAGATCAACGCGACGGTCTCGATATTCAGCAGATTATATCGGCCGAAGGTGAACCCTGCGTAATTCCCCTGGAGCCCCAACGCGTCGCTTGCGCCGAGCCCATCGATGAAATCCAGTGCCGTCAGGGTTTTACCCATGTAGAACCCGTTGGGGTTCGCATCGCCGATCTTCGGCGTCTTAAGTGGTTCCGGTCCACCGTCTGACTGGTAGCCGATGCCGTCGATCTGGAGACCGGCGGGCCGAGCTCCTGCGCCGAGATTGAGCTCGCGTATCTCGCTCGCTCGCTCAGGGGACTTGTCGAGCAAGATGTTCCGAGTCGCGATAACGCCGGTGTTCGTCGAATTGATGAGAGAGTCGGCGACGTTGCCCTCGATGAGGCCACCAGTTACCCGCTCCAGACGGATCCAGATCTCACCCGCAGCAGACTTCTGGGAGACGACGCTGTTGCTTTGGACGATGATGTCCTTGCCACCACCCACGGTTATGCCGTTGCCGGATCCTTGATTGATGTAGACGAGATTGTTGAGGATCGTGACCCGCTCGTAAGGCAAAGTTCCGATCTGATCCCGAAGGAAGATTCCCTGCAGGCCGCCACCATCGCCTTGCAGAATCACGTTGTCCTCAATGAGGATATCGGTGGATGCCTGAGTCGTCCCGCTGGTCCAGAACTGGATGGCGTCCGGATGATCATCGGAATCGGGATAGAAATCGCGAAAATTGTTGCGGGCGATGACGACGTGCTGGACGTCTGCGAAATCGGCGCCGTCGCTGCGAAGATCGTGGAAGTCATTGTCGAGAACCTCGACGTGCGAGGTGTCGCCGATCATAAGCGCTCGGCCGAGCTGCTCGAAGGTCGAATTTAGCACAGCGACATGGTCGCTTCGAAGGACGTTGAGACCATTTCCGTCATTCGCCGAATTGTTGTCGAGAGAACCGTGGAATGCGATGCTTTCGAACGTAATGAACGAGCTGTTGGTGACGCTCGCCATTGTCGCGAAATTGGGCTGTCCCGGCGCTAATGCGAATCCGATATCGAGGCCCTTGAAGGCCAAGTTCCGGCTGCTGGAGACGGTGATATACTCGAAATGTGCGGGATTGGCCGGATCGGCCGACTCGATCTCAACTTTGCTGGTGAAGTTGCGGTCGTTAAGCTTCAGTGTTCCGTAGTTTCCACCGGCCAGCACAATACGGTCGCCCCCTTGAGCGCTCGCCAGTGCGGCCGCGAGCTGGCTCGCGCTGGACACATTATGCGTTGCCATGATTTGCTCCGTCCGTTCCAGTGGCCGGTCGCAGCCTCCCGACAACAGGCAGGAGGCGACCGCTACACAGGCAACAATAACCGCCTGCATTAAAGCCATGCTGAACATCCGTGGTTACCCCGGTCTTTCCCACAGGCTGCGGGACCATGCAGCTGCGAGAGACCCGCCCCATGGCATCGGAGACAAGCAAAGTGTCTGTTTCTGCTGAGAAACCCCGCGCAGGATACAGTCGCAGGTTTGATCACGGCCTTAAGCCACGCCCCGCAATTCTTGATTGATTAACCACCATTTTCTTCTGATTGCAATGAGGGACTTCGTCAATTCCATGGCACGCCCCAGCTGCAGTTCCGCCTCCGAAATCGAATACATGTTCCGGGTCACGTTGAGCAGCGAGAGGTGCTGCACGGACATGGTGGCGCCGGACACGTCCAGAGGCGCTTTGCCCGAACCGGGCAAGCCGGCCGAGCCGCGCCGGCTCGCGCAGCCGGTGGATCGGCGGCAGCTGGAGATGCGGGTCGATGGGGAACGAGATGTTTGGCGTCGGGATGCGTAGGGGGCGCAAGCGCCGCACTCCATCCGCCATCTGCATCAGCTCCGGTCAGTGGCCGACATACTCGATCACGCTGTTGAAGTGGACCAGCTCGAATCTCATTGCGGGGAAGGTTACCACGGACAGTGCAGCCTTATGCGTCTTGAAACAGCTCGGAGTCGTCTACCTGAGCTCAATTCTCTCTATGCTGTTCAAAAACATGCCTATACGAGAAGGTGAGAGGGCTTGCTCAAAGATGCTGCCCCGTCAGCAAGATTTTCTGATCGCAAGTGCCGGGGCGTGATCGAAGTACGTTTCGGAATTCTATGGTGGGCAGGTAAAGACGATGTCTCGTAGCCTCAAATATGACCCGGCGTTGGACGGGCTCCGTGCAGTCGCCGTCATCGCCGTTGTCCTGTTCCACACGTGGCCTGACAAATTGCCGGGCGGCTGGGCCGGCGTGGACCTGTTTTTTGTGCTCAGCGGTTATTTGATTACGCAAATATTGGTCCGCGAGTGGACCAGCACCGGGCAGATCGACTTCAGGCGCTTCTACATCCGGCGCGCGTTGCGTCTCGCGCCCGCGCTTGCGGCTCTCGTCCTCGCATATCTGGTCTTTACCGCCGTGACGCGAGACGAGATGGGCGATGCGCCGTTCGATGCGCTGATGGCGATCACGTATCTCACGAATTGGAGCAGGGCCCTCGGATGGGGCGATTCGGAGATCGGGCATACCTGGTCACTCGCAATCGAGGAGCAATTCTACCTCGTTTGGCCGATAATCCTAATCGCGTTGCTCCGTAGTTCAAATTCGTTGCGGGGCGCGGTGGTTCTGCTTGCCGCTGCCGTCGGCTGGCGAGTGGCAATGATCGTGGCGGGCGCTGGCTATGAGCGGATCTACAACGGTTTCGATACGCACGCTGACCCGATCCTCATCGGGTGCATCTTGGCACTTCATCCGTGGAAAACGGCGCGGGGCGGCGCAGCTTTGCCCCTTCTATTGATGGTGATGTGGTTCCTCTTCGTATATGTCCAGGAGCCACTCGTGCTTGCGTTCGGCTATGCGATCATCGGGGTTCTCGCTGCATGGCTGATTGCGTCTGCATCCGGGAATGGCTGGTTTCGCACGATTTTGTCCTGGAGGCCGCTCGTGTTCACCGGCAAGATTTCCTACGGTATCTATCTCTGGCATTTTCCAATCATAGTCATTGGACGTCATCATGTACCGGAGAGCGCTTGGTTCGTCCTGCCGCTCATTGGTTATGCGGCTGCGGTCGCATCTTATTACGTAGTCGAGCGTCCATTCCTTCGAATGAAGGACCGGCTGGCTGGGCCAAATCCGAAGCTCGCGACATCGGCTTGACATGGACCGACGAGGCTTCGCCATGTTCGGCGTATTGATGCCTGCTGGTAGCGCCAACATAGGCTGCCAACATCCCTGTGATCGGAAAACTTAATGGAATGGCTGATCCTTCAACTTCTGTTCGGCATAGCCGCGTTTCTGGCTGGCCGCCGCTACACCAATGGTCTTGACCGGATCGAAGCCGAAAAGGCTGCGCTGCGGCGCGCTGCCCCAGACGAGGGCGAAGCCTTCGATGACGCCGTTCGGCATTAATAGCCGCTTAGCCATTCGGAGCGG
This sequence comes from Allosphingosinicella sp., assembly GCF_059502505.1. Classification (NCBI taxonomy): domain Bacteria; kingdom Pseudomonadati; phylum Pseudomonadota; class Alphaproteobacteria; order Sphingomonadales; family Sphingomicrobiaceae; genus Allosphingosinicella; species Allosphingosinicella sp. Next base: position 504,956 of record NZ_JCACEU010000016.1, read on the forward strand.
CGGCTCCAGATCGTCTTCCACTTGTCGCTCGATCCGCCGCGGCGGTCGCGCGCGACGTGCGAGCCGATCGCCCGCGACAGCGCCCAGCTGCGGAAGAGGGTGAGCCCGACCGCCCGCTGCCAGGCCGGCCAATGCTTGCGGATCAGGGTGACGCGGCCGCGGGTCGTCTTGATCGTCTTCTCGACCGGCGACGCTTCCGAGCGGCCGCCCAGATGGACGATCTCGGCCTTCGGCGTGACCGTGGGTCGATAGCCTAGCTTGGCCGCGCGCAGACAAAGATCCGCTTCCTCGGCATACATGAAGAAGGTGCGATCGAAGCCGCCGAGGCGTTGCCAGAGCGGGCGGTCGATCAGCAGGAAGCAACCAGTGACGATGTCGACCTCGCGCTCGCTGTCGCGCTGCCAGCCGCCATAAGACTCCGGATTGAACAGCGGGCTCCCCGGGAAGAGGTAGGTGAGCCCGGCCGCGCTGCAGAACAGACTCCAGGGCGTGATCCTGGCCCAGCAGGAGGTTGGGTTGAGGCTGCCATCCTCGAACAGGGTGCGGCCGCCCCATATGCCGCGGTCCGGATGCGCCTCGGCGAAATCCCACAACGCGCGAAGGCTGCCTTCGAGGACGATCGTGTCGGGGTTGAGCAACAGCAGGCGCCGCCCGGTGGCGCGCTCGGCCGCGATGTTGTTGCCGCCCGCAAAGCCGGTATTTTCACGAATGGCGATCAACTGCACCTGCGGGAAGTGTTCGGCGACGGCCTCTGCCGAGCCGTCGGCTGAAGCGTTGTCGAGCAGGATCACTTCGAAGGGCACGGCCGGCGGATGCGCATAGAGGCTGTGCAGGCAGTCGAGGGTCACCTGCCGCGTATTGTAGCTGACGATCAGGATCGACAGGTCGACGCTCACCCTCCGGCCCTCGCTCAATATGCGCGCGAGGAGAAGAAGGCGGTGAAGGTCCGGAACAGGATCGCGAGGTCGAACAGGACCGACCAATTGTCGATATAATGAAGGTCGTGCTCGACGCGGGCGAGCAGCTTCTCTTCCGTATCGGTCTCGCCGCGCCAGCCATTGACCTGCGCCCAGCCGGTGATGCCGGGCTTCACCTTGTGGCGCGCCGCATAGGTCGACACGACGTCGGCGAACAGCCGGTCGCCCGCACGGGTGGACGGCGCGTGCGGACGCGGGCCGACCAGCGACATCTCTCCCGACAGCACGTTGAACAGCTGCGGCAGCTCGTCGAGGCTGGTGCGGCGGAGCAGGCGGCCGACACGGGTGACGCGCGGATCGGCCTTGCGGGCCTGCTCTATGGCCTGGACCTGGCTCTGGTCTGTATACATCGACCGGAACTTCCAGATGCAGAAAGTCTGGTTGTTGAACCCCTCGCGCGGCTGACGGAAGAAGACCGGGCCTGAGCTGTCGAGCTTGATCAGGAGCGCGATCAGCAGCAGCAATGGCGAGAGCAGGATGGTGAGCGCGGTCGCCAGCACCATGTCCTCGACCTTCTTCACCATCTGGTCGGCGCCCGAGATCGGCCGCTCGAACAGGGTCATGACCGGCAGGCCGTCCAGCATGACGAACGGGCGCTGGAGGTACATGAAGTTGGCCATGTCCGGGGCAAGGCGAATGCGGACCGGCGTCACGGCGAGCTTGGCCACGATCTCCTGGATACGGTCATCGGCAGACCAAGGCAGGGCGACCATGACCTGGTCGATCTGGCCCGCTCGGATCGAGCCGAGCAGCTCGTCGAGGCCACCGCGGAAGGGCACGTTAGTTTCGCCGGCAGCGGCGCCGTTGACGGCCTTGTCGTCGTAGAACCCGACCAAGTCGATGCTGAGGCGCTCGCTTTTCTGGACGTGCTGGACGAACCGCGCGCCCTGCTTGCCGGCGCCGAATATTGCCACGCGCTGATTGAAGGCCCCGTGGCGCAGCAGGCGCTTCAGCCACAAGGTCATCCCGGTGCGGAAGATCAGCAGCGCGCCGCCGCCGGCCGCGAACCAGCTTACCGCCCAGACGCGGGAGAAGGTTTCCGACGCCTTGAACAGGAAGCCGAGGGTCAGCATGAAGACGAAGGTCGAGAACCAGGCAAGCGCCACTCGGCTCCATCCGGACCGAACCGAGAAGCGCGCGTCCAGGTCATAGGCGCCGATCGCCTCGGAGAAGATCGCATAGAAGACGGCGGCCACCAGCACGGCATTGCGATAATCGCGGGCGCGCTCCGGGCTCAGGAAATCGAGCAGCAGCTGTGTGCAAACCAGGGCCGCCAGCGCGAGGACGGCGAGCTCCACCACGCGCAGGATCAGCGAGCTGAGCTCGAGCAGGCCGGACGTGCCAGCCGAGGGGCCCGAACGGCCGGAGCTGAGCTCCTCCGCCGCAGCCGGTGCGGCCACGGACGACACCGCCTCGACGCTGGACTCGCTCTGGATCTCTCTCGCCCGGCTGGCCCCGGTCTGGATCCCCTCCATGGTCAGCTCGCCAGAGCCTTGGCGGGCTCGGTGCCGAGGAGCAGGCGCCGCGTGCCGGGGGACACCGCCTTCATCAAATCGGCGGCGAGAGCGCGGTTGAGCTGGAGCCCGCGCTCGGCGTTTCTCGCTATGGTGGAAATACGGACGAGCACGCCATCCGGAATCGTGCCGCTCATCTCGGTGCTCAGCCTTGCCCAGCGCTGCTCTGCACCTGTGACCGGAAGATGTTCGCCGATCCGCGTCCAGTAGAGGATCTGCTCGGTGCGCATGGCGGATGCGGCAACAAGCTTTCTCGCGGGGATTTCAACGTCGGACCCGAGCGGGATCGGTACGTTTGCCGCGTCGCGGATCTCGAAGCCGAAGGCCGGGTAACAGACCTCCGGGCGATGAAGCTGGAGCGAGTCGCTCTGCGTGCCGCCATAAGCGATCAGCAGCATCGCCGCCTCGTTGTCCGGGTTCGCGTAGATGCGGCCGACGCGCTGGCTGTAGAGCTGGGTTGCGAGGCTGCCTTCTTCCTCCGGAACAACGAGCGCCGAGGCGGGAAGAGAGCGCCAATGCCCGAACGATTGGGGAATCAGTTTCTCCAGCTCGGCGTTGCCGATCAGCGACATCTTGTTGCGCGGGGTCCAGGCCCAGGCGCCGGCGGAGGCGCCGAGCAGCATCCCCCCAATCAGCATATCGCGCCGCGAGATCATGCGTGCCTCCGCGCAAGCCGCTTGCGGATCGGCCAGCTGAGGCCGTCGATCACGAAGATGCCCGCCAAGGCGGTGACGAACATCAGCAGGCCGGCCGTCGAATGGAGGAAGCCCTGCGCCATCGCGTCGCCGAAATGATAGGTGATGAGCACCAGGACGACCACGCGTATGAAGTTTGCAAGTAGGGCGACAGGGATGATCCAGCAGAGCAGGAACAGCGAGTATCGCCAGGACGCCCGATGCAAGAGATAAATATAAAAAAGCCCGATAGATGTCAAACTTATCAATGAGTTGAGACCAGCACAGGCATCCTTCACGAGCAGCTGATATTGGGCGACGTAGAGCATCACGCCCTCGCGCACGATCGGGTACCCCAAGGGCTGCAGCGCCTCGACGGCGGCAACAGAGATGCCCGTCTTCAGCGGTGCCGTGACCCAGTCCATGAACCAGCCGGGCAGCGGGATCAGGAAGCAGAGATAAAGGATCGGAAACCAGAGGTGCTTCAGCACCGCGGCGCCGAGATAAAGATAGGCGATGGCGCCGGTCAGGCCCAGCAGCGCCGTTGCTTCGAGGCTGAGGAAGCCGAACGCGCGCCCGAAAACATATACCGCCAGCGAAGGAAGCGCAGCCGCGAGAAACAGGGCGGTCGAGCCGCGCCGGCTCAGCGCGATGATCTCGTCCTTCTCGCGCGCTATCAGCCAGATGCCAGTCGCCAGCACGATCGGCCCGTGCATGCCGGCCTCGGTCGACCAGTGCTGCTGCGCAAGGCGGATGACGGTCGGTATCAGCACGACCGCAAGACCGAGCAGCAGCGGCCAGTGCTCGAGCAGCCGATGCGCGAAGTGCGCGCGCGGCGCGGGAGTGATCGTGTCGATCCGCATCAGAAGTCCACCAGGACGGAGCCGACTACACGCGAGCCGTCGGCGCGGAGCAGCTTGGCCAGCGTGGCGAGGTCGTCCACATAGGAATTGTTCTTGCGCGCCACGACGAGGCTATAGCCGGCAACGGTGGCGACGCGCTGGGCGTCGGTGCAGCCATTGGCCGGCGTCGTGTCGAAGATCGTCACCTGATGCTCGCGCAGCAGGTGGCTCGCCAGCGCCGCGAATCGCGCGGAGGCCAGCAGTTCCTGCGGCCGGGCGGGGAGGGAACCGGCCGGGATGAAGGACAGGCAGGGAAGCAACGGCTCCTCGACCAGGTCCTGGATGTAGACGTCCGGGTCGGACAGGAATTCGGAGAGTCCGGGTCCCTGGTGATGGACGCCCAGCAGCTTCGACAGGCTCGGCTGCCTGAGGTCGGCATCGACGAGCGCGGTGCGGACGCCGATCTGGGCCAGCGACACCGCAAGATTGGCGGCGATGAACGAGCATCCCACGCCGGGCGTCGCTCCGCACACTGCGAGCGCGCGGCGGCCGATCTGGACATGCTGGGCCATGATGCGCGTGCGTAGCGCCCGCACGGCCTCTGCCATGATGCTGCTGGGGCTGGTGATGACAGCGAGCGCGTTCAGCGGGTCGGACGCGTCCGCAGCCGGCTCCGGCGCAGCTGGTGCGGGAACGAGTGAAGTGCCGGCCTGCGGCTCTGCTTCGAGCTGATCGGTCAAGGCGCTCATTCGGCACCGATGGCGAGCGGCTGGCGGCGCCGGGTGCGCTCACCCAGACGGGCGATCAGCTTGCGAACGAAGCCGAGCTTCTTCGGCCGGGCGCCGATTTCCGCAAAGACGGGCGCGCCGGCGGCATGCTCCAGATCTTCCTGGCTACGGATGCGGCGGCCGATCATCTCGATCAGTAGCGCGAGCACAATGCCCAGCGCGGCCCCGAACCCGATCGACCCGGCGAGTACGAGCGGCACTTTCGGAAAGTCCGGGCTACCGGATGAGGTTGCGTCGCCGAGCAGCGACATGCCGGTATCGCCGACATTGGCCGAGAGGCGCGAATCGTTGACGCGATCGCTGAGCTTGGCGAGCTGCTCGCGCTTCAGCTCGATGTCGCGGGTCATGCGGTTCAGCATGTCGACGGCGCCGCTCTGGGCAACCACCTTCTGCTTCTGCGCCTCATAGGCCGCATTTGCGCGAGCCGCGGGATCGGGACCGGTGACGCCGCCCCGAGATGCTCCGGCGCGCTCCTCCGCCACCACCTTCTCCAGGACGGCGCGCTGGCGCTGGAGCGCCTGGAAGGACGGGTGGTTCGGGCCGAGCGTCTGGCCGGCCTGCGCCAGCTGCTGCGTCACCGTCTCGAGCTGCATCTGGGTCGGGCTTACGCCGCCGCCCATTGGCGCAATCGTGACTCCCCCGAGGCCAGCGGTCGCGGACTGGCCGGACAGGGCGTTGAGCCGCGAACTTTCGAGGCTGGTATTGTCGGCCTGGAGGACGATGCCGTTATCCTGGGCGAACTTCGCGCGTTCCGCTTCGGCCGCCTTGACCAGAGATTCGGCCTGCACGGCCTGCTCCCGGAACCAGTCCGCGGTCTGCCCGGCGCTTTCGCGCTTCTTCTCCAGGCTGTCCTCCATGTAGACCGCGCGAATTACGGTGACGATCCGCTTGGCGAGCTCCGGATTGGGGCCGGTATAGGTGATCTCGAGGATGTTGCTGGCTTCGATCAGGCCGGCGTCGGTGCCGGTTATGATCTGATTGGCGAGCCAGCGCCGGAGGCCGTCCGCAGTGGCGCCGTCGGTCGAGTAATATGACTGGACGATCTCCGGATTGTTGGTCCAGCCAAGGCGGTCCACGACCTTGCCGGCGGTCTGATAGTCCTTGATCAGCTCGATCTGCGTCTTGGTGTAGGAACGCAGGAACTGGGTGCCGAGCACTTGGCCAGTGACCGGATCCGGCTTGATCACGTCCAGCATGATACGGGCGCTGGCGGTGTAACGCTTCGGCAGCACGTTGATCATGACGACGCCGGCGAACAGGGCGCTCCCCAACGCGACGATCAGGATGATCCGCCGCGCGTACAGGATCCGGAAAAATTGTACCAAGCTCATCGACCCAACCCTGACCTAGAAGAACCGCTCGCCGATTACGATCACATCACCAGCCTGCACGACCTCGTCGAGCTCAAGCTTGGTCTTCTCCCCATTGCGGAACACCGACACGCGCCTGTCCGATCCGCTGGGGGACAGTCCCCCACTGCGCGCGATCGCCTTGCGCAGCGTCATGTCGTCCTTCAGCGCATAGGCGCCCGGCGCATTCACTTGGCCATATATGAAAAATTGGTCGGCCAAGGGAACATATATTTTATCTCCGGGGCTTACCATCGGGTCCTCTGTCCCGGTTCCGGTCGCGATCTGCTCGAAGTTTAAACGTTGCTCAATGCCGTCGGCACGGGTCAGGATGACGTAATCCGCGCCGGTGCCGGCGATGCCGCCAGCGCGGGCGAGGATCTCCGAGATGCGATATTCGCGGTCGACCGGCTGCAGGCCGGGGCTGCTGACCGCGCCGAGCACGATCACGTAGCGGCTGGCATAGCTCACCACCTCCACGCTTACGATCGGATTGATGTAATAGCCGCCGGCCGCCAGCGAGCTCGCCACCTGCTGGGCGAAGGCGGTGGGCGAGCTGCCCTGCGTCGCGACATTGCCGAGGAAGGGGAGGGCGATCGTCCCGTCCGAGCGGACGCGGGCGCGCGTCTTGAACTCGGACTGGCCGAGCACGTCGACCTCGACCACGTCGCCCGGGCCGAGAATATATTCGGCCGCTTCGGACGTGCCTTGCTGGCCTTGCTGCTGAGCCTGCTGCTGCTGTTGAGGCGGCTGCTGGGCGGTCGCGCCCGTCACGGGCGCCCAGGCGAGCAGCACCAGCAGAAGCATCCGGATCAGTCTGTTCATCGCACCTATCCTCGTCAAATGGTCAGTCGCGTGGTGAGCGCGACCGAGTAATTGTTGAAGCTCAGCTCGTCGAAATCGGAGCGGCGCCGCTCCGCCCGGCCGTCGAGCGAGAAAGTCAGCCGTTCCCCGACTTGATAGCTGCCGCCGGCGGAGAGCAGCAGGCGGCGGTCCTCGGTCTGAAGCACCGGGCCCGGGGTCAGCGCCGAATCGCGCAGCTTGCGCCGGCTGTAGTCTGCGCCAGCGCTCAGCCGGATGCGCTCGCCCAGGGCATAGCGCAGTTGGGCCTGATAATTGTCGGTGATCGCATAGCTGATGCTGAGCAGGTTCGGCTGCTCCGCTTCGCGCGACAGTCCGAGCGTCGCCTGGAGTCGCGTTCCGGGGGTCCATGTCAGGTCGGCGGAATAGGAAGCCCCCTTGAAGCCGGGAACACCGGCGAGGCTGGGCTGGACGCGCGTCAGGCCGCCGGAGATGTTGCCCGTCAGCTGACTCCCGATACGCCGCTCAAACGTGAGGCCGCCGGAATAGACCGTGATCGCGTTGCTCTGGTCCGGAGGCAGATCGGGAGTACGGTCATAGCGCGATTCGCTAAGACTGGCCTGAACCCCGAGACGACCGAAGACAGGACGGTCGTAATTCAGTGAGAAGCCGTAAACGTCATTCGTCGAATTGCCGCTGCGGCGCATCCGATCGCCATTTTCGGTACGTTCCCGGTCATAGGTGAAGGAGGGCACGAGAGTGCCGAAGCCGCGGCAACTGAGCTGCCCGCTATAGGAGGTGGTGGTTTGGGTGTTGACCTGCCGCTCCCCCGGGAGCACGTCGGCGAGGTCGCTTTGCTGCCGCGCATAGCTGACGGTGAGCTTAGAGCCGCAGGACCGCAGGTTGAGATTGAGCCCACCGGCCAGCTCAATCCGCTCGCGCTCAAGCTCATTATTCTCGCGGTAGAAATCATACCCGACGGTTCCCGCCAGGAACACCGACTGGCGGCCGAGCGGCTGCTCGGCATCGATGGTGAAGCTGGGGGTGGCGCGGATGTCGTCGCGGCTCTGGCCCGGCGGCGCGGATGCTCCCTCAGGAAGTCTCAGGATGTTGGTGTCGTAGCTGTTGAGGATCGTGACGCCGATGTCGAGCCGGCGCTCCGGCAGGCCTTGCGCGCCCGCCGCTCCACCGAGCGACAGGAGGCCGAGCCCGAGCATAGGCGCGATCTTCGACAATGCGGACCCTCCCCGATCATTCCCCGGCCCCCCGGCCTTGGCATGATAAACATACAGCAAAGCGGGCCTTATACGAATCCGATCCGAAAGGGCACCCGCAAGTCGCTGGATTTACCTCGATTTTGCATTTTCACTGCAATCCGATCAGTATAGGCGATGCAGCGCGCCCTTGCCGTCTATCGCTTTTGGCGCCACGCGGGGATCGGCTCGTGGGGCTGCGGAGGGATCGGCCGAAGGCGAGGACCGGAAGCGCGGGTGTCGGGGGAAGTTTGATGCAGACTGTGTACGACTGGGTGACGATCGCCCTGTTTGCGGGCTTGATCGTCCTGTTCCTGCAGCGCTCGGTCGGCAATAAGCAGGACGATGCGGAGATCGTCGAGCATCACGATACGATCTTCCACTATCTTGCCCCGTCCGTCGGATTGGCGGTCGCCAATTATCTCGGCAATGAGGGTTATGGGCTCCCCGCCTGGCTGCTGATCGCCGGCGTGTGCGTCTATATCTACCTGGTGCTCAAGCCGTTCCCGGCGCTGCGCTAGGCGCCGAGGCAAGAGGAAGTCAGACTTTGAAGTTCAATTTCCGCTCCTTTCTCGCCCGCGGCGGCCGCAGCAGGGAGCCCGACGCGGAGCAGGAGGCTGCGCCGCAGCCGATCGCGGACGAAAGCTGGACGGTCGCCCGGCCGCCGAAGCGGGAGGACCATCTTCCCCGCTTCAAGGGCGTGGCGGCGGTGCGGCGCGAAGGCACGGAGCGGAGCGAGATCACGCGCGCCCGCACCCGGCTTCGCGAAGCCTTCACGCCGGCCCAGCCGGTCACCGACCGCCGGCTCTTTGCGGGACGCATCGAAGTGCTCCACCATCTTATCGAGGTGATCGAGACTCGTCTGGCGCATGTCGTCGTGTTCGGCGAGCGCGGCATCGGCAAGACCTCGCTGATGCACATCCTCTCCGACCTCGCCCGCGAATCGGACTATCTGACACTGCGCGCGACGTGCGGCGCCGGCTCGCAATTCGACGTCTTGTTCCGGACGCTGCTCCGCGAGATCCCGCTCATCTACCACGAAAGCGTCTCCCCGACCGATTCGGGCAGCGGCGCGGAGACGACGCTGGCGAGCCTGCTGCCGGACCGTCCGTTCGACGCGCGCGAGCTGGCGGATCTGCTGAGCGGCGTCACCAGCGTCCGCATCCTGCTGATGCTCGACGAATATGATCGAATCGAAAGCGAGGATTTTCGGCTCAACATCGCCGAGCTGATCAAGAACCTTTCGGACCGCGCGGCGCCCGTCCAGCTCGTCATCGCCGGCGTCTCATCCAATTTGCACGAGCTGATCGGCTACATTCCCTCAATCCGCCGCAACGTCGTGGGGCTTCCGCTCCCGAAGCTGACCGAGGCGGAGGTGAGCGAGATCATCCGCCACGGCGAGCAGGCATCCGGCATCCGTTTCGACGCGGATATCGTCGGGATGATCAACGATCTGTCGCAGGGATCGCCCTATCTGGTCCGGCTGGTCTGCTATCACAGCAGCCTTGCCGCATTGTCCGCCGGACGGATGGAAGTCCTAATCGAGGACGTGCGGGAAGGCCTCGACCTCATGGTGGAGGAAGCTGCCGCGCGGCTGCCGATCGCTGCGCTCCAGAGCTCGCGCCGCATCGACCTTGCGCGGCACGCCGAGCTGCTCGGCTGCACGGTGCATCTCGCGGGAACGCCGAGCGGCTGGTTCTCGGCGCCGGACATCGTGGACGAAGTGAAGAACCCGGAGACGGTGGCGAGGATCGAGAATTTCATCAGCGACGAGCTGATCCCGGTCAGGCTGATGCTTCGGGAGGGCTCGGGCCCGGAGGCGCGCTACCGGTTCGTCGACGAAGGACTGCAAAGCTTCCTCTGGATCAGCCTCGCGCGCAACCGGCTGCTCGGGGGCGCCTGAGCGGTGAACGAGCGGGCGGAGCGTGGCGCGTGCCCGCTGGTCAGCGTCATCATTCCGCACCTCAACCAGCCGGACTTCCTGCGCACCTGCCTCCAGTCACTGGCAGCGCAGGACTGGCCGGCCGAGCGGACTGAGATCATCGTCGTCGACAACGGCTCGCGCGAGCTGCCGGATCTGGCGGCGCTCGGCTTTCCACACGCGACGCTGCTGGCCGAGCCCACGCCTGGCCCTGGCCCAGCGCGCAATTGCGGCATCGCGGCTTCATCTGGCGCGCTGCTCGCCTTCATCGACGCCGACTGCCGGGCGGATCCGGGCTGGATCTCGGCGGCGGTCGCCGGTCTGACGGCCGAAGGCAGCACGGGCGTGGTCGGCGGCGACGTGCGGATCGACTTCGGTGATGACAAGCATCTGACGCCGCTCGAAGCCTATGAGGCGGTCTTCGCCTACCGTCAGAAGCTTTACATCGGCCGCCACGGCTATTCGGGCACCGGCAACCTCGCCATGCGCCGGGGTGTGTTCGACATCGTCGGGCCGTTCGGCGGCATCCACACCGCCGAGGATATGGACTGGGGCCGGCGTGCCCGCGCCGCCGGTCACCCGGCCATGTACCGGCCCGACATGATCGTCTATCATCCCGCACGCACCACCAGGGCCGAGCTCGAGACCAAGTGGCGCCGCCATGTGGCCCATTCGCTCGTCCTGCATCGCCAGAGCGGCGGCTCCGATCTCGGCTGGGCGGCCCGCTCGGCGATGGTGCTGGCGTCCGCGGTTCCGCATATCGGCATGGTGCTGACCTCGCCGCGCCTGCCGGGCTTCGCCAACCGCCTACGCGGCATCGGCGTGCTGATCGGTATCCGCGCCTTTCGTGCCCGCGAGATGCTCCGCCAGCGCGCAGGCAGCGCGACGGCCGGGTCGGAGAGCTGGAACCGGCCTCCCGAAGGCTAAGCTTGGAGCGCGGCGTAATGCGCCAGCCGGGCCTTCAGCCAGCCGATCAGCGCGCTCGGATCCGTGGTCGCCATGGGTGGCACCTTCTGCCGCGCCCGCTCGATCGCCGGGCCAAGATCGTCCTGCTCGACGGCCACCTCGATCAGCCCGCGGTCGGCGAACGCGGTGGTGATCTCGAACTGATGGTCGTCATAATGCTCGCCCCGGGCGAACTGGCGCGGCATCGCCACCACGCGGCACCCTTCGCGCAGCGCGGTGATGAGCGAGCCGGTCCCGCCGTGGGTCACGACGATGTCGGCATCGCGCAGGATCGCCTTCATCTCCTCGAAGCTGAGCGCCGGAAAGGCGCGGACCCGCTCCGCCTCAGCAGCCGCCTTGCTGCCGATTCCGGTCTGCAGGATCACCTCCTCCGTGATCGCGCCGCTCCTCGCGAGATCGACCACGCCGCCGGTCATGCGGTCGAAGGGCAGGGTCGCGCCGACCGTCGCAAGGACCAGCGGCTTCTTCGGCGGCCGTGCCGCCTCCAGCCTCCTGAACGGATCGAACACCAGAGCGTCCGGCCAGCGCTCCTTCAATTGCTCCGACTGGGCGATGACGTCGGTCGCGAACGGTTTCACCATGCGCCCGAATTTGGACGGCGCTTCGAAGCGGGCGAAGGATTCGACCAGGATCACCTTGGCTCCGCTGAGCCGGCCGAGCAGGGCGATCCAGAACACCGCGCCTGCCCCCGTCGTCAGGATGACGCTCGGCTTCTCCTGCCGGAGGATCTCGATCGACTGGACGAGGTTGCGAATCATCGCGCGCAGCATCTTGAACGGCTTGCCGAGCCGCAGTTGTCCAAAGCTGTAATGATCGACGAACCGCGCCGGATGGTCGCTGGCGATGCTCTCGCCGAGCGCGCTCTCTTCGGTGACGAAGAAATAATCATGGGCCGACCAGACCGGTTCCAGGTCCAGCAGCTGCCGCACATGGCCGCCGCCCGAGCCAGCCAGGCACAGGCGAAACCCTTTGCTTTCCACGCGGAACCCCCGTTCGATCCGTCCGAATGAGCCCGGCGCTCTAGCCCGCCCGGTTCGGCAACACTAGCCGCTCCATCTGTGCCCCGCCTGCACATAGTTCGCCGCTCGGCGCGGCGACGCCTGAATCCATTTTACCAATTGCGACCGAATGGCTATGGCCCGGTTTTCAGGAAAGAAGCGGGTGGGAGATCAAGAGGATGCGCGTCAAGGCGTCTCTGATTACGGCGGCATTGCTGCTTGCAGGCTGTGGTGGCAGCGAGGGTGAAGGCGGCGGGGGCGGCGAGCCTCTCGCCAAGGGCCAGACGGTGGCGACCGTAAATGGGAAGGACGTGACCGTTCACCAGCTCAATGCCGAGCTGATGGGCGTGAACCTGCCGGAGGGCGAGCAGCGCAAGCAGGTCGAACAGGCGGCGCTCCAGGCCGTGATCGGCCGGCAGATTCTCGCCGACATTGCCCGCGAGCGCGGCATCGACAAGTCGCCGAGCTTCCTGATGCAGCAGCGCCGAGCGAACGAGAACCTGCTGGTGCAGATGCTGAGGTCAGACATCGCGTCGCGCCTCCCGCCGGCGACGCGCGAGGATGCCGAAGCCTATATGCGGGCGAACCCGGACTTTTTCGCGCAGCGGAAGGTCTTCCAGCTCGATCAGATTCAGTTCGCCACGCCGGCCGACATGAACAAGGTCAAGAACCTCGAGCCGCTCAAGACGATGGAGCAGGTCGAGCAGCAGCTCATCCAGGATCGGATCCAGTATCGCCGCGGCGCGACCCGGCTCGATACGATCGGCACCAATCCGGAGCTGATCCGGCAGATGCTCCGTCTCCCCGAGGGCGAGATCTTCGTCGTGCCCCAGCAGGGTTCGATCGTCGCGAGCCGCATCACCGGCGTGCAGGTGGTGCCGTTCGAAGGTGAGGATGCGATCAACTATGCGATGAACCTCGTCCAGAACCAGCGCATGCAGCAGGCGACCGAGCGCGAGCTGAAGGGCAGGCTCGAGGAGGCCCGCAAGACGATCAAATATCAGGAGGGCTTCGGGCCGCCTGCCGGGGCGCAGCCGGCAGCTCCGACGAAGGCCGCCGCAGGAACCTGACCCAGCTCTCGTCGCGGCGGCTCGCGCCCGCGGCGCGAGCAGATTGCGACCGGAACGCGTGAATGACGGACCAGGCGATCAATATTGGCCTCCTGTGGCATTCGGTCCGGTCCGGCAATCTCGGCGTCGGGGCGCTCACGGTCAGCAATATCGCATTGATCCGGGAGGCGTGCGGCCGGCTCGGGCTGCGGCCCCATCTCACGGTGCTGGGGCCGCGCGAGGCGAGCCCCGTCTATGTCCGCGAGCCGGACGTCGAGGCGCTTGATATCGATGGGCGCTTCATGGGGTCGCCATCGGGTTATTGGCGAACGCTGCGCGCGCTCGATTGCGTCGTCGACATCGGCGCGGGCGACAGCTTCGCCGAAATCTACGGACCCAAGCGCTTCGGCTATCTCTGGCTCACGAAATTCCTCGCGGTGACCCGCGGGCTGCCGCTGCTGATGAGCCCTCAGACGATCGGCCCGTTCGAGGGTGAGCCGTGGCGCAAGCTGGCGGGCTATATCATGGATCGGGCGCAGGTGGTGCTGGCGCGCGATCCACTCTCCTTTCAGGCGGCGAGCGAGCTTGCCCGCAAAACGCGGCTTCGGGAGGCGATCGATGTCGCCTTCGCGCTGCCGTTCACGCGGCGGTCCCGCGCTGGTGGCCCGATCGAGATCGGTATCAACGTCTCGGGCCTGTTGTTCAACGGCGGCTATGGCGGCGGCAACCAATATGGGCTCGAGGTCGACTATGCGGCGCTGATGCGCGGCTATCTGACTGCTCTCTCGAGGCGTGACGATGTGGCGGTGAAGCTCATCACCCATGTCGTTTCGGCCGACCTTCCCGTGGACGATGACGGCCGCGTCGCCGACCTTCTCGCCCGCGAATTCCCGAAGGCGGAGCGTGTGCCCGACTTCGCCTCGCCGAGCGAAGCCAAGTCCTACATTTCGGGCCTCGACCTCCTCGTGGGCGGGAGAATGCATGCGTGCATCGCCGCTTATTCGAGCGGCGTTCCAGTCATCCCGGTCGCCTATAGCCGCAAGTTCAGCGGCCTGTTCGAAGGCGTGCTCGGCTATCGGCATGGCGTTCCTGTGAAGGGGCTCTCGACCGAGGAAGCTCTGGCTTATCTCACCCGTGCGCTGGACCGCCGCGACGCGCTGCGCGAGGAGATTGAGGCAGGCTTGCGAACCGTGGACGCCAAGCTCGATGTCTATCGGGCGGAGCTCGACCTTTTCCTCGGCGGCGTTGCTGCCGGCCGGAGGAAGGCGGCGTGAATGCAGTCAGTTCACCTACCCTGAAGCGCGTGCTTGCCGGCGACCTCTGCTCCGGCTGCGGCATGTGCGCGGGCGTCAGCGGCGGCGCGATTACGATCGAGGAGTCTGTGAAGGGCTATAATCGGCCCCATCAGCATGCGCCGCTCTCGGCGGAGGCGGAGCGGGCGGTGGCCCATGGCTGCCCCGGCTCGGCGGTTGCCGGTTGGAACGACAAGAGCGATTGCGACCCCTTCTGGGGCCCGCATCAGTCGATCAGCACGGGCAATTCAACAGACCCGGAGCTGCGGTTTGCGGCGTCTTCCGGGGGAATGATCTCGGCTCTTCTGGCGCATGCGCTGGAGACCGGCCTAGTCGATGAAGTCATTCAGGTCGGCGCCGCGGACGACCCGACCCGCACCGCCATCCGCCGCTCCTCCAGCGGCGAGGAGATCGCCGCCAGCGCCGGCTCCCGCTATTCGCCGTCCTCGCCGCTCGCCTTCGTTGGCGATCTGCTCGACGAGGACAAGAGCTTCGCCTTCGTCGGCAAGCCCTGTGACGTGTCAGCCTTGCGCCGCCTGGGCGAACTGGACTCCCGGGTCGCGGAGCGCTTTCCGGTCGTGCTGTCCTTCTTCTGTGGCGGCATTCCCAGCCATCGCGGCACTCAGCAGATCCTCGACGATCTGGGCGTCGCCAAGGCGGACCTTGCCGACTTCAAATATCGCGGCGACGGCTGGCCCGGCTACGCCACCGCCACCCGCCGCGACGGATCGAGCGAGCGGATGAGCTATGCCGACAGCTGGGGCGGCCGGCTGTCGAAGCACGTCCAGTTCCGCTGCAAGATCTGCCCCGACGCGGTCGGCGGCACCGCCGACATTGCCTGCGCCGACGCCTGGTACGGTGACGAGAGCGGCTACCCGCAATTCGAGGAGACGGACGGTCGCAGCCTGGTGATCGCCCGCAGCGACGCCGGCAGCGCGCTAGTCGAGAGCGCCCGCCGCGCCGGCCGGATCGAGACCGAGGCCTGCCCGCTCCGCGACATCGACCTGATGCAGCCGTCGCAGGCGCGGCGGAAGCGGCTGATCGCCTCGCGCGTGGCTGCCCTCGCCGCGACCGCCCAGCCGTGGCCGGATTATCGCGGCGTCGCAGTTCCCGCCGCCGCCCGCCGCGCGGGCTTCGGCGAGACGCTGAAGAGCTTCCTCGGCATGGGCCGCCGCATCGTCATGGGCAAGCGCTGAGCGATGGCAACCGTGCTCGCCCCGATCCGCGCGCTCGGCACTTCGCTCCCCCGGCGCCTCGCCGGCTGGATCAAGGCTCGCCTGAACCCGGAGCAGGCGCCGCCCGTCCTCGCGCCTTATCGCCCGGTCCGCACGCGCCGCGAGGAAAAGAAGCGTCGGCGCCGCCTGCTCACCGCGATTGGCTTCATCGGCTTCATCTACGGCTTCCTCGTCTCGATCTTCCCGGTTGCCTGGTATCTTTACATGGCGTTGCCGATCCTCCTCATGGGGGCACTCGTCGTCTGGGCCCTGCCGGAGAGCGAGTCCTATCCGGAAGCGGCCATCGAGCGGCTCTTCTTCGCCGTCTTCATCAGCCTGTTCCTCTGGCCGAATTACCTTGCCGTCGAGCTGCCGGGCCTGCCGTGGATCACGATGATACGACTCTGGGCGGCGCCGCTCTGCCTGGTCTTTCTAATGAGCCTGTCGACGTCTCCGAGCTTCCGCGGCCGCATCACTCAGGTGTTTTCGGCGAGCCCGTGGCTGCTGCGGTTGATGGTGGCATTCATCATAATCCAGACTCTGACCCTGCCGCTGTCGGGACGGCTCGGCAACTCGTTCAACAAGTTCCTCGACGCACAATTCGCCTGGACGACGATCTTCTTTGTCTCTGCCTGCATTTTCATGAAGCCGGGGCGGCCGCGCCTGTGGGCCACCTTGTTCTGCGCCATGGCCGTTCTGCTGGCATTTCTCGCCATTCCCGAGCTGCGAAGGCAGCAAGTCCTCTGGGGAGGGGAGATCCCGTCCTTTCTGGCGATCGAGGACGAGCGCGTACTTGCGATCCTCGCCGGCGGCCGCCGCTTCGCGTCGGGCATCTATCGGCTGCAGTCGACCTTTGGTACCTCGCTCAATTTCGCCGAGTTCCTCGGCTACACAACGCCCTTCTTCCTTTATTTCCTCGCCACTGCGAGGTCGGCGCTGCTGCGCCTGGCGATCATCGCCTACCTGCCTTATTCCTTTTGGGTGATCAGCGGCACCGATTCGCGGCTCGGCGTGATCGCCTTCTTCGCCTCGCTGATGCTCTACCTGCTGCTCTGGGGGCTGAAGACTTGGATGCGGCGGCGAGAGAATCTGTTCGCGCCGCTGGTGGTGCTCACGTACCCGATCCTCGCCGGTTTGTTCTTCGTGTTGACTCTGGTCTGGCAGCGGCTCGGGCGGATGGTGTGGGGCGGCGGTCCGCAGCAGGCGAGCAACGAGGCGCGCAAGCAGCAATATGCCTCCGCCTGGCCCAAGATCGGCAAGAACCCGGTCGGCAACGGCATCGGCGAGGGGGCGGTGACGCTCGGGCACACCAATCTCGGCGGCACGCTGACCATCGACAGCTATTATCTGACGATCGCGCTGGAATATGGCGTGCTCGGTTTCTTCGTCTACTACGGGCTCGTGATGACCGGAATTTGGCAGGCGGTGAAATACGGTCTGCAAAGCGTGGGCAAGGAGGCCGAGCTGCTGCTGCCTTGCGCGGTGATGCTGACCGTGTTCGTGATCGTGAAGGGCGTGCTCGCCCAGGACGACATCCACTCGGCGATGTTCATGGTGCTGGGGATGGTGGCGGCGCTCACCTACAAGGTGAAGCGGGACCTCGAGGCGAGGGGAGGGGTGCCGGTTGGGCGTTGAGCAGCTCTACGAGGGGAAGGCGGACACCTATTTCGCCAATGCCCGGCACGATATCGTCGCCCGGCTCAAGACCGACACGAATTCGGCGCTGCTCGAGCTGGGCTGCGGCGCAGGCGGGACCGGCGGGGCAGCGCTCGCGGCGGGCAAGGCCGGCCGATACGTCGGCATCGAGCTCAGCCCGAAGGCGGCGGCGGCGGCACGGGAGCGTCTGACCGAAGTGATCGAGGGGAATGTCGAAACGCTCGATCTGACGCCGCTCCACGGCTCATTCGACGCATTGATCATCAGCGAGGTGCTGGAGCATCTCACCGACCCGTGGCGGGCCCTGACGGCACTCGCCGCGTGCGTTCGGCCGGGAGGGCAGGTGTTCGCCAGCTCGCCCAACGTCGCCCATTGGCGGGTGGTTCGCTCGCTGGTCTCGGGCCGGTTCGACTATCAGGAAAGCGGTGCGATGGACCGCACCCATCTGCGCTGGTTCACGCCGGCCAGCTACCGCCAGATGTTCGAGGCGGCCGGGTTCCAGATCGTCTCGATCGAGCCGATCACGCCCAATGCCGGGCGGACGCGGCTCCTGAACCGGCTGACCGGCAATCGCTTTCGACACCTGTTCATGACCCAGATGATGGTGGAGGGCCGCCGTCCGTGAATCGGGAGGGGCAGGACCTGCTCTTCTTCGCGCGGCGGCTGGAGCGATTCGGCGATGCCCCCGCCCTGATCCTCGAGAGCGGCGAGACGCTGACCTATGCCGAGCTGGCGCGGCGCGCCGACGACTTTGGAGAGCGGTTGGGGGCCGAGCGGTCGCTGCTGCTGATCGAGGCGGAGAACCAGGTCGAAGCCGTGATCGCCTATCTCGGCGCACTCCGCGCTGGTCATCCAATCATCCTCAGCGGCGGCGGTTCGGACGGCGCCCGGCGCCTCGTCGAGACGTACCGGCCTAACTGGCGCTTTCACGTGGACGGCAGCGAGTGGCGCCTCGATGCGACGGGGGAGGGCGGGCGGGAGCTGCATCCGGAGCTAGCGCTGATGCTGTCGACATCAGGGACAACCGGCGCGACCAAGCTGGTGCGGCTGTCCGCGAACAATATTGATGCCAATGCACGGTCGATCGCCACCTATCTCGGCATCGCCGCCGGAGACCGGCCGATCACGTCGCTCCCGCTTCATTACAGCTATGGCCTCTCGGTCCTGAACTCTCACCTCGCCTCCGGGGCCGCCCTGCTGCTCACGGAACGATCGGTGATCGACCCCGCTTTCTGGACCTTCTTCGACGCCCATGGCGCAACCAGCATCGCTGGTGTTCCCTACACCTACGAGCTGCTGGAGCGGGTTGGCTTTCGCGATCGTGACTTGCCGACGCTGAGGACCATGACCCAGGCGGGCGGGCGACTGCCGCCCGAGCTCGTCACCCGCTATGGCGATTGGGCGCGCTCGCGCGGCGTGCGCTTCTTCGTCATGTACGGGCAGACTGAGGCCACTGCCCGGATCAGCTACGTGCCGCCCGAGCGGCTGGAGGGGAATGAGCGGACGATCGGCGTTCCCATCCCCGCCGGAGAGCTGCGCCTGATCGATGACGAGGGGCGCACCATCGATGCGGCCGGCGAAGCGGGCGAGCTGGTCTATCGCGGGCCGAACGTGATGCTCGGCTATGCCGAGGGGCAAGGGGATCTCGCCCGCGGCCGCGAGCTGGAGGAACTGCGCACCGGCGATCTCGCGGTCCGCGAGCCGAGCGGCTTCTTCCGCATCACCGGCCGCAAGAGCCGCTTCTCCAAATTGTTCGGGCTGCGGGTGAATCTCGACGAAGTGGAGGCGCAGCTCGCCCGCCTTCACCTGCGAGGTGCGGCGGCAGGCAATGACACGCTGGTCGCCGTCGCATATCTCGGCGATCTGCCGCCGGAGGCGGTCCGGGGGAAGCTCGCCGAGGCGCTGTCGCTGCCCGCCGAGGCGTTCGAGGCCGAGCAGGTGGCCGATCTCCCACTCCTCTCCTCCGGCAAGGTCGATTATCGGACCATCCTCGCCCGTGCCGAGGCCCGTCGAGCCGCCGCGCCTGTCGATCCAAACAGCGATTTCGGCACTTTGTTCGCGGCCGCCTTTCCCGGACGCCCCATCGCCCCCTCCGACAGCTTCGTCAGCCTCGGCGGCGACAGCCTGGTCTATGTGACGCTGGCCGGCGAGATCGAGACGCGACTGGGGCACCTGCCGCGCGGCTGGGAGGGGATGAGCGTGGAAGCGCTCGCGGCCAAGGCCGAGGGCGCACCGCGCGCCGTGCGCGTATCGAGCATCGACAGCGAGATCCTGCTACGGGCGCTCGCGATCCTGGCGGTCGTGATTAATCATGCGAGCAGCTATGCAGTCGGTGGCGGCGCCGAGGCCCTGCTGATGCTGGCCGGCTTCAATATGGCGAGGTTCAATCAGGGCCGCTTCGTCGAGGGCCGCTTCTGGCAGGCGATCGGCAGCTTCGCGCTGCGCGTCGTCTTGCCGGTCTATCTGATTATCGTCGCCTTCGCGATCGTGCGTGAGGACCCGCCGGCCAGCTCCTTCGTCATGGCGAGCGTGTTCGAGGGACGGTTCGGATCGATCCTGGAGCCCTTCTGGTTCATCGAGACCCTGCTCCATTGTTTCCTGCTGGTCGGCTTCATCTCCTGGCTGCCGGCCGCCCGGCGGCTCGCGGCAACGCAGCCCTTCCAGTTCGGCCTGGTGCTGCTCGGGCTCGCGGTCGCGATGCGGCTCGCAGGGCCTTTGCTGTTCGATCATGCGCCGCTCGGCGGCCGCAGCGTCGACCAGCTCTTCTTTCTCGTCGCCCTCGGCTGGTGCGCCTATTTCGCCGGCAGCCTGCGCGCGAAGCTCGGCATCGCCGCGGCCACCCTGCTGTTCGCGGCGTTGAACGGCGGACTGGTTTCATTCCCCGGCTGGATCGCTTCGGACAAGCTCTACAGGCTCACCTGGCTGGTGGCAGGGATGGGCCTGCTCCTGTTCGTGCCGCGCATCCCTATCCCGGCGCTGCTGCGGCGCGCGCTGATCCCGCTCGCCGCCGCCAGCTTCTCAATTTACGTGGTCCACGGCCTGCCGATCTACGCAATCAACGAGCATATCGACCGGAGCCTGGAGCTCACGAAGATCGTCATCGGCGTGGCGTCGGGCCTGATCTTCCACTGGCTCGTGTTAAAAATTGTACGGCGGACGAGGAGGGTCCGCGCCGGTTAGCTTTCGAAGCCAAGGCGGGCGGCGATGGCGGCTGGATCTTCGGGGGCCATCGCACCGCGGCGTGCGCGTCCGCGATGCTTGACGCGGATGCGAATATCTTTCTCAATTACCGTCAGCGGGGACGATGTGATCGCACAAACGAGGTTTTGGATCGGCAACCGATCCCGCCATTTGCGACGAAGATAGTACCAGGCCTGCTTGTAGCCGCCGTCCAAATTGATCACCGGGCGGCTGTGGTGAACGGCTGGCGCATCGATGACCCACGTGCTGTAGCCTTGCACCGCGGCGATCTCAATGATGTCGGCTGCATAAAGGTGGAAGCCAGGCAAGCCTTCATCAAAGCGCACACCAGTCGAGGTTCTGACAAACAGGATCATCTCGTCGAGCGTCTTTACTCGCGCGGGAAGAGTGCCGTGGCCCCCGATGACTTTGCCAATGCCTGTCGACCAGACGCGGCCGTGTAGCAGCCCGTCTTCGTCAGCGCCAACGACGCCTGCTACCGCCCAGGCTGGGGCGACCTCGTCGAGGCGGTGGAGCGCCGCTTCAAGCTTGGCGAGATAGCCGCGCGGGAGGTAGACATCTTGATGAAGCAGAATCAAAACGTCGGCATCGGTCTCCTCTAGCGCACGGTTATAGGCCGCGCCGGCGGAGCGAAAGCCTTCGTAGGTGCGCAAAGCCAATGCGCCGCGAGCGATGTCCGGCGACGCGAACAGGCATCGATGAAGGACCTCATGATCGTTGACGGCTGCGGCGGCGGCGAGCTTTGAGTCCATGGGTTAGCTATCGTCTTTGTTAGCTGTGGGCAGCGCAGGGGTTTGAGTCTATGATGCTGGAGGGTTGATTGCGACTGGCGACGATTCTGGAGCGATCACTCCGTAGTCGAGATGAACTCCGCCTTCAAATGCCTCTGGAGGACGAGCGGCTTACGAGCAGGCCTACAAGCTTCTCGCGAATATGAATCGGCAGCGATGCGAGACCCAGCGCCGCGGTGCTGGCCAAGAGGAGAGCCGATCCTCCCAACCAAAGGGGCTCGAACGGCTCGGTGCGTTGTGAAAGGGCGGCAGCAAGCGCGAGCAAAGCAAGGTTTGGCGCGAGGATCGCCAGGCCGCCAATGCGTCGGTCTTGCATCCAAGAAAGGAGCAGGAGATCGAGAAGGCAGCGTAGTCCGAACATGACCGCGCAACCGACAAGTCCATATAGCTTCATCGCCAGCGTCAGGCCCGCGAGATAGGGAGCGAGCTCAAGAAGATGGCATTTGGTGACGAGGTCAGGGCGCCCTCTCGCCTGAAGCCGGGTCAGTGGAAGCAGCGCGAACGCGTTGATCCAGAATCCGATGAGCAAAAGGCGGGCGACCGGCGCCGCCTGGCCGCCGATGTCGCGGCCGACCCAAAGCTCAAGGAATGGGCCGATCAGAAGGACACCGCCTAGCACCGGAAACGTCATCAAGGCTGCCAATGTCCGAAAAGCGAGGCGGCCGAGCCGTTCCTGCTCCTCCGGAGGCGCCGCGGAAAGTCGCGGAAAGAGTGCTGTCGTCAGCGCCGATGGAACGATGGCCATGCGCTGGGCCAGCTGGAAGGGTATCGAATAGAGGGTCACGGCCACGGCGCCGAGCACCGCCCCGATTAGAAAGCGATCCGTGACGAGGAGCATCGCGCCCACGAAGGAGGTAAGGGATATCCATCCGCCGAAGCTGAGCAGCTCCTTTATCCGCGCCTTCTCAATCCGGACGGGATGATCGCGCGTCACTTCGGCGTGACACATCGCGCACAGGATCACGATCGCGATCAGGCGGGCGGCGAGGGCGGCGAGGAGAAGGCGTGGGAGGTAGGGGCCCATCGCCCACGCGACGCCGAGCGGGAACAGCTGGAACAGCACCGTCGACGTCACGGAAACGGTGTTGGTCCGCAGGAATTGCTCGCGGCCCTGCAGTGCCCCAGTCAACACGCCGGTCATTGTGGCGACCGGCACCGTCATGGCGAGGAACGGCACGCCTGCAATGATCTCGGGTCGAATCCGCGGCTCCACCTTGAAGACATCCGAGAAGAACCAGTGCGCTGCCGCCCACAGGATCGCAGCCCCTATAAGGCCGAGGCCAAGATTGACGATGATGGCCGTCCAAAGTGTTGTGGCCCTCTCCTCCGCGGGAGCGTCCCGAAGGGCGGCGATCCGAAAAGCCGTTGCGCGTCCCAAACCGAGATCAAAGAGCCCGAGATAACCGAGCATGATCCAGGCAATCGCCAGCACCCCATACCGATCCGTCCCGACAAGCTTCAGGTAGACGGGTACGGTGACGAGAGAGAGGGTCAGCGGGATGACGGCGCCCGCCAGGTTATACCCAGCGTTGCGTCCTATGCTCTTGCTGCCACTTGTGTCCCTTACCCCAGCATTTGCCATAAGCCGGTGTGCTAAGAGCAAACGCTGCAAGATGCTATACGTTGAACGACAGTGCTCGACCCGCTCTTCCGAACGACCGCTTTGGCGCGCGGGGCAGGCAAATTGGTGTCGCCTGCAGGCTTGGTCGGGCGTTCGCCATTTTCCTCGGGCTTCGATGCCGTGCAGGTATCCAGGCAGCTATGGCGAGGATCCAGCCACTAGGTGATCCTATGGTGGAGTGGTTGCACCCCCAATCGGCGTTAACAATATTCGTTTGAAAGTGTATCTATTTGGGATTCTTGGAAACAATCGTTAATAGTTTGTTGACTGTTATGAACAATCCGTTCACCTAGGGGGCCTGGGGGAGGCGCCGACTCGCCTTCCGAGATTGCGATTATTCAGTCGGAGGGGAACTCACATGCGCCGTATCACTCGCGCCCTTCTCGGGGCCGCTGCCATTGCCTGTCTCATGCCTACTGCCGCCAACGCGGTCACCATCAATCTCTTCGACACGAACGGTCGCGTCGCGGGGACCGCTGCCGAGAAGGGCTTCCGTGAAGCTGCGGCCTTCTGGGAATACATGTTGCGGGACAACATCACGATCAACCTCGGCGTTGACTATGCTGCGCTCTCTGCGGGCGTGATCGGTTCCACCGGCAGCACCCGCGGCACGGTGGCCACCTCCCAGGTCTATGCCGCGATGGCGGCCGACGCCAAGACCGCCCTCGACACGACCGCCGTCACCAACCTGTCGCCGCTCTCCGCGGTCGGCGGCATCTCCATGATCACCAGCGGTTACGACACCGACGCGACGCGCGCCGGCATCGACGTGACCAAGCGGGCATGGGACAATGACAACTCGGCGAACAACCTGTTCCTGGGCGTCAACACCGCCAACCTGAAGGCGCTCGGTTATACGATCAATTACGGGGCGAGCAATCCGAACGGGCTGGACGGCAACGTCACCTTCAGCAGCAACTTCGCGTTCGACTTCGATGCCAGCGACGGCATCGCGGCGAACCAGATGGACTTCGTCGGCGTTGCGATCCACGAGATCGGCCACGCCCTCGGCTTCACCAGCGGCGTCGACGTCTACGACAACCCCGCCAACGTGAACTTGAACAACGTAAACGCCAACGGCGCGGCGGGCATCTTCTCGGCGCTCGACCTGTTCCGTTACAGCAACGATCCGACCGGTGTGGCGCCGGGCACCGGTCCGGTGCTCGACTTCGCGGTCAACTCGCCGGCTTATTTCTCGATCGACGGCGGCGCGAGCCAGTTCAACGGCCGCTCGCTGATGTCGACCGGGCGCAACTACGGTGACGGCCAGCAGGCTTCGCACTTCAAGGATGCGAAGAACCCGAATTGCAGCGGCCAGATCGGCATCATGGATCCGACCTTCTGCCTCGGGCAGCTGGGTGAGATCACCGGCACCGACCTCGCCGCGTTCGACGCGATGGGCTGGGACCTGCGCTTCGACGTGCTCCGCAACAAAGACTTTCTCATGACCTCGGCCGCGGTTCAGAACCTCGCGGCGGTGCCGGAGCCCACCACCTGGGCGATGCTGATCGCCGGCTTCGGCATGGTCGGCTTCACGATGCGTCGTGCCCAGCGCCGTCAGTCGAAGGGCGCGATGGCGATCGCCTGATCGCTTGAGCTCGAGAACCGGAGGAGCCGCGGACCGGAGTCCGCGGCTCCTCTTTTTTTGCCCGCGGATCTACGAATTTCTCGTTTGGCCGTTGAGCGGGCAATGCTGCCGCCGTAGCTCGGAATCACCTTCCGTTCATTCGCCCATATTAGAGTCGAAAGCGCCGCGGCAGATTTTTGCCCTATTGCCTGCATAGCACCTGCTTTCTGCCCGCTCTTTGATGATCGAGGCCGTCCATCAATATACGGGCTTCGGATGTCGGCGGCGCGTGGAACCTGCGCTTGATGAGGCGGAACTGATCGCCGCAACGCGATCCGATGTCGGTTGCGCATGACTCACCGAGTGCGGGGCCCCCGACATCCATCGCTTGCGCAGCTAAATTTCTAGCGTCGACCCGCTTTCCCACTTTTTAGTGAAGCGGCGCCTCCGCAGGCATCGGCCGTTCAGCTGATGCATAGCGAGTTTCGCTGCTAGTGAAAATCAGAGCGCTGCCGAGCGGTACAGGCGCAGGCTGGCTTCAAGAATCGTTGATATCATACGCGGTCTTTGATGCTAGCGGACGGCGCCGTACGGGCTCTGACGCAGGTCGCAGCCGAACAGCGGACCATGAGTCGGACCATGCGCTGCTGCAGACACAAAGCTGCCCCGCATTGCCGACCCGACAGTCCTGATTACCTCGACGATTTCATGCGTTGTCACGGCGCTGTGGATCGCGACTAGGGAGAGCACTGGGCGCAGGTTGATCAAGCGCGATCTTGGCTGGCCGAGGAGCGTCTTCTGACGGAGCGCGACGCGGGGACCTTGGCGCGATGAGTGAAGCTTCGCCTCTATCATCGCAATCCGGAGCTCTTCATACCTTTCGGTTAGATCGTATTTGAAGACAAGACGCCGACGCTGGACCCACTCTTCACCCGGCGAATTCCGTGGGAGGCAACATACGGGCAAACAGGCTGCGCTTGTGGATCTGCGTGCGTGTCCGCAAGATCTTCCATCCCGCGTCCGTGCGGATGAGGGTTCGATAGTACCAGCCGCTGTTGGATGTGTGCTCGTCGTCGCCCAGAAATGCGTAGCTCTGCACCGTCTCGGCCGTGTCGCCATCAACCATGATCCGCAATCCGCCGCAAAGATAGGTGCCGTGCGGCGCTTGGGATAGCGTCGCAGCGACCTCCTCCCGTCCGAGATGCTCCCGTGGAGACACCTCGTAGACAGCGTCGTCGGTGAAGAGGTCAAGCAACCCCTCGAAGTCATTGAATTCGAGCCGGAGGTAATATTCGTCGTGCACATCCCGAACCGCTTGCCGATCGGCCACGCTCTGCAAATCGGAGCTTGGTTCCACGTTCTTTCCCTTTACGCCATTGATGTGCCTATGTTTAGAGGCCCGGGCGTGAAAGTGAAAGATACCGCGTACCGAGGTCGCGCCATTGTCACGCATGTAGTGGGGCAATGGCCACATCACATTGACGAGATATACGACCTCTCCGACCGCGCCGCGCCACATTTCCTGGTCCCGGTAAAAACGCGAGAGGGCGACGCTCTGGATAAGGGGAACGCGGCGCCTATCAGACGCAGCCAACAGCGCCATTGCCTCCGCAGGTACAATTCCACACCATAAGGCTCTTGAGGAGGGCACGGTGACGACTGGACGAACACGCGGGGTTGAGGGGCAGACGGTCGGGCCTTTCTTCGCGAGTTCACGCGACAGCGAAATCGCCGCTGTGGCCCTGTCGGTTCGGGAAGACCCGCGCAGCGCGCTGCCGCGGTTGCGCGCGATCCTGCGCGCCCACCCAGGCGATCCGGCAGCGATACTGCTTCTGGAAAAGGCCCTGCAGGCGCTCGGGCAGGATCATTCACCAGAGAAGATCAGGCTACTCGCCAAGGGTGCCGAGTTCCAGGACGCGCGAAATCGCGAGGCGGCGGCACTGATCGGACAGGAGCGTCTGGCGGAGGCTGAACGCTTAACCCGATCGATCCTGAGCGTTGAGGCAACCAACCCGACCGCCTTGCGCCTGCTCGCCGAGATCGCCAGCCGTCTCGGTCGGATGGCCGAAGCTGAGCTTCTGCTCGAAAAGGCGCTGACCATCGCTCCTCATTTTGCGACTGCACGCTACGTCGACGGGCAGCTGGACGTTCACCAGGCGTGTCTGGCAAAGCCCTGCTGACCCTTTGTCGATCGTAGCGAGCCTTCCGCCGATCCGCCGGCTCCCCGGGCCAGGGAATGCGCCGTAATCGTCGATCTCGAGCGTGTAGCCGGGGCCGTCAATTCTCAGGATGGTGCTGTCGATCCCCTGCGGCCGCGCCACCGCCGCCTCCGGCGGAACTGCCAGGCTCAAGCCTGCGACATAAGCGGCGCGTGTCCAGCCGGCCGGCGTCGAGATCGCGCTCTCCGTCAACGGTTCCGGAA
The DNA here is from genome assembly GCF_059502505.1 of Allosphingosinicella sp. Lineage (NCBI taxonomy): Bacteria > Pseudomonadati > Pseudomonadota > Alphaproteobacteria > Sphingomonadales > Sphingomicrobiaceae > Allosphingosinicella > Allosphingosinicella sp. The sequence goes on from NZ_JCACEU010000016.1 coordinate 531,852, forward strand.
GAATTGCCGCATTGCGTTCCGAAGCCGGGGAGCAACCCGGCAAGGCGAGGCCTGCGATCATGATGACCATCCACCGCATCCGGCCCTGCCTGCCCTTGGGGAGCGGATTGGGCGGTGCCGGCCGGTCGCCGGGATCGCAGGGGAATGGTTGCGCACCCGGGGCATAGCATGTGGATCGCGCGGATGGTCGGACCAGGGCTGGCAAGTTCGTGCAGGTGCGACACCGCCTTGGAGGGCCGTCCCGGCCCGTTCTCTTCCTCATGGAGATGCCGCTACGAGGCGCGCGGGCAAGCTTCGGCCGTTGTTGACGAACAGAGCCATATCGCGGTTCTGGCCGATGGCCGCAATCACATTGCCAGTGAAGAAGTTGTACAATTGCATCGCTGCGGGTGCGTCGCCGCAGCCTGCCGGCGGTCGTTCCGGCGAGAAGCGGCTGTGATCAGTTCCGAAGCCGCGCCCGTTCCGCCAGCGCCCTGAGAAGGTGCCGCAGGGAAGGGCGACGGTGAATGCGTCGCCGGGGCCGAGTTTAAGCCGCGCAGGTCCAGGATCGCGCTGGAGATCGAAGCTGGTGCCGGACCGCAATCCCGTTCCCGCCGAGGTGCCGAAGGGCTTCGTCGAGAGCCGGCGCAGACGCAGGGCGCCGCTGCGGCCAATCAGGGCGATTTCGTCGTCACCCGCGCGGGCGATCCTGGGTGAATCCGTCACGATCGTGCTGATCTTCTCGCGGACCTCGTCCCGCGGGCATTTGGCGAGCGTCACGACGCCAGAGCCGAGGGTGAAGAGTTGCCGCTCCGATCCGATGGCGATCCCCTCGCTACGTCGGCAGCCGTCCCAAAGGGCGAAGGCCCGCGGGCCCAGGAAGAACGCTGGCGGCCGGTCGCCCGGGGGCGGCCTCGATCCGTCCACGGAAACAATCTGCCACTCGCCGGCGAACATGCCTTCTTGCCCTCGAGTGAAGGTCGGGTCCTGCCGGCCGGTCAGCCAATGCGCCTTGCTTGCAAGCACGAGCTCCCCGTTAGGACCGACCACGTATGCGAGGCGGCCAGCGAGCGCCCGGGCGACCATGTCGCTTTGCCCGAGGAGAGGCTGACTGCATGGACGCTCGGTCATGCCGCCGGGATCGACGATCAGGGCATCGTCCAGTTGCCGCCACGGCCCGCCTCGTGTCGCGCAGGGCGTCTCGAGCGTCCATCGATCGGCCTCAAGCGTCAGGCGAGCCGGCACCTGCGCGCCCGGAAGCTGGATCGCAGCGCCGTCGACCGCCAGGAGCTCCCACCGTGTGCCGGCAAGGAGGGGCGGGGGCGTGGCCGGCTTATCGATCGGTGCCGCCTCGACGAGACGCAGCCGCATGCTGCCCCCCGGGGCGCGAAGCACAACGGCGTCCGCGCCCTCCCAGGTGACCGTCGGACCACTGGCGAGAATTTCGAAAATGCTGTTCTCCTGCTCCGTGAGATCAGCACATCCTTGCTGGGTTGCCATGGGTGGTTCAGCGAACCACCTTTCGCCGACCAGCACTCCATGGCCGCCGAAGCCGTTGCAGCCGCTGCTGCCACCATAGCTCCCCGAAGCGAAGGAGACATGGGGCTGCACCTCTGGATCGCGCGCCTGGGGCCGCGCGGCCTTCCCATTCACCTCGACGATCCGCCAATGCCCATGAAGCGAGGCGGGCCTGGCGGATCCCGAATCTTCGGTCGGAGACTTTCTCGGTTCGGACGGACCCGGTGCAGAGCAGGCGAACAGCAGGGCCAGCGCCAGGGCTGCGATCGCGTCTTTCACCCGGAACACCCTCCCTGATCGTCGTCCTATCGGAGAACGCATTGGAGCCTCCAAAGCTGCGTCGTGCCGCGGTGGAGCACCCGGCCGCTCCCCCGCCGGTTGCTGCCAAAGGCATTGAATCGACGTGCGTCAGCCGAGCCCCAGGGCGATGCTGCTTGGCATGCTCGAACCGGCGCGGCACTGCAGCGCATCGAAGCATGGGCGCCCTGCCTGGCGCCATGTGCTTGATCATGCCCTCGTTCAGCGGGATGGCCGGGAGGTCCCATCGTGATCCACCCAAGTGTCCACGCCCGCGAGACGACCAGCGGGGACACACGCAGCCGGTGCAGTCCAAGACTCTGCCCACGTCACGACCGCAACGTTGCCGAAGAACCGCACATTTGCTCGCTCCAATGACGCGGTCGCGCGCCGCGCATCTCCGGAGACGGCCGCGATCAACTGCTCTCCCGATCGGACCTCGCCGCTGGTTGAAATCCAAAGCGCCCGGGAATCAAGATGTCGACGTAGCGGTGCTGGATCGCCGGTGACGAGCATGCCCGTCGAATCCTCGGTCGCCTGCAGGATGTAGCGGCAACTCTCTTCGTCGCCTCCGTCGCAACTCGTCACCGGGCCGACTTGCGCAATCACTTGCGCACTGCCTGTCATGGAAAGGGCGACGAGCATCCTCAAACCGAACTTGAACCTTCATACCGCCCTTCCTGCTAGCCTATGCCAACGTCGTTCATGCGGCTGGTCCACCGGCTGTTCAGGGTACGCTGGCCCGTTCGGAGAATGTGACGCCAAGCCAGTCGATGATTACGGACGCCAGGGCGACGCGATTATCGTTGTAGCTGTGGTCCGTCTCGAACTTAACTCGGGTTGGAGCTGGGCCGCCCGCCTGAGAGACGGCCGCCGCGATGGCAGCACCGTCCTTTTCCAGGCCGTCGTTTGAGTCGATCACCAGGACCGGCCGCCGCGCCATCTCGGCCGCGTTCCGGCGCCAATCCCACGTCCTGAGGTTCGCCAGGCCCTCGTCGATCATGGCAGCATAGGACATGTTGGTGAAGCTGGTGTCCTTCTCCCACTCTGAGCGGGCCGCCTCGCGCGCCTCTAAGGACTTAAGCGGGCCTAGAAGAGCGCCCATGTCGGCCGCGGAGATGGTGACGAAGCCGGCCACTCCCGCGTCATCACCGATCATCACCGTGTCGAAACCTCCCATGCTGTGACCCAGCACAACGATGCGCGAGGTGTCGACCTGTCCAGCACGGGCAGACTGGCGCAGCCAGACCAGTGCGGCGCGCGCGTCCTCGATCGTGTGATTGAAGCTGAACTGCCCAGGCGCGCCCCAGACCCCCCTATAATGGATGGCCATCACGTTCCATCCCGCCCGCTGCACGGCGCGGGCCAAGTCCAGGTTCAATTCGGTGCCTGGAAAGCCGTGCAGGAGCAACATTGTTGGATGTGGCCCGGGTCCGGCCGCGATGAACCAGCGGGCCGGCACCTGAACACCGCCGGTCAGATAGCGTGTCTGCACCAGCTGAGGCGGATGGGCTGCATCGCTGCGCTGGTCCGCGATCACCGCCGCCGATGGCCTCGCGTCCTGCGCATGAGCCATCGATGTCAACGTCGCCCACGCAAGCGCCGCCACTGCGATCCGCATGCTTGTTTCCCCCGGTTCGGCGGAGCCTCAGGATAGGCTGCGCTCCCGCTGCCCGGCTTAGCAGAGGTCAGCGTCGGCTTGCCACCCATCGCGGAATTGAACAGGCCGCCCTGCGCCCCATCCAAAACGATGTCGAAGTCGAAGCCGCATCGATTGGCGCGGTGATCTACTCATGCGCTTTTTGTGAATTACTGGTGCGGTAGGCAAGACGCTGCGACCGCTGTCAGGATCGAATTGAAGAGTGGTCGTCTTCCCTCCTACGTGCCAAATCGTCTGGCATCTGTGCGATGCCGTCCCCTTACCCATGCGCAAGTTGCTTACGGCGGGTGTTAAGGTCATGTGGCGGAAAGCCATGACGGCATCGCACGATCTCGACCGCCTGCTGGTGACGATGGACGTCGCGGTCCAGAATTTCGGCGTCTGCGAGGTGCGGCGCGGCTACAGGCTGGTCAGCGCGCCGGTCGATGCGATAATGGTCCATTATGTGCTGGCCGGCACGATGCACATGACGATCCCGGGCATGGATCTGATCGTGTGCGGGCCGGGCGGCATCGCCTTGATCCCGCCGGGCATGCAGCCCAGCATGACCGCGGACGGCGGGCCGGCCACCGAAGTGATGGCGCTCGACCATGCCAAGATGAACCGCGACGGCCTGCTCGTCTTCGACGCGGCCGAGGGCGGAGCGGGCGACCTGAGGCTCGTCTGCGGCATCATCATGGCAAGCCTGTCCGGCTCGTTCGGACTGTTCGACAAGCTGAAGGTGCCGATCGCCGAGGATCTGAGCGGCGTCGATATCGTGCGGCAATCCTATGCGATGATGCTCGCGGAGATCGAGCAGCCGGGTTTCGGCACGCGGGCCTTGTCCGGAACCTTGATGAAAACCTGCCTGCTGATGGTAATCCGCAGGTTCTTCGGCCGGCCCGGCGGCGATCAGGCGCTGGTCGGGGCGCTGACCGACCCGAGGCTCGGAGCGGCGGTGGCGATGGTGCTCGACATGCCCTCGGCGCCGCATACGGTGGCGACGCTTGCGGCTCGCGCGGGGATGAGCCGGTCCACCTTCGCACGCCAGTTCAGCGACGCTTTTTCCATGAGCCCGATGGAGTTCGTCGCCAAGACGCGGCTGCACCACGCCGCCGACATGCTGCGATCGAGCCGCCTTCCGATCAAGGTGATCGCCGCCAGCATCGGCTTTGCCAGCCGCAGTCATTTCTCACGTGCCTTCCGCGATGCCTATGGCGCCGATCCCAGCGCATTCCGCAAGTCGCACAGCGAGCCGGCGCTCGATGCTCCGAAGCCGCTCAGCGGATCGCGCGAGCGCTTCGCCCTGCCCGAAGAGCCGGATTGAGGGCTGACGACGGTCCTCAATTGGTGCTCTCCTATGTCGAAACGGTCCCAGATCGCGCTGACGGGGTTGCGGAAGTAACGTGACGAATCGCGCTGCCGAAAAGCTTTGTCAGCGGCTGAAAACGCCGGTTGTTACGGCTCCGGAGGCGTCTTCCTTCGTGCCCCAAATACTGACCTTGGCAAGTATAGCGGGCCAGAAGCGGTCAGGAACACTCGTTAATCGAGCCCGTTCTCCTGTCACGATCTCGCAAGATCGCCACTAGGAGAAAGATAATGGCTCGCAATTTTTCGGATGTCTTCAGCAACGACCAGAACGACAGCAACAATTCGTCCGACACCAACACCGATCAGAATGCCGATGCGGCGCTGGATACCAGCAACGAAGGCATCAGCGTCCAGAACGAGAGCTACAGCCGTGACGAGGACGGCGAGGAATCCTACGAGAGCACCGGCGCCGACACAGGCGGCACTGACCTCGGCTCGAACCTCGACATCGACAACATGGTCGACAACATGACCGACAGCTCGAACTCGTCCAGCGGTTCGGAGCTGCTCGACTCGTAATCGGGTTCCTGGGGCGGACCGGTCTGACCGGTCCGCTTCCATTTCTTTGGCAACGGAGGTGAAGGAACGCGATGCTCGACCGGATCCTGATCAATCCGGAAAGTCGCTTTCTCGGATCCTCCGCCGCAAACGACTTCAGTCTCTACGGCGCCCAGCCTCCGGCCGCCGTCGCGATCCGCGCCGCGGACGATGCTCCCCTCGCCGATGCGGGCGACGACAGCCGCGTCGCCGGCTCGGGCTCTCCCGCCGATGATGGCGGCGCACCTTTCCCCAGCCAGACCTTCGCTTCCGCCGACACCGTCGCCGAGGGCTTCGGATCGCCGCTCTTCGCACTGCCGGCCATCGCCCGACCCGGCGAAATCGCCGAAGCCAGCCGGGCCGAGGCGGTCGCCGGCACCAGCTCAGGCGCTGCTGTTTCCGATTTTCCCGGCGAGGTCGCCGGTTCCGGCGCTCCAGCCACCAGCTCGCTGACGCCCGCCCCGGCCGCTGAAGCGGCACCGGTAGGCACGGCCGCGTCGGAGGGCGACATGGCCGCGCCCGCGGCACCCGTTCACGCCATGTCGCTGACGCCGGATGCCGTGTCGGCCCTGCTCCTCGCCACCCCGGTCATCGATCAGGCGACCGATGCCCTCGTTGCCGACCCTTCGCCGACCATCTCCGCGGCCGTCGCGCCGCTTGACCTGCTGCCGGCCACGGAAGCGACCGGGCCGGTGATCGATGCCGCCGCCGACGTTCCGGAGGCGGTGACGGGAACGCTTGCCGCAGCGCTGCCCGCCGAGGCGCCGGACGCTCTGGACGACCTTGCCGGCAGCGATCCGGCCGCCGGCATTGCGACCCTGGTCAGCCTCGTCTCGGTGCCCGATGTGCTCGCCGTGCCGGCCGCGGGCGCCCCGGATGTGGCTGCGGCGGCGGACAGCGGGGCCGACATGCTCGACACGCTGGCGGCCGATACGATCGAAGTCACACTTCCCGCCCACGATACCTCGGACGGGGACGAAGCAGTCGGGGACGACGCGCCTGCTGTGCCCGCAGACGATCCTCTTGATGATCCGATCGATGAGACGGTCGACGCCCTGGCCGATCTCGACGCCGGTCCGGCGCCGGGCACCGCTCTGCCCATGGACGCCTCGGGCGAGAGCGCCGCGGCGCCGCTGCCGTTCGTGGCGACGGCCGAACTGCCCCCTTTGTCTCCGCCTCCGCCGCCGGCTGGGGACGACGACCTGCCCGGTATTTGAGGAACGCAAGATGGCAAACGGGTTGTTCCCGAAGCTCACGCCTAGCGAAGTCAGGGATGCGCGAGAAGAGGCGCAGGAAGCCGCGGCCGAGGCGATCGCCCTCGACAGCGCTGCGCGCTCAGCAGATCTCGAGCTCGGCGACGAATTCGCCTCCGCGCTGCGGCAATGCAAGCGGCTGCTGTGGACGGCGGCGGCGTTCAGCGGCGGTGTCAACCTGCTGTTCCTCGCGTCGCCCATCTACCTCATCCAGGTCTATGGCCGCGTCATCACCAGCGGCAGCATCGCCACCCTGGTCAGCCTCAGCGTCGCCTTGCTGTTCGCGCTGGCGACGATGGTGGTGTTCGACGCGGTGCGCGGCCGCATCCTGATCAAGGCGGCGGCCCGGCTAGACCGCATCCTCGCCCACCGCGTCTTCCAGGCGACGATCGACCTCGCGCCCAAGAACGGCGCCGTCTTCCGCAACGCGCAGGCGCTGCGCGACCTCGACCATTTCCGCACCGCGCTGGCGGGGCAGGGCGCGCAATTCTTCTTCGACGTGCCGTGGATGCCGCTCTTCCTACTCGTCCTGTTCCTGATCCATCCGGCGCTGGGGATCGTCGGCCTCGGAGGTGCCGCGCTGCTGCTGGCACTTGCTTTCTGGAACGACCGCACGACGCGCGAAAGCGCGGCGACGGCCATTGCCGCCCAGAACCGAAGCTACCAGTTCACCGACGCCGTCGCGCGCTATGCCGGTCCGGTCCGCGCGATGGGCATGGACGATGCGCTGGCGGTGCGCTGGCACGTTGACCGCGAGACGATGGTGCGGCGCCAGGCGGAAGGCAGCGAGCGCAACGCCGACGCCTCCGCGCTGATCCGCGGCCTCCGCCTGGCGCTGCAGAGCGCCATGATCGGGGTCGGCGGCTATCTCGCCATCCAGGGCCAGTTGCTGCCGGCGGCCATCTTCGCCGCTAACCTGCTGCTCGGCCGCGCTTTGGCACCGCTCGAGACGGCGGTGGCGGGCTGGCGCCAGATCAAGAGCGGCATCGAGGCCGGGCGCCGCGTGCAGAAGGCGCTGGTCCAGGCGCCGCCCCGCAAGTCCAGGATCGACCTGCCGGATCCGGACATCGAGATCGAGGCGCTGGGCGTCAGCTACGTCCCGCCCAATGCCAAGCGCCCTGCGCTGAAGAATATCAGCCTTCATATCGAGGCCGGCGAGGCGATCGGCATTGTCGGGCCGAGCGGCGCCGGAAAGAGCTGCCTTGCCCGGATGCTCGTTGCTGCGACTTCGCCCAGCCAGGGGCGCCTCACCATCGGCGGCGTCGAGGGGCGGCAGTGGACGGCCGACAATCTCGCCCGCTATGTCGGTTATCTGCCGCAATCGATCGGGTTGTTCCCGGGCACGATCCGCGACAACATCGCCCGTTTCGCACAGGCCGACGACGCCGAGGTGGTGAAGGCCGCCATTCGCGCCAACGTCCACGAGATGATCCTTGAGCTGCCGGAGGGCTATGAGACGCAGGTGACCGAAGGCGGGCGCGGCCTGTCCGGCGGGCAGCGCCAGCGCATCGCCCTGGCCCGCGCCATGTTCGGCTCGCCCCGGCTGCTGGTGCTCGACGAGCCCAATGCCCATCTCGACGCCGATGGCGAGCAGGCTCTTGCGGTGGCATTGGCGACGCTCAAGAAGGAGGGATCGACCATCGTTCTCATCGCCCACCGCCTCAATCCGATCGCCCACGTCGACCGGGTGATCGTGCTCAACAAGGGCGAGCTGCAGCTCGACGGTCCGCGCGCCCGGGTCTTCCGCAAGGTCAAGACCGAGATCGCACGGTCGATCGCTCGCGAGCCGACGGAGGCCTGAGATGAAACTCGATTTCCTTTATTTCGGCGGTGGCGGCAGCGGCGGCGGCGGCGGTTTTCGCGGCTGGGGAACCCGGTGGCGGTCGAGGCGGCTCTCGAAGCGCCTGATCCAGCGCTATATGCGCGAGCGGCTCGAGGCGCCGCAGCTCGACGACGCCCGCGACACCGTCCGGGTCGGCCTGATCGGCGCTGCCCTCTTCTTCGGCCTGTTCCTGCTGTTCGCCCTGCTCGCGCCGATCTCCGGCGCGGCGGTTGCGGAGGGCGAGGTGGCGCCGCGCGGCGACCGCCTCGTCATCCAGCCGGTCGCGACCGGACTTGTCTCGCAGGTGCTGATCCATGAAGGCCAGCAGGTCCGGGCCGGCCAGCCGCTCGTGCGCCTGAACGGCATCGGCTCCGGCGCGAAGCTCGACCAGGCCCAGGCCAGCCGCGACGTGCTGCGGGCGACCGAGGCGCGGCTGATCGCCGAGCGCGACGGGTCCAACCGCATTGCCTTCCCGGCGGACCTGGTGAGCCGCTGGGGCGATCCGACCGCGCGCGAGGCGATGCGGGCGCAGTTCGCTCTCTTCCAGCGCCACCTCGGCATCCTTGGTGCCGACCGCGCGGTGACCGAGACGCGGCTCGCCTCGGCCGAGGCGCAGCGCGCGGCGTCGGAGACCCAGTTGGCGCTGGTCCAGGACGAGCTTGCCGGCATCAGGCAGCTTTATGAGAAGGGCTTCGCTCGCAAGACGACGCTGAGGGCGCTCGAGCGCAGCGCCGCCCAGCTCGAGGCCGACACGCTGACCGGCGCGGCGAGCGTTGAGGAGGCGCGGATCAACCAGAGCCGTACCCGCGACAGCCAGATGATGGACATCGTCAACCAGCTGGCCCGCGTCCAGGAGCAGCTGGCGCAAATCACTCCGCAGCTCGAAGTCTCCCGTTATTACGCCGACCGCGACCTGCTCCGCGCGCCTGTCACGGGCTTGGTCTCCGGCCTTAGCCCGCTAGGGCCGGGAACGGTCGTCAGCGGCGGCCAGACTTTGATGCAGATCGTGCCGCAGAACCGCTCCCTGATCGTCGAGGCACGGGTGAAGCCGGGCGATATCGACGACGTCCGCGTCGGGCAGGAGGCGACGGTCCGCTTCTCGAGCGTCAATCCGCACGGCCAGTCGAGCTTCAAGGGCCGGGTCGTCACCCTTTCGCCCGCCCGCATCGATGGGCAAGGCGGCGAGGGTTACTTCCGTGCTCAAATTGCGCTCGACGACCTAGCGGCGGCGGCCGAGGCGGGCGTGACGCTCCAGCCCGGCATCCCCGCCCGGGTGAACATCAAGACCGAAGACCGCACCCTCTGGGATTATCTGATGGCCCCGCTCGGGGATGCGCTGAGCCGGAGCTTCCGGGAGGAATAACCACAGCAAGGCTGCAGACGTTTGATGGAGAATTTGGAATGGCAGGTTTGTTCAGCAAGGTTTTCGAGGCGAGCGAAGGCGAGGGGCGGGTATCGTCCGTCCTCGACCGCTCAGACGATGTCGGCGATCGCCTGATCGAGCAGGCCGATCGCGCCACGGACAACGCGAACGACCGGTCCCACCAGGCGGCGGAGCGCGGCGACAATCGCGCCGACAATGCCGGCGAACGCAGCGACCGCGCCGAGGACAGGGTGGAGGACAGGACAAGCGAGGAGCAGTCCGCCGATGGTTCGGCAAGGGTCGAAGCCAACATCGACGTCGACCTAGCCGTTCGCAACGAAACCGAAATGTCTCATACGGACGCGGACGGCCAAACGAGCAGTTGGTCGCGCAGCACTGAGGTTTCGACCGGAGCGGAGGCCGGCGCTTCGATCGACACAAGCTCCGGCCTCTCTACCAGCTTGACAGACGAGTTCTAAGCACTCGGATCGTCTGCAACGGCCCGTCGCCAGCTGCCTTTGCGTGAAGTCGCTGTACGTCCGCTTTATAGCCCCAGCTCAAAGAGGGGATATTCCGCTTTCCGCCACAAGCCGCTCACCGGAAAGCACGAATGTCCGCTTTCCACCCATTTCGGACATTCGCTCTCTTCGGTTTAGCACAGTCATAGCCCGTCCGGTGGGCGCCCAGTCCCGGCGGGCGCCGTGTCGGTCATCTAACGTTAGCGGGCGCCGGCCGGTTCTTCTGTCCGGCGGGGTCCATCCGCAAAAGGCGAGCGGCGTTCTCGTACAAGAACTTGCGCTTCACCGCCTCGCTGAGGCCGGGTGCTCGCCGGACCCGCTCGAGGGTTGCATCGATCAACCCAGGCCAGACCATCTGGTCCGTCCCGTACAGGATGCGGTCCTCGAAACCGGCATCAACGAAGGCTTGCAAATACGGCCATATGTCGCTGTCGCGGTAGCCGGAGGTCAGGAAGCCGAACTCCGCATAAACCTGGGGGTGCGCGGCCATGAGGGCCATCATCCGGTCTTTGAACGGATAGCCCGCGTGCATGACGAACACGCGAAGCTTCGGGTGCCGATGCCGCGGCCGCCGAGGAAAAGGTGAGGGCGGTCGAGCGGATCGTGAACGGCCTCGGCTTCACCGCCATGCGCGAGCGCCTCAACGGGGTCGAGGCCTGGCTCTCGAGCCTGCCCGGCCACGTCTATGCCAACGTCCGCCAGCCGCTCGTCCACACATTGAATCTCGCTCACCTGATGCCGCTGTCCTCGGTCTGGGCGGGACCGGCGCGGAACACGCATCTGGACGGGCCGCCATTGCTGTTCGCCCGCACGAGCGGGTCGACGCCGTTCCGGCTCTCCACCCATGTTGGGGACGTCGGCCACATGCTCGTCGTCGGCCCGACCGGCGCCGGCAAATCGGTGCTGCTCGCCATGCTGGCGATGCAGTTCCGGCGCTACGAGGGCGCGCGCGTCTATTTGTTCGACAAGGGCTGGTCCGCGCGTGCGGCAGTGCTCGCTTGTGGCGGCAGCCATCATGCGCTCGGCTCGGGCGCGGAAGCCGGCGAGGGCGCCTTGGCCTTCCAGCCGCTGCGGCGCATCGACGTGCCGGCGCAGCGGACCTGGGCGGCGGAGTGGATCGCGGCATTGCTCGAGCATCAAAGGCTGCTCGTGACGCCCGAGGTGAAGGACGCCTTATGGTCGGCGCTCGGCAGCCTCGCCTCGGCCCCGGCCGGCGAGCGGACGCTGACGGGCCTGTCGCTCCTCATGCAGTCCAATGCGCTCAAGTCGGCGCTGCTGCCCTACACGCTCGAGGGGCCGTTCGGCGCCCTGCTCGACGCCGCCGAGGACAGGCTCGCTCTGGCCGACGTCCAGTGCTTCGAGACTGAGACGCTGATGGGGCAGGCGGGGGCGGTCCTTCCCGTCCTCACCTACCTGTTCCACCGGCTCGAGGAACGGTTCGACGGCAGCCCAACCCTCCTCGTGCTCGACGAGGCCTGGGTGTTCCTCGACAATCCGCTGTTCGCCGCCCGCATCCGTGAATGGCTGAAGGTCCTTCGCAAGAAGAATGTGGCGGTGGTGTTCGCCACCCAGTCGCTCGCCGACATCGCCGAGAGCAGCATCGCCCCAGCCATCATCGAAAGCTGCCCGCAGCGCATCTTCCTGCCCAATGACCGGGCGGTCGAGCCGCAGGCCCGTGCCGCCTACGAGCGGTTCGGGCTGAACGCGCGGCAGGTCGAGCTGATCGCCCGCGCCACGCCCAAGCGCGATTATTACCTCCAGTCGCGCCGCGGCAACCGGCTGTTCGACCTCGGCCTCGGGCCGATCGCGCTGGCATATTGCGGTGCGTCGGATCCCGCGGCGCAGCAGCAGATCGACCGCCTCCTTGCCGAGCACGGCGCCGCTGGCTTCGCGCATCATTTCCTCGACGCCCGAGACCTAGGCTGGGCCGCGTCCGCGCTCGACCAGTTCCCCACCCCCGTCGCCCCGGAAGGAGATTTGAAGTGAAGACAATTTCCCGCGCCGTCGCTTTCGCGGCCGCCACCAGCCTGTCGGTCGCGGCCACATTCGCTCTGCCGGCCGCGCCCGCGGCCGCGCAGTTCACAGTGTTCGATCCCACGAACTACGCCCAGAACCTGCTGCAGGCGGCCCGCGCGCTGGAGCAGATCAACCAGCAGATCCAGTCGCTCCAGAACGAGGCGGCGATGCTCCAGAATATGGGGCGCAACCTCGAGCGGATCGACTTTCCGCAGCTTGAGCGGGTCACGTCCTCCATGCAGCGGATCGACCAGCTGATGGGGCAGGCGCAGGGCATCGACTTCCGGATCGATCAGCTCGACGATCGCGTTCGCACGCTGTTTCCCGGCGCGGTGAGCCAAGCCCTGGGCAGCGACCAGCGCCTCGCGCAGGCGCGCGGGCGGCTCGATGCCGCGATGACCGGATACCGGCACGCGATGGGCGTGCAGGCGCAGGTCGTCGAGAATGTCCGCGAGGATGCGGGCACGCTCGCTGAGCTTGTCGGGCGCAGCCAGGGTGCCGTGGGCGCGCTTCAGGTCAGCCAAGCGGCGAACCAGCTGCTCGCGCTCAGCATCAAGCAGCAGTTCCAGCTTCAGAGCCTGATGGCCTCGGACTTCCGCGGTGCCGCGCTGGAACGGGCGCGCCGGGTGCAGGCCGAGGAGGACGGGCGCGCCGCGACGCGCCGGTTCCTGGGCACCGGCCGAGCCTACAGCCCCGGCGGGCGCTGACCCAAGAGATGGACGCGGGGGCGATGCCGCCGGGCCCGCCGCGGGGCGTCCATGGCCCCTTTGGGACTGCCCCGCGGCACCCTTTCCTTCGAGCCTTGAGCGGAACGCGACGACATGGGTGACCTCAATGTGATCGACCGCTTCATGGCGGCCTTCATCCAATACATCGACAGCGGCTTCGGACTGCTCGGCGGCGACGTCGCGTTCCTGACGACGGTCCTCATCGGCATCGACATCACCCTTGCCGGCCTGTTCTGGGCGATGGGCGGCGAGGACGACATCATCGGCCGCTTCCTCAAGAAGATCCTCTATGTCGGGGCCTTCGCGCTGATCCTCGGCAGCTTCTCGACGCTCGCAGACATCATCTTCCGCTCATTCGCGGGGCTCGGGATCACGGCGGGCGGCGGCACGATGACGGCCGACGACCTGCTGCGGCCCGGCTATGTCGCCAGCACAGGGTTCGAGGCAGCCCGGCCGATGCTGGATCAGGTGAGCGAGCTCACCGGCTTCTTCAGCTTCTTCGAAAATTTCCTGACGATCGCCGTGCTGATGATCGCCTGGCTGTTCGTGATCATCGCCTTCTTCGTGCTCGCGATCCAGCTGTTCATCACGATCATCGAGTTCAAGCTGACGGCCCTCGCGGGCTTCGTTCTGGTGCCGTTCGCGCTGTGGAACCGCACCAGCTTCCTTGCCGAGCGCGTGCTCGGCAACGTCATCTCGTCCGGGATCAAGGTGATGGTGCTGGCGGTGATCGTGGGCATCGGCTCGGGTTTTTTCGACGAGTTCGTCACTGCGGGAGCGGCCGAGGAGCCGGACCTCACCCACGCCATGAGCCTGGTGCTCGGCAGCCTCGCTTTGTTCGGGCTCGGCATCTTCGGCCCGAGCATCGCGTCCGGGCTGGTTTCGGGCGCCCCACAGCTGGGGGCCGGCGCAGCCGTCGGCACGACGGCGGCCGCGGTCGGCACTCTGGCAGTGGGCGGCGGCGCTGCGGTGGCCGGCGCACGCGGCGTCGCGGGCGGTGCGATGGGCGCCGTGCGCGCGGGCACCTCGATGGGCTCGGCAGCGTCGACCGCCTACCGTCTCGGCGAGGAGACGTCCGGGTCGAAGAGCGTCGGCGCCGGCCTCGGCGGCATCGCAAGTGCCGGCGGGGCCGCCGCGCGGGACAAGATCGGCTCCGCCGCCGGACTTGGCGCGGCGGCCGAGCGCGGTTCGCGGGGCGCTTTCCTTGCCGGTTCGAGGTCCGCCGGTTCAGCCCACAGCGCGGAAGCCGGGGCGGGCTCGTCGGACGGCGCCCCGCAATGGGCGCGGCGTCTGCGCTCGGAGCAGAATGCACGCCATCACTGCCACGTCGCCCTGCAGGCCCTCCGCGAGGGCGATCGAGGGGGCGCGGCAGCCAATCCCGACATCAGCCAGAGAGAGGACTGAAGATGAAGTTCAGGCGCGCGCTGCAGCGCTATGGAAAGACCCCCGAGCCCGAGACACCCCATCAGCGCGCGGCGCAGGTCTGGGACGACAGGATCGGCTCCGCCCGCGTCCAGGCCCGCAACTGGCGGCTGATGGCGTTCGGGGGACTCCTTCTCTCGACGGGCCTCTCCGGCGGCCTCCTCTGGCAGTCGATGCAGAGCCGGGTGGTGCCCTATGTGGTCGAGGTCGACCGGCTTGGGGAGGCGAGGGCGGTAGAGCACGCCGCCGCCGAATACCGCCCGACCGACCCGCAGATCGCCTGGCACCTCGCTCGCTTCATCACGAACGTCCGCTCCGTTTCGCTCGACCCGGTGCTGATGCGCGAGAACTGGCTGTCGGCCTACGACTTCGTGAACGACAGGGGTGCGCTGTTCCTCGGCGAATATGCCCGCGCGGCGAACCCGTTCGCAGACGTCGGCACGCGCACCGTCTCGGTCCAGGTGACGAGCGTCGTTCGCGCCTCGGATCGCTCGTTCCAGGTGAAATGGACGGAGACGGCCTATGAGCGGGGCAGCCTCGCCGGCACCTCGCGCTGGACGGCGATCCTGACGGTCGCCGTGAGGCCGCCTTCGTCGGCCGAGACGCTCCGCAACAACCCGCTTGGCCTTTATGTCGAGGCGATCGACTGGTCGCGCGAACTTGACGTGCCGGCGCCGGCCTCCGCGCCGCCGCCGGTCGCCACACCTCCGGCTCCGCTGCCGATGGGTTCCCCGCTCGACCCGAACCTCGGCCGCGAAGCCGCTCCGGCCCCCACTCCTGAAAGGACCATGAGATGACCCAATCCCCGCTGCTTGCGGCAGTCTCCCTGCTCGCGCTGAGCGCCTGCGCCGGCCGCGGCGAAGATCGTCCGGCACCGCCATCTCCGCCTGGCCGGTTTTCGGCAGCCATGCTCCTGCAGGATCCGGTGCCGGAAGCGAGACCGGTAACCCGGGTGGTGCAGCCGCTACTCCCGCCGGAGCAGCTTCTGCCGCCGCCGAGCGGTGCCGCGCCGCGCGAACGCGGTGCACCCGCATCGCGCGTGGAGGCCGCGAACCGCGCAGCCGTCCGGGAGCCGAGCAGTCCGGGCTATGTCAACGCGACGCAAGTCTATGCCTGGTCGGAAGGCGCGATCTACCGCCTCTACACCGCGCCCGAGCGGGTCAGCGAGATCGCGCTCCAGCCCGGAGAGGCGCTTGTCTCGGTCGCGGCCGGCGACACCGTCCGGTGGGTGATCGGCGACACGACCAGCGGGTCCGGAGCCGGGCGCCGCACCCACATCCTCGTCAAGCCTTCGGCGGTCGGCCTGCGCACCAACCTCGTCATCTCCACAGATCGGCGGGTCTACCACGTGCAGGTCGAGAGCACCGCCCGCACGGCGATGGCGAGCATCTCCTGGACCTACCCGCAGGATGAGCTGCTCGCGCTCCGGCGCGAAGGGGCGGAGATGGCTTCCGGGACTGGCACCCCGGGCATCGCGATCGAAGCGCTGAACTTCGGCTACAGGATCGAGGGTGACGATCCGCCCTGGCGTCCGATCCGAGCTTTCGACGATGGGAACCAGGTGTTCATCGAATTCCCGGCCACGCTCGGTCAGGGAGAGGCGCCGCCCTTATTCGTGCGTGGCGGCGGCGGGCGCACGGAACTCGTCAACTACCGTCTGCGCGGCCGCTATTATGTCGTCGACAGGTTGTTCGCCGCCGCCGAGCTGCGTCTTGGCGGGCGCCGCCAGCACGTCGTGCGGATCGTGCGGCAAGCCGGCGCGGACCGCCGGAGGGCATCATGAGCGATACCGACCGCAGCGAGGAGGCGCCTGCCGCTCCGGGGAAGGAGGAGCCCGAATCCCTGGTGCTCCGCGGCAGCCCGCAGCCGATCGTGCGCTTCAGGCGCGGTCTCATCATCGGCATCACCGGCCTCGTTGCGGCTTGCCTGGTGACGGTGACCTGGTTTGCGCTGGAGCCGCCCAGCTTTCGTCTGGCGGCCGGCCAGGAAGGCGAGGGCGATCCGCTTCGGAAAGCTGCGCCCGATGCGCTCGCCAACGCGCCGAGCAGCTATGGCGAGGTGCCCCGCCTCGGGCCGCCGCTCCCCGGCGACCTTGGCCGACCTATCCTCGAGCACCAGCGCAGGCTCGAGGAGGAGGGTGCTCCCGTCCCACCAGGCGCGGCAACGCCGCAGCCTGACCCGGCACGGGCAGCCGCGGACGCGGAGCGACAGCGATTGGCCGCCGCGCACGAGGCGGCGAGAACCTCCCCCGTGGTCGTGCAGCTGTCCGGCCGCGGCGGAGGGACGCCACAGGCGGCAATCCCGCCGGCCGGCGCGGCGCTGGAGACCCCGCGATCGGCGGACCTCGGGTCGCAACCCAGCGACACGATCCCTCATGCGCTGCGCGTGGCTCCGTCGCCCTGGACCCTGAGCGCCGGCACGATTATTCCCGCCAGCCTCGTCACCGGCCTGAACTCGGACCTGCCCGGCACTGTGATTGCCCAGGTGACCGAAAATGTGCGGGACAGCGCCACCGGTCGAACGATCCTCGTGCCGCAGGGGGCACGGCTGATCGGCAGCTATGACAATAAGGTGGGCTTCGGACAGCGCCGGGCCTTGCTCGTCTGGCAGCGGATCGTCTTCCCGGATGGATCGTCGGTCGGCCTCGACGCTGCACCTGCCACGGACACGTCCGGCTACTCAGGCGTCGAGGACAGTGTCGACTTCCACACCTGGCGTCTGCTGACAGGCATCGCCCTGTCGACGCTCTTGGGGATGGGCACCGAGCTCAGCTTCGGAAGCGCGGAGAGCGATCTCGTCAGAGCCGTACGAGAGTCGACGCAGCAGAATGCCGGACGGGCAGGGGACCAGATCACGTCCCGCAACCTTGAGGTACAGCCGACCCTCACCGTCCGCCCAGGCTGGCCGCTGCGGGCCCTGATCCACAAGGACCTGGTCCTTCGGCCGTGGAGAGGATGAGGACATGCGCGAGCTGAGGTTGCCGAAGCTTCCCGACCGGACGCCGGTCAAGATCGCGATCAGCGTGGCGCCGGACCTCAACCAGGCGCTCCTGGATTATGCGGCGCTCTATGGCGACGTTTACGGGCAGACGGAGTCGGTCCCGGATCTCATCCCGGCGATGCTGGCAACCTTTCTCGATGGCGATCGCGCCTTCGCTCGGCGCCGGCGCGGGCAGGGGAGCTGAGGGCCTCGATGGCTGATCCGAACGAGAGGCATTCCTGGATGGAGCCGATCAGCGTCAGGATCCCTGAAGCAGTCCGGCTCACGGGCCTCAGCCGCTCCCGTCTGTACGAGCTGATGAAAAGCAAAGAGATCGAATTCGTGAAGGTCGGGAGCTCCACATTGATCCCGTTCGACAGCCTCCGCGGGTTCATCGAGCGGCAGCGAAGTGTCATAGGAACCCACGCACGTCCTTAGAGGACGCTCCACGTTCACGACGCTGCGAATCGTGCACTCAGCTTTGTCACCGAAGGCACAAGCCGAGCCTCAATCGTCCGTCCGTGTTCAGGCCCATCTCGCGAACTATATTGGACAAAAATTGTGCACGCTTGAGATTTCGCGCAAATCAATACAGCTAAGCTATTGATTTTACTGGTGACCCCTACGGGACTCGAACCCGTGTTTTCGCCGTGAGAGGGCGACGTCCTAGACCGCTAGACGAAGGGGCCAACGCGTCGCGGCAGCGCCGCGGGACGGGACGCGCATATGGGCGAGGGGCGGGGGAAGTCAAGGAATCCGTTCGCCCGCCAGCAGGAACTGCTCGATGACGTCGGCGATGCGCGCGGAGGCGTTGCCGTCGCCGAACGGGAAAGCGGGAGTTGCCATCCGGCGATAGCGATCATCGTCTTTGAGAAGCTCTGCCACGGCGCGATAGATGCGTTCGCCGTCGGCTCCGACCAGTTCGGCATTCAGGCTGTCGATCGCCTCCGCGCGCTCGGTCACGTTGCGCAGGACCAGCACCGGCTTGCCGAGCGCAGGCGCCTCCTCCTGGATGCCGCCGCTGTCGGTCAGGATGAGCCAGCTCGACTCCATCAGGGCGATCGTAGCTTCGTGCTCCAGCGGCTCGATCAGCCGGATGTGCGGAACGCCGCCGAGCAGCCGCTCCATCGCACGCCGCAGTCCAGGATTGGGGTGGAGCGGCAGCACGATCTCTACCGGCAATTCACGGGCGAGGCGGCGGCAGGCCTGGGCGACCTGTCGGAGCGGCTCGCCCTGATTCTCGCGCCGGTGACAGGTGAGGAGAATGCGGTTCCGGCCAGATTCCGGAGGGGAGAGGGGCGGCGCTGTCCGGGGAGCGGCCAGCAGCGTCGATGCCGCTATTGCCTGTGAGATGGACGGCGCCTCGCACCGCGGGCTCGGCGGCGAGGTTCCGGGCGGCGCTGTCGCTCGGCGCGAAGAGCAGGTCGGACAGCCCGTCGATCGCGATGCGGTAGCCCTCCTCGGGCCAGGGCTGGGTGAGATCGAAGGTCCTCAGCCCCGCCTCGACATGGCCGAGGGCGATGCCCTGGTCCCGGGCAGCCAGCGCTCCGGCGTAGGCGCTCGACGTGTCGCCCTGGACAAGGATGAGGTCGGCGTCATGCCGGTCGAGCAGTTCGCACAACTCGTAGTGGATGGCGTCGCAGATCTCACCGGCGCTCTGTTCCCGCGTGTCGACCCCGAGGTCGCGGATATTGTCAGGTGCGAGGAAGGCGAAGGCTGAAGCGAGGCTCTGATGCTGGCCGGTGAGGATGACCTGCTGATCGAGGCCGCGCGCGGCGAGAGCGCTTACGACGGGCCTCAGCTTGATCGCTTCCGGTCGGGTGCCGACGATCGAGACGATCCGCGCGGATCGCGCCGCCAGGCGGTCAGCCGCCACCAGGCACGCCGAGCTCCGCCGCTGCCTGGCTGAGGCGGGCCTGGGTTGCCGAATCGCCCTTGAAGGCCTCTTGGCCGGTGCGAAGCGCGGCGGTGGCCTTGTCGGTCTCGCCGAGCACCATCCGTGCGCGCATCAGCCGGATCCAGCCATCGGCATCCTTCGGATTCGTTTTCAGCCGGTTGGCGAGGCGGCTGACCATCCCTTGGACCATCTCGTCCTGCTGGCTGGGCGGGATCGAAGAGGCGGCGGCCAGTTGCTCAGGCGTCGGGCCGGGAATTGCCGCGGTCGCTACCGAGCCGCCGCTGGGAGCGGACGGCGCCGGCATGCGGCCGGCGATGTCGATCTTCTCCCTGCTTGCGACCTCCTGAATGGTGCGGCGAAGATCCGCCTCCCATGGCGCTCCCGCCGGCGTGTCGCCGAGCAAGGCTATCCAGTCGGCGATCGCCGCTTCATGCTGTCCCGAAAGATCCTTCTGGACGGCAAGGAAGTAACGGGCGCGGGGATCCTGAGGCTGCAACTTTATCGCGCGCTGAAAGGCACTTGCGGCTTCAGGAGAGACGGTCGTGCTGGCCGTCTGCAGCGCTTCGCCGAGCGACGACCAGTTCTCCGGATTGTTCGGCTCGACCTGCGCCGCGCGGCGATAGGCCGCGGCCGATCGGGCGAGATCGCGGGTCTCGAAATAGGACCAGCCCAGCATCCGCCATCCTTCCGCATTGTCGGGGTCCTGCTTCAGCCGACCCTCGAGCGAGGCGATCATGCTGTCGATGTCGCCGACGGGCTGGTCCGGCTTCACGGTCCCGTGCGGACCGGCCGCCGCGCTCTCGTCGCTGCCGCCGCGGGTTAGCGCCACCGCGGCCGATGCCGCGGCGACGATGCCGGCGCCGATCAGAAGGATGGTCGCGGTGGAGGGTCGCTTTTTCGCGGCGCTGCTGGTGTCGGTCATGTCGCGATTGTTCCTGCAAAAAAACGAACGTCAAGTCTGGCGTGCGCGATACAACATGATACAGTGCGATCGGCTGTGCACGTGCCGGGTTGGTTTGCGTCTTTTTACTGTCGACGCATATTGCCGATGTGACAGGGGGGAAATCAGGGGTGTCAGCATCCTATCGTATCGCGGTCGTGGGCTCCGGTCCGGCGGGCCTCAGCGCTGCCGGTCGCGCGGCGGAGCTCGGCCTCAGTCACGTCCTGCTCGAAAAGACGGACCATCTGTCCGATACCATCTATAAGTATCAGAAGGGCAAGCACGTCATGGCGACGCCGAACCAGCTGCTGCTGCGTTCGGACTTCGACTTCGAGGCCGGGAAGCGCGAGAAGGTGCTCGGCACCTGGGACGAGCAGGCCGCCGCCAAGAAGATCAACGTCAAGCTCAAGTCCGAAGTGAAGTCGATCGTCGGCTCCAAGGGCGATTATACGATCACGCTCACCAACGGGGAGACGTTGACCGCCGAGAACGTCATCCTCGCGATCGGCACGCAGGGCAACCCGAACAAGATGCGGGCGCCTGGCGCCGATCTGCCGCACATCCAGTATCAGCTCGACGACCCCGGCGAATATGTGGACGAGCATATCACCGTCGTGGGATCGGGCGATGCGGGCATCGAGAATGCGCTCGGCCTCGCAGCGGATCCCGAGCAGGCGAACGTCGTCACCATTCTCAATCGCGGCGCCGATTTCGCCCGCGCCAAGAGCGCCAACGTCAAGCTGCTGATGGAAGCCCAGGCGACCGGCCGCGTCAACGTGATGACGGAGACGGCGCCCAAGTTGATCGAGAAGGGTTACCTCACCGTCGACACCCGCGACGGCGAGCAGAGGATCCGGTGCGACCGCATCATCGCCCGCATGGGCTCGGCCGCGCCGCGCTCGTTTGTGGAAAGCTGCGGCATCCAGTTCACCAGCGAGGATCGAGAATCCTTCCCGATGCTCTCGCCGCAGTTCGAGAGCACCGCGCCGGGCATCTTCGTGATCGGCGCGCTGGCCGGCTACCCGCTGATCAAGCATTGCATGAATCAGGGCTATGACGTCGTCGAGTTCATAAACGGCAATGTCGACCTGCAGCCTGCCGACCAGCCGATCCTGGAGGCCAAGTTCAAGCATCTGCCCGGCACGCGCAGCGTCGACGAATGGCTCGCCTTCCTCCGCCGCCGCGTCACCGTCCTGAACGAGCTGTCGATGCTGCAGATGCGCGAGTTCATGCTCGATTCGGAAGCCATCTCCTACCGCGCCGGCGACGTGATCTTCGAGCGGAACGACCCCGGCTCCTCGCTGTTCGCGATCGCCGACGGCTCCGTCTATGTTGAGGTGGGCCCGAAGCAGATACCGATCGAGCAGGGTTCCATCTTCGGCGAAGTCGGCCTGATCTCCGGCCGCCGCCGCGGTGCCACGGTGCGGACTGCCGAGGGCGCGATCGTGATCGAGATCCCGCGCAACGCGGCGCTGAAGCTGATGGCGACGGTGCCGGCGGCCAAGCGCGCGATCACCCGCATCTCGACCGAGCGGCAGCTGCTCCAGATGTTCGGTTCCGGCCTCACGCCGGAGGATCTGGGCGAGTTGCTCGAAACCGCCGAGATCAAGCAGCTTTCGGCCGGCGAGACGATCATCAACGAAGGGCAGGACGGCTATGACGTGTTCGTCATCCGCCAGGGCTCGATGGTGGTCGAGAAGAATATCGGGGGCAAGCCGGTCTTCCTCTCCTATCTGCCGGCCGGCTCCTATGTCGGTGAGATGGCGCTGATCGACGGCGGCCGCCGCACGGCGACGGTGCGCGCGGCAATTAAGTCCGAAGTGATCAAGCTCGACGGCGACGCGTTCCGCCGGCTGCTCGAGAAGAAGCCGGACCTGCTCAACAAGGCCAAGCAGGAGATGGCCTCTCGCCAGCAGCTGACCAGCTTCATTGAGGCGAAGAAGGACAGCTTCGGCGGCGTCGTGGACATGTATTCATCGGTCGCCTCCTTCCTGCTCGAGAACGGTATCGGCGAAGCGACCGACGTGCTGCTCATTGACGAGAATCTCTGCGTCGGCTGCGACAATTGCGAGAAGGCCTGCGCCGACAGCCACGAAGGCCTGTCGCGGCTTAACCGCGAGGCCGGCAAGACCTTCGCGCATCTCCACGTGCCGACCAGCTGCCGGCACTGCGAGCATCCGCACTGCATGGCCGACTGCCCACCCAATGCGATCCATCGCGGGCCCGACGGCGAGGTGTTTATCGACGACACCTGCATCGGCTGCGGCAATTGCCAGCGCAACTGCCCCTATGGCGTGATCAGGCTCGACAAGGTGCCGCCGAAGAAGCCGGGCCTGCTCGCCTGGCTGCTCGCCGGCATCGGACCCGGCCCCGGAGAGCCGCCCAAGAAATGGACGGAGAAGCGCGTTAGCCCTGAGACGCCCAAGAAGGCGATCAAGTGCGACATGTGCTCGGGCATCGCCGGCGGGCCGGCCTGCGTGCGCGCCTGCCCGACCGGGGCGGCGATCCGCGTGGCGCCGGAAGAATTCCTCACCGTGGCGAGGCTGGGGCAGGAGGGCTGAGGCCGTCTAAGGGGCCAGCCGGAAGGCTGGGTGGTCGGAACTGGTCGGGGGCAAGAACCAGATGGCAAGCGTTGGGATCGAACGGACGGAGCTGAGCGAGGGGGCAAGCCACGAGGGCTTTCTGCGGCACAGGAACTATCGCTGGCTCAAGATCGCGCTGGTGCTCTCGCTCGTCTCGCTGATCGTCTACATGAGCGTGAACGTGCAGCCGCGCCACAATGGCGGCAGCTGGTACGGCTACACGACGGGCACGATCGGCGCGCTGCTGATCCTGTGGCTGACCATGCTGGGGCTCAGGAAGCGCGCGATGACGCGGGGCCGCTGGTCGCTCAAGGCCTGGACGTCCGCCCACGTCTATCTCGGCCTGTCGCTGATCGTCGTAGCGACCCTGCATACCGGCTTCCAGTTCGGCTGGAACGTCCACACGCTCGCCTATAGTTTGATGATGCTGGTGATCTTCTCGGGCATCTACGGCATCTCGGTCTATGCCGGGCTGCCGCAGGAGCTCAGCGACAATCGCTCGGAGATGACCAAGGGCCAAATGGTCGACGCGGTCTATAAGATCGACCGCCAGCTCCAGCTCGCCGCGCAGCCGCTGCGGAGCGACGAGACCGAGCTCGTGCTCGATTCCACCGGCATCAACCCGTTCAAGGCCGGTCTGCTGCGCCGCCTTTCCGGCCGTTATCCCAAATGCTTCAACCGACGCGCGCTGAACGAGCTTCGCCGCCGTATGGCGACCGCGACGGGCGAGGAGGCTGAAACGCTGGAGACAGTGGTCAACCTCCTCGAGCGCAAGTCAGCCGCGCTCGGGCGGATCCGCCGGCACATGAAGATCAAGGCGTTGCTGGAGGTCTGGCTGTTCATCCACGTGCCGGTGACCT
Source organism: Allosphingosinicella sp. (assembly GCF_059502505.1). Taxonomy (NCBI): domain Bacteria; kingdom Pseudomonadati; phylum Pseudomonadota; class Alphaproteobacteria; order Sphingomonadales; family Sphingomicrobiaceae; genus Allosphingosinicella; species Allosphingosinicella sp. Next base: position 555,573 of record NZ_JCACEU010000016.1, read on the forward strand.
TCGCACTGATCGCCGCGCTCGCCGCGCACATCATCAGCGTCTTCTTCTACTGGTAAGCGGGGGCTTCTAGATGGCATTTCTGCTTCGCCAGATCACCTACGCAGCGGACGGTCGCGAGATCGTCCGCCCGCTCCGGATTGACGACGACCTTCTTCGGATCGGCCGCGATCCGGAAATGGACATCCGGCTCAACGACCTCGCCGTCGCACTGAAGCACGCGGTCATCGAGCGCATCTCGGCCGGGCAGCTCGGCGTCAATGCGGAGCAGGGCCTCACCGTCGTCCTCAACGGCCGCTCGACCAATTTCGGCAAGATCAACCTCGCCAAGGGCGGCGACATCAAGATCGCCAGCCACCTGCTGCGGATCATGCCGACGCCGCCGGATTCGCAGGACATCGCGATCGACGTCGAGAAGATCACCGATTCCGACGTGCGTCTGGACAAGAGCGCCGAGAAGGAATTCTCGCTGGTTTCGGTGCTGCCGAGCAAGCGGCTGACCGCCTATGTGCTCAGCATCGCGATCCTGGGGCTATTCCTGGCCTGGCCGGTGATGAACTATTTCGAGCGGCGCGATCAGCCGATGACGCCGACCCTGGCGGCGACGCTGGCCGCCGGCGGTGCGGGGGCCGCGGGTGGCTTCCATCCTGACAGCACGTGGTCGAGCGGCAAGCTGTCGCTCTCCCACACCGGACTCGAGCAGAATTGCAAGGCCTGTCACGTCAACGCCTTCGAAGCGGTCCGCGACGAGAGCTGTAAGACCTGCCACACCACCGTTCATGACCACGCCGACCCGTTCCGGATCGCGCGGGCGCAGCCTGACCTCGACCAGTGGGGCAGGGTCAAGCTCGCCTTCCAGGAGACGTTCAACATCCCGCCCGGCCGCTGCGTCGAATGCCATACCGAGCATGAGGGACGCACCCAGATGGCGGCCACTGCGCAGCGTTTCTGCAGCGATTGCCACCAGACGCTGAAGGAGAAGCTGCCGGATACCCGCCTCGCCGACGCTGGCGACTTCGAGGATTCTCATCCCGAGTTCCAGCCGGCGGTGCTGACCCGCTGGAACGGCGACCGGCCGATGCTGCAGCGCGTGTCGCTGGCCGCCAGGCCGCAGGAGAACAGCAACCTCAAATTCCCGCACGACATGCACCTGTCGAAGACCAACGGGGTCGCACAGATGGCGAGGCGGCTGGGCGGCGAATATGGCTTCGGCCAGGCGCTGGCCTGCAAGGATTGCCATGATTCGGATCCGACGGGCACTCGTTTCCAGCCGGTGAGCATGGAAGAGGATTGCCAGATGTGCCACAGCCTCGGCCTGCAGACGATCGGCGGCACGGTGCGCCTGCTGCCGCACGGAGAGCCCGAGCAGGTGGTCGCGGATATCCGTGCCTTCTACGGCTCGACCGGCCCCTATCGTCCGGCGGGTCTCCCGATTGCCCAATATTCGCGTCAGCGGCCCGGAGACGTGAACTTCATCCGCCGCGCCCAGGATGTTGCGCGTGGCCGCGCCGCGGTGCCGATGCGGGCCGAGGCGATGGTCAGGACCACCTTCTCGAACCAGGGCGTCTGCGGCGAATGCCACACGGCGAGCCTCGCCGGCGGGCAGCCCAAGATCGCGCCCGTCGCCTTCCCGGTCCGCTACATGCACAAGGGCTGGTTCGACCACCGGCCGCACGCGACCGAGACCTGCCAGAGCTGCCACAAGGCGGAGGCATCGGCTTCGTCCAACGACCTGCTGCTGCCTGATCTCGCCAGCTGCCGAGAATGCCATGGCGGCGAGACGACCTCGAAAGCGGTTCCGTCCGGCTGCGCGATGTGCCACGATTATCACATGGATGGTGGCGCGCCCGCGATGCTGATCCGCCAGCGCGTGCGGGGTAAGAGGCAGGACAATGTGATCGCGGCTGCGGAGCCGACCGGACCGCAGCTCGCCGGGCGCAGCGCCGTGGGTGGAAGACGTTAGGCAGCGGATGCTGATCGCTCAGATTACGGACATCCACCTCGGTTTCGAGCCGGACAACCCCGCCGAGTTCAACCGCAAGCGTCTCGACCAGACGCTTCGGACACTGGTGGCGATGACCCCGCGGCCGGACGTGCTGCTGGCCACCGGCGACCTCGCCGACACCGGTGACGACGAGGCATCCTACCGACGCCTGAAGAAGGCCCTAGCCGGTCTGCCCTTTCCGGTCTGGTTCTGCATGGGCAACCATGACGGCCGCGCCGCCTTCCGCAAGCACTTCCCCGACGTGCCGACGTCCGACGGCTTCGTTCAATATGCGATCGAGGACTATCCGATCCGGATCCTCGTCCTCGATACCCTAGAGGAAGGGCGCCATGGCGGCGGCTTCTGCGAAGTACGCGCGGCCTGGCTGTCGGAGCGGCTCGCGGAGCAGCCCGACCGCCCGACGTTGATCGTACTTCATCACCCGCCGATCGAGACCGGCCTCAGCTGGATGACCGAGGATCCAGACGCCCAGTGGGTGCGTCGGCTCCACGCCATAATCTCGCGCCACAACAATATCGTCGCGATGATCAGCGGCCACCTGCATCGCCAGGTTGTGACGCAATGGGCCGGCACGACGCTCGCCGTCTGCCCCTCCACCGCGCCACAGGTTGCGCTTGATTTGGCCGAGATCGATCCGGACATGCCGGACGGCCGCCCGATGATCGTCGCCGACCCACCCGCTTACGCGATCCACTATTGGAACGGCGCCCAGCTCGTCTCCCACTACGACACCGCAGACGAGCACACCGTCCTCGCCCGCTACGAGCCCTCGCTGCAGCCCCTCGTCCAGATGCTGGTGGCGGAGAAGGAACGACCTTCGACTCTGGACTAAGCTCCGGCAAGCGCCTGCGGGCGCCATCACCGGTCGACTACTGCAAGCCTCAGTTCAACCGGATGCCTCTCGCCGCAGCGTCGGCGCGGATCTGATCCCCGCAAGGTGCCTGCGATAGGGACAGGTCCTGCGGCGCGCGGAAGGAGCGCCTGGCAAGGCCGTGCAGCTTCTGCACTGCCGGTTGCGCGGCATCCTCAGCAGCGGCTGGTGAGAATTCGGCGCGTGAGTTCGATCCCTCTTCGAAGATGAGCAACTGGTCGGCGCCGGGCAGGGCGAGGTGCCGGACGACGACTGAACGCTCGGCATCGGTCAGCTCGCTCGCGATCCTCTCGTATTTCTGGCGCGCCTGGGCTTCAGCGACCTGCCGGAAGCACAGGTTGTGCTCCGTCAGCAGCTTCTCGACTTCCACAATCGCGCTCGGGTTCAGACGGTGGAGGTGAGGCTGGACCGCGTTGATGAGCTTCACCTGGAGCCGGGTGAGGCGCATGCCCTCAAGAGCAGGCAGAGCAGCGAGAAATTCCGCCTCCGCAGTGCCTTGAGGGCTCCCGCTTTCTGTAGGCTCCGTGGGAGCCGCAGCGACGAGAGACGCGAAGGCGAGAAAGCTTAGCATCGGCGGAACATTTGCGCTTAGCGCACGCCTTTCGCAGCCGATCCTGCTTGATCCTTCGCCGCCATCCGGGCCCCGCCACGATCAGCGACCCAGTCGGCGAAGGTGCCGGTGTCGCTGACCTTGTAGGGGAAGCCGCGGCTGTTGAGGAACAGCTGCTCCATTTCCTGGCGGTTGAAGGGGCGCGAGCCCAGGCGGCCGAAGATCGCCATCTGGCCGCCGGTCTCGTCGACGCCGCGGTCGCGGTCGAGGCCCTTGGACAGCGCGATTGCCGGCTTCGGCGTCCTCACCCAGGCGATGAGTTCGGGCTTGGGCGCCGGCGAGAAGCCGTAGAGATTGGGCTGGCTGTCGAAAGAGGTCAGCTGCAGCACCTTGAGACCGTTCCGCCCGTCGGCGACGTAGCCGAACAACGACGCGTTGGTGGAGGCGACGATCACGTCCTCGACGTCGGTCATCTGACCGTCCAGCGTCACCTTCTGGTAGACGGTCGGGCGCTCCGGATTGCGGATGTCGACGATCACCAGGCCGTCCTGCTTGGCCGCCACATAGGCGTAGGTGCGGGCGAGGTAGACCTTGCGGGCATCGGCGAGCGGGACGACGGCGCCGGCGACGAGCTGCGGCTCGGCCATCTTGGTGACGTCGACGACTTTCAGGCCTTCCGCGTCCGTCACCAGCAGGTAGCGGAACTGCAGCGCGGAAGCGCGGGCATCGTTGAGCGGGATCGTGCTGACGTGCCTGGGCTGCAGCGGGTCGTTGAGATCGATCGTCACCAGGCCGGTTGGCGCCGTGATGTAGGCATAATGGCCGGCGAGGGTGATGTGCCGCGCGCCTGTGAGGACGCCGCCTTCATTCCAGGTGACTGCACGCTTCATGAAGTTGTTGCGCGGCTCGGCGTCGGCGAAGGTGTTGACGTCGACCAGGATCAGACCCTCTTCGGAGTCGGTGATCACCGCATAATTGTAGATCGGGTGGAACGGCTGTTCCTGGTTCATCGCCCGCATCTGCTCGGTATTGCGCAGCGGGTTGATGGGCTGGTTGGTGGCCAGCGCCATGCAGGTGGCGTTCTTGGTCTTGATGCGCGGATTGTGGCCGAGCGGCGAGAAGGGCGCGGTCAGCACACGCTCCGACAGGCCCTTGTTGCCGATCGATGCGACATCATAGACCATGAAGCCGCCGCGGCCTTCGGCGACGAACATATATTCGCCGCGCAGCTGCAGGCACTGCGCCCGGCCGTCAGTGTCCTGGGTGACGTTGGCGAACTGCTCCAGCGCCTGGGTCTCGCCGCTCCACTTGGCGTCCTTGTCGAAGGTCTTGCCGCGGGTCCACTCGACAAGCTCGCGCTTGTTCCTCTCGACATGGGCGCGCCAGTAATCGGGATAGGCATAGCGGTGCAGCCAGGAGCCTATCACCGCCTGCGGCTCGTCCCATTCAGTGACGCGCACCGCCTCGAACCCGTCCTCCATACCGACCCAGGCGTGCATGCCGACGAAGTTCACGAAGTTCGTGCCGTGCAGCAGGAGCTGCGCCATGATCGCATTGTTGTCGTTCGCGGCGCTGAGGTGGCAGTCGGTGCAGGTCTTGGTCTCGGTCTTGCGCACCGTGTGCGGGAAGTGGGGCGCGAAGGCCTGCGATGAGAAGCCGACGGCACTGATCGGCGGCTGCTGCACGTAGATGCGCTCGCGGTTGATGTTGGTCGACGAGAGGATCAGCGCCGAGGTCGAGCGGATCGGCGCCGTGATGTTGCCCTTGGTCGTCTGGTGCTTGCCGAGCTGGAACATCTCGTCGCGGGCGACCTGCGGGTTGTAGGTCGCGAAGTTGCGAGTCTCCATGCCCTCATATTTGTGGCTGGTGGTCTTCCAGTTCGCCTCGATCGGCAGGTGGCAGCCGGCGCAGCTCGTCGTCCAGCTGAGGTGGCAGGTGAAGCAGGCCATCTCGCTTTCCTTGTGTGCGAGATCCTCCTCGGCGACGCCCGGGCCGAACGCGAATTGCCCGGTCTCCGCGCCCGCCTTCGACATCAGCTTGGATCGTGCCGACTTCATGTTGAACTGTGGATGGTCGCGGTCGACGCTGTCCTTCACCAGGCTGACTTCCCACTCGAGGTTGGGATCGACGATCGAGCGCTGGATCAGCACGCGGCGACCGGCTTCATCCTGCATCCACTCGAAGCGGCGCTTGCCGTCGGCATTGCGGATGAGAGCCAGGTTATTGCCCTTGGGCGGCGCGGCGGGGCCGGAGGTCAGCAGCGTCGGATATTGCGTGGCGGTGCCGTGGCAGTCCTTGCAGCCGATCTCGATGGCATTGGCGACCTCGCCGTAGATGAAGCCGTTGCCGTGGCTGTCCTGGCTGAAGTGGCAGTCGGCGCACTGAAGGCCCTTTTCGGCATGGATGTCCATCATGTGGACGGTCTTGCCCGGGTTGAGGCCGGCGGGGACGAACTTGCCTTCCTTGCCATGGTCGGCGGTGGAGAGGCAGAGCGCGCGCTGCTTCTCGTCCGTATAGGCCGAGCAGGACTTGCGCCACCGCTCGGGATCTTCCGGTGAGACCATGTTGGCAGTCTCGGTGCCGTAGGTCGCCATGTTGCCGTCGGCGTCGAGCAGATTGCCCTCGCGGTCGCGCTTCAGGATGGCACGGAAGTTCCAGCCGTGGCCATGATAGTCGGCGAACTGGGTGTGCCGGGCCTTGTCGTTGACGTCATAGACGTTGCGGACGAAGTCGACGTCCGCCCACAGGCCGCGCGGCGCCGCGCCTTCGGGGTTGCGATCGAGCACCTCGTGCACTTCGGCTGCGGTCGGGAATTTTTGCTTTTTGTATTTGTCTTCCTGGCCGTGCGGCGGGGTCAGGCGATTCTCGGGTCCCGGCCACAGCAGGTCGGCGTCGGACTCATAGTCCCACATCGTGTAGCCTAGATACGAGTTCAGGAAGATGTTCGGCTGGTGCATGTGGCAGTTCATGCACTGGGCGGTGGTGATCGCGCGGGTGAAGACGTGCTCGATCGGGTGGCCCTTCTCCTTGACGCCGCTATGTGCGGAATCCTTGGGCATGCCGGCCGGAGCTTCGTCGCCATGATCGCCAGTGGCGCCATGCTCCTCCACGGGCACGACCTCTTCCTCGTGACCGCCCTTCAGTTCGCCATGACCGCCGCCGTGCGCCGGCTCCATCTTGTTGGCGATCGTGGGATCGACGGTGAACGTCTGCCCGTCCCGGCCATATTTGGCGTAGGTCAGGCTGTGCCGCGGCTCGCGGTCGTTGGCGTAGACGACATGGCAGCCGGCGCAGCCCGACTGACGATAGTCGCCGGGCTGGTCGTTGGTGCCCATGAACCACATGAACGGGTCGTTGAGGCGGGTCTTGTGGACGTTGAGGATCGGGATGGCGACGCGCAGGCCGGTGCCGGGACCGCGGTTCGACTGGCGGATGTCGGGACGGCCCGGCTCCTCGAGGCGCTGGATGATGCCTGAGGGGGAGGGGAGACCGATCTCCGGGAATTGCGTGCCGATCGTGCGGCCGCCGCGCTCGAACACGCGGAACACGTCGGCGGGGGGAATGACATGCCATTGCGGCAGCGGGTACATGGCCGCCAGCGCGCCCCGCGCCTCCTGCTCCGGCGTCAGCTTGCCGTCGCCGGTGGTGGAAGGCGAGACGATCTTCGCCGGCTGGCCGTCCCTGGTATAGCCCTCGCCGAAGATGTAGTTCTTGAAGGGCGCAATGCCGTTATTGTAGGCGGCGCCGCCCCAAAGCATCGCACCGGTCGCCATCAGCGAGCGTTCCGCCGCTTCGATAACCTCGATGTGGCAGGCGCCGCAGGCCTCGCGCGCGACGCGATAGTCGGAGGGGTTGACGAACTTGACGTATTCCGGCGCCTCCTTGTTGAGGAGGGTATAGCTGCGCTTCGGATTGGCGCTCGAAGGCCAGTGCCAAGCCGCCGGATATTTCGGCAGCACGTGCGCCTTGTCGCGGGCGGCGATGTAGGAAGGCGCGTTGTGATCGGCGATCTCGGTCGCAAAAACTGATGCGTTGCCGCCGTGGCAGTCGACGCAGCCGAGCACGACGGCGGGCGACTTGTGCATCGTCTTGGCGTCACTCGCCGTATGGCAGCTGACGCAGCCGGCGCTCTTCGCGTCTGCCTGGTCCCAGTCCTGAACCCGCGGCGAGGCAGCGGCGCGAACGAGCGAATAGTCACGCTCGACCGGCTTCTCCTTTTCGGCGGCGGAGAGCTGCCCGGCACCGAAAATGGCGGCGGCGGCGATCACCGCACCGGCCAGGATCTTGGAACTGAAATTCAGTCTGAGCATGTTCCCCCGCGCCCTCAATATGTGAGGATGGCGTTGAAAAGAACTGAAAGATATCGTTTGTCGCCGTCGAAATTATCGAACAGGTCCTTGAAGCCGTCGCCTTTCTCCAAGACCGCGCCCGACAGGCGGAAGACGAGGTTCTGGGTCGACTTGGGTCGGTAGATGATGGCGGCGGAAAGATCGTAGCCGATGTCGCTCGGAATGCTGCCCTCGACGCGCAGCGCTTCGAGCACCTGGGTCTTGTGGAACCAGAGGTGGTTGAGGTTCACCGACACGCGCAATTGCTGCGTCAGGTCGAAGTCCGCGCCCGCCCCGACCAGGATCGTGCCGGGATTTACGAAGTTGGACTGACCCTCCTCCTTTGAGGAGCGCAGCGAATTGAGGATGCCGTTGCGGCCGTTGATCGCCACGGCGCGGCCGCCACCGGCGAACGGGATGGTCTGGCGGATCCAGTAGCTGGTGTCGGCGCCGGCGAAGATCGGATTCTCGAAGATCGAATCGAAGCCCGCCTGGGTATTGTTGAACGGCTTGCCGTCGCCGCTGGCGAACAGGAAGGCGCCGCGGAAGCGGATCCAGTCCTGGTCGTAGCTCGGCTCCACCGCGACGAAATAGGAGCGGATGTTGGCCGGTTTCGACGTGAAGATGTTGTTCCGGTCCTCGCCGAACGCGCCGTAGGCCTGGCCGCTGAGATTGATCTTGCCGATGCGGCCGTCAAAGCCGTAGCCGACATAGACGACGTCGTAATTGCGTGCGCGCAGGTTGCCGAGAAGGGCGGGGCGAACCGGAAATCCGTTATCGTCGATCTCGCGGTCGCCGCGTTCCCGGTTCATATTGTAGGTGATGCTCGCCATCGAGGTGAGCCCGACCACCGGAAAGTCCTGTCGGTAGACGTTGCCGTGGAAGATGTAGCTCTGCCGCGGCACCTCGGTGACGTCGTTCAGGCCGGAATTGGTGTCCTTCTCCAGCTGCCAGGCCGCGACCAGATTATATTGGAAGCGGTTGTTGTCGCGGTTGCCGAACAGGCGCACGCCGAGCTGCTGGTCCTGGAACAGGAAGCCACGGAAATCGAACTGGAAGGGCTGGATGCCGACGCGGATCGAGTCGAAGTCGAAGCGGTCGGACACGTTGCGGAAGTGGTAGTCGACGAACGCTTCCTGGACACCGACCGAGAAATCGAAGCGGTCGGTGCCCTTGGACGGCTCGACGAACAGCACACGACGCTCGTTCACGTTGACGTAATTGGCCTGGAAGGCGAGCGCGACGCGATATTCGATGTCCGGCGGCTTATAGGCCGTCGAGCCCTTCAGCAGCGATGCGCTGAGGATGACGGTCTGGGCGACGACGAGGCTGTCATTGTCGCCGAACACGTCGTTCCGGTCCGGTTGCTGCGTGGTCTGCACGCCGACCGGGATCGGGAAGGTCCGCGGCTCGATGATCGTGTCGGAGATGACGCTGACCGGGAAGAACCATTCGTCGGTCTTCAGCTTCAGGAATCTGGGTGTGGCGCAGGGTGCGCTGCCATAAGGCGCCGGCTCCCCGCGCGCCTCGGCTTCGTCCCGGAGGCGCTGGCGGCGCGCCTGCTCCTCATCGGTCGGAAGGCAGATCGGGCGATCGCCCTTGTAGGTGTTCTGGTTGTAGGGATCGTACCAGCGCTCGCGGACGATGCCGAGCGTCTGAATGAGACGCCAGCGATCTGGGATTGGGATCTGATCAGTCGGAAAGGCTTCCGGCGGCGGCGCTCGGACGGCGCCGGGATTGTCCTGGGTTACCGCATCGGGAAGGTCGCGCTGCTCGACGCCAGGGCGGCGACGACCGTCGATGATGTCGCCCGGCTCTGTCCCCGGCACCTCTTCCAGAGGGGCTTCGGAAGGTGCGGTGCCGGTGGAAGACTGCTCGCGTACGTAGGCTTCCGCCGGCGTTTCCTCCGGTGGCGGCGACGGTTGCGCGGCGCTCTGCACCGTGATGGCGAGGGCACCCGCATCCGCCTGAGGTGCGGCGAGGCTTGCAAGCCAGCTGATCAGCGGCGCGCCGAGATCCTCGCCCCCAGCCTTCGCGACCGGCACCGGTGCGGCCGCGAGCGCGGGACCGCTGACCGTGGCGAGCAATGCTGCAAGAGGCCCCCCGACCCTCATGCTAGATCCCCTGGCAGACATTCTGCTCGCTCGAGCCGACGAACGGCGCGAACGGGCAATTGACGTAACGCAGGCGCACCTTGGCATTGCCGACCGGCACTTCGATGCGATCGGAGCGGATCGCGGGATCCGGATGACCGATTGAGCCGAGCACCTTGCCCGCGTTGAACAGGCCAAGGAAGCCGACCATGTCGTCCTGGTCGATTCCGTCGCCGGACAGGCCGATGCCGCCGACGAGCTGGCCGCCGCGATAGATCGGCTCACCGCCCGGGAAGATCTGGATGCCGTTCTGGAGCGGGTTCTGGCCCGGCGCGACGTCAGGCGTGGCTGTACAACGCGCCGGCGTGTCGGGCGAGCCAGGCTGCAGCAGCGCGGTCACATGGGCGAAGACGTTGTTGAGGATCAAGGCCGACTGAAGGCCCGTGGAGAAGGGGCTGAAGCTCTGGATCGGACGCGAGAGTGCGCCATGCGGCCGCCCGACTTCGCCATCGGGATAATAGGGGCGGGAGATGTTGCCGATCGCGCGGGCGGTGATCGCGAACTTGCCCGCCAAGACCTGCGGATCGGCGGTCTGGGTGCGTAGCGCGCCGGCGAACTGGCGCACGTCGGCGGAGGGGTTTGCCTCGAGCAAGGTGCCGGCCCGGGCGCTGGAGAAGAACGTGGCGGTTCGCGCTTTTTGCAGCGACACGTCAGTGCCGAAGATCGGCGCGTCCGGCGAGCGGACGATGCCGAGGATCGCGCCGTTGGTGTCGACAATCGAAATGGTGGCTTCCATCCGGCTGTCGAGCGGACGCCGGATCTGGGCGCGGGCGCGGAAGAGGATCTTGAACGCTTCCTCCAGCAGGACCCGGACTTCGTTCTGGGTGAGCGGCTGCGCGACGGCGCCGCCATCCGTGCCGGCACGCGCGGCGTAGCGGTTCTGGCCCGAGCCGTTGGTGAGGATGAAGGCCTGCTGGTCGGAGAATTCGGCAGCGGTGGCCTGCCGATAGCCGGAGGCTTCGCTGCCATAAGCGGTGCCCGGAACGATGCCGCCGGCTGCATTGTAATAAGCGGGGACCGAGGCGAGCTGGCCGGGTAGGCCGGCGAAGGCGGGCGGATTGGCGGGATTGCTCTTGAAGTCCGCGGGCGTCGCGTCGGAATAGCGAAGCTGGGTGCCGTCGACCGTGATCCGTTCCGCGCGCACCTCATCCGAGGGCGTGAACCCTTGGGTGCCGGCGAGCGCGATGATCTCCTCGGCTTCCTTGTCGACGTCCTGAATTTCCTTGTCGAAGCCGTAGATGCCGTCGGCCATCACGCCGATGCCGCCGACCACTACGCCATTCTTGTAGAGCGGGAAGCCGCCAGCGTCGGCGGAGAGGCCGAGCGGTGAGCGCTTCGGACCGATGAAGGCCTGCGGCCCGCTATTGCCGTTGAAGCGCGGGTTGAGGTCGGAGCAGGGAAGCTGGCTGAACTGCACGCCGAACAGCGGGCCGCTCTCTAGCCCGACCGCGACATTCGACGGCGGGAAATGCTCCTGCACGATCTGGCTCGCCGTGCGGGTCGAGAAGGCGTTGCCGCTCGACGAGAGATAGGCGCCGGTGATTGCCTTGGCGATCGCCCCTGCGGCGGCGGCGGGCGCGCCCAGGGAAACGCCCTGAAGGTCGAATTCCTGGCCCGGCACCTCCGGCACCTTCAGGCTCAGGTCGGCACCGTTCATCACGTAGAAGGCGAGCACGTTGCCGACGCGGTCGACGACGGCGATCGAGGCAGGCAGGTTCTGCGCCTGCGCTTCCGCGACTGCCTGGGCGACGACGCGCTGGACCTCGGCCTGGGTGAGGCTGAGCTGGGCCGGGATCGTGTAGCCCGCGCTCGGTGATGGAGACGGGGAGGGGGAGGGCGAAGGTGAGGGGCTGGGGCTCGGGCCGGGCGTGCCGCCGCCCCCACCGCCCCCACAGGAGCCGAGCAGCAGCGCCGCGATAACCAGCAGACTCGTCGAACGCATTCTTATCTCAGCCTTCTGATCGCTGACGCCGCCCGGCCGAGACTCGCCCGGAATTCACGCGGCTGATACTCGTTGGGATCGCGCACGGCGCGATAGGCGATGTTGATGTCGGAGCGGATTGTGTTCGCCGTCTCGGTGCTGACGTCGCCCGAATTCACCAGCGAGGAGAGCAGGGTGTCGGTGGCCATGACCGCCTGCACGCTGCCCGCATAATCGGTGAAGCGCTCCTGGACGGCGTTGCTGGTGATGGCGTCTATGATGGCGAAGGTCTGTTGACGTCCCATTTGTGCGCTGGAGAAGGCGTTGGCGAGGTTGCGGGAGGTCTCGCGCAGGCGATTGGCCGCGGCGACGCCGGCCGCCCGGTCGCGGCCCAGCGCCTGGTGGAAAGCGCGGCTGTCGCGTTCGAACTGCGCCGCGAGGGACGGCGCCGCGACGCGGGCCGCGGCGGCCAGCATGATCATGTTCTCGTCATTATAGGCGGGCATGCCTTCGGGGATCGGGCGCGACGGGTTGTCGAGCGCGGTCGGCTGGAAGTTCGGATTGTCCGAAATGCGCCGATGGCAGGTGTGGCAGTCGAAGAAGTAGAATTCCGGGAAGACGCCCTCGGTGCCGCGGCTCGGATTTGCATAGAGCGCCAGCGACCGCTCCAGCGCCATGGCCTGGCCGACCGCCCAGAGCTGCACGCCGTTCGGGCGGCCCTTGCGCTGGGCATAGTCGCCATCCTCGTTGTGATGCTGCTGCAGCGTCGAGAAGAGGTCGAGCTCGAAGGCGATGCGCGGGTGGCCGGCGGCCATGATCCGGTGATTGACGAACTGCCCCTCCTCGGCGCTGCCGAAGTGGCAGTCGAGGCACTGGGCGGCGCGGGCGCGCGGATTCTCGAGCGGCACCAGGCCCCGGGCGACATTCTGCGCGTGATTCGCGCCGACCTCATAATGCGAGGAGAGCCAGCCCGAAGCGGGCCCGTGGCAGCCTTCGCAGCCGACGCCGTCGGAGAGCTGGAAGCGGGCGCCGCGCTGGCCGGCGGCGGCGGGAGTCGCATGGCAGCCGAGACACATTGGCGCGCTGGTCGCCTCGCCGATGCCTAGGCGCTGCGCGATCTGGCGCGAGCGCGGAAGCTGGAGCACGCGGTGCGCGCGGCTATGGGCGCCGGCGGGCGAGGATTCGTCCTGCCAGATCATCAGCTCGTCCTGACGGACGATCTTGCCGGTTGGCTCGCTGCGGCCGTGGCAGGTGGAGCCGGAGCAGGTCGCGACGCCGACATAGGAGCCGCTGCGCTGGGCCTGGCTGCTCTGGGCCGTGGCGCCGGCGGGACGGAAGAAAAGAGCAGCGGCGAGCGCGAGCAAAAGGCCCACGCCACCGAACATCATCGCCAGGTTACGGCTGCGCCCCATCTCTGCCCCCCTTCACCGCTCCCGCGAGACTCCGGGGCGGCTGCTTGGCCGTAACTATGTTCGACTTATCCGTGGCTTTCAAGCCGCAACATCGTTGCTTGAACGTGATGACAGCCGAAACAAAGCCCGATACATGAGGTGGCGAGGGGGAATGGGGCGCTTGGCGGCCTTCGCTCGCCCGCTGTGCTTTTCAGCCTAAACAGAACCACTCAGCGGAGAGGGCGACATGACCAAAGCCTCGGACCTGTTCATTCAGTGCCTGGAAGAAGAGGGGGTCGAATATATTTTCGGCGTACCGGGCGAAGAAAATCTCGACATGCTCGACAGTCTGTCGCGGTCGAAGAAGATCAAGCTGATCCTCACGAGGCACGAGCAGGGCGCCGGCTTCATGGCCGCGACTTACGGACGCCACACCGGCAAGACCGGCGTCTGCATGGCGACTTTGGGTCCCGGGGCGACCAACTTCGTGACTGCCGCGGCTTACGCCTTTCTTGGCGGCATGCCGATCCTGATGGTGACAGGGCAGAAGCCGATCAAGAAGTCCAAGCAGGGCCGCTTCCAGATCCTGGACGTAGTCGACATGATGCGGCCGATCACCAAGTTCACGCACCAGCTGGCGTCATCCGACAATATTCCGAGCCGGATTCGCGAGGCGATTCGCCTGGCCGAGGAGGAGAAGCCGGGCGCGACCCATATCGAGTTCCCCGAGGATATCGCCGACGAGCACACCGATTCGGTGCCACTGAAGCCGAGCATCCACCGCCGCCCCAATGCCGACGAGAAGGGCATTCGCGCCGCGGTGAAGCGGATCGAGCAGGCCAAGGCGCCGGTGCTGGTGCTGGGCGCGGGCGCGAACCGCAAGATGACGAGCCGAATGCTGCTGCAGTTCGTCGAGAAGACCGGCATCCCGTTCCTGACGACGCAGCTCGGCAAGGGCGTGCTCGACGAGACGCATCCGTTGTTCCTCGGCTGCGCAGCGTTGTCGGCCGGCGACTTCGTCCACCGGGCCATCGAGGCGTCCGACCTCATCATCAACGTCGGCCACGACGTGATCGAGAAGCCGCCCTTCTTCATGAAACAGGGCGGGACGGAAGTGATCCACGTCTCGACCAAGACGGCGGAGGTGGACCCGGTCTACTTCCCTCAGATCGAGGTGATCGGCGACATCGCCAACGCCATCTGGCAGATCAAGCAGGACATCGTGCCCTCGGGCAGCTGGAAGTTCGACAGGATGCTTGCCGCCCGCAAGGCCGAGGTCGAACACACCAATTCGATGTGCGACGACATGCGCTTCCCGATCTTCCCGGCCTGCCTCGTCAAGCAGATCCGCGAGGCGATGCCGGCCGACGGCATCATCTGCCTCGACAATGGCGTCTACAAGATCTGGTTCGCGCGCAACTATAACGCGCGCCAACCCAACACGGTGCTGCTCGACAATGCGCTCGCCACGATGGGCGCCGGCCTGCCGTCGGCAATGGCCTCGGCGATGGTCTATCCGGACCGCAAGGTGATGGCGATCTGCGGCGACGGCGGCTTCATGATGAACAGCCAGGAGATGGAGACGGCGGTTCGCCTCAAGCTCAACATCACCGTGCTGATCCTCAACGACAACAGCTACGGCATGATTCGCTGGAAGCAGGCCAACATGGGCTTCGAGGATTGGGGCCTGACCTATGGCAACCCCGACTTCGTCAAATATGCCGAGAGCTACGGCGCCAAGGGCCACCGCGTGGAAAGCGCGGAGATGCTGCCGGGCCTGCTAAGGGAGTGCCTCGACACCGAGGGCGTGCACCTGATCGACTGCCCGGTCGATTATGCGGACAACGACCGCATCCTCAACAAGGAGATCAAGGAGCTGAGCGCCAAGCTCTCGCACCAGGGCTAAGCGCGGTGCGCAAGCGGATCAAGTTCAAGCCGGGTGACATCTTCACCTTCCCCATCGACGTTGATCGTGTCGGAGTGGGGCAGGTGCTTAGTGTCAAACCTCAGCTCCACATCTCAGTCCTGCGCGAACCCGCGTCGCCGGGCTTCGACTTGAACGAAGTTTCCACGGATCAGATACTCCTTTGCGGACGTACCATGGATGCTCTGTTCTATCACGGGCGGTGGCAGGTGGTCGGCCACCTACCGATACCAGACGGCGTAATTCCACGCCCTTTCTCCCATGTTCGTGTGTCCGGTAGTAATTGGGTGCAGGACTTCGACGGCCGCTTAATCCGCCCAGCCACAGCCCGGGAGACGGAGTGTCTGGACGAGCACTGGAACAGGTCTCCAATCGGCTTTGAGAACGCATTCAAAGCCTTTCACGGGCTTGCAGCGATCGACCCCGGCTACGAAAAGCTCAGCATCGTGTACCAGCGGCAGCAAGCAGCGGTCTGCTAGGTTTAGGAGGCACACTTGATCCAGCTCAAATCCGTCTACCCGCTCTACCTCGCCAACGAGGCGCAGCAGCCGAATACGGATCTCGAGGTCACCGACAAATATACCGGCGAGGTCGCATTTCGCTGCGCGCTCGCGGATGCAAAGACTATCGATGCGGGGATCGCGGCGACGGTCGAGGCTGCCGAGCCGATGGCGCACATGGCGAGCTATGAGCGGCAGAACGTGCTGCAGCATTGCGTCAATCGCTTCACCGAGCGGTTCGACGAGCTCGCCTACGCGCTCTGCGTCGAGGCGGGGAAGCCGATCAACGACGCGGAAGGGGAGGTGACTCGCCTGATCGACACCTTCCGCATCGCTGCCGAGGAATCGGTGCGGATGACCGGGGAGGTGCAGCCGCTCGACATCTCCAAGCGCGCCAAGGGCTATCAGGGAATGTGGAAGCGCGTGCCGATCGGCCCGTGCAGCTTCATCTCCCCGTTCAACTTCCCGCTCAACCTTGCCGCCCACAAAATCGCGCCGGCGATCGCGGTCGGTTGCCCGTTCGTGATGAAGCCGGCGAGCCGCACGCCATTGGGCGCCCTCATCATGGGCGAAGTGCTCGCCGAGACGAACCTGCCCAAGGGCGCCTTCTCGATCCTGCCGGCAAGCCGCGACGGCGCCGACCTCTTCACCGAGGACGACCGGCTGAAGCTGCTCAGCTTCACCGGCTCCCCGGGGGTGGGCTGGGACCTCAAGGCCAAAGCCGGCAAGAAGAAGGTGGTGCTGGAGCTCGGCGGCAATGCGGCGGTGATCGTCGATGCCGACGCCGACCTAGACGATGCGGTCGAGCGGATCATCTTCGGCGCCTTCTACCAGTCGGGCCAGAGCTGCATCGGGGTGCAGCGCATCATCATCCACGCCGACATCTATGACGATCTGCGTGACCGGCTCGTGGCGCGTGCCGGCAAGCTCATCGCCGGCAACCCGCACGAGCGCGAGACCTTCGTCGGCCCGATGATCGATCTAAAGGAGGCCAAGCGCCTCGACGGCTGGATCCAGGAGGCGGTGCAGGGCGGCGCGAAGCTCCTGTGCGGCGGCAAGCGCGACGGTGCGATGCTCGAGGCGACATTGCTCGAGAATGTGGATCGCGGCGCAACGGTAGTGGTCGAGGAGGCGTTCGGGCCGGTCGCGGTGCTGTCCAAATTCACCCGCTTCAAGGACGCGCTCGACGAGGTGAACGATTCGAAGTTCGGACTCCAGGCCGGCGTTTTCACCCGGGACCTGTTCAAGATGTTCGACGCCTGGGACCATCTCGACGTCGGCGGCGTCGTGATCAACGACGTGCCGAGCTACCGTGTCGACAACATGCCCTATGGCGGCGTCAAGGACAGCGGCCTCGGTCGCGAGGGCGTGCGTTTCGCGATGGAGGACATGACGGAGATCCGCAACCTCGTCATCCGCCGAGGTGCGGGCGCAGCTCTGCGCTACATGGGCGAGTGATCGGTCAGCGCATCGCCAGCAAGGCGAGCATCGCGACGAGGAAGAACAGGATCAGCAGCACGATGCCGAACAGCACGGCGAGGACGGTCCACGTCCCGAGATCGTTGTTCAGGCGGAAGCGCATGCCGGTTTCCCTCTCCTGCTCGGGCTAAAGGATGCGGGCCGGCGGGGCCAGCCAGCGCGCGGAACCGAGCCCGCTCAACTCACGTTCTGAGGCCGAATCCAAACAGGAGTGAGCAATGTCCAGTATCCCCAGTTCAGCCATGCCGCATGCCAAGGCGGAAGAAGGCAGCAGCGAGAACGAGAATCAAGGCACGGAGCAGAAGAAGAGCCGCGGCGCGTCCATCAAGAAAGGCGCGAGCAAGTTGAAGGACAAGGCGAAAGAGAATCCGAAGACCGCTATTGCGGCCGGTGCGGCCGTTGTCGCCGCCGCGGTCGGCGCGGCCGCGCTCGGTGTGCGGAAGCGGTCCGCCGGAACGAAGTCGGGTGGCACCAAGTCGGGCAGCGCCAAGTCTGGCAGCACGAAGTCCAGCTCAAAGGCGGCAAATACGAAAAGCGACGGGAGCAAAGGCAAGTCGTCGTCCTGACCTGACACGGACCAGCCGGGGCGGCCGGCGCTCCTCAAGAGGAGCGAGCGTGTCGCCCCGGAGGGCTGCGGCGATAAGCTTCAGGTTCGCCGCCAGCAGCGCGTGCAGCGCGGCGGCCGAGCCCACCAGCACGGCGATGAAGAACAAGGCGAAGGCGTTGTGGAACATCGTCTTTTCCCCTGCAACGGGGATGGAAACGCCGGTGCGAATCCCGCTGTTCCCGCGCCCACGCCGAGCACGATGCTTTGGGCGATTGCTGATGCCGGGATGCTACACCTGCACAGCCAAAGTCAGGCGGCAGGATACTCCGGGTCATAGTCGTCGTTCGCAGCGGCGAGGGATTGCCGCGTGCAGGGGCTAGCCTCGGTGATGGGCCGCGGCTCTTCCATGAAAAGCATTGCCTCGATGGCCACGCTCGCGCGCTGAACGGCACGCCGGTCGAACTCGACCGTACCCTTGTCGACCACGTCCCTACTCCTTGATTGATCCAAGTTAAGTGCCGCGCCTTAACAGCCGGTAAGCAATCGAAGTTAACAGGCGCGGCTCACGCCGGCACGCCACCAGCGTCGGCAATGCGTTCGTTGCTCTGGCGAAGCTTGTTCTTGAGCGACTGAGCGAAGCCCTGCTCGAGCGCGCGGCGGACGTCCTCATGCGCCTGGATGTAGGGGCGAAGCACGCTTGCGGGGGCGCACCAGAAGCGAGCGGGGCCCTCCAGCACGACCGTGGCACTCGCATGATCACCCGACAGAACGGTGACCTCGCCGATCAGGTCGCCGGGACGGCAGGTGCCGACCTGGCGGCCGTGGCTCAGCACCTTCGCTTCGCCGGCAGCGAGATAATAAAGATGGGTGACCGATTCCTCCTCGCGGGTGAGCACGTCGCCCTCGCGGCCCGAAAGCCAGAAGCCCTGATCGAGAAGATGGCGAGCGCGGCTGCGGGGGAGGGCGGAGAAGACGCCCTTCAGCAGCCCCTCCTCCTCTTCGGTGAAGCGCACCTTGCTGTTCTCCGCCGCGCGGCGGCCAAGGACGAGCAGGGCCGCACCCAGCAGAAGGGCCCACCAGATCGCCGCCACCACGTCCTGTGAAAAGGCGAGGGCGTGGGCGAAGCCGACCAACGCCGCCACCGCCACCAGCGCGCGCAGCCGATCGGCTCGCGTCGACAGGATCGCCGCGACCAGCAGCGCGAAAGCCAGCTGGAAAACCAGCCCGGCGGGCGTGAATGCAGATGCGATGCCGTCCATTGCGCCCCCCTGGCGAAACAACCCCGATGATGCGCGAAACCGCGCGAGATGTGAAGGGGAAGGCGGTCTCGTTCAAGTTGCGTGACGTTCAGGCACAACATGCTATGGCCGAGGCCATCAAGGCGCGCGCCTGCCGGTTGCGCCCGACGCTCGGAAATGGAGAGTGATCTTGAAAGCTATGTTTCTGGCGAGTGCAGCCGCGCTCGCTCTTGGTGGTTGTGCAACCATGAACGCTGATAGCCAGGCCGCTGAGGCGGCAACTTCGGAATCCGCGCCGGCAATGGCCGCGGCCACGCCGGCGCCCGACAACATCCTGCTCGTCGAGTGGACGGGTCCCTATGACGGGGTGCCGCCATGGGACAAGGTTCACCCGGACCTGTTCCCGCAGGCGCTCCAATACGGCATCGACGCGCAGCGCCGCGAAGTGCTGGCGATCGCCAGCAATCCTGCCGCGCCGACCTTCGACAACACTGTCGCCGCGCTCGAGAAGGCCGGCGAGGACCTCGGCCGCGTAACCACCTTGATGGGCGTCATGACGTCGAACATGGCGACGCCGGAATATCAGGCGTTGCAGCGCGAGTGGGGGCCGAAGCTCGCCGCTGCATCGGACGAGATCGTGCTCAACCCGCAGCTCTTCCAGCGCATCAAGGCGGTCTACGAGGCGCGCGACGGCGCCGGCCTCAATGCCGAGCAGAAGCGCCTCGTGAGCCGGATGTACGAGAGCTATGTCCGCCGCGGCGCGAACCTCGATGCGGGGCAGAAGCAGCAGCTTTCGGCCTATAACCAGCAGCTCGCGAGCCTGTTCGCCGAGTTCAGCGAGAAGGTGCTGGCGGACGAGAGCACCTATATCACCGCCACCGAGGCGGAGCTGAAGGGCGTTCCGGCGGACGTGAAGGCGGCGGCGGCTTCGGCTGCTCAGGAGCGCAAGCTTCCCCCCGGCTCCTACGCCATCGTCAACACCCGCTCGGCGGTGGATCCGGTGCTGAGCTTCGGCGACAATAGGGCGCTGCGCGAGAAGGTCTGGCGCGCCTTCGTCAACCGCGGCGACAATAAGGACGCGAACGACACCAACGCGACAATTGCGAAGATCGTGAAGGCGCGCGCCGATCGCGCCAGGCTGCTCGGCTACGAGACCCATGCCCATTGGCGGATGCAGGACACGATGGCTCGTGAGCCTGCGCGTGCCCAGCAGCTGATGGAGCGTGTCTGGCCGGCAGCCGTCGCCCGCGTTCGCGAGGAAGTCGCCGACATGCAGAAGCTGGCTGGCAACTCGATCACGATCGAGCCTTGGGACTATCGCTATTATCAGGAGAAGGTCAGGAAGCAGCGCTACGACCTCAGCCAGGACGAGATTAAGCCCTATTTCGAGCTGTCGAACATGATCAACGGCATGTTCTGGGCGGCGGGGCAGCTCTACGGCCTCGATTTCAAGGAGAATACGGGCGCGGTGCCGGTCTGGCATCCGGACGTGCGCACCTTCGAGGTCACCGACCGCGGGACGGGCAAGAATGTCGGCCTGTTCTACATGGACAATTATGCCCGCACCGGGAAGCGCTCGGGCGCCTGGCACTCGGCCGCGCGGACGCGGGTCGGCCTGCTCGGCGATGAGATCGTGCTCAATTCCAACAACAACAACTTCATCAAGCCGGTGGCGGGTCAGCCGGTGCTGATCAGCCTCGACGATGCCGAGACGCTCTTCCACGAATTCGGGCACGCCATTCACTATCTGCTGGTGGACGTGGAGTATCCGAGCTTCGCGGGGGCGCAGCGCGACTTCGTCGAATATCCGAGCCAGGTGAACGAGAATTGGCTGATGACGCCGGAGGTGCTGCAGAAGTTCGCCAAGCATCACCAGACTGGCCAGCCGATGCCGCAGGCGCTGATCGACAAGATCCAGAAGGCGCAGACCTTCAACCAGGGCTTCGCAACGGCGGAGTATCTGTCGTCGGCACTGGTCGACATGGCGCTGCACATGGACCCGGATGGCGTGGTCGATCCGGACGCGTTCGAGCGCGAGACGCTGACCCGGCTCGGCATGCCGAAGGAGTTGGTGATGCGGCACCGCCTGCCGCAGTTCAATCACCTGTTCTCGTCGGATGCCTACTCGGCGGGCTATTATTCCTACCTCTGGTCGGAGACGATGGACGCCGACACCTGGGCGGCGTTCGAGGAGGCGGGGAGTCCGTGGGACAAGGCGACGGCTACCCGCTTCAAGGAGCTGGTGCTGGCGACCGGCAACGAGACTGATCGCGTCGAGGCCTACCGCGCCTTCCGCGGCCGCGATCCGGACGTCACCGCGCTGATGAAGAAGCGCGGCTTCCCGACGGGTAATTGATGAGCGAACCCATTCGCCGCTCGCGCTGAGAGGCGAGCGGTGAATTGGGTGGTTGTCAAATGAAAGGGCGGCGTCTCCGTTGGAGGCGCCGCCCTTTGCTCGTCGATGGTATCAGCCTCAATCTTCTTGAGGCGAGCCCGATTGCAGCGCTTCGTTGCCGGTGCCGGTGACCGGGCCGTTCGCGTCCGGCTGGCGGCCCTGTTGCTGGCCCGGTGCGAGCTGCGTCGGCTGCGTGTCGCCCGACTGAAGCGTCTCGTTGCCGGTGCCGGTGACGGGCTGGTCAACGGCGCAGTCGGTCCGATCATCCGGGCAGACCGGCTCGAGCGCATCTTCCGACAAATAGATGTCTTCGTTCCCGGTCCCGGTGACGGGCTCGTCGACCACGGACAACAACGGGCCGTCCTCGATGTCGATCAGGCGGGAGAAGCCGATCGCCGGAGGCCGCGTCTCCGAATCCTCCTGCTCCAGTTCCTCGATCAGATCCTTCGCTCGGGTGAGCGGGCTCTCCGGAAGGATGATTACGCCGCAATTGAAGCCGGTGATGAGGCAGCCGTTGACCGTCGAGCGCGCCGCGAAATTGGCTTGGCCGCCATTCGCGCCGACGATCGTCAGCTCGTCGATCAAGGCCTCGCCGGTGAACTCACCGCCGGCCGGATTCACCTGCCGGCCGTTGATGATTATCTCGACCGGCGTCGTGCTGTTGTTGGTGACCAGCGTGATGCCGCCGGCGCCCGCCGACAGGCCGGCGCGGTCGTCCGGTTCGTCGCTGTTGATGCCGCTGTTCTGGACATGGATCTTCTCCGATGCCGAGAGACGGATGCCGTCGGCGCGGACGAAGCCGGCATTGTCCGCCGTCCCGTCATTCTGGCCGAGGCGGTCGCTGCGATCATCGATATTGTTGATGCTGCCGAGCTCGCCGGCCGCGCCGCGGCTGGCGATCACAATCGAGCGGGCTTCGATGTCGACCGAGCCGGCAAGCGCGCTGCCGTTGGTGACGGCGATGCCTGCACCCGCCGCATCGGCGAAGAAGCTGTCGCCGGCGCTGACGCGGACACTGTTCGCCGCGGTGGCGCTATCGAAGGCCAATCTACCGGTCATCTCGACGTCGCCGCCGGCCGCGAGAGTGAGGCGGCCTGTGACGTTCGGGTTGCCGGCGCCAGCACCGCGGACGGTGAGCGCGTCGACCTGCATCGAACCGCTCTCGCCCTGGCTGCTGATCGTGACATCGCGCGAGGCGAGGCGACCGAACTCGGCATTGTCGAGCCGATAGCCGCTGCCGGTCGCGCTGCCGCCGATCACCACCGGCGAATTGGCGCCATTGGCGGTGATCTGGATGCCGGTGGTGCGCTGGGTGGTCCCGACCTGGGCGTTGGAGCCGATCGCGATGTCTCGCGAGGCGAGGCTGATCTGGGTGCCGTTGACCTGGCCGGTCAGGCCGAGCGTGCCGCCGGAGCTGGCACTGACCTGAGCGGACGCATCCGCCCGTTCGACCTGCAGGTTGCCGGCGCTGGTGAGGGCGACATTGCCTGCGCTCGCCGTGGCGGACCGGACGGCGAGGGCGCCCTGCGCGTTGAGCGTCACCGAGCGGCCGGCCGCGTCGACCGGCTGCCCCGATTTCAGATCCTCCGAGACAAGGACTGCGCCGCCGCTGGAGGTGAGGGTGACGCCGCCGCCCGCATCGATGCGCGCGACCTGGATGGCGCCGCCCGCGTCGAGATCGACCGACTGGCCGGCATTGGCTTCGGCGAGCGTGATCGTCGTGGCGGCGGTTCCGAGGATGGAGCCGCCTGCTGTGAGGGCGTCGGTGCTCGCGATCGAGGCCTGGCTGCTCGACAGGTCGATCGCGTCGGCGGCCGTGCCGGTCGCCAGGGCGATCGTGCCGGCGGCGGCGACGGTGATGTTGCTGCCGTCATCCGCTACCGCAGCGACAGTGCCGTAGCCGTTCTCGCCGCCATCCTCTGCGTCCGGACCTTCGCCGGTCGTGACCACGAGGGTGCCGGTGAAGGCGCCGCCGCTTTCCGCGGTGAAGTCGTCGCCGGCCCTGGCCGAGCCGACATCGATGTCTCCCGCCGAGGCGAGACGGATGTCGCGGCCGGCGGTGCCGTCGGCCAGGGTGACCGAGGCGCCGGAGATGGCGATGTCGCTGCCGGCAAGCGCGGTCCCGACCGATGCCTCGCCGCTGGTCGCGGAGAGGGTGATCGATCCGGGTGTGGTGAGTGTGCCCGCAGTGATGGTGCTGCCCGAGCCGTCGATGCTGCCGGCGCTTGCCGTGCCGAGCACGAGCGCGCCGGGCGTGTCGAGGTTGAGCGCGCCGCCGATGACGACGCTACCGAACTCGATCGACGAGCCTTGCGCGAAGAGCTCGCCGCCGGCCGTTGCCGCATCGACGCTGAGCGCGCCGCCCGCATCGAGGGAGAGATCGTCGCCGGCCGCAAGGCTGCCGGTGTCGATCGCGCCTTGAGAGGCGAGCGCGATATCGCCGCCGGCATTCACCGCCGACAGGTTGAGATCGAAGGCCGCCGAGACGAAGACGTTGCCGCCGGCCTCGATCAGGTTCGCTTCGGGCGCGCCGAGGCGGAGGATGCCGCCCTCCTGCGAGACGAGGCGCAGATTGCCGACCGTCTCCGCGCTGCCGAAGCTGACATTGCCGACAGCCTCGACATCGATGTTGAAGCCGTCGCCTTCGCTGTCGGTGCCGGTGCCGGGAGCCGAGGCCGCACCGACCAGAGCGGTGCCGCCTGCGAAGATCGAGATGTCGTCGCCGGCGCGTGCCTCCTGGACCGTGACGTTTCCGTTGGCGTCCAGGTTCACGTCGCCCTCGCTGGCGAGGGAACGGCCCGAGATCGAGCCGCCGGTCGTGGCAAGCATGAGGTCGTTGACGACATCGACGTCGGTGAGCGCGATGTCGCTGGTGGCGCTGGCGTCGAACTGGGTGGTTTCGATCAGTCCGGCGCTGTCGATGCGACCGTTGCGGGCAGTGAGGCTGATGCGGTCAGGCGCACTGCCGTTGTCGAGCCGGATCGAGCCTGCCGCATCGACGAGGATGTTGCTGCCGTCGCCCGGGCCGTAGCCGCTTTCGCTCGCGTCCTCACCCAGGCCCGTGGTGGTGATCGTGCCGCCGGTGAAGCTACCGCTCGCGCTGGTTGCTTCGAAGTCGTCGCCGGCCTCGGCCGCGGTGACGCCGATCGCGCCGTTCGCCTCGAGCACGATGTCACGCGCCGCGGTGCCGCTCGTCAGGCTGATGCTGTCGGCAGAGACTGCGATGTCGCTGCTGGCGAGGAGCGATCCGAGGATCGCCGCTCCGCCGGCGCTGACGAAGACGCCGCCGCCGGAGGCCGTCAGGCTGCCCGCCGTCGCGCCCGCATCGGCTTCGAGGTTCACGAAGCTGCCGGCGCTGACCGCATCCACGTCGATGCCGGTGCCTGGACCGCCTTCGCCGCCCAATGCGCGGATGTCCGTCTCGTTGGCCGAGACGAGCGAGCCGCCGCTGAAGCCGCGCGACCTGACCGAGATGAAGCTGGCAGAGTCCGCCGTCTCGATCGAGGCCTGATCGTCGGCGAAGACCGTGATGCCGCTGCCGCCTTCACCGCCGGTGAAGGTGCCGTTGGTCACGGCTCCCGCCAGACTGACATTCTGGGCACTGGCGAAGATCTCGCCGCCGGCCTCCGCGGTGCCGGTGAGCGCAATGTCGCCGCCGGCAAACAGCGAGATGTCGCCGTCGCTGGTGAAGTCCCGTCCGGTCACCGAGCCGTTGGCCGAGAGGAACAGGCTATCGCGCACCAGCACGTCCGTCAGCGCGATATCCTGCGCGGCGTTGGCGCTGAGCGATTGCGCGTCGAGCAGACCGCCGCTCCTGACCGACCCTTCGGAGGAGGTCAGGATGATTGAGCCCGGGGTGGTGCCGTTGTCGAGACGGGCGTCGCCGAGGGCGGTTATGCGGATGTTGGTGCCTGCGTCGGAGCCGTAGCCGCTCTCCGTGTCAAATTCGCCCAGGGTCGTCGCCGACGCGACCGAGGCCGTGCCGCCGTCGCTGGTGACGAGGATGTCGTCGGCCGCGGTCGCGCTGCCGATGACGATGTTGCCGGCGGCATTGACGAAGAGGTCGCTGGCCGAGTCCGCGCTGCCGATGTCGGCCGTTCCTGCCGATGTGACGAAGATGCCCGTGAAGCTTTCCCCGCCGAATTCAGGATTGGTCGTGGTGAGATCGCCAAGCGAGATGCTGCCGTTCTCGGTCTCGGCGGTGATGCTGTCTTCCGCCAGGATCCCGGCGGTCGCGCCGAGGATCGACTGGCCCGCATCGAGATCGACTCGAATGGCCTGGATCAGCGGCACCGTCGCGCCGGCATCCTGTTCGAGGGTGATCGAGCCGCCCGCATTCACGTCGAACGAGAAGCCGGCCGCGATCGTGCCGTCGCCTACGCCCTCAAGTCTCGCGTCATTATCGACGTCGATGTTGACGGACCCGAACACGTCCATGCGACCGGCGTTCGTGACCAGCTCGAAGCCGATCGCGTGCGCCGCATTGTCGCCCGACGCTTCCACATTGAGGCTGGACACCTGGAAGGAGCCTTCGGCCGCGCCGGCAGTGTCGAAAATCCCGATGGTGCCCGCGGAACCGGCCGCGCTGCTGTCGTCCGCATTCTGCCCGCCGGAGCCGGAGGCGAAGAGATTTACCGACCCTGCCGCCAGTGCGCCCGCGTCACTGCCATCATCGGCAACCGCGATCCGGATGGTTCCGCCCGTGCCGGTGCCGCCGGAACCGCTAGGAGCCGAGGTAACCGGGATTTCCGGCTGGCTTTCATCCTCAGGCGTCTCCGGATCGTCCGGTACCGCAGCCCGGCCTTCGCCGCTGCCGCCAAAGCCGGCGTTGCCGCCGCTCGCAGTGGCGTTGGCCGTGACGTCGCCGAGCGTTGCAGTGCCGCCCGCGATGTCGATGTCGACGAAGCCTGCAATGGCATCACCTCCATCGGCGCCGAGCCCACCGGTGTCCCCTACCTCCGAGCCATTGCCACCGTTCCCGGCGTTGCCCGCGCGGGCATAGGCCTCCGCCTGAAGGTCGCCGCCACCTTCGCCGGAAGTTAGCGTGATGCTGCCTTGCCGCAGGGTGGCAAGTTCGATCCTGCCACCCTCGGCGTCGCCGCCTCGGCCGCCATTGCCGCCGCGATCGCTGTCGCCGCCATCGCCGCCTTCACCGCCGAGGCCGAACGAACCGAGGGTCGCGCCTGCCAGCGTGATCTCGCCGGTTTCCGTCGCGGCGAGGCTGATCGTTCCGCCTAGGCCTTTGCCGCCTGCGCCGCCGGCGAGACTTTCGGATCCGCCGCCGTCGCCGCCAGCACCAATTGCAGTAAACTCGATCCGGCTGAGGATTCGATTGATGCCGGCCGTGGAGACGAGAGCGACCGTGCCGCCCGTGCCGGCGCCGCCCGCACCGCCTGCCGCTGTTTCGAACGGATCGCCTTCGTCGCTGCCGATGCCTTCCGCGCTGACGAAGCCGCTGCCCCCCGTGCCGCCATTGCCATTGGCCTGGGCGCTGACATTCGAGATATTCACGTCCGCCGCGCTGAGAATGATGTCGACACCGCCCTGGACGGTTCCGTTTTCAGTGGTCGTGTCGCGGCCGCCGCTGCCGTCGCCTCCCGCCCCGGATAGGCCGCCGTCGATCACGCCGGTGCCGCCATTGCCGCCATCGCCACCGATGCCGCCGGCCAGCACCGTTATGCCGCTCGCGAGCTGGTTGAAATTGACCGCCCCTGTAAGGCTGAAGACCGCATGCCCTCCCAGCGCAGTGCCGCCGCTTCCGCCGTTCCCGCCGGTATTTGCTTCGCCGCCGGTGCCGCCGACGCCGCCGCGGCCGTCGCTGACCAAGTCGACGCGTCCGATCGTCAGCGATCCGTCCGCAACCGACAGGCTCGCCGTTCCGCCGCTGGCATCGCCGCCGCGTCCGCCGTTGCCGGCGACGCCACTGAAGACGTCACCCTCGCCACCTCTGCCGCCGTCGCCGCCATAGCCTTCGGCCAGCAACCTCAGCAGTGTCACGATCGGGTCACTGGTATCGCCGTTCGAGAAATCCAGCGTGCCGCCGGTGACGTCAATCTCGATGGCTCCGCCGGTCGCCTTGCCGCCGAAGCCGCCGTCGCCGCCGAAGCCGCTGCCGCCGCCATAGCCGCTTTCTTCGCCGAAGCCGCCGTCGCCACCCAAGCCCCCGCGCGCCTCCGCGCGGAACTCGGGGGTGAAGTAGCTGGTGTTGCCGTAGCCGTCCTCGACCTCGGTCGGCCGGATGTTAAGCACGCCGTCCCCGGAGGTCTGGAGCCTGATACCGCCGCCGATCGCTTCGCCGCCGGCTCCACCGGATCCGCCGTCGCCGCTGAACGAGCTGCCGCCGCTGCCGCCTTCTCCGCCGATGCCGCTGACCTGGAAGCCGAAGCCTCCATTATCGACCCGGTCGAAGGTGCTGAGGGTAAGGCGTCCCGAACCGGAGCTCGCGAGGGTGAGCTGGCCACCCTCTCCAAGCCCGCCCGCACCGCCATTGCCGCCCGCGCCTTCGCCGCCAAAGGCGCCGGAGCCGCCATCGCCGCCGATGCCGTCGGCGCTGACCGCGAGGGAACCGATCGTGGTGTCGCCCGCAGTCGAGCGCAGGATGATGCTCCCGGCAGCGCCGATCCCGCCGTCGCCGCCGTTGCGGCCGTTGCTGCTGAAGGCGGAACCGCCGTCGCCTCCGAGACCGTCCACGTCGATATTGAGGGTTTCGATCGAGGTGGAGGCAGAGAATTCGAGGAGGACGTCGCCGCCGATCCCGTCGCTGCCGCCTGTCGCGTCCATCGAACCGGTGGCGTCGCGCCCGGCGCCGCCGATGCCTTCCGCATTCAGCGTCATCGCATTGGTGCTGAGCGCGCCCGCGATGGTCGCAGTGATCGTTCCGCCCGAGCCGTTGCCGCCGCTGCCGACACCAGGACGCGCTACCCGCGCGGCGGTGAGGACCTCGTCGCAGCAGATCGAGCCGAGGCCGCCGCCAAGGCCGACCGATGTCATCGTCACGCTGGTGGCCGAGACCGAGCCGCCCGCCGCAACATCGAGGGTCGCATCGCCGCCCTGGCCGTCGCCGGACCGGACACCATCGTCCGTGGGGCCGCCGCGTGCGTCGGAGAGGAGCGCAAGCTCACCCGCGACGCCGATGCTGCCGCCGCTCGCCAAGACGCCGACATCGCCACCTTCGGCATTGCCGCCGGTCACAGCGCCGAAGCCGGCTCCCGCGGTGGCGCTGATCTCGAGATCGTCGCTAAAGGTGAGGGCGCCTCCGCCCGTCGCCGACACGGTGGCGCTC
Organism: Allosphingosinicella sp.; assembly: GCF_059502505.1. Classification (NCBI taxonomy): domain Bacteria; kingdom Pseudomonadati; phylum Pseudomonadota; class Alphaproteobacteria; order Sphingomonadales; family Sphingomicrobiaceae; genus Allosphingosinicella; species Allosphingosinicella sp. The sequence goes on from NZ_JCACEU010000016.1 coordinate 584,154, forward strand.
CCGGCGAGCGCATCGCCACCCTTGTTGTCGGAAAGCCCGCCCTCGCCGCCGAAAAAGGCGAAGTCCCCGGCATCCGCCTCCACCGAGGCGAAGCCGGTGGTGGTGATCGCGCCGCTGCCGCTGGCGAGCACCGAGGCTTCGCCGCCCTCAGCATTGCCGCCGAGCGTCTCGCCGGCGCCGCCGAGCGCATTGGCGGAGACGTTGAGCGACCCTTCGATGGCGAGCGTGCCGCCCGTTGCCTCGATCTTCGCGATGCCGCCCAAGCCGTCGCCGCCGACCGCCGTGCCGCCTTCACCCGAAAAGGCATTGCCGCCACGGGCATTCGCCTCGACACTGAGGCTGCCGACGGTGAGGGAGCCGCTGCTGAGCGAAATCACGGCGGTGCCCGCCTCGGCATCGCCGCCGCTCGAGGAGAAGAAGCCCGCGACCCGCGCATTCGCCCGCACGAAGACGTTGCCGTTGATGTCGACGCTGCCGCCCTCGACCAGTATCTCCGCCGTTCGCTCATTGATGGCGCTGGTCCCGAAGCCCGACGTCTGCAGACTGGCGTCGAGGTCGGCACCCCCGCCGAAATCAGGATCCGATCCGATGTCGATATCCGAGCCAGCTCGGGCGATGAGGCTGGCGCGAGCGGTGGACGCGCTGTCGCTGCCCGACACGTCGAGCAAGAGCGAGCGAGCGATGTCGATGCGGCTGTTCGCGCCTGCCTCGAGCGAGGCGCCGCGCGTTCCCGTCAGTTCCAGCGCACCGCCGAACGTCAGATCGTCCAGCGCCACGCCGCCATAGCCGGTCTCGTTCCGCGCGATTGCGGTCGCACTTGCGGTGCCGGTTGCGCGACCGATCACGTCGGCGTCGAAGGCGCTCCGCCCCGGGCCGTTGCTGACACGGATGTCGGCGGTGCTGTTCGCGGGTGCGTCGCTCCTCGACCCGATGAAGATGCCGTTCACGTCATGACCGGCCGACAGAACGATCCGGCCGTTGACCTGCGAAACGTCACTCGCCTGCTGGTAGGCGACATTGCCCTGAACCAGCATGGTCACAGCGTCATTCTTCGGCACCGCGACCATGATCGCCGCCCGATCGGTGGGCGCGTCGCCGTAGCCGCTCTCTCCATAACCCACTTCAACGTTCTGGATGGTCGTATTGCCGTCGTGGACCAGCGCGGCATCGCCGCTGCCGGTGCCGCCGACGCTGGTGCCGTCAGTGATCTGGATGTCGAACAAAGAGCCGTTGATCGTCATCGTCGCGGCTTCCGCCGCCACGTAGGCAGCAGTCCCGTTGACCGAAACGTTTCCGGACTGGACGACCCGCGGCGCGATCAGCGCGACGTAAGCGTTGCGGCTGCCAGCGGTGATGTTGCCCCGGACCTCGACCGCAGCCCGGCTGCCGTCAGCCGCCCCAAATTGGAAAGTGCTGTTCCCCTCGTTCAGGAACCCCGCTTCATCGGTGATATCCGCGGCACTCAGCAGAAGGCTGCCGACGTTGAAGCTGCCCGTCGCTCCAACCATGATGCCGGTCGGGCTGTAGAACCACACCTGACCGCCGCGCGCGCCCCCGGCAGCGGTGGTCAACGTGCTCCGAACCGTGCCGTTGAAGGCAATCGGGCGGTTGGGAGAGCCCATGATGCGGTTGAGGACGATATAGTCCTGACCGGAGCGCCCGCTGTTGTTGACGAAGTCGGCGGTGTGCCCATTCGGGAGGAAATCGATCGGATCTGTCCCGCCGGCGGTGTCGTCGGTGTTCCAATTGATGATGTTGCGGTTTGCATTGACCGTCACTGTGGTCGTCTGCGTGCCGGTCGTGATGCCTCCGGCTCCACCCGCGAATACGCCGTTCCCTTGAAAGCCTTTGGTGAGGTCCGGCACGGCCTGTGCCCGCACCGGCATGTGCACCGTCAGCGTCGCGATCACGGCGACGGCGCATGACGACAGGAGCCGGTTGCGGCGGGGGAGGGCGATGGGGACGATCGTGGACATGAGGGTCAGTCCTTGGGCAAGATCAGCGGGTCCACGGCAGGAGGCGCGTGGTGAAGGAGATGAGCAGGCGCGGGTCGGCGCGTTCGGTCTGGAGGCCGGCGCGCTTCAGCGGCACCGCCAGCGCGACGTCCAATCGGAAGCGGTCGCCATAAGCGGCGCGGACGCCCGCGCCGGCGGAATAGAGGCTCTGCGAGCCGGACATGGCGTCGCGGTTGTTCCACACCCAGCCAGCATCGAAGAAGCCGAAGGGCTGGAAGGCGAACTTGTCGGCCGCTTCCGGTGCGGCGTTGCCGATCCTGATCTCCGACTGGAAGCCGAAGCCGCTGTCGCCGGTGATGACGCCCGGATCATAGCCGCGGCCCACGGTGTAGTTGCCGCCGGAGAATTCCTCGAAGGCGAACAGGGGATCGTCGCTATATTGCGCCCGCGGGGCGAGGCTGAAGGCGATGTTCGGGACCGGCCGATATTCGGCAAGCGCGGCGGCGCGGACCACCGTGCCCTTGGCTGTGCCGGGGATGCGGCTCGGCTGCACTTCGCAGGCGGCGCAGAAATCGGTCGCGTCGAGAACGTCGAGGCCCTGGCGCAGCTCGATCGTGCCGCCGAAGCGCCAGCGCGGCTGGAAGGCGGTGAAGCCGGGCAGGGCGCCCAGGCTCTGTTCGTCGATGGTATCGAAATCGGCACGGGCATAGATGATGCGGAGCTTATCGCGGTTCAGGGTCTCGCCGAGGATATCGATCTCCTGGTTGACGAGATCGAAGCCGATCGCGCCCTGCACGTTGGCCGATTGCGAGCGCACGAAGGGATAGGTCGCCTCTAGCGAGGCGAGGAGGGTGCGGGACTCGATGTCGAGCTCGGGATTGCCGCCGGGCTCGGTCCAGGCATGAGTAAAGCGGCCGGCGAGGCGCAACCCCTCCGCACCGATCGCGAAATCGTGCGAGAGCTGGAGCACCTGCTGCTCCTCGAAATCGGCGGTCGAATAGAGGCCGACCGTGGTGCGGTCGCCGAGGCCGGTGAGGCCGTTGATCTGGGCGCGCAGCAGGCCGCCCCAGCGGCCGACGTCGCGGGCGCCGTAATTCTGGACGTTGAAGTCGACTTCGATCGGGGTGTGCAGCACCGCCACCTCGCCGATCACTTCGCCAGGCGCCGTGCCGGCGGGGCGGAGGGTCAGCCGGACGTCGTAGCCGGGCAGGTCCTTGGCGAGCAGCAGGTAGCGCTCGGCCTCCTTTTCGTTGAAGACCGGCATCTCCTGGAGCGCGCGGAGGAAGCCGGCGATCGTATTCTCTGAGCGGCCGGCGTCGCCGCGCACCTGCACCGAGACGATCCGCGCCATCAGCACGTCGAACCGGACGATGCCGTTCTCGATCTCCTGCGGCGGCACCTGGACGGCAGCGAGATAGCCCTCGCGGCGCAGGATGGTGGCGGCGCGGTCGCGGATCTCGCACACCGTAGCGATCGGCACCGTCTGCCCGACGAAATCGGCGAAAGCGGGCCTGAGATCGGCGGCCGACAGCCCCGTCAGATTGTTGAAGACGACGTCGCTGAGCGTGAATGTCACGCCCTGATAGTCGGGTGCGGCGAGCGGGCAGGGGGCGCGCTCGACCTCACCCTCCACCGTCAGGCGGGCGGGCGGCGCCGGCGTCGGCCTCAGGTCGGGGCGGTCGATTTCCTCGCGGGTGGGCGCGGCCTGCGCCGGAACGGTCTGTGCCGAAAGCGGCGCGGCGATGCCCCCCGTCGCAACTGCCGCCAAGAGTGCCGAACGAATGTGGCACATGAATCGCATGCCGGTCTCCCCACAGCCGGCGTTTCCTGCCTTGCCCCCATCTCGCGTCGAGGCGGTATCAACCGCCCTTTGGCTCGTGGCTGCCCGTGGCAGACGAACGCTAAGCCCAACTTGGCCCCGAACGGATATTTCTAGTCCCCCCGCCCGGGACAGTCCCTGTTCCCCTATGGAATCAGCGGCAAAGCTCGCCTCTGCCGCCTCATGGCGAGGTGACCGAGCCGAAAACCATCCGATTCCAATGCCTGAGACCGTACTCGCCGCAGGCCTGCCGCACAACCGGAAAGCACTGCTTTCCCAATCTTGTACGGGTCGTTCAGCCGGTTGTGGACGTGCCGTCGTCGGGCAGCCGCCTTTCCTCGATCAGCAAGTCGAGCTGTGCCTGACATCCGTTCTTGATGAGCGACGAGGCCGTTTCCAAAAGATCTATGGGCCTGCCCGGCAGCATCCGGAACTTGAGACTCGTCTGACCCGACTTGTCCCAGCTCAGCTTATACTCGGCACCATCGTTGATCGGAGTGTCGGACGGCCAGGCGAGCGTGGCCGCACCGGCGGGCCAGGTAATCGTGCGTCTGGCGCCATTTTCGGCCAGAAAGGTCAGCATCCTCTGCTGCGCGGCGTCCGCGCGCCAGAGCGTCACGTTCGCCGGATCCGCGACGCAGACGGTGGAACTCTTCGCCACGTCCACTGGCCAGATGTCGGGGCTGCGCAGCGGCGTGAGGCCTACACTGCGCACGGCGCCGATGCGGGCGCGGCGCTGCGGCGCGGCGATGCCGGTCAGCCCCGCCGTCCGGCTCGCCGCCTGGGCAGGACCGCCCGGCGTGAAGCTTCCCGGGCCCTTCAGCTCGCGCGTGCCGCGGCCGTCGAGGACGACCAGCTTGTCGTTCGCCTGCAAGGTGATGCGCCCGTTCTCCGGCAGCGACTTGCCCGGCGGGAAATTCTTCGCCGAGGGACCTGCGGACCTCACGACCAGGATGTCTGCCGAAGCTGCGGCAGTGGCGACAGAGGCGGCCAGCACAGCAGCCGCAAGATGCATCTTCCTCATTTTACTTCGACCCCAAGACATAATGGCCTCCCGGCCCCGCTTCCCTGATGCGATACACGAAATTGGCCAGCGCCGCATCCTCCTTGTGACGGACGGCGATCTCGCCAAATTCTGTAAGCGCGCTCAAGTCTCCGCCATCGAACCTTTCCCAGAGCTTTACCAATGTGCGCCTCAGCCCCCTGTCCATTTGCGGCACCGGCTCCCAGACCTCGACCGGCGTCGAGCGGCCACTGAGCACGATGCGGCCCATCGGGCGGAAGATGTCGAGGGTTGATTCCACGCGCGCCTCGCTGCTGACGAGGATCGTGGTTTTCAGCGACTTGTTCGCGGATTCGAGTCGCGCGGCGGTATTCATGCCGTCTCCAAGTGCCGTATACTGGATCCTTCCTTCGCCGCCGAAATTGCCGACGACAGCCTCGCCGCGATGAAGACCGACGCGCGTGCGACCAAGTTGCGGAATGTCGGGTCCTCCGGAGGCGGCAAAGGCCTCGCCCGCCTCGTACATGGCGATCGCGGCGCGCATCGCCCGGTCGGCATCGTCGTCCCGGGCGATCGGCGCGCCCCAGAAGGCGACCACCGCATCGCCGACGAACTTGTCGATCGTGCCGCCATGCTCGAGCACCACGTTGCTGAGCACGTCGAGATAGCGGTTGAGCAGGCCGGAGAGCTGCTCCGGCGTGATCGCATGGCTCAGCTTGGTGAAGCCTTCGAGATCCGTGAAGACCGCGTAGATCCGCCTCTTCTCGCCCTTCAGCGCAAGCCGCTCGGGATCCCGCAGGATCTGGGCGGCGATGTCGCGCGGCAGATATCGGCCGAGTGCGGACTGCGCGAACTTGCGCTGCTCGGCGCCGATCACCCGCGCCGCCGCTCCGACCGCTGCGAACGCGAAGACCCACCCCATGCCCCACCCGAAAGCGGGGAGGCCGAGTGTGTCTACATTATTGGCGTGGAGGAAGAACGGCAGCGACACGAAGAAGAGGAACTGGCCGATCAGCACCAGCGCCAGCCGCCATGCGCGCATGTCGAGCAAGGCGGTGAGGGCGCCCGCGAGCACGACGAAGAGGGCAGTGAGCCAGAGCGTCCATGGCGAGATCGCACGGGGCATACGGCCGTCGAGCAATTGGGCGAGCAGGTGTGCGTGGACCTCCAGACCCTTCATCATCTGGCCGTTGCCGCGCGTCATCGGAGTCTCGAAATCGTCGAGATCCTGGATGTCGCCGCCGATCAGAACGTAGCGCCCCTCGATCTGGGATCGCATCGCGGGGGCCAGCTCGCCGGCGAACAGGTCGATCGGCAGCCTCGAGAAGACCGGATAGTCCTCCGCCTTCGGCAGGCGATAGGCGATCGCGCCTTCATAGGTGCGAAACTCCGGATGCCCCGGCGCGAGCGCATTTGGCATCAGCGGCGGGAGGGAGGCGGGCCGGTCGGGCCAGCGGCGCATCACATTATCCTGATCAGGGCGGATCCGGATGCTGGTCGGCTGCACCGGTCCCGGCGCCGCCTGCGCAAGGAACCCGCGCAGGAACTCTTCCTGCCAAACCTGCATCTGCTCCGGATTGCTCGCATTGGTCGCATAGGCGAAATAGATCGGCGTCTTCAGCCGCCGCAGCGTCTCGATCAGCAGCGGGTCTTCCTGCTGGGGCTGGTCGATCAGGATGTCGACCGCGATCCCTTTCGGGTTCATCGCGTCGATCGCGGCGAGCGCCTGGGCGAGCGTGCGCCGGTCGAGCGGCGAGCGCTTCTCGACCCGGCGCAGCGTGTCGTCGGTGTAGACGACCAGCGCAATCCGTTCGTCCTGGTCGACCTGCGGCGCGGTCAGGATGACGCGCGTATCGTAGAGTGCCCGCTCGGCGTCGCGCGCCAGCGGGACCTGCCAGCCGTAGCGCGCGAAGAGCAGGCCCAGCACGACGAAGGCGAGGGTGACGAGCAGCCGCAGCGGCCCGATCTGCTTCAGCGCGCGCTTTGCCCGCGTCCGCCAAGGCGGAACCGCGGTCGCTTCCTCGGTCATCGCGTCCAGGGCTCTGGCCCGGTCAGCGCGCCGTCAGCACCGGCCGGCTGCCGTCACCAATCACGGCGAAGCCCGACCAGTAATAAGGATGCGACGTCTCCGCCTCGTTCATCAGGCCGAGCTGCGCGGTGCGCAGAGCCGCGGTCGTCGAGGTGCCCGGAGGCGCCCTGAACATGCCGCTGATCAGCCGCTCGGTCGCATCGTAATTGTCGGGCAGCGGCCAGTGGCTGGCCACCACCGATCGGCCGCCGGCGCCGACGAAGGCGCGGACCAGCCCATCCAGGGCGAAGTCGCCGCCGGCGGCAAGCCCCGCCTCGCGGGTCGCCGCGGCGCCGGCCGCACTGGCGGTGTCGCAGGCCGACAGGATGACGAGATCGGCGTCGAGCCGGAGATCGAAAATCTCCTTAAAGGTGAGCAGGCCGTCCGACTGGAGCGCGCCGTTCGGTCCCGTCTCGAACGAGGTCAGCAGAGCCGGCTGGGCCGGGCATTCCGGCTTGGGCGCCGAGACGAGGCCGTGCGTGGCGAAATGCAGGATGCGATATTGCGAGAGATCGCCCTGCTGCTTCAGCTTCGCATCGGTGAACTCGTTGCCGGTCAGCAGCCGCGCCGCCTGCGCACCGATCACGGAGCGGGCGGTGACGAGCTCGCTCGCCGAAATCGGGTTGTTCCAGGCTTCGAGCGGCCAGGCGCAGTCCGCACGTCCTTCCGTCACGCGGTTCACACCGGCAAGCTGCACCGTCGCCGGCACGCGGCTGTTCTCGCCGAGGCCGAGATATTCAAGCGGCGCCCTTGAGGTCGGCGCCGCGCGGACGTCGCGGAAGGCGCGGGCGGACACGGCCGTCGAGATGTCGCGATCGCGGCCCAGCCAGGCCACGTTGCGGAAGTCGAATTCGTCGCGTTGCGCCTGCGCCCGATAGGTCGCGACGCTGGCATCATCCGTCACGAGCAGGTTGAGCGGCAGCTTCAGCATAGCGCCCGCCGGTTCGAAGATGATGTGCTGCGCGCCGGTGAGGCGGCTCGATACCGGCCCGAACAGATCGGCATAAAGCCGCCGCGCCCGGGCGAGATCGAACGGATAGGTGAGCTGCTGATCGTTCTCGATCACCGAGATGCTGTCGCGAAGGGCGTTCACCGTCTTGTCGAGCTGGCGCGTCGAGATGTTGGTGCGGTAGGCCGTCGCTCCGTCCGGGGAGACCAGCATCGCATAGACTGCGCCGCCGACCTGCGCCATCTTGAGATAGGCCTCGCCGGGCTTGAGGCTGGAGCGCAGATCCTCGAGCGTCAGAGCCTTGGTCGAAAGCGCACGGAAGCGCGGAAATTCGCCGAGCCGGGCCTGTGTTGCCGCCTGGTTCGCCTGCAGCGTCTCGAGCTCCCGCGTAAGGGTCGCGACCTGACCTTGCTGTTCGGCGCTGAGCTCCGGCATCGAATTGAGGCGCGCCAGCGTGACGCGCGACTGCTCGACTTCGCGGGTGAGGGTGAGCGCCTGGCGGAACAGGCGGGCTGCCTCGTCGTCGCCGGCGCTGAGCTCCCGGGCGAGCGCCGCCTGCGTGCTGGCGACGCCGGGGCGGACGAGCGTCTCGCCGGCTAGGAAGAAGTCGGAAACCAGCTCCGGCCTCTGCGGGATCTCGCGCGCCAGCAAGGCGAAATAGGGCGCGAGCATATCGCTCGAAATGTTGTTGGCCAGCGCGCCGCTGCCGGCCCGCTCGACGATCTGGCGATAGATGCCGATCGCATCGTCGGTGCGGCCGCGCCGGGCGAGATAGGCGGCGAGCCGCGCATTGGCGCCAGCGACCGCGATCGACTCCGGATATTCGATGGCGAGCACGTCGATGGCTTCACGCAGCAGCCGTTCGGCGCCAGCCTGATCGTTCGCCTGCTCGGCGATCAGCGCCTGTTCGTTCAACGCCTGCGAGCGCAGCCGCGCGATTGACGTGACGCGGCCGTCGCGAATGGCGAGCAGGTCGGTGACCGCGCCGGCAAGTGCCGTGGAGGCGTCTGCGGTCTGGCCCTGGCGCCGCATGATCGACCCCGTCAGCAGCCGGGCTTGGGCGTCCAGGATCGCCGCACGCTCCTCGGGTGTGAGGCTGGTGCTCTGGAAGCCGGCGAGCTGCTGCGCGAGCGGCATCGAGCTGTTGATCATCTCGGCCTCGGACGCGCCGATCACCGCGTCCTTCTTCATGCTGCTGACCATCGCGCCGGCGCTGTCGATCGGCCGCTCCAGCACCCGTTGCGCCTCGGCGAACTTCTGCTGGTTCATCAGGTGCAGCGCGCGGAAGTTTCGCCGCAGCCTGAGCTGCACCGAATCGGCCGTCGGGATGATGTCGGCCTGGAGGAACAGGGCATCCGCCTCGGCGAAGGCGCCGAGATTGGAGCGCTGGAGCGCGCGGTTGATCAGATATTCGCCGAGATAGCGGCGGCCGTCCTGGTCGTTCTGGGCGCGCTGGAGCAGGGTGTCGAAGAACTCGGCAGCCTCGGCATAATTGCCGCTGTTGTTGCGGCGATAGCCTTCGTCGAGCGCCTCATCGAGATCGAGCGTGCCGGCCTGCACCCGGGCGAAGGCGGCGGGATCGCCGGCTTCGGTCGCGGCGATGGCGATCTCGCCCGGCAGGATCCGGTCGGCGACGACTGTCCGGAGGCCGAGCGCCAGCGCGCTGTCATAGCCGGCGAGCCCTTCGGCCACGTAGACGGTGCGGCCGCGATTGTAGGAATAGACGCGATAGGCGACTTCGGAACCGGCGAGGGTGCACTGGCCGACGGCAACGGCGCGCAATTCTTCCAGCGACCGCGTCTCCGACTGACCTGGGCAATTGACCTGGCTCCGGCGGATCTCGGCGAGCCTGGCAAGCGGATCGCCGCCGGCCTTGCGCAAGGCGTAGATGCGGCCCACGGGCTGGGCCGCGTCACGGCAGACGATCGAGTAAGCGCGGTCGAACATGCCCTTCACGGCGGGGTCGACGCCGCTGCTCTGGACGCGGCAAAGCGTGTCGCCGCCCGTCCCCAGCCGGAAGCTGTTCTGAAGCGATGGCCGATCCTCGGCCTGACCCGCCATTGCCGGTGAGGCGGCCGCGCCCGCGGCCAGCACCATGATTCCAAGATATGTGCGCACACCAGCCTCCCCGCAGCCGCCGCAATGCGAGCGGGCCGCGCCTGTGCCGGCCTGCTCGCCCAATTTCCCCTGAACCCCTGCCGACATCGCTCGACTCAATGGCGCAGGGTAAACCTTCTTGGGGTTAAGTCCATCGACTTCGCCGGCTTTTAGCGCGCTCCCGCGAGCTCTGCCTGGGTCCAGGCGAGGTCGGCCAGCCCCTCCAGCCCCGCCACCGCAGCTTCGGCATGGGCCGAGGCGGCGGTCCCGCGTGCCACCCGGCCCTTGATGCCGTGCAGGATCGCTGCGAGGCGGAACATGTTGAAGGCGATGTAGAAATCGAGATGTGGGATGCCCCGCCGCCCGGTCCGCTCGCAATAGGCGCGGACATAGTCGGCTTCGGAGGGGATGTTGAGTGCCGCCAGGTCGAGACCCGCAAGCCCTGCCGTAATCCCCGCAGGCATACGATACATCATGAGATGATATGAAAAGTCGGCGAGCGGGTGCCCGAGTGTCGACAGCTCCCAGTCGAGGACAGCCAGAACACGAGGCTCGGTGGGATGAAAGATCATGTTGTCGCAGCGGAAGTCGCCATGGATGACCCGGGCCTCCGCGTCGTCGGCGGGAATGTGCTCGGGCAGCCATGCGACGAGCCGGTCCATGGAGCGCACTCGGCCCGCCTCGGCATCCCCCAGATATTGCTTAGACCAGCGGCCGATCTGGCGTGCGAAATAATTGCCTGGCTTGCCGTAATCCTCAAGGCCTGCCGCGACTGGATCAATGCGATGAAGCGCGGCGATCGTCGCATTCATGGCGTCGAAGTAAAGCGGGCGCTCTACGCGGCTCACCTCGGGAAAGGTCGCTTCCCAGAAGATCCGGCCTTCGACCATCTCCATGACGTAGAAGGCGGTGCCGATCACGGCTTCGTCCTCGCAGAGGCCGAAGGCCTCTGCGACCGGAAAGCCCTGGCTGCGAAGTGCCGTGATGACGCGATATTCCCTCTCGACGGCATGGGCGCCGGGCAGAAGTTTCCCCGGTGGCTTCCGGCGCAAGACGTAGGAGCGGGCAGGGGTGACGAGCTTGTAGGTGGGATTGGACTGGCCGCCCTTGAACTGCTCCACCTCCAGCGGACCACTGAAGCCGGGCACGTGATCCGCCATCCATTGCTCCAATCTGGAGCGATCGAAACGGTGCGCTGTTCTTACCTCGATTGTCCCGCTATTCTGCGCGCTTCTGTCCATCCGCCGCGTCTCTCCTTCCGGGTGGTCTGAATTGACGCTATCAGATGCGCCGGGGGTTTACGATGGCAGCGCGGCCTGATCACGTGGCGAGTGCGGCAAGCCCGGCGGTGGAGACCGGCCGCCGACAATTGTTCGACGACGTCACCGCCCGCTGCACCGGCCTCATCACCCGCATCGCGCTTTCCTATGAAGCCGACGAGGCGCTCCGCCGCGAGCTTGTCCAGGACATCATGCTGGCCGTCTGGATTGCTCTGCCGAGCTTCCGCGGCGACAGTTCCCTCAAGACCTTCGTCGCCAGCATCGCCCAGAAGCGCTCGATCACCCACGTCACCCGCCGCGCCCGCGAGCCGCGCAAGGTGGAGCTTCCTGAGGACCTGCGTGCCTCGGGCGACCTCCCCGACGAGGTGGCGGTGCGCAACGACCTCAAGCGCCAGCTCACCGAGTCGATCCAGCTCCTGCCGCTGCCGCAGCGCGAAGCGATCGTGCTGTGCTTCGAAGGCTTCAGCTATACCGAAATGGGACAGGTGCTCGGCATCTCGACCAACGCCGCCATGCTGCGCTGCCAGCGCGCCAAGGCGGCACTCAAGTCCATAATGGAGAAAAGATCGTGAGCAGTGACCTTCATGATCTCGACGATCTGGCGGCGCTTTGGGCCGAGGAGCCGAAGCACGAGGAGAGGCAAGAATTCGCTGCGCTCGCTCGCCGCGTGAGCTGGCGGGCTGCGTTTCTCCATTACTGGGATATCGGCCTTGGCGTCGCCATCGCGGTCGGGGTCCTGTTCGCGGTTGTTCTGCAGCCGGCGCCGGTCACCTTTGCGGTCGGTCTCGTGGCAGCAGGCGGGCTGCTCTGGTCGACGTGGAAACGACACCTGCTGAAGAAGCAAGTGATGCTGCTTCTAGAGGTGAGCGAGCGGACCCAGTTTCTCGACCTTGAGATCCGGCGGGTGCGGACTGATCTGCATCGCGCGGTGGTGGGTCTACTCGCGACTCCCCCAGCAATCTTGTTGTTCGCCATGCTTACCCATAGCGTCGGACAGGGAGGAAGCCTTGCTGGTTTTGCCCAAGCTGCGGGCGCGAGATTGTTCGAGGGGCCGGTCGGGCCGGTTTCGTTGGCGGCCATATTGACCCTCCTTTATCAGCAATCCCAAATCGCCCGTCGACTCAACTGCGAGCTGCGTCGGCTCAAATTTCTCAGCGGCGAATATCGTCAAGAGGCCCGGCTGGACGGAGTGGCCCTCGGCTGAGCGTCTGCTCCGCCGAGAAAATCTTAACCATCGAGACTGGTTTCCAATTTCCCCGAGACTTGAGCGCTCGGGGGAAGGATTGGACACCGACCTGATCGGATCGAGCATCCGGTGTCGACGGCCGCCGTACCGGGCGGCCGCGCGAGCCGGTGTTCGTCTCGGCTAGAAGCTTCAGCCAGACTGGGAATGTCCTCTCCCTCCTCCTCATCAACTGGAGAGAGGGAAGCTCAACATGAAGAAAATCGACATCAGCCGTATCCCCGAATTGAAGACGAGCGTCGGAATGCAGGGCTCGGTCAAGCACAAGGAGGTCGGGGGCCCCGTCTGTCTCGGCGCCTTGCTCGGTGTCGCATACATGCTCGTCGCCGGCTGAGTTGCCGTTCGAAGCGCGGGCGGCGGGGCCGTCCGCGCTTCCCGTAAGGAGAGTTGTTATGAGAATAGGTCCTGAACTGAGCCTATGGCTCTTGGACCCTGATCGGCAGATGCGATCGAGAGCCGCCGCCGACACCGTGACCGAACGATGGTCCGACCACCCCCTGTTCGCCCATTTTCGCGCGGAACTAGCTGCAATGCCCGAGAGGGATCCGCAGAGCGTCTTGGCGGCGGCCGATCGATTCATGGATCGACTGGGGGAGATCGAGGCACTCCTCGAGAATTTCATCTCCCATGCGTGCGCCGACCCATTCTTCTCGCCGCCGCTCACGCCGGTGAACAGCGAGATCAACACGGGGTATCTGCTCTTCGCGGACGAAGGTGTGACGGTCGGCCTCGGCGTGATCAGCGCCGACGCGCTGGCGGCCAAACGCGTCTCGGCGAAAGGCCAGACCGCGATCGGCTTCACCGGCTTTCTGACCAGCTACCGCTTCCTGAAGGCAGGCGGCGCGACATTGTCGTTCTGGGAGACGCCTGAACTGACCAGCGATTTCAGCGGAGATGTGGCCGGAAGCTGCCGCTTCGCCGGGCGACGGCAGATCGAGGATGGCGACCGGCTTGTCATGGACGGCCGCCGCCAGAGCCTAGTCATCGAGCATCTGCACTCGGACATGCTATGCCTGCAGGCGAGCACCCAGGCGGGTGCAGCGCCGCTCAGCGCGGACTACGACTCCCGCACGTTGCGCTATCTCGGCGCCGTGAGCACCGACGAGGCCAGCTCACGGACGCAGATGATGACGACCCTGCTTCGTCTCATGGACCGGACGGACGCGGTGCCGGTGCTGGAGCAGGCGCTCCGGAGCGAGCATTTCTACACGCGCTGGCACGTCATGCGCGAGATGCTGGCACTGGATGCCGAGCGCGCGCTTCCATGCCTCAGGCGGATGGCCGACAGCGATCCTCATCCCGAGGTGCGCTTCGCTGCCACTCAGGCGCTCAGCCTGTTCTTTGAAGACGAACAAGAGGAGCCGCTGCAATGCCGCGCGTGATCCATGCCGACGCGAGCGACCAGATCGAACTCGGCGATCTGATCGAGATGCTGGAGACCGGCCCGTTCGACCCGCGGGACGAGGACTGCTTCGCCTCGTGGGGCGACGCGCTCAAGAAGCTGGCGAACAACCGCAGGTTCCTCAGCGACATCGTCCTCGAAGAGCTCAAGCAGCGCTGCGGCAACCAGGTCCGCGAGAACCAATATTCGCCGCAGGTGATCATGCTCTACGGCGGCTCGAAGAGCTTCGCGTTGCGCGCGAACTTCTGGCCCGCCGCGAATGACAGCATGGTCCATAACAGCGGCACCAGCCCATTCTTCTATGGCGTTCCGCACGACCATAATTTCTCGTTCCTGACGGTCGGCTATGTGGGGCCCGGCTATTGGAGCGAATATTACGAATATGATTATGAGGAGGTCAGCGGCTATGCCGGCGAACCGGTAGACCTGAGGTTCGTCGAGAAGTCGCGGCTCGATGAAGGCAAGGTGATGCTCTACCGGGCCCATCGCGACGTCCACAACCAGCTGCCGGCGGACCAGACATCGGTTTCGGTCAACATCCTGGGCTCGCCCGGAGGGAATGAATATCGCGACCAGTATCGCTTCGATGTCGAGCGCAAGTGCATCCACGGCATCCTCAACCGTGTCTCGATCGAATCGCTGATCGCGCTGGCGGCGCATTATGGCGGCGAGGCCGGACAGGATCTGATCGAAGCCTTCGCCGATCGCCATCCCAGCGACCGTATCCGCTTTTCGGCGCTGAGGGCGAAAGCCGCGTCAGGCGGGAGCGTCGGCGAGCGCGTTGCGCTGTTCGAGCGGGCGGCGAGGGGGGGCAACCGCTACGTGGCGGAGATGGCGAGGATCGAGGCGGCGAAGCTGGAGCGCGGCCGGGCCTGGATCGAGCAGGGTCCGGAGGCGCTGCAGCCGGTCTCCTAGCCGCCGGCCTTCAGCCTGAGCCTGTGAGCGTGGAGCAGCGGCTCGGTATAGCCTGACGGCTGCCTCGCGCCTTCGAAGAGGAGCGCCGAGGCAGCCTGTAAGGCGACGCTGTCCGGTGTCAGCGGCCGATAGAAATGGTCGCTCGCATTCTGGGCGTCCACCACCCGCGCCATCCGCCCCAGCGCCGCTTCCACGTCGTCGCGGCTGACGATGCCGTGGAGCAGCCAGTTGGCGATGTGCTGGCTGGAGATGCGGCAGGTTGCGCGGTCCTCCATCAGGCCGACATCGTGGATGTCCGGCACCTTCGAGCAACCGACGCCCTGGTCGATCCAGCGAACGACATAGCCGAGGATGCCTTGGGCATTGTTCTCCAGCTCCTCCCGCACCTCGTCTGGCGACCAGTCGCGACCTGCCGCGACGGGGATGGAAAGGATGTCGTGCAGTTTCGCAGGCGCGCGGTCGGCAAGCTCCCGCTGGCGCGCGGCAACGTCGACGCGGTGGTAGTGGATCGCGTGCAGCGTTGCAGCGGTCGGGGAGGGGACCCAGGCCGTGTTCGCGCCGGCCTGCGGGTGTGCGATCTTCTGCTCCAGCATGTCCGCCATGCGGTCGGGGATCGCCCACATGCCTTTGCCGATCTGCGCCCGCCCCCGGAAGCCGCAGGCAAGGCCGACGTCGACATTGTTGTCCTCATAGGACTTGAGCCAAGTCGAGCCCTTCATCTCGCCCTTGCGGATCATCGGCCCCAATTTCATCGAGGTGTGGATTTCGTCGCCCGTGCGGTCGAGGAAGCCCGTGTTGATGAAGACGACCCGGTCCTTCACCTCATAGATGACGGCCGCGAGATTGACCGAGGTGCGCCGCTCCTCGTCCATGACGCCGATCTTGATCGCGTGGCGGGCGAGGCCGAGCAGATCCTCGGTGCGGCCGAAGAGGCGATTGGCGAAGGATGCTTCCTCGGGGCCATGCATCTTGGGCTTGACGATGTAGATCGAACCCGCAGGGCTGTTGGCGCGGCGGCCGTTTACGTCGTGTAGCGCGATCAGCGAGGTGAACACGGCGTCGGCCAACCCTTCCTGCACCTCCTCGCCGTCGAGCCGCATCATCGGGTTGGTCATGAGGTGACCGACGTTGCGCACGAATAGGAGCGAGCGAGCCTTCAGCGTCAGTGTGCCGCCGCCAGGCGCCCGATAAATCCGATTCTCGGCGGCGCGGCGCTCGACCTGGCGTCCACCCTTGTCGAAAGTCGCCGACAGGTCGCCCCGCATCAGGCCGAGCCAGTTGCGATAAAGGCCGATTTTCTCCTCGGCATCGACGGCTGCCACCGAATCCTCGCAGTCCATAATCGCCGTGATGGCGCTTTCGAGGAGGATGTCGGCGACGTTGCCAAGATTGTGCCGACCGATCGGATGCTGCCCATCCACTACGAGCTCAATATGCAAGCCGTGATTGCGAAAGACGAAGCTCTCGCGCGACAAACCTTTCTGTGCGTTTCCCGCATATTGTTCCGGGCATCTTAGAAAGGCGCAGTCTTCCGGAACATCGACGAAGAACCGGCCGTCCTGCGTCTCGTGCCCCGCAAGCATTTCCGACCAGCTTCCTCTTTCGAGCGGAATTGCCTCGTCTAGGAACTGCCAACCCCATTCGATCACTCGTGCGCCGCGCTCGGGATCGTAGCCGCCGCCCTTCGGCAGGTCGCCCAGCACGTCGGTGCCGTAGAGCGCGTCGTAGAGGCTGCCCCAGCGGGCGTTGACGGCGTTGAGGGCATAGCGGGCGTTGTTGACGGGGACGACGAGCTGCGGCCCGGCGATCCGGGCGATCTCAGGATCGACATTTTCGGTGCCGATCCCGAACGGGGCAGGGGGATCGACGAGATAGCCGATCTCGCGCAGGAAGGCCTCCTCATCGGCGGGATCGGGCGCCTGGCCCATCAACTCATCATTGCGCGCGTCGATCGCCGCCTGCAGCGTCTCGCGCTTCCTGAGCAGCCGCTTGTTCTCGGGTGTGAGGTCGCGGAGCAGCTTCGCGAAGCCAGCCCAGAAGGCGGCCGGGTTAAGTCCTGTGCCGGGCAGCGCCTCGTCTTCCACGAAGGCTTTCAGCGCCCGGTCCACCTCGATCCCGGAGATCAGCTCATAATCGGCCAAGGCTTGCCCCTTTCATCGCATCCGGTGCCCGCCTATGTTCGAGCGCGTGCCGGGCTTCAATAGCCGGGCCCTTCCAGGATCCAGCATGCTCAACCGACCCACCGGCCGCCCCGACCGGCGTACCTTCGCCATCATCTCGCACCCGGACGCCGGCAAGACGACGCTGACCGAGAAGCTGCTCCTGTTCGGCGGCGCGATCCACCTCGCCGGCGAGGTCAAGGCGCGCGGCGCGAACCGGCGCGCCCGCTCCGACTGGATGAAGATCGAGCAGCAGCGCGGCATCTCCGTCACCAGCTCGGTGATGACGTTCGAGCACAAGGACGTGACCTACAACCTCCTCGACACGCCGGGCCACGAAGACTTCTCCGAGGACACGTATCGCACGCTGACCGCGGTAGATTCCGCGGTGATGGTGATCGACGCGGCGAAGGGCATCGAGCCGCAGACGCGCAAGCTGTTCGAGGTCTGCCGCATCCGCAACGTGCCGATCATCACCTTCGTCAACAAGGTCGATCGCGAGGGCAAGGAGCCGTTCGAGCTGCTCGACGAGATCGCTGACGTACTCGCGCTCGACGTGGCGCCGATGAGCTGGCCGGTGGGAATGGGCGGCACGTTCGAAGGAATTTACGACCTTGCGAACCATCGCCTGAACCTGCCCGCCAAGAACGACAGCGGCCACTTCGAGGGCGAGACCGTGCAGTTCACGGGCCTCGATGACTCGAAGCTCGCTGCGACGATCTCCGCCGAGGGCCTCGCGCATCTGCGCGAGGAGGCGTCGCTCGCCGTCGCGGCTTACCCAGCGTTCGACTCCGCTGCCTATCTCGGAGGCGACCTCACGCCGGTCTATTTCGGTTCTGCGCTCAAGGAGTTCGGCGTTGGGGAGCTGATCGCCGCGCTGGGCGAGATCGCGCCGTCGCCGTTGCCGCAGCCGACAACCGCCGGCCCCGTCGATCCCGATCATGGCGCCGTCACCGGATTCGTCTTCAAGGTGCAGGCCAACATGAACCCGCAGCACCGCGACCGCGTCGCCTTCATGCGGCTCTGCTCGGGCCGCTTCAAGCGCGGCATGAAACTCCTGCAGCCCTCAACCGGCAAGCAGATCGCGGTGCACAGCCCGATCCTCTTCTTCGCGCAGAATCGTGAGCTCGCCGACGAGGCTTACCCCGGGGACATCATCGGCATTCCGAATCACGGGACGCTGCGGGTCGGCGACACTTTGACCGAGGACGAGGCGATCCGCTTCACCGGCCTGCCGAACTTCGCGCCGGAGATCCTGCGCCGCGTCGTACTCACCGATCCCACCAAGACAAAGCAGCTCCGCAAGGCGCTCGATGACATGGCGGAGGAGGGGGTGACGCAGGTATTCTATCCCTCCATTGGCGCCAACTGGATCGTCGGCGTCGTCGGCCAGCTCCAGCTCGACGTGCTGATCTCGCGGCTGGAGGTCGAATATAAGGTCGATGCCCGTTTCGAGCCTTCGCCGTGGGACACCGCACGCTGGATTTCGTCGGACGGCGAGGCCGATCTCAAGGCCTTTACTGCGAGCCATCGCAGCGCTGTTGCGACCGATCGTGACGGCGCGCCCGTCTTCATGGCGAAGGATCTGTGGGAGCTCAGCTTCCATGAGCAGCGCAATCCCACGATCCGGTTCACGGCTACCAAGGAGCGGCACTGACCCAGAAGCGCGAATATGACGCGATCATCCTCGGCGCCGGCGGCGCCGGGCTGATGTGCGCAAGCGTGGCGGGGCAGCGCGGGCGGCGGGTGCTGCTGATCGATCATGCCGACCAAGCGGGGAAGAAGATCCTCATCTCCGGCGGCGGGCGCTGCAACTTCACGAACGTCCATGCGGCGCCGGACCGTTATCTCTCGGCCAACCCGCATTTCATGAAGTCGGCGCTCCGGCGCTACACCGCCCAGGAGTTCATCGACTTGGTCGATCGCCACCGCATCGCCTGGCACGAGAAGACGCTCGGCCAGCTCTTCTGCGACGGCTCGGCGCGGCAGATCGTCCACATGCTGATGGAGGAATGCGCCAAGGGCCCTGTCCGCATCTCGCTCGGCAAGGCGATCCGCGAGGTGGAGCATGCCGATGGCCGCTTCCGCGTCGGCTACGGCGACGAGGTCGCGGAAGCGCCCGCACTGGTGATCGCCACCGGCGGGCCATCGATTCACAAGATGGGCGCGACCGGCTTTGCTTATGATCTCGCCCGCAAGTTCGGCCTCAAGGTCGTGGAGCCGCGCCCTGCTTTGGTGCCGCTGACGCTCGGTGGGGAGGAAGTGCTGTTCCGCTCGCTGTCGGGTGTCGCGACCGAGGTGATCGCGAAAGCGGGCAAGGCCAAGTTTCGCGAGGCGGCGCTGTTCACGCACAAGGGGCTGTCGGGCCCTGCCATCCTGCAAATCTCCTCCTACTGGCGGCACGGCCAGCAGGTCGGCATCGACTTCCTGCCGGATCGGGAGCCGAACTGGGCGGTGGAGGCGAAGCGGTCGCGGCCGCGCACCCATTTCCACACCCTGCTCTCGGAGGCGCTGCCCGATCGCTTGGCGGAGACGCTGGCGAAGCGGATCGGCCTCTGGGGCGAACTCGCCAACCTGCCGGACCGGAAGCTGGAGGAGGCGGGACGGCTTCTCGCCGACTGGCGGTTCGCTCCGAACGGGACCGAAGGCTTCGCCAAGGCGGAGGTGACGGCGGGCGGCATCTCGACCGACGGCCTGTCGTCACAGACCATGGAGGCGAAGACGGTGCCCGGCCTCTACGCCATCGGCGAAGCGGTCGACGTGACCGGCTGGCTCGGCGGCTATAATTTCCAATGGGCCTGGTCGAGCGGCTGGGCCGCCGGACAGGCGCTTTAGGCGGCGAGCTGGGTCTCGACCGGATTCACTCGGAAGTTGCGGCGAAACGTGCCGACGCCGTTCATGCCAGCCTCCAGCAGCGGGAGGGCGGTGGCGCAGAAGGCGCATTCGGCCATCAGGCGGCCGATCATCCAGTGACTGCCGCCGCAGCCCGGGCAGTGGTTGGTTTCGTTCGGCCGGTAGACGACATGGTAGCCGCGGGCGCGCGGGTCGTGACGGTTGATCTGCTCGATACGCGATGCGACTTCCAACATTTTCCTGCCCTCCTCGGCTCTGCAGCCTCTTTATGTCAGGGCGGGAAGGATCGGTTGCGGTTCGCGACCAATCAGACTTTTTGCTCGACAAAGCCGAGCGGGTGCGACGAACCCATCAGCCGCCGGGCCTGTAGCTGCGCTCGACATGGCCGCGCAGCTCGTCGGGGTGGAAATAGACCGGCCGGAGGTTGCCGGTCGCATAGCGCTCGGCTTGGTCGTTGAAGTGCGGTGACCTCAGATCGCCGCTCTCGCCGCCGGCAGTGACGGCCAGGGCGCGAACGCGCGGCCCGAACTCCACCACGGCGACGAAGCTGTTGCCGCTGGTGCCGTACCAGCGCTTGGAGCCGTTCCGCGGCGCCGCCCCGAACGAGGCGAGCGAGCCCCAGCGGGCCGAGGAGAAGCCAACCGGGATGCTCGGCCCGGCATCGCTGAACGGGTGGACGATGTCGCTGCTGAGGCGCTGGAACCGGTTGATGTCGCCCCAGGGTGTCCGCCACGTGCCGAAATCCCTCTCCAGCCTGGTCAGCGCGGCGTCGAGTGCGTCGAGCTTCCGGCTGGCGGGAAGGCGGTCCAGCCGCTCGTCGATCCAGACGCCGTCATCCCAGTCGGGCGTCCGGGCGTCGGTCCGCAGTTCCTCGCCCCAGAACATCGCCAGGCTGTTGGCGATCGAGCCGGTGCTCCAGCGATAGTCCCACGCCTTCAGCTCGGCGATCGGCGCAGCCAGTCTCGCCTTCCGCCGATCCCGCGCGGGAAGGGCTTCCCAAGCCTTCACCAGCCCAGGAATCAGGCGGGCGAAAGCGGGCTGATAGGAATCGTAGGCAGCACGCTGCAGACCCTCGAGCGTGAAGCTCTTCTGCTTCGAGAGCAGTTGCAGTGCGTGAACGCCGCGCGAATTCTCGCCCCAGCTGTCCATGTAGCGGGGGAAGTCGCGTTGCCTGGGGCTGTAGGGACCGGCCGCCGAATAGGGCCAGTTGTTGGTGTTCATGACCCAGCCGTTCGGCGGGTTCACTGCCCGCGGCGCTTCGGAAAGCGCGTGGAGACCCCGCCAGTCGCTCGCAGGATCGCTGCCGTCGACAGGCTTGGTGTAGTCGAAGCGGTTGTTGCGCACCGGGATGAACTGCGGGTGCAGATAGGCGATCGTGCCGCGGCCGTCCGCGAACAGCGTATTGTTCGACGAATTGGCCTTGAGCTCTGCGACCTCCATGAAGGAGGCGAAGTCGCGCGCCTTGGTGCGCAGGAAGCTCTGCTGCAGCGCCTCGATCGGCTTGTGCATCATCGCGAAGGCGACCCATTTGCCGCCCTGTTCGCGCACGATCGGGCCGTGATGGGTGTGGTAGGTCTCGAAGCTGCGGCTCGCCATCGTGCCGTCGGCGGCGCGATAGGGGAGGGTGATCGTCCGGGTGACGACCGGCCTCAGCTCGTTGCCGTAGCGGTAGAGGAGACGGCCGTCCCTTTGCTCGATGGTCTCGAGGAACTCGTCGACCACATCGACGCCGCTCGACGTGTGCATCCAGCCGGCCTGGCTGTTGAAGCCCTGGTAGATGAAGAACTGGCCCCAGGTGGCGGCGCCATAGGCGTTGAGGCCTTCGTCGCTCGTCACCTGCAGCTCCGAGCGGAAGAAGAAGCTGGTGTGCGGGTTGATCAGCAGCAGGGCGTTGCCGGTGGCGCTGTTTGAGGGCGCGATCGCAATGCCGTTCGAGCCGCGCGGCTCCGGGTCAAGAGGTGCGGCCGCGGCCAGCGCACGCCCGCGCTTCGAGTAGAAGGCTTCGAGCCCGTCGAGGTCGATCCGCTCGATGTCGCCGCCGATGCTGCCTTCCGTAAATGACAAAGCCATCCACGGCTCGAAGCGCGTGATCGCCCTGGGTCGCACCTCCGGATGGGAGGCGAGATAGTAGTTCAGCCCGTCGGCCCAGGCGTCCATCAGGCGCCGGAGCCAGTCGGGACTGGCCGCATAGCGCGCCTTGAGATCCTCCGGATCCATGTAGAGCCGCGCGCGCAGGTCGGCCCAGATCGCCTTCTCGCCCTCCGCCTCGGCAGTGCGGCCGAGGGAGGTGAGATAATTGGTCTCGACGCGGTTGAAGTCGTCTTCGGCCTGGGCGTAGATCATGCCGAAAACCGCATCGGCGTCGGTGCGGCCGCGGACATGGGCGATGCCCCAGTCGTCGCGCGTGATCGTCACCCGCTCCGCCTGTTGTCGCCAGCGATCCAGCTCGGCATTCGGCCAGGCAGGCGGCGAGGTGGCGCAGCCGCTGAGCAACAACGCGCCGCAAAGCAGCGTCGTGCGGAGGAGCCTCGGCGGCCTCATGCCCGCAGTGCCGCGGCGGTTCGCGCCCGGACCGTCTGCTCAAGGATGGTGAGCGGGATCGCACCCTGCAGCAGCACTTGGTGGAACTCCTTCAGGTCGAAGCGGTCGCCCAGTTTGGCCTTGGCTTCCTCGCGCACCTTCACCCACACGGTATGGCCGATCTTGTAGCTGGTCGCCTGGCCCGGCCAGGCGGTGTAGCGGTCGATCTCATTCTGGCCGCGCCCGCGGGCGATGCCGGTGGTCCTGAGGAAATAGTCGGTCGCCTGCTCCCGCGACCAGCGCTTGGCATGGATGCCGGTGTCCACCACCAGCCGCGTCGCCCGGAACAGGAATGACTGGAGCATGCCGGCACGCTCCAGCGGGCGGCCCTCGTACATGCCCATTTCGTCGGCCAGTTGCTCGGCATAGAGTGCCCAGCCCTCCGAATAAGCGGAATAGCCGCCGAACCGCCGGATCAGCGGGATCGTATCGGATTCCTGGGCGAGGCTGACCTGGAGATGGTGGCCGGGCGTGGCTTCGTGGTGGGTGAGGGTGCGCAGGCCGAATTTCGGCCGGTCAAACGTGTCCTGCAGCTTGATATAGTAGATGGCGGGCCGCGAATTATCGAGCGGCGCGCTGTCATAATAGGCACCCGCCGATCCGGCTTCGATCAGTGGCGGCACCCGCCGTGCCTCCACCCGCGCCTTCGGGAGCGTCGAGAAGGCCTGCGGCAGCCGCGCTTCGATCTCTGCGATCTGGCGGTTGAGCTCGGCGATGAGCGCTTGCTTGCCCTCGTCCGTGTTCGGGAAGAGCTGATCCGGCCGCTTGTTGAGCTCGGCCAGCCGCTCGCCGGGAGTGCCGCGGGTCAGGCCGGCGTCGCGCAGGATCGGATCGAGCTGCGCCTCGAGTGCGGCGACCTGCTCGAGCCCGATCTGGTGCACTTCTTCCGGAGTGAGCTTCGTCGTCGTGGAGGCTTCGACGGCGGCCTGATAATAAGCCTCTCCGTCGGGCAGCCGCCATACGCCCGCATCATGGGTGGCGCGGCGGCGCAGGTCGCTGACGAGAGCGATCTGGCGATCGAGCGCGGGGAAGACGCCTTCGGTGACGATCTTCTCGGCTGTCCGCCCCCAGTCGCCGGCAATGCCTCTCGCGGCGGCGCGGCGCTCGACCGACTGAACCAGTTGGGTCTTCGCCGCCGGCTGGTCGCGCAGGCTGCGGAGCTGCCGCAGCGTCGTGTCGAGGACGTAGTCGGGCGCGAACACGCCGCGCGCGGCATCCTGCCGCTGACGCTCGCTGCTCTGGTCGAGGGCGCGGGGGAAAGCGGAGAGGCGGGCAAGATAGGCCTCGGCGTCGGTGCGGGTCTCGATCGGATGCTGGTTGTCCAGAAAATCCGGAATGCCGCGATAGGGGCCGGTGAGCTGGCTCAGAACATAGGGGGCATAATATCCGCCCGAGGCGCCGTAGGGAAAACGCTCCAGGCCCGTGATCGTGCGCTCCAGCCCATATTCCACGACGTCATAGTCCAGCGCCGCCGCATCGCCGAGCGACGCCCGCCGCACGGTGCGAAGCTCGCGAAGCTCGGCTTGCGCGCGGGCGAGGTCCTTCGCGCGCCCGGCGGTCGAATAATCGTCGAGGAGGAAGCGCAGGTTCGTGCGCTCGCCGGTGTCGAGGCTCTGCGAGGTCGCTGCTTCCGGATTGTCCTGAAGCCGGTCGTAGAAGAAGCGGTCGAGCAGCGCCCGAAGCCGCGCATCTTCGCCGGCGGCAGGCCCGGTCGTGGCGCAGGAGGGCAGGGTGGCGGCAAGCGCGACGGCGCCCGCGGAGGTCATGAACTGGCGGCGGTCCATCGCGAGGCGGCTCTCCTTGATCGGGAAAGCCGGACTAAGCGGCGGTGCGCATCCTGTCTATGGAAGGTGGAGGCGCGGCCAGTCCAATGGTCACAAGTCTCTGCTATTCCCTGCTTCCTAGGCATAAACGGGGATTTTAATCAAAATGCAGCCGACTTGACGACGAGGAGGGCGTCTCAGACGCCACTTCCCAAAATGTTTCCCGCCGGTTGGCTGACAGTTCCCTGCTCTAGAAGAACAGGGAAATTTATTCTGTTGATCTGGGAATGGGTGCCAGGCGAGCAGCGTAAGTCGTTGTATTCGAAGGAACCGAAAAGTCCGCTTGGCGCCCTCGCGAACGATCCAGATTACGCCCGGGCTCCGCGGCTGACTAGACGATCTCGACCCACCAGGCCTGCTGTGTCAGCAAAACTGAGCTGGATGCAGGCTCCGTCAATGAGCTTGGCATGGATGCCTCCAGGCCGGTAGTCGCGGCTGATGTCGGCGGAGCGAACACCACATCCCGGATTGAGCCGCGGCGAGTTCGTCGCCTTTGTCGCAGCGATAATGGCTGTGAACGCACTGGGCGTTGACCTGATGCTTCCGGCTCTCCCCGAAATTGGCCGAGAACTGGGCACCCCCAGTGCGAACGCGATGCAATGGGTCGTAACGGCCTATGTCTTTGGCTTTGGCGTAGGCCAGCTTCTCTATGGGCCTCTCGCTGATCGCTACGGTCGCAAGCCGGTGCTGCTCGTCACGCTGGCAGGATTTGTGGCCGCCAGTGTGTTCGCCGCGGGCGCACAGACCTTTGCCGCTCTTGTTGCTGCTCGGGTGCTACAGGGGCTGATGTCGGCATCATCTCGCGTGCTGGCAGTGGCGATCGTCCGCGACAGTTATTCGGGCCGGCGCATGGCTCGGATCACCTCGATTGCGCAGATGATCTTCTTTCTCGTCCCCATCCTCGCGCCTACTATTGGGCAGAGCTTGCTGTCGCTCGGGCCGTGGCGCTTTATCTTCTACGTGTTGGGTGCGTTCGCCGCGCTGGTGCTGGCTTGGGCCTTGTTTCGCTTGCCGGAGACACTCGCGGCCGAGTTGCGTCGGCCCATCTCAATGGCGTCCTTGGCTGAAGCCTATCGGGAGACACTGAGCAACCGCTACTCGTTCGGCTACGCGCTTGCCGCCTCGCTGCCGTTCGGCGGGATCATCGCGTTCGTCTCATCAGCACAGCAGGTGTTCGCGGACACGTTCCAGCAAGGCAGCCACTTTTCGATCCTGTTCGGTATCTGCGCGTTCTTCATGGCCTGCGCCTCCTTCGCCAACAGCCGCCTCGTTGAACGGCTCGGAACGCGTGTCATCTCGCAAGTGGGACTGCTTGCGCTCATCGTCTTGTCGCTTGCCCATGTGCTCGTCGCCTGGGCACAATTGGAGAGTCTCTGGGTCTATGTTGCTATCCAGGCGCTGAGCATGACCTGTATCGGCCTGTGCGGCTCCAACTTCGGAGCGATGGCAATGCAGCCGGTGGGACACATTGCCGGAACGGCATCTTCGATCCAAGGCTTCATTGTCAGCACTGGCGCCGCAGCTGTGGGAACCGTCATCGGGCAAGCCTATGACGGCACCACACTTCCGCTGGCACTCGGCTATCTTGGCATCGGTGTAGCCGCCATGGGCATAGTTTTGATCATAGAAGGCGGGCAACTTTTCCGCGCCCGAATGGCTTGAACGCGTCCTATCTCCTGCGCCATTTAGAGCGGTCGGAAGTTCACCACGGGAAGAACCGGATGCGCCGCAGAAGCATGGGGTGAGTTTTTCGTTATGCTCCAGTGCTTTGCTGCGGCGGTGACTGGACGGCGCAGGAAGATGCACTTATATACCGTCCGATATGAAAACAGCAGCATGCCCGGCACCCAAGGGTCGGCCCCGCGAATTCTGCACCGAAGGCGCCTTGGCGGCGGCGCTGCGCGTGTTCTGGACCAAGGGTTATGAGGGGACGTCGCTCACCGATCTGACCGAGGCGATGGGGATCACCCGGCCGAGCCTCTACGCCGCGTTCGGGAACAAGGAATCGCTCTTCCGTAAGGCGCTCGACCTCTATGAGCGGGAGAAGCTCGCCTACATCGATCAGTCGCTGGTGGCGCCGAACGCGCGGGGCGTAGCGGAAAGCCTCCTGCGCGGCGCACTCGAGATGCAGACCAACCCCTGCGAGCCGCGGGGCTGCCTCGGGGTGATCAGCGCGACCGCGTGCGGCGCGGAAGCGGAATCGATTCGGGCAGAGGTGATCGCCCGGCGCATGCCTTCCCATCTGGCGCTGATCAGGCGGCTCGAACGGGCGAAGGAGGAGGGCGATCTTCCCGCCTCTGCCGATCCAGCAGGCCTCGCGAGCTGGTTGGCTGCGATCATCCAAGGCATGTCGGTACAGGCGGGCGCCGGCGCCACGCGGCAGGATCTGGAGCGGCTGATCGACACCAGCCTGGCGATGTGGCCGAGCAGCTGAATATATTTTACCGGCCAGTATAGAAATCCCTTGACCTGAACGGCAGCTGCTTTACATACCGAACGGTATTCAAGTCCGGTTGGTGAGCGACCGGTGAAAATCCGGAGATGAGCATGCGCTGCCGACTCTGCTTCATACCGCGAGACGGTCCTTAGTCGCGGGCCGCGACACCGCTTCGTGACCATCTAGAGAGCCATTCATTATCTGAACGCCAACGTAGGTGCGATCGCGCCGACGGACGGCGGACTCACATCTTGGCTCCAGGGTCCGAGCGGCAAGACGATCACGATGCGGCCATCAGGTGCCGCATCATTCAGACGAACGCATCAGCAAGGGACGCGCGGTTCAGAGCGAGCCGGGCGAGGGCGAAGTGCGTGCTCGAGAAAGGGAGACGAACCATGGCCTATCTGAACTTTGCTGAGGCGATCCCGACGGCAACCGGCGCGGTTGCGCGCAAAGCCAAGTCGGCATCCGCCCACATCAGCACCGGCTTCTCGCCGCTTGAATGGTCGGTGATCGCGCTCGCCCGGCGCGACGGGCTTTCGAGCCTTTCCGAACCGGGTCGGGTGGCGATGGCGCTGGGCAGCCTGTTCGGCACGCGCCGCAATCCGAAGCTCGCAGACCCGCGCCTGGAAGCCTTGCGCCGCATGGCCGTGATGGCGTGGCGCCGCGGTTACGCCGTTCCGCTTCCCGAAGTCGCTGCCTTCCGCGCCGCCGGCTTTACCCGCGAGCAGCTGCAGACGCTGCTCTCGAGCATCGAAAGCGGCCAGGCGGCCGCTCAACGGGGGATAAATTCATGAACATGATCAGCAAGATCGGGCGTCCGCCCGTGGACGAGGCGCATCCGGAGCAAGTCGCGCCAGCGCCGCGAAGTCGCTGGAAGGGGGCCGCGATCGCGGTCCTGTCGCTGGGGCTCGTGGCCGCTGCCGGCGGGACGCTGCTGGACGAGGAGGCGCCCGTTGCCGCGGCGCCGCCGCCACCGACCGTCGCGGTGGCGCCGCCGCTCCAGCGCAGCGTCGAAGAGTGGGACGATTATATCGGCCGCTTCGAGGCGAGCCGCACGGTCGACGTCCGCCCGCGCATTTCAGGTGCCGTCACCGCCGTGCACTTCCGTGACGGCGCGGTGGTGCGAAAGGGGCAGCTCCTCTTCACCATCGATTCAAGGCCGTTCACTGCCGCGCTTGCGGAGGCGAGGGCCAGCGTCGCCAGCGCCCGCAGTGATCTTGCCCTCGCCCGCGCCGACCTTGGCCGCGCGACGCGGCTGCTCGAGGTCGAAGCCGTCTCGCGCAGCGACGTCGACCGGCTGCAGGCGCGCGTGCAGGCGGCGACGGCAGCCCTCGCCGCCGCCGAGGCGCGGGTACGCGCCCGTGCCCTCGACGTGGAGTTCACGCAGGTTCGCGCCCCGATCTCGGGACGCATTTCCGATCGCCGCATCGACGCCGGCAATCTGGTCGCGGGAGGGGCGGGCGGCGAGGCCACTTTGCTGACCACGATCAACGCCCTCGACCCAATCTACTTCGCGTTCGACGCGTCCGAATCCCTGTTCCTCAAGACCAAGCGGGGCGACGGTGAAGCCGGAGCCTCCCCGGTCGAGATCCGGCTGCAGGACGAGACCGATTATCGCTGGCGCGGGCGGCTCGACTTCACCGACAACGGGCTCGATCCGCGCTCCGGCACGATACGCGGCCGGGCTGTGCTCGCCAATCCCGGCCTGTTCCTGACCCCGGGCATGTTCGGCAACATGCGCCTCGCCAGCGGCGGAACCCGGCAGGCGCTACTCGTGCCGGACGCCGCCATCCAAACTGATCAGGCGCGCAAGCTCGTGCTGGTCGTCGGCAACGATGGTGTCGTTCAGCCGAGGCCGGTGGAGCTCGGACCGGTCGTGCAGGGGCTTCGCGTGATCCGCTCAGGGCTTCAGCCGAGCGACCGCATCGTCATCAGCGGAACCCAGCTTGCGGCTCCCGGCGCCAAGGTCCTCACCCGGGCGGCTCGCATCAGCCCGGCCGCTGCCGCGGATGCCCCGCCTGTCTCGGCTCCAGTCACCGGCGAAGCGACCTTCTCCGCCGCCCGCTGACCCATCTCAAAGCAAGGAGGGTGCGATGCGCCTCTCGCGGTTCTTCATCTCGCGGCCGATCTTCGCGGCCGTCATCGCGATCGTCATCACGATCGTCGGGGCCATCGCCTATATCGGCCTGCCCGTTGCCCAATATCCGGAGATCGTGCCGCCGACGGTCACGGTCGCGGCCAATTATCCGGGCGCGTCCGCAGAGACTGTCGCCGAAACCGTCGCGGCCCCGATCGAGCAGGAGATCAACGGTGTCGACAACATGCTCTACATGTCATCGCAGTCGACCGGGGATGGGCGCCTGACGGTCACCGTCACCTTCAAGATCGGCACCGATCTCGATGCCGCGCAGGTGCTGGTCCAGAACCGCGTCGCGATCGCGGTGCCGCGGCTTCCGGAGGAGGTGCAGCGGCTCGGCGTCGTCACGCGCAAGACCTCGCCCGACTTCCTGATGGTTGTGAACCTGATCTCGCCTGATGAGAGCCTCGATCGTGGCTACATTTCCAATTATGCGCTGACGCAGGTGCGTGACCGCATCAGCCGCATCGACGGCGTCGGCGACGTGCAGCTGTTCGGTGCACGCGATTATTCGATGCGGGTCTGGATCGATCCGAGCCGCGCCGCCGCGCTCGACCTGACAGCGGGCGAGATCGTCGCGGCGCTCCGGGCGAAGAACGTACAGGTCGCGGCCGGCACGCTCGGCCAGCCGCCTTATGCGAGCGGCAACGCCTTCCAGCTCAACGTGGAGACGCAGGGGCGGCTCAAGGACCCGCAGCAGTTCGCCGACATCGTCATCAGGAGCGATGCGGAGGGGAGGCAGGTCCGGGTCTCGGATGTCGCCCGCGTCGAGCTCGGTGCCGCCGATTACGCGTCCAACACCTACCTTTCGGGCAAGCCGACGGTTCTGCTCGGCATCTTCCAACGACCGGGCACAAATGCGCTGGCGGCGGCCGAGGCGGTCGAGGCCGAGATGAAAGCGGCTTCGGCAAACTTCCCCAAGGGGCTCGAATATCGCGTCATCTACAACCCGACCGAGTTCATCGCCCAGTCCATCGAGGCGGTGATGACCACCCTGCTCGAAGCGGCCGCCCTAGTGGTGCTCGTCATCCTCGTCTTCCTCCAGAAATGGCGGGCGACGATCATCCCGGTGGTGGCGATCCCGGTCTCGCTGATCGGCACCTTCGCCGTGCTCGCCGCCTTCGGCTACTCGCTCAACAACCTGTCGCTGTTTGGGCTGGTGCTGGCGATCGGCATCGTCGTCGACGATGCGATCGTGGTGGTCGAGAATGTCGAGCGGAACCTGGAGCGCGGCCTGACGCCGCTCGAGGCGGCGCGGACGTCGATGGACGAGGTGTCGGCAGCTCTGGTCGCGATCGTTCTGGTATTGTGCGCGGTGTTCGTGCCGACGCTCTTCCTCACCGGCCTGTCGGGTGCCTTCTACCAGCAGTTCGCGGTGACGATCTCGACCGCGACCGTGATCTCGCTGCTCCTGTCGCTCACTCTGTCGCCGGCGCTCGCCGCATTGCTGCTGCGCGCGCACGAAGCGAAGCCGACGGGCGGGCGGTTCAAGCGGTTGGTCCGAGCCGCAGGCGACCGCTTCAATCGAGAGTTCGAGCGGATGAGCGCCGGCTATGCCGGCCTCACCCGGACCTTGGTCACACGCCCGAAGCGGATGATGCTCGCTTATGGCGGGCTCATCGCCGCCACCGGCGCCTTGTTCTGGTCGACGCCGACCGGCTTCATTCCGGCGCAGGACCAGGGCTATTTCCTCACGGTCGTGCAGCTGCCGCCGGGATCCTCGGTAGAGCGCACGGATGCCGTCCTGCGCGAGGTCGCTGACCGCATCCTGCCGATCGAGGGCATCAAGGGCTCGGTCATGCTCGCCGGCTTCGACGGCCCGTCGCAGACGCTCGCGCCGAACGCCGCCGCCGCTTACTTCCCGCTCGACTCGTTCGAGGAGCGCAAGCGCCTCGGCAAGAGCTTCGCCCAGATCATGGATGAAGCGCGGGCGGCGACTGCGGATATCACGGAGGCGCGGCTGATGGTCGTGCCGCCGCCACTCATCCAGGGCATCGGCTCGGCCGGCGGCTACCGGATGATGGTCCAGGACCGCGGCGGCAACGGCTATCAGGAGCTCGCCGCCAAATCGAACGAGCTGATCGGGAAGGCGAACCAGACGCCGGGCCTCGCGCAGATCTATACCTTCTTCGATACCTCGACGCCGCGCGTCTATGCCGACGTCGACCGGCGCAAGGCGGACATGCTCGGCGTGCCGCCGGAGCGGGTGTTCGAGGCCCTGCAGGTCTATCTCGGCTCGGCCTTCGTCAACGACTTCAACCTGCTCGGCCGCACCTACCGCGTGACGGCGCAGGCCGACGCCCCGTTCCGCGCCACGAAAGCCGACATCGCCAACCTCCGGACCCGCTCCAACTCCGGGGCGATGGTGCCGATCGGTTCCGTGTCGACGTTCGAGGACAAGACGGGGCCCTATCGCGTCGTTCGCTACAACCTCTTCCCCGCGGTCGAGGTCGATGGCGACACCGCGCCCGGCTACTCGTCCGGTGCGTCGCTTCTCACCATGGAGAAGCTCGCCGACGAGACGCTGCCGGACGGCTATGGCCACGAATGGACCGGCATCGCCTATCAGCAGAAGGCGGCGGGCAGCACGGCGGCCATCGTCTTCGGACTGGCGGTGTTGTTCGTCTTCCTGGTGCTCGCGGCGCAATATGAGAGCCTGACGCTCCCGCTCTCGATCATCCTGATCGTGCCGATGTGCCTCCTGGCGGCCATGGCCGGCGTGAACCTGCGCGGCATGGACAACAATGTTCTGACGCAGATTGGGCTCGTCGTGCTGATCGCACTCGCGGCGAAGAACGCGATCCTGGTGGTCGAGTTCGCCAAGCAGGCGGAGGAAGAGGACGGGCTCTCGCCGGTCGAGGCTGCCGTTCGCGCCGCGCAGACGCGCCTGAGGCCGATCCTGATGACGAGCTTCGCCTTCATCCTGGGCGTGGTGCCGCTGCTGATCGCGAGCGGCGCGGGCGCGGAGCTTCGCCAGGCGCTCGGCACGGCCGTCTTCTTTGGGATGATCGGCGTGACCGGCTTCGGCCTGCTCTTCACGCCGACCTTCTACGTCGTCTGCCGTGCTCTCGGGGACCGCTTCCGGCGCGCTAAGCCGGGTCGCTCGCCGGAGCCGGCGCTCGTCCCCGCCGAATAGGAAAGATCGTCATGAACGCCTTCCGCACGTTCCTCGCCACCGCTTCCGCGCTCGCGCTTGCCGCCTGCGCGGCGGGGCCGGACTATGTCGCTCCCTCCTCTCGGGTGGCACAGACCGGCCCCTTCCTCTCGACCAGTCCGGCGGTCAGCGCCACCGAGGCGGCGCACGACCGCTGGTGGCAGCTCTACCAGGATCCGGTGCTGGACAGCCTCGTCCTCGAGGCGCTGAATGCCAATACCGACATACGTGTCGCCGTGGCGCGGCTCGCCCGGGCCCGGGCTGTGCTGCGCGAGGTGCGCTCCGATCGATTGCCGAAGGGCGGCATCGGTGCCGGTGCCAGCTACGCCCGCCTACCGGAGGCCCAGCGTGTTGCCGGTACTGACAGCGAAAGCTGGAATTTGGACGCCGGGCTGGAAGTCTCATACGAGGTCGATCTGTTCGGAAGGGTCGGGCGCGGAGTTGAAGCGGCGCGCGGCGACGTTGCCGCCGCGGCCGCCGACGCGGACGCCGTCCGCGTCGCCGTCGCCGCCGCGACGACCCGTGCCTATGCCGACGCCGCCTCGGCCGCCGAGCGGCTCGACGTGGCCGAGCGGATCGTCGCTTTGCTCGACCGCTCGATACAGCTGACGGAGCGGCGCCGCGAGGTCGGCCTCGCCACGCGCCTCGACGTCGCCCGCATCGCCGCCTTGCGCAACCAGCGCCAGGCGGAAGTGCCGGCGATTGCGGCGGAGCGGCAATCGGCGCTCTTCAGGCTCGCTACCCTCACCGGTCGCGCCCCGGGCGAGTTGGCCAAGATCGCCGGTGCGCGGGAGACTGCGCCGCGTCTCGACCGACCGATTCCGGTCGGCGACGGCGCAGCCCTGCTCGCGCGTCGGCCCGACGTGCGTGCGGCCGAACGCCGACTCGCCGCGGCGACCGCGCGGATCGGTGTCGCGACTGCCGATCTCTACCCGCGCGTCACGCTCGGCGGTTCCCTGGGTTCGACCGCAACCAGCCTCGGCAATCTCTTTACCGGCGGCGCAGTGGGTTTCCTGCTCGGCCCGCTGATCAACTGGTCGTTCGATCGCGAAGGCATACGCGCCCGCATCGCCGGCTCCGAAGCGGACTCACAGGCGGCGCTGGCGGAGTTCGATGGGACGGTGCTCACCGCCCTGGAGGAGACGGAGACGGCGCTCTCGAACTATGCTCGTGAACTGGAGCGGCGCGCTGCTCTTGCCGCCGCACGGGCGGATGCCGACACGGCTGTTCGCATCACGCGCGCACGCCAGCGCGAGGGGGAAATCGCATCGCTCGAGCTGCTCGACACCGAACGGACCTTTGCCGAGGCCGAAGCCGATCTCGCGGCAGCCGATGCCCGCATCGTCCGCGCACAGGTCGATCTGTTCCGCGCGCTAGGGGGCGGATGGCAGGATGCGGCTTCACGACCTGCCGAACTTGCACTGGGCGAATGACCGAAGCCTTGCCCGGGCCGATCGTCGGGTCAGGCAGCGCCGAGCCCGCGGCGTGAAGTATGCGGCTAAAGTGAGGGAGGAGGTTCGAGCGCTTACGGCGCTCGACCTCACCGGTCTGAGGGAGGAATGGCGCCGTCGATACGGCGAGCCGCCGAAGATGCGCTCGACCGAACTGCTCTCGCGCCTCTTGGCATGGCGCATTCAGGCCGACGCCTTCGGCGGTCTCGATGCAGCGACGATCCGCCTTCTGAAGTCGGACCGGGCGACACCGTCATCTCCTGCCTTGATCCCGGAAACACGACGCGTCCGCGAGTGGCAGGGCCTGAGACACGACGTTGAGGTGCTGGAACACGGCTTTCTGCACCAGGGTACGACCTACCGAAGCCTCTCCGAAACGGCTCGCGCCATCACCGGCACGCGCTGGAACGGGCACCGCTTCTTTGGTCTTCGGCCGAAGTCCACGATATGATCGAGGCGGGGCAGAAAAGCATAAAGCGCTGCGCCATCTACACGCGGAAATCGACCGAGGAGGGACTGGATCAGGTCTTCAACACGCTCGATGCTCAGCGCGAGGCGTGCGAAGCCTATCGTGAAGTCGCAGACGGGGGAGGGGTGGCAGGTCCTTGCGCAGCACTATGATGACGGAGGGTTCTCCGGCGGGAACATGAACCGCCCCGCTATCCAGCAGCTTCTGGCGGACGTGGATGCTGGACGGGTCGACGTGATTGTCGTCTACAAGGTCGATCGCCTGACGCGCTCGCTCATGGACTTCTCCCACATCGTGCAGCGGCTGGATGTCCGCGGAGTATCGTTCGTCAGCGTCACCCAAGCCTTCAACACCACCACCAGCATGGGCCGGTTGACCCTCAACGTGCTTCTGTCGTTTGCGCAGTTCGAGCGGGAGGTCACAGGCGAGCGGATCCGCGACAAGGTCGCTGCGTCCAAGGCGAAGGGCATGTGGATGGCGGGAACCTGCCGCTGGGATATGGCCTTGGCGATCGGAGGCTAGTGCTCAATGAGGCTGACGCAGCCCAGGTGCGGCATATCTTCACCCGCTACCTGGAGCTCGGCTCCGGCGTTGAGCTGATGAAGGAGCTCCGTGCCGCCGGAGTTGTGTCGAAGCGATGGGTCGGACGTTCCGGGAGGGAGATTGGCGGTGTCCCGCTAGGCTGCGGAGCCCTCTACTACATACTTCAGAACCGCCTTTATCTGGGGGAGGTCGTGCATCGCGGCGTTCGGCACGAGGGCGAGCATGAGGCGATCATTAGCCGCGAGCTGTTCGAAAAGGTGGGGGAGGCGCTCGCCGCCAATCGGCGAGCGCGGCACAACAAGCCAAGGCGACAAACTCTATGCCCCTTAATCGGCCGTGTGGTCGATGCTGAGGGGGCGCCCATGCCAGCTGCTTCAGCTACGGCCGCGGCGGACGACTCTATCGATACTACGTCTCGGCTAATGCGCTGCCGACTGTTCAAACATCTCGCCGTGACGGCGCGGTCTTGCGTGTGGCAGCCGCCGGGCTTGAGGACCTCGTGCTACGCACTATTGGACGGGTGCTTGGCTCCAGCGAGCCGCTGCCCTGTAACGAGATCCTCTCGTTGGTGAGGGCAGTAGAGGTCCGCGAGAGAAGCCTCCACCAGATCATCGATCCAGCCGGAATTGCAGAACCTCACGAGCCGGCCGACTGGGTTATGCAGCGCCTTCAGGAGCGACTGCCGGGTGGACGAGTCGCAGCAGATCGCGATGGGGCAATCCGGTTCATCGTCGATCGTCCCCGAGGTTCCGCGGCGGCTCGGTAGGCCAGACGAAGCAGCTTGGCGGGCAGGGGGCTCTGCCGACGCTGTGGAGGTCGGCTCGCGATCTCCTTCAGCGCTACTCTACGTCACCGCTAGACAGGCGCATTCATCACAGGGCGGAAGCCCCGCGAGAGCGGCGTCACCGGCGCCTGATGATGCTGGGCCTCCTTGCCCCGTCGATACAGAAGCAGCTGGCAGCGGGCGCCATGCCGGTGGGTCTCGAGACGAAGTGGTTTCTTCAGCAAATGCCGCTGGCGTGGGAGGACCAAGCGACCTTCTTGGGCGCTTAGTGAGCAATCGGTCTAGGACTGCTATGCACCCAGACATTCATTCCCGTTCCAGCGTGCACCGAAAGCAGACGCTCAACGGGTCCACGAGCCTCTGTTGCGCCCATGCTCTACTTGCATATGGCCCGGAATCCGGCGGCCATGAAAGTGGCCATGCGCTGCTTCACCGCTGCGAAATCCTCTGATCGGCACAGACCGTGCGACAGTTTGTCGATGCGACCGGTGCGCGCGAGCGTCAGCATCAAGGCGCCTGTCACGAAGTGATAGCCCCAGAAGATGTCTTGCTCCGCGCAATCCGGGAGCGCTTTCTTGAGGATATCGATCAGCCGCAGGACAACGGGATCAAAATGCTGGTCCATCAGACTCGCGCCCCACTCGGGCGTGTTTGAGACCTGCGCGCCGAGCTTGGCGTAATTCCGCCAGCCCTCGCCACCCTCGATGTAGGTGTCGAGGTCGGTGTCGAGGAAGGCGTGGAGCGCGCCCTCGACGGTTGGCTTTCCTCCAGCCGAAGCTTCATATTCGTCCAGCGCTCGCATCCTGCGTTCGCTGGTGACCACTGCCCGGCGTGCGAAGACGGCGTCGAACAAGGCTTTTTTGTCGCTGAAATAATAATTGAGCAGCGTGTGGTGGACGCCGACGCGAACGGCCACGTCCTTCAGGGTGACGCCGTGCAGGCCGTGCTTGGAGAAAAGCTCCTCCGCCGCGTCGAATATCTGCTCCATCGTCTCGGCACGTTGTTCGGCCTTGCGGGAGCGGCGGATGGGCTTCTCGCTTGTCATCAGGTGATCGTCACTCCCGCCTAACGCGCTCACCGTCAAGCGCCGGCCGCAGTTTATTCACGCACGAGTGAGCGTGCGTTGACAGGAAGGTCGCTGTGCTGTCACTGTCGCAGAAAGAAGCGAGGCCTTGGGAGAGGTTGGTGGCGGTGAACAAAAGCGGGATTGCCGCACCATCTCCGGCCCACCCGGCAGAGGGTCGAGCCCGGCGCAGTCCTGGGGTTGTCCTCGCGATACTCACCTTCGTCTATGTCCTGAATTTCCTGGACCGTCAGCTGCTCGGCATCCTGGCCAAGCCGATCCAGGACACCTTGCATGTGACGGACGGGCAGCTCGGTCTCATCGGCGGTCTGTATTTCGCGATGTTCTACTGCTTCATCGCCATTCCGGTTGGCTGGTTCGCCGACCGGACCAACCGTGTGGCCGTGCTGACCGCCGCCTGCGGGATCTGGAGCGCCGCGACCGTGGCGTGCGGCTTGGCGCGGACCTATCCCGAGCTCGTGGTTGCGCGGATGGCCGTGGGTTTTGGAGAGGCGGGCGGCGTTCCGCCTTCCTACGCGCTCATCACCGACAGCTTTCCGCCCGGTCGGCGCGGCTTGGCATTCGGCATCTATAATCTCGGCCCGCCGATCGGGGCGGCGCTCGGGGTTGCGCTCGGCGCCTCGATTGCGGCCGCTTTCAACTGGCGTGACGCATTCGTCGCGATCGGCATAGTTGGAATCGCGGCGGCGATCGCGCTGCCATTCGTTGTGCCCGAGCCGGCACGGGGCGCCACCGATGCCGGCGCGCCGCGGGGGCCAGCGGCGCAGGCCCCGTTCTTCGGAACCATCCGGGCCTTCTTCGCCAATCCGGTGCTGACGCTCGCCGCCTTCGGCAGCGGCGCCACGCAGTTCGTGACGTACGGCCTCGGCAATTTTGCGGTGCTGTTCCTGATGCGCGAGAAGGGGATGACGCTTTCCGACGTAGCGGTGTGGTATGCGCTGGTGATCGTCATCGGAATGGGCGGCGGCATGGTGGTGTCGGGCAAGGTCATCGATCGCCTGACACGGGGATCGCGCCGCGCCTTTGCCACCGCGCCCGCTGCGTCTCTCGCGATCGCGGCGCCATTCTACTTGGCTTTCGTCTGGGCTCCGTCTTGGCCGCTGGCCTTGCTGCTGCTGACGGTCGTGATGTTCTTCAACTATTTCTACCTGTCCTGCTCGGTGACGCTGGTGCAGGAGGAGGTGCCGCCGAACCAACGCGTGCTCGCAGGCGCCCTGCTGCTGCTGGTCATGAACTTCATCGGACTTGGGCTCGGGCCGACCTGGGTCGGCGCGGCAAGCGACTGGTTCGCCGCAGGCGGCGCCGCCAATTCGCTGCAGCTCGCGCTCTACACGCTCACGCCATTCTATGCCGTCGCGATCGGCCTTTTTCTTTGGCTCGCGCGAACCCTCCGCAAGCAGGAAGCCGTTTGATGAAGATATTTGGGAGCTTGGTTGCGCTGACGCTTGGCAGCGCCGGGGTCGGCGCGGTTCCGGGGCCGGCGGTCAACGCTCCGGCGGGAAAGGTCCGCGGCACCTATGAGCAGGACGTAGGCGTCTATCGCGGCATCCCGTACGCCAAGCCGCCGGTCGGCGCGCTGCGCTGGCGGCCTCCGGCGCCGATGGCGCGATGGGCAGGGGAGCGGCGTGCCACCGATTTCGGGCCTGCTTGCGTGCAGCCGCAGGCCAAAACGGTCTCGATCTATTCAGGCGATCCGCTGCCGGTGAGCGAGGACTGCCTCACGCTCAATGTCTGGTCCCCGCGAGGCGCCAAGGCTGCGCCTGTGCTGGTGTGGATCCATGGCGGCGCTCTCACCACCGGGTCCAGCCGCGAGCCGCTCTATGACGGCCGCCGACTCGCCGAACGGGGTGTCGTGGTGGTGTCGATCAACTACCGGCTCGGCGTGCTTGGCTGGCTCGCTCATCCAGGACTGAGCGCGGAGACCCCGCAGCGCGTCTCAGGCAATTACGGACTGCTCGATCAGATCGCGGCGCTGAAGTGGATCCAGAAGAACATTGGGGCATTCGGCGGAAATCCCGGGAACGTCACGATCGCGGGTGAATC
This sequence comes from Allosphingosinicella sp., assembly GCF_059502505.1. Taxonomy (NCBI): domain Bacteria; kingdom Pseudomonadati; phylum Pseudomonadota; class Alphaproteobacteria; order Sphingomonadales; family Sphingomicrobiaceae; genus Allosphingosinicella; species Allosphingosinicella sp. The sequence goes on from NZ_JCACEU010000016.1 coordinate 622,405, forward strand.
CGCCGGTGGGCTGAGTGTCATGTATCTGATGTCGTCGCCTGCGGCGCGCGGCCTCTTCAGCCGTGCCATCGCGCAGAGCGCCTACATGATCTCGATGCCGGAGCTGCGGAACGGCGTGCATGGCGCTCCGGCCGCGGAAGGCGCAGGGCAGTTCCTGGCGACGGCGCTGCAGGCGCCCGACCCCGCGAAGCTGCGTGCCGTGGATGCTCAGCAGCTGACCGACGCGGCAGCCAAGCTCGGCTTCTTCCCCTTCGGCAACGTCGACGGCCAGGTGCTCCCCAAGCAGATGGTCGAGACGTTCGATGCAGGTGAGCAGGCGCCCGTGCCGGTGCTGGCGGGCTTCAATGAGGGCGAGATCAGGTCACTCACCGTGCTTGCGCCCAAGGCGCCGCCAACGGTGGCCGACTATGAGCGCGAGATCAGGACCCGCTACGCTGATCTGGCGGACGCATTCCTGCGCATCTATCCTGCCGCGGATTACAAGGAGAGCATCCTCGCGACCACGCGCGACGCCCTCTATGGCTGGACGTCGGAACGGCTGGTGCGCAGCCAGACCGCGATCGCTCAGCCCTCCTACCTCTACCTCTTTGATCATGGTTATCCGGCCTCCGAGCAGGCCGGACTGCACGCCTTCCACGCGGCCGAGCTGCCCTACCTCTTCGGCACCTTCAACGGGACGCCGCCCCGCTGGCCCGCAGTTCCGGACACGCCTCGCGAGCGCACTTTGTCGGATGCGATGATCGACTATTGGACCAGCTTCGCGCGGAGCGGCCGTCCGAGCGCTCGGCGTGCTCCTGTCTGGCCGGCCTACGGCAAGACCGCGGCCTACATCCATTTCGGCGACACTCCGCAAGCACGTGAGGATCTAATGCCGGGCATGTTCGAGCTGAACGAGGCGGTGATGTGCCGCCGGCGCGCAGCGGGCGGCATCGGCTGGAACTGGAATGTCGGATTGGCAGCGCCGCCGCTGCCTCCGCCGGCTTCCAACTGCAAATAGGCGGCTGATCAGGCCTGCTGAGCGACAATCGCTCCGGTCTCATAATCTGCACGCAGCCGGTTCTTGTCGATCTTGCCCGTGGCGGCGAGCGGCATTGTCGGCACGTCCGCGATCATGTCCGGTATCCACCAGTCTGCGACCTTGCCGCGCAGGAGATCGAGCAGCGTGCATGGATCGCCGGCATTCTCCCGCTCCACGACCAGCACGGGGCGCTCTCCCCATTTCTCATCGGGCCGGGCGATCACAGCCACGTGGCGGACGCCGGGATGGGCGCCGACGATCGTCTCGATCTCAGCTGGATTGATCCACTCGCCGCCGGACTTGATGAGGTCCTTTGCGCGGCCGCAGATGGTGAGGTTGCCGAAATCGTCGATTGTCGCGAGGTCGCCCGTGTCGAAATAGCCCTCGTCGTCAAGCGCGTCCGCATCGGCCTGAAAATAGCGGTCGACGACACTTGCGCCCCTGACCTTCAAATGCCCCAGCACATTGCGTTGCTCGGGCAGCGTTCGCCCTTCGGCGTCGCTCAGTTTGAGGTCCAGGCCGATCGGCGGCTTGCCTGCCGTTCCGGCGGCGTCCGGCTCGCGGTCGGGAGGAGACATCGTTCCAATGGGCGAGAGCTCTGTCATCCCCCAGCTGGTCTGCACGCGCGCCCCAAGACCCTCCTCGAGGCGCCGAAGAAGCGCTTCCGGACAATTTGAGCCGCCGATCAGCACGCGCTCCAGAGTGGGCAGCCGCTCGCCTGTTCGCTCGAGATGATCGGCCAGCCCTAGCCATACGGTCTGCACGCCGACGGCGACGGTGACGCCTTCGTCGCGGATCAGTCGAGCCAGACATCCGCCATCCAGGGTTCGGCCGGGGAGGACGAGCTTGGCACCGGCGGCGGGCACTGCGAAAGGAAGTCCCCAGCCATTGGCGTGGAACATCGGCACCGCCAGCAGCACCACGTCCCGGGCGGTGACGGCGACGGCATCCGCCTGGAGCGCGCGCAGCGTATGAAGGTAGTTGGAGCGGTGGGTGTAAAGCACGCCCTTTGGACGCCCGGTCGTGCCCGACGTGTAGCAAAGCCCGGCCGGCGATTCCTCGTCGAAGTTCCCCCAGGGATGCCGTTTGCCGTGGCTGGACCTGAGCGTCTCAAGCTGCAGGAGCGGGGGGGATCCCCCGAGCCCCGCCTCGGCGGGATCAGCGTCATCGAGCAGGACGACATGTTCAACTCGCGGGCAGTCGGCGAGCATCTGGCGAAGCAGCGGGATCAGGCTTGCCGACACCGCGAGGATGCGATCGTCGGCCTCGTTGATCATGGCGGCGAGCTGCGCCGGGGTCAGGCGCGGGTTCAGCGTGTGGCAGACGCCGCCCATGCCCATCACGCCATAATAGACCTCGAGATGATGGAGCGTGTTCCAGGCAAGCGTGCCGACGCGGTCGCCGGCGCGGAGTCCCAGCGCGGCAAGGGCTCCCGAGAGGCAACTGGCTCGCTCCCTGAGCTCGGCATAGCCGACTCTCGCTCGTACGGATCCGTCTTCCGCCCACACCACCTGGCTCGCTCCGAACCATTTGGCAGCATGGTCCAGGAACTTGTCTACGGTCAGTCCAAATTTCTGCATCGCGGCTTTCGACAGCGGCAAGGCCTCGACGCCGCTCGCACAGAATCGCGCGAGCGGCGGCTCGATGCCTCAGAACGCCTTCAGGATCTTGAGGCCATATTGGCGCGGCGCCCCGGCGAAATAGAGGCCGCTATTGAGCGCCGCCGGATAATGCTGGTTGGTGAGATTGGTGGCGTAGGCGGTGACCGTCAGGCTCCCCCTGTTGTAGGCGAGCTGAGCGTTCAGGATGTTGCGCTCCTCGATCCGATCGCCGCGGGCGCGGTTCTGGAACAGGGTCGCCCACTGCGCTCCGATATGGCCGTAATTGAGCCGTGGGGTAAGTGTGCTGTCGCCGCCAAGGTCCAATCTATATTCGGCGCCGACGTTGAAGGTGAAATCAGGCGCATAGGTCTGGTCGCGGCCCTTGAGATTGAGGCACGTGGCGCTGGCCGGACCGGTATTGACGTTGCAGGGCGTCAGGGAAATGGCGCGCGGATCGGTGGCGAAGAACTGGCCAAGCTCGCTGCGGAGGACGTTGAAGCCGACATCGAAGCTGAACGCCCCGAAATTTGCTTCCGCCTCGGCCTCAAGACCGTAGATCTTGGTCGTGCCCGGCACGTTCACTTCGAGACCGAAAACCGGAATCGTGGGATTACCGATGATGACCTGGAAGTCCTGATATTCATTGTAGAAGGCGCTCACCGCGGTCCGGATGCGCCGGTCCGCGAAATTGGCTTTCCAGCCTGCTTCATATGAGGTGACGGTTTCCGGGCCGAAGGGCTCGGGCTGACCGAAGCCCACTGGCACGTTGAGGCCTCCTGGCTTGAAGCCGGTGGCGATGAATGCGTACAGATAATGGTCGCGGCTGGCCTCCCAGCCGAGCGAGACCTTGTAGGAGAAATCGTCCGATTGCGTCAGCTGCTCGGCAACGATCGGCACGCCGAATTGCAGCACGTCGACGTCGTTCCGGCTACGGCTGGCCGTGTAGCGCCCACCGAGCTCGAGCTTGAGTTCAGGAGTGATCGCGAAGCCGACCTGACCGAAGGCTGCGAGCGAGCGGTTCGGATTGATGCCTTCGAGGCGATATTCGGTGGCGGCGTTGCCGGCGGGCGTGCCGATCAGAAACTGGAAGGGCTCGCGAAAGGTATATTTGTTCCAGATGCCGAAGAGGCCGGCCAGATAGGTGAAGCGCGCCGTATCGGGCGAGATCAGCGTGAGCTCCTGCGAGAACTGCCGCTCATCGACGCTGTCGAAAAAGGTGGAGTTGATGGTCGCCGTTCCGTCGAGGTCGGCACGGTATTTGGTGTTGCCCTCGGAGAAGCCGCTGACCGAGCGGAGCTGGAGCCCGCTGTCGAACTCATAATTCACCCTGAGGATGGTGCGGTAGAATTTGTCCCGGGCTTCCTGCGGAGAGTTGAGACTGAGATCGAACAGATCGCTGAACGTGGGATTGGGCGTGGTGCTGCCGATCGGGAAAAAGCGATAATAGTCCCGGAACGGCGACGCCGGGTACGCTCCCATGTCGAGATAGACGAGGTCGGTCTTCGACAGGATCGACAGCTGGGGGGTAGGTTTCCAGAGCAGGCTCAGCCGCCCGGCGAGATGACGCTGGTCGCCGTTATTGCCGTTATAGTCGCTCCCGCCCGGGCCGGTGATGTCATAGAAGCCGTCGCGTCGCAGGCCGTAAACCGCGATGCGGGCTGCGAAGGTGTCGCTGACCGGAAGGTTGAGCGCGCCTTGCGTGCCGAACTCGGAGTGCTTGCCGACATTGGCGCTTATGTAGCCGCGCGATCCGCCGCCGATGATCGGGTCGTTGCTGTTGACGAACACTGCGCCGCCCGTCGCGTTCTGCCCCACGATCGTTCCCTGCGGGCCGCGCAGCACCTGGATGTTGGCGATGTCGTAATAGGGTTCCTGCTGGAAATAGCCCGGAAAGGTCGGCGCGCCGTCACGATAGGTAATGACGCCAGTCGCGGTCTGGGTGTTGTGCTCGCCCTTACCGATGCCGCGGACGTTGAAGTCGATGCCCTGGCCGAAATTGTTGACGACGATGCTGGGCGCCGCGAACTGCAGCGCGTCGACGTTGGCGACGCCCTTGTTCGCCAAATCGGTCCCCGTCAGCACCGAGCCCGAGAGTGGCGTCGTCTGCAAATTTTCGCTGCGGCGACGCGCGGTGACGATGATGTCGCCCTGGCGCGGCGTCGGATCTTCGGCCTGTTCCGTGGATGCGCCCGGATCAGCAGGCGGTGTCTGGGTAAAGCCCGTCCCGCTCCAAGCCAGAGCGAAAGCCGATGCACCAATGCAGCAAGCCCGAATCCGCATGTACCCCTCCATCGCAAAGCGCGCTCTGCGGCGCGTCTCAGATGAAGGTGCCGTAATCGGGACCAGGGCGCAATACTAATTATCTCATGAGTGAATATGTGTCGGTGCTCTGCAGCCTTGCAGAGTTGAAAGGCAGGAAAGCGCCCATCCCAGTCATCGAAAGCCGGCAGCGCAACGGCTGAAATTGGCCTGGAGCTGACGTCCTGAATTCAGGCGGCGTAGGGTGAATGCGGACCATGGGCACCCTTAGGTCAGGTAGGCTGCCCACGTGCGCGTCGATTACTGTCGGAGCGATTCATCGGCCCCTGTCAAGTCGTCGGAACCGACTACCAGAACCTGCCGACTTGAGACGGCTTCTCAGCAGGCGGACTATGGGGCGGGCGTTTACCGCTGGCTCCCGCCACTCAAGGGGCCAACCGCTCGCAAGGAGATCTCAACATGGACGGGTATGAGGAATCGATGTTCGACGACCTCGCCTTCGATGAGGCGGAGGGCTCAGCCGACAGTTACGACGAATTCGACGAAACGGACGAGGGCGACGGCTTCGACGAGGCAGACGAGGGCGACGAAGGCGACGAAGGCGACGAGTACGACGAAGGCGACGAATATGACGAGACGACGCCGTTCGACGAGATGAATGCCGGCGACGAGATGGACGAGGGCGACGAGTTCGACGGCTTCGACGAGTCGGACGAGGAGATGGACGAGGATGCCTGGGACGAGGCACTCGCCTTTGCCCTCGCCGCCGAGGACACAGACGAGTTCTTTCGGCGGATTGCCCGTGGTGTCCGCCGCGTCGCCCGCGGTGCGGCACGCGCTGCCCGTGGTGTCGCCGGCGCCGTTCGCAGAGCAGCGCCGGTCGTTGGGCAGATCGCCCGCGTCGTCGGACCCATCGCAAGTGCGATTCCGCTCCCGCAGGCGCAGGCGATCGGTCGGGTCGCAAATGTCGTTGGCCGCCTGATGGCTGACGAGGCCTCGGAGGAAGAGGCTCTCGACGCCTTCGCCGAGCTCGCGGTTAGGCAGCGCTCCGCAATCCCCGTCGCGGCTGCCGTGGCTGCCCGCCGCGTCCTCGGGCCGGCGGCGGCAAGAATGCCGGCCGCTCAGCGTGTCCAGGCGATCCGCACGGTCCGCCGCGCGGCGACGAACTTGGTCAACCGCGGCGGCCCGACCGCCATCCGGGCACTCCCGCGCATCGCGCGAAGCGTGCATCGCACAGGCGTCGCCCGGCGCACGCCGGCTGCAGTTCGGCCTCGCGTTCTGGCCCGCACTGCTCAGCGCGTCGCAAACCGGAATCCTCGGCTGCGCCGCCAGCTGGTGCGACCGTCGCCGCGCGGTCAGCGGATCGTGCGGCGCGCTGCTGCCGGCGTCGGCCGGAGAGCGGGCGGGCTAGGCGGCGGCCTGCGCGGGTATGGCGGCGGGCCAGGCGTCGGCCGGCGCCGGCGGATCGTCACGCGTGGTCCGTCGATCATCACGATCAGGCCCCGGTAAGAAGCGAGCGCGGGAAAGGATCGCAGCCATGCGTGCGGGCTCTTCCACCAGGCGGTTTCTAGACACGAAGCTCAAGGCCTTGAAGGCCCGGGCCCAGCGTCTGAACCGCCTGACGCCTCGCCGAGTAGGTCTGCGGCTCCAGGACCTGCCCTACGCTCCGTCCCGCGCCCACTTCCAGGCAGCCAATCGGCGTCTCGCCAAGATTAGCCGCGTCATCGCCCAGCAATTCGCCCAAGTTGAGCGGCAGTGGAATCCCGCCGATCCCCAAGCGGCGCTCACCCAGATGGCCATGCTCGATCGTCGGATCGACCGCCTTCGCCGCACCTTCGGCATGTTCTTCGAAGTGATGTCGCAGCGCGGCTCCGCCTTCGCGCCAGCTCTCGCAGCTCACGACGCGATCGCGCTGGACTGCTACAATGCAGTGCGCGCCGCCCTCCCCTCAGTGTTCGGCGGCCCGCTGCTCAAGCCCCTGACCTATATGGAACACGGCTATTCGCCGGCGACGCAGCGACGGGGCGTCGCCCTGGCGCGCCTGCTCGGCGACAGCAACCCGTTCCCCGTCATTCGCATTCCGTGGGATCGCGACAATCCCTGGCAACCGGTGTTCCTGCACGAAGTCGCTCACAATCTGCAGGCTGACATGGGCCTGTGGCATGAGAATGCAGGCGCAGTCAGCAATCGCCTGGCGCGGATGCGCTTCGATCCGCTGGTCGTCACCATCTTCCGCCGCTGGCACAAAGAGATTTTCGCGGACCTCGCGGCTTTGCTGCTCGGGGGCACCGCCTCGACTTGGGGAATGATGGAGTTTCTCGCCCATCCCGGGGCAAGAGCGCTCACCTATCGGCCGGGCGGCGCCCATCCGACGGGCTGGATCAGGGTGCTGATCCTGGCGGAGATGCTGCGGCGCATGGGGTTCCCGGAAGAGGCTGCGCGCGTCGAGAAGGTCTGGCGCACTCTTTATGACCCGCGCCGGGGCCACAGATTGCCTCCGGTCCTGCTGTCGGCGGTTCCCCGCATCGCGCCGGCGGTTGTGGACGAGATCGCCTATCAACCGCGCCGCGCTCTGGGCCAACATGCGCTCGCCGATGCGATCCCGTTCACCCGTGGGGACGAAGCGCGGATCCGCCGCGGCGGCGTAGAGCTTGCCGCCGGCCGGCTTCCAGATCTCCCGCCACGCTTTCTCCTCTCCGCAAGCCGCCTTGCACTCGAGGCGGGAGCGAAACCCGAGGCACTTTCCAAGCTGGTCATCGCTCACCTGGCGCGCCGTCAAAGCGAGCGCACCCGAGGCGACCAACCCACTCCACTCGCTCTCGTAGCATGAGGTGAAATGTCATGAACGACGCTTTCACGACCAACGGCACCCGCACTTCGAGCTCGCGGTCGACGCGAACGATCGCCGTCGACAATTTGCTGCGCAAGGCATTGCGGGTGAGCGACCCCAGGGATCCTTCGCAGATCGCGAGTGCGCTGCTGATGCGCTATCCGCAGGAGGCGGACCGGCAACGTCGGGAGCAGGCGGGCCTTCCCTACTCCTCGATACCTGAACAGGCTGTTGGCACCGCTATCAGCGGTGTGGCCTCTTCCGAACTCATTCAGGCGCGCGATGATTTGGAGCGCGATCTTCTGACGCTCACCACATCGTCGGAGCTCAAGGACCTGCGGGTGGAACTGGTGGGATGGGGACGTGCAGTGCGGCAGCTTGCCGCCGACGGTCTCGCCGCCGCCCGCCTCGCGCTCGATGCGAGCAATCATGACCGGGCAATGGCGGCCCGGCGCTCGCTCAGCGAATATGCCCGGCTGGCGCGCTACGTGGGCGCGCTCAGCGATGGCAGCAGCATCCCTTTCCGCCGCTTGGCGCAAAGCTGCGACGTGCTGGCCGGCCTGATCCTGGTCGCGATTGGCGATGGGCTAGCCGCGAACGGAGTGACCCGCAGCACCTCATTGACCCGCGTGGCCGCAGGCGAACTCCAGGCCCGCCGCAACGCGGTCATCACCGCCCTTCGGAGCCTCACCGGATCCGTCGAGGCATCGCTTGATCAGGAAGGGTGGCCTCGGGGGCTGGAAGCCTATCGTAACCTCATCCGCAAACTGGATGAAAGCGGCCAATCCGACCTTCGCGCCCTGCTCGAGGAAAATGCCCTCGGCGCCGCGATGGATGAGTTGGTCGACCTATCCACCGGCGCGAGTATCGAGGGACTGCGTGAACTTTCGACGGCCTCGTCAATGCTGATACACCGTTTCAAGCGGCTGATTCAGTACGGGCAGCCGACCAAGGTGCCGCTGGCGACGCCCATCTCGAACACTTCGCCGGAATCCCCGCCGCTCATTACCTTCATGTCAGCGCTGCAGCTGTTCGTGGACGCCTTCGAGATGTCCGGGAGCACGCGGCTGCTCTACGTCTCCCGCCCCCCGATCCTCGTCTATGGCCTCTATGGCGTCGGCGGACCTGACGAAGGGGCCAAGCGGCTGATCGAACTCACCCTCGTCCGGGGGTTCATGCTCGAGCAGATCGATTGCTTCAGCGGATGTGCGTGCGACGACAGTACGGTCGCGTGCCAGATCCTGCTTGATTTCCTCCTGTTCAAGCTCGACCGTGCGATCGACGCCTATGCGGTGGGCAGCGACCCTGGAGCCACCGGGGAGCCTGAGCGCAGATGCGCTGCCACCGGCAAGTTGATTCTCGATGCCCTCAGCATACCTGGCCCGGGAAGGATTGGTTCCCGACTATGCAATTTCGGCGACGGGCTCAAACAGAGCCTTACGGCCGTGGGCGACGCGCTGTGCGCCGCGACTGACGGCGATGTCCCTGCCGATGCGAGCCACCCCTTACTGATCCGTGAGCTCCAGACTGCCTATCAGGAAGAACTGCAGACGGAGCGCCTGGTGCGGTCCCTGTCCCCATCCTGCCACGTCGCCAACCTGTTTGGCCAAGGCGAAGGCAAATCGTTGATCTGCCGGCGGATCCGCGCGCTGCTGCAACAGCTTGGTGCCGATGTTGCCGCGGCATCGACCATTCCTATCCCCAATCCGATCGCCAGCATCCTGGCGAGCAGGTTCCAGGGTCGCGCCGACTACAGTTCGGACGTGTAGGACCCTTCGAGACAGGAGTAGAACCATGGCCGAGTTCGATATCCCCGTTGAAAGCAAGGCAGCCGCGATGGAGCTGCTGCACCTCAACGCCTCCCTGGCTGCTGCGCAGGCGATCGACAAACTCGCTGAAGCCACCGGCACGCGTGACGTGCAGGGCGCCGTTCGCGAGGTGGCTGAGGCGACGCTGCGAGTGGAGGATGCGATCCGTGAGCTGGGTCAGCGGCAACAGAATGCGTCCGAGCACCTCGAACGGATCGCCAAATCCGCTGACGGCATTGAAGTTGCGGCGCGTTCGGCCGGACGCACCGGCAGGGACAATATCACCGCATTGTTTGCGGCCGCTGTCGACGTCAGCGGCGACATCGTCGATCGAACCCTGCCGGGGATTTGGATCAACAGCGCCCGCTTCGGCTCTCTCGCGGCGATCGTGAAATTTGCCGAAAAGAAGTCGCCCGAAGACCAGCGCAACAAGTTCATAGATCGGATGCTGAAGGCAGCGGAGCAATTTGACCGCGGCCTTCCGACCCAGATGACGGCAGAAGAGATCGGCAGGTTTTACGACCTCGTCCCCTCGACCTGGGCGGCAATCCAGGCCGCAGCGGATCTGACCGCGACGAATACCCAAGGCAATCCCCCACCCGCTTGAGGAACGTGCCTCCCGCCAATCGAGCAGAATGAGGTCCTGAAATGGAAAACGCATCCAACGAGGTCATTCAGCGACTTTTCCAGCGCTTCTTTCGAGACGAGCTTCCGGGATTGTCGGCGGCGGATCGGGCGGCGTTCGAGAGCGAGTTCGAGGATCGTTACGGCGAGTTGCTGCAGCGCTCGTCGAGTGCGGCGCCGCCGAGCTTTTCCGATCTCGTCGGTTTGGGGGAAGGCCCGGTCAAGGCGTTCGACGCACTTCCCGTGCCGATGCTCCGCAACGACTTCGACGAGTCCATCATCCCGCCGCAGCTCCAGGCTTCAGCCGAACTCTACTACATCTACCAGATGGAGCGGATGAAGCTGTTTCAAGTCGTCGCGGTGCTGCGCCGCCTGTTCCAGAACGGCCAGATGAGGATCCAGCGCGGCCCCGGCGCGCGAGGCCTCTATATCCTCGAGAAGTGGCAGCCGCTGCGCTACAAGCGGCGGGACAGGTTGATCGCCTATCGCCGGGTCTTCAATTATGGCCGGGCACCGGTGCCCGGCGGGGCGATCGTCAACCGCAGCTTCCACTTCCAGCTCGTCGCCTTCATGAACGCGCTGTCGCAATACTTCCGGGATCTGACGATCGGCCAGGTCATTCGCGGCAGCAACCAGATCAACGATCGCCCGTTCGCGTCGGTCGCCACGATCCAGCGGGTCGGAACGGACCTGCGCTACCACCTCGATCGGTCGAGCTACGGCAACATCCTCGCGCTGACGCGGGAGGTCGGTCAGTATCTGCAGCAGATCTTCGAGCTGCTCGACGCCCCCGACATCAAGAAGTCGTTCGACGCCAATACAAAGTGGGACGTGATCGAGGCGGTCGCGAACCGCCACCTCGGCGGCGCCTCCGAAATGTCGCAGCGCGCGAAGATGGCAGATTCCGGACGGCGTGTGCTTCGGTACGTGGCCGAGAATGATTTCCGAACCTCGATTGATGCGGTGGCATTCGAATCCGATGCCAGGACCGTCGGGTCGCAGGCCGAGGCCTGGATCGCGGCCTATCGGCTCACCCGCGAGGGCCGCCGCTTTGCCGGAACCGACGCGGACCGGCTGCACTGGTCGGAGGGCCTCAGTGCCCGCACCGCCTCAAGGATCGCCGCCTAGGCGCGTGGGACGAGAAGGGACGCTAAGATGGGATCAGAGCTCCCACTGTCCGTGAGGCTCGGATGGCGCCCGCCCAGCATCGTCGTCGACGCCACCTTCGCGCTGTCCCCAATGGGATTGCTGGTCACGCTGGCCCTGTCGAGAACCGCCGAAGTCTGGCTGCCGCGCGGTTTCTATACGCTGCTGGACAACGACACATTCTACCGGAACCAACCGGAGCGGATGGGTGGCGGGTGGCTGGCCGACGGAGCCCGGGCTGGCCTGCTGAAGGAGATGGCCCAGGAGTTGGAGCCCTGGAGGCGAACCTGGCAAAACGGCCGGCTGTCCTCCCGCGTCCATTGGATAGGAGACGCGCAATATGAGAGCGCGCTTCCCGACCGGCTGGAGACCGGGTTGCTTCCCCGTTTCGAAAGCTGCTGCGCAACCCTGCAGCGGCGCCTTGAGGAAGCGGGCGCCATTGCGTCCGCACCACTCGATGACTGCGCCCGGGACGCGATCGCACTGGCAGCCGCGCTCCAGCCGGAGAGCAGCTTCATCCTCACCATGGCGACGTTCGACAGTAGCCCGCCGCCGCTGTGCGACTACTTGCAACTCCTTGACTTTCCATTCCGCCGATGGGCGCAGGTCCCTGGCGTTTCCGACAGCGCTCTTTCGCCGGCCGTCGTGCCGCTGGCTGCAAGTGGTCGTACGGCGGCGATCGTGCAGGTGGTCGCTCCGGTTATCCTCGCGCTCCCCGACGGTTGGCACGACAGCGACTGGGAAATCGACGAGCAATCTGGGAATGAAGACGAGCCGCCGGAAGACCTTTGGCGAAACGCTTGTGCTTTGTGGCGCCCCCTCGCGCAGGTGGAGGCGGCGGCGTGAAGCACGAGCGGATCGGCCCGGCCTCACTCGGTTTGCGCACGAATGCGAATGAGCTGGTGATGATCAGCGTCGCCGGCGCCGTCGCCGCTCCCACGGAGGGCGCCTCGCCGTATCGCATCGGCTATGACGGGAAGCCGCGCTCGCTGATCGGCACGGGCGGCATCGTCCTCAACCAACGAGTGGGTGATCCATGCGTGGGCATAGCGGGCGACCACGTCGAGCCGGCCGTCTCGATCCGCAGCGACCGACGAGGGAGCGGGACCGGCGCCGACGCGGCAAACCAGGCGCTGCAGAGCTACGCCTGCGTCGGCAACCACGCAGTTGTCACATCGGGGCCCGCCGTGGGTGCCCGCGGCGTCGTCACCGGCAAGCATGGCGGCGTCGACTATGTACTCGTCGACTTTCCCGTGACGACGATGCGCCGGATGCGAATCGGTGATCAGGTGCAGGTTTGGGCCTACGGGCTGGGGCTGCGACTGATCGACTTCCCGGAGGTCGCGCTCTGGAACATCTCGCCTCGCCTGTTGGCTCGCTGGCGACCGCAGGCCCGCAGCGGCAGGATTCATGCGCGCGTGACGCACCGAATTCCGGCCCGCGTGATGGGCTCCGGCCTTGGGCGGAACAACGTCCTTCGCGGCGATTACGACATTCAGCTTTCGGATCCGCAAATGGTGGCGAAATACCGCTTGGGCACGCTCCGTTTCGGCGACATCGTGGCGATCATGGACGCCGACAACCGGTTCGGCCGCTCCCGGCTTGAAGGTCATGTTTCAATCGGTGTCGTGGTGCACGGCGAGAGCACGGTCGCCGGCCACGGCCCGGGCGTCGTCTCGCTGATGTCAGCTCCCGCGGCACTGCTGCAGCCCGAGCTTTGCCCCCACGCCAACATCGCCGGCTATCTGGGAATTCGCACCCCAAGGCCTGCTCGGGCGGCGCTGCCGTTGCCCGCGCGCGAGCAGCGCGAGGCCCGTCAATCTCGGCGGGGAGGGCATTCGAGAAAGGGAGGAGAACATGTCCTACCTAGATGAGCAGCTCGATACTCTTGTCATGGAGGCTGCCGCCCTCACTAGCAGTGCACGCTCCCATTGCGGCTGCGGATGCACTCGCTGCGGGAGCTCGTTCGACGAAGCGGCCCGCAGGCGTCCTTCGCGCGCGGCACGCCGCCAGACCTCCGCGCGTGCAGTTGGTAGCCAGCTTCCGGGCTGGCGTGGATGGTCCCCGCCCGTCTCCCTGCGCGACATTGACGCGGCGCGGGCAGCAGCTCGGCAAGGGCGGCCGGTGCCAGCCCACATCCGCCCTTTCCTCGCCCAAGGGCCGCAGGTCTACCGTATCACCCGGGCCGGCATCGACCGGAACCGGCCACTCAGCATCGGCATGACCAAAGCCAACAAGTCGATCGGTCAACGCGTACGCGAGCATCACCGTCTGGCCGGCGGGGATCCACGCGTGAAGCAGGCGATCCGAAACCTCCCCGCCGGGCAGGTCCTTGTCCAGGCCGCCCGGCTGACGCGGCAGGGGCAGCATCCGCGCCGCGCCCGCAATTACGAGGGCTGGCTCCAGGATCGCGAGCGCCCGCTTCTGTACGACCCCAGCAGCACGACGTTCGAACATGCCGGGGCGATCCGCCGCGACTGAAAGGAGCCAAGACATGCGCGCGCAAACCGCCACCTCGCGCTATTCCGCCTGGGCCGACCTGGACGCCATAGTACTTCAGGAAGTCGACGCCCTGAGCGGCCGCTCGGCCCGCCCACCGATCGCAGACTTCGCATCGAACGACGATTTCGTTGCTCGGGTCAGCACCTACCTGCGCGGCCACGATGAAGCGGAGGCGCTGGTCAAACGGCTCTGCAAGCACCTGGGGCTGTTCCGTCGGCCGGAGGTCGAAGAGACGTCCGACGTCGAGCTCCAGCCTGAATCGACAGGTCAGGATCCAGACGCCGCGCCCGCACCGCCTCCTCCTCCTTCCGCAACCTCAGGAGAAGGGGGCGGAGAGACATGATCAATTTATTGGAAGAACGGGTGCCTTACGCACTCGATCGCCTCACCGACGATGCGGACTATGCGGTAATCGGCCCAACCGATGGCCGCACGCGCATTCTCCACACCAATCGCATTCCGTACAGCGCAGTTTGCCACATCGAGCGCGATTTCGGCGACGGTCGCCTGACTGGCTGCACTGCTTTTCTTATTAGCCCAACTCGCCTGCTCACGGCGGCCCATTGCATCATGAGCCCGATCCGTCGCCGGCTTGGCCTTCCCCACCAGGCGACTCGGATCCGCGTCACGCCGGGACGCTCTTCGGCGGACGCGCGGCCTTTCGGGTGGCAATGGGCGCGGTCTTGGCGCGCCAACCCGGCTTATGCGCGGCGTCCGACATCGGAAAACGATATTGGCATCATCGAACTGGCACGACCTTTCTCGCCCTCGCCTGGCTCCTTCAGCCTCTGGACGCCGTCGCGCCAGGATCTGGAGCGGCTCCGCGCCACCCGGCTGGTCCACATTTCCGGATATCCGGCCGACAAGCCTGTCGGGTCCCAGTGGGAACATGCCGAACGCCTCGACCGCGTGACCGCCCACCAACTCTTCTACAGCGTTGACACGTGCCCGGGGCATAGCGGGGCGCCGGTTTGGATCAACCGAACGCCGGGGCGCCCTGAGGTTGTCGCGGTGCATACCGCCGGTCCCAGGCCTCATTCCGGGGGAGCGTGGGGATGCCGCCCGGGCGTGCCGCTTGCCCCCGCTGGACTGTTCAATCGGGGGGTCCGGATCACGCGGGTGCTGGCCCGCGCCATTGCGGCCGGATTTGCCCCGTGATCGCCGCAAAACCTCCGCTGCCGCCGGCACCTGCGGTTCGTACCGGGGACACGACTTCCAATCTATGTTATCATCCCTCCCTATCGCGTAGCTGGCTACGGCGGAGGGGTGCCACTTCGGGGCGTGGTGCCTCCGCCCGGCTTTCACGGTGGGGGATTCGACCTGATTTCTGGCTTGTTGTGGGGCTTTTGCGTCCATGATGATGCACGTCCAGAATCGGTTTCGCCGAAGCGCCGGCTCCGAGGAGCCTGCCACGCTCGCCAATGGTCGCGCTGATCCAGTAGAGCTCCGGTTCATGGTCGCAGGCCATTCTCTGGTGGCAGTGGCCGGAAGCGGCACGCTGCTGGAGAGCGCCGACCGATCGGCAGCCGTAGGCCGCATCCGCTGCTCGGGGACATCTTACCTCATCTTCGAGATCAACGATTCCGCGTCCGCGGACCAGGTCAGGAGTTCCTCAACTGCTACGGACATTTTGACGAAGCGCGAACTGCAGATCGCTTTGCTGATCGCCGAGGGCAAGTGCGACAAAGAGATCGCCCGGAAGCTCGGCATCAGTTGCTACACGGTGCGCGAGCACGTCCGTCGTACGTTTGCAAAGCTCAATATCTCGCGACGCTCGGCGATCGGCTCGCATGTTTTGGCTGAAGCCAGCAACAGAACGTCTGGGTGACGCAGGAAGCGCAGTATCGCCTTCAATCTCGCGTCATTTTGTCGAATTTGCCGAGGACTGAATGTTTGCACACTCGAATGGCCGGCCGCGTCGGTAACGGGGACATTCGACGCTGAGCGGACGTTCAACCGTCCAGCTTCGAATGGCAGCTAGGGGCGCTTTCCGGACGTCCAACAACGATGCCGGAGACTGAAAGAGGGGGCAGCCGTTTTGGCTGAGCCTAGCACCGGTCTCTGTCTATGGTTCTTGTCGTGGGGAGCCGCACAACTCGGCCGTTTTCTGACCCGCCTCTCACTAGAGACTATGCGGAGAGAATGTGGGTGGAGGCCCGAGCCGGAATCGAACCGGCGTGCAAGGATTTGCAGTCCTCTGCGTAACCACTCCGCCATCGGGCCGAGGGCTGGCGATGTGTGCGGTAACGCCGTCCAAGTCAACCGCCTTGCCGCTGTCCGGAAACGGACGAATCCGTCCGGAAACGGACAGCCGTCGTTCAGCTCCCGGCGCTAATTCAGGCGATTGACGGTGGCATGGCTTTTGCTGCCACGCTGTTGCGCTCGGGCGGGCGTCCGCCGCATCTCCGCTTGGCGAGGTGGAATCCAGCCGATAGGAAGGCGAAGGCAGTTAGTGTATTGCATCAATAATACAGCCGTGCGATGAAGGCGGAGCGATGACCGAGCAGAATTACGAGCATATGCGCCGTGCGATGGTCGCGAGCAGTCTCCGGACGACGGGGGTCAGCGATCCGCGCGTGCTCGCCGCGATCGGCGCCGTGCCGCGCGAGCGCTTCGTGCCGGACGCGTGTCTCGCCATCGCCTATGCCGACACGATGGTGCCGCTGGGCAAGGGGCGCGAACTCAATTCTCCGCTCGCGCTCGGGCGCATGCTCACCGAGGCGCGTCCGCAGCCTTCGGAAAAGGCGCTCGTGATCGGTGCCGCCACCGGCTACGCCGCTGCCGTGGTGGAGCGGCTTGCGGGATCGGTCGTGGCGGTCGAGGAAGATGCCGAGCTTGCCGCCCTCGCACGGACGAATCTTGCCGGCACCTCGGTCGAGCTGGTTGAAGGACCACTGGGCCAAGGACACGCTGACGGCGCGCCCTATGATTTCATCCTGATCGACGGCGCGGTCGAGTTCGTGCCGGACGCCATCGTCTCGCAGCTTGTCGACGGCGGCAGGCTGGCGACCGCGATCCTGGATAATGGCGTCACCCGGATTGCGGTGGGAAGGCGGGCGGGCGAGGGGTTCGGCGTCGCGCCGATCACCGATTCGGCCTCCACCATCCTGCCGGGCTTCAATCGGCCGCGGGCCTTCACATTCTAATGAGCGGAGTAAGCGTGATGCGGGGTGGGTTAATGGCTGCGGCGGCGCTCGGCGCGCTCCTCGTCGCGAGCGGAGCAAGTGCGGATACGCTGCAGGAATCGCTGATCCAAACCTATAACAGCAACCCGACTATCACGGGTCAGCGCGCGCAGCTCCGCACCCTCGACGAGGGCGTCGCGGTCGCTCGGGCGCTGGGACGACCGCAAGTGTCGGGAACGGCGGGCTTCAACCAGGATCTCACTCGCACCGGCGGCGGCAACGGCCGCAACATCAATGCCGGCGTTGACGTCTCCTATCCACTCTTCAACGGCGGCCGCGTTCGCAACTCGATCCGGGCCGCCGACGAGCGGGTGCTGGCCGGCCGCGCCAACCTGCGCGCGACCGAGGGGGACATCTTCACCGAGGCGGTCGGTGCCTACATGGACGTGATCCGCGATAGCTCGATCGTCGCGCTCAACCGGAACCAGGTGCGCGTGCTGGAAACAAATCTCCAGGCGAGCCGGGACCGCTTCGAGGTCGGCGACCTCACCCGCACCGATGTCGCGCAATCGGAGGCGCGGCTCGCATTGGCCCAGAGCAATCTGGAGCTTGCCGAGGGCCGGCTCACCTCAAGCGAGGAGAATTACCGGCGGGTGATCGGCGATCTGCCCGACAACCTCCAGCCGCCGCCGCCGCTGCCCACCCTGCCCGGCACGCCCGAGCAGGCGGTCGAGATCGCGCTTGCGAACAATGCCGATCTGGTCGCGATCGCGGCCCAGATCCGCGCCGCAGGGCTCGACGTCTCGATTGCGCGCGCTGATCGGCTGCCGAGCGTGGACGCGATCGGGTCCGGGCGTGCAACCAACTTCCTCGGCACCGCCGACGAGCAGTTCGCGGAAGGGGCCTCGAACACCCAGACCAATACCGGCATCGGGGTGCAGGCGCGGATTCCGATCTATCAGGGCGGTCTCATCGGCGCTCGGGTTCGCCAGGCGCAGGCGTTCCAAGGCCAGTTGCTGGAGCAGGGCGTGGCGCTGGAGCGCTCGATCGTCGCCCAGACGCGCGCCGCCTTTGCGACCTATCAGGCTGCGGAGGAGGCGATCGAATCGAACCAGACCGCCGTCGCCGCCAATACGCTGGCGCTGGAGGGCGTGCGCGCCGAGCAGACGGTCGGCACCCGTAACGTGCTCGACGTCCTCAATGCCGAGCAGGAGCTGCTGAACAGCCAGGTCCAGCTCGTGACAGCACGGCGCGATGCCTATGTGGCCGGCTTCGCCCTGCTGAACGCCATGGGCATGGCCGAGGTCGAGGATCTGAACCTCGATGGGCCGGTGCTCTACGATCCAGTCGTGAACTACAACCGCGTCTCCAGGCGCGCCTCCGACTGGGCTGATGATCCCGCGCCGCAGCCTGTGGCGACCCGCACGGTGGTG
The DNA here is from genome assembly GCF_059502505.1 of Allosphingosinicella sp. Classification (NCBI taxonomy): domain Bacteria; kingdom Pseudomonadati; phylum Pseudomonadota; class Alphaproteobacteria; order Sphingomonadales; family Sphingomicrobiaceae; genus Allosphingosinicella; species Allosphingosinicella sp. The sequence goes on from NZ_JCACEU010000016.1 coordinate 640,751, forward strand.
GTCGGGCCGCCCGACGAACCGCAAATCACCCCCGTGACACAGCCGGACCAATAGGCAATAACCATAATCCTATGGGGGACATGAACCAGGATCCGTCGATGGAAGAGATTCTCGCTTCCATCAAGCGCGTCATCTCCGACGACAGCCGCCCGAGCCCCGGCCCGCGCTCGCGCGGCGGTGCGGGCAAGGCACCGGCGGAGCCCGAATCGGCATCGCCCGCCGGGCTGCAGCCGTTGTCGCCTCCACCCGATCCGGAAGAGGATGTGCTGGAGCTCAGCAATCCGCTGCCGGCGGAGGACGGCCTGATTTCGCAGAACGTCACCGCCGCCACTCGCAGCTCGCTGGCGACCCTGGCGGCGATGCGGCAGCAGAACCCGAAGCATTTCGAGCCGCAGATGGTTGGCGACGGCCCCCTCGAAGCAGTGGTGCGCGAGATGCTGCGGCCGATGCTGAAGGACTGGCTCGACACGCGCCTCCCCGAGATGGTCGAGGACATGGTCGCCCGCGAGATCGCACGGATCACTGGCAAGAGCCTCTGATTCGAAACGGCTTGGCCGCTGCGGAGCGCTTCGTCTAAGCGCCCGCTCATGACCGAATTGCCGAAGACGTTCGACCCCGCCGCGATCGAGGCGCGCTGGTACCAGCATTGGGAAGAGAAAGGGCTGTTCCGCCCCGACCGGCCCGACGCCGAGCCCTGGACGATCGTCAACCCGCCGCCCAACGTCACGGGCTCGCTCCATATCGGCCACGCCCTCGACAATACGCTGCAGGACATCCTTACGCGGCACGCGCGGCTGCAGGGCAAGGATGCCTTGTGGGTGGTCGGCATGGACCATGCCGGCATCGCCACCCAGATGGTGGTCGAACGCAACCTCGAGAAGGAGGGAGTGAAGCGCGCCGATCTCGGCCGAGAGGAGTTCGTGCGCCGTGTGTGGCAGTGGAAGGAGGAGAGCGGCGGCCAGATCACCGGCCAGCTCCGCCGCCTCGGCTGCTCGATGGACTGGGCGAACGAGCGCTTCACGATGGACGAGGGCTTCACTCGCGCCGTCCTCAAGGTGTTCGTGCAGCTATATCGCGACGGACTGCTCTATCGCGACAAGCGCTTGGTCAACTGGGACCCGAAATTCGGCACTGCCATCTCCGACCTCGAGGTCGAGACCCGCGAGGTGCAGGGCAAGTTCTGGCACCTGCGCTACCCGCTGGAGGACGGTTCCGGCTTCATCCAGGTGGCGACCACACGGCCCGAGACGATGCTGGCAGACATGGCCGTCGCCGTTCATCCGGAGGATGAGCGCTATCGTGCTTTGGTTGGCAAGAAGTTCCGCCTGCCGATCACCGGGCGGCTGATCCCGATCATCACCGACGAGCATGCCGATCCGGAGCTCGGCTCCGGCGCGGTCAAGATCACGCCGGGTCACGACTTCAATGACTTCGAGGTGGGCCGCCGCGCCGGCATGAAGGCGGGCGAGATGCTCAACATGTTCGATGCACAGGCGCGTGTGATCCAGTGCGGCGGCATTCCGGATGAGCTGATCGGCCTCGACCGCTTCGACGCACGCAAGCATGTGGTCGAGCTGCTGGAGGAGGGGGGCTTCCTCGAACGTGTCGAGGACCGTGTCATCCAGCTCCCTTATGGCGACCGCTCCGGTGTGGTGATCGAGCCGTGGCTCACCGATCAATGGTATGTGGACGCGGCGACGCTGGCGAAGCCTGCGATCGAGGCGGTGCGCTCCGGCAAGATCAAGGTCGTGCCCAAGACCTGGGAGAAGACCTGGTTCAACTGGCTTGAGAACATCCAGCCCTGGTGCGTCTCGCGCCAGCTCTGGTGGGGCCACCAGATCCCGGCCTGGTATGACGAGTCCGGCAATGTCTTCGTCGCCGAGAACGAGGAGCAGGCGCAGCGCGAGGCCGGCAATCGCCCGCTGCGCCGCGATTCCGACGTGCTCGATACCTGGTTCTCCTCAGCTCTCTGGCCATTCGCCACGCTCGGCTGGCCCGAGGAGACGCCGAAGCTCGCGCGCCATTATCCCAACGATGTCCTCATCTCCGGCTTCGACATCATCTTCTTCTGGGATGCGCGCATGGCGATGCAGGGCATCCACTTCATGGGCGAGGTGCCCTGGAAGACGCTCTACCTCCACGGCCTCGTCCGCGACGCCAAGGGGCAGAAGATGTCCAAGTCCAAGGGAAACACGGTCGATCCCCTCGGCCTCGTCGATCGCTACGGCGCCGACGCGCTGCGCTTCACGCTCGCCGCAATGGAGAGCCAGGGCCGCGACATCAAACTGGATGAGAAGCGCGTCGAGGGCTACCGCAACTTTGCGACTAAGCTGTGGAACGCCGCCCGCTTCTGCCAGGCGAACGGCATCGGCGCCTCAGCGGCGATCGAGCCGCCCAGGGCCGAACTCCCCGTCAACCGCTGGATCATCGGCGAGACGGTGAAGACGGTGCAGGCGCTCGATCTCGCCATGGCGGAGCTGCGCTTCGACGAGAGTGCCAACACCATCTACCATTTCGTCTGGGCCACCTTCTGCGACTGGTATCTGGAGCTGATCAAGCCGGTGCTTCAGGCGGAGGAAAGCGCCGTCGAAACGCGGGAGGTCGCCGCCTGGGTGCTCGACCAGATCCTGGTCATGCTCCACCCGTTCATGCCCTTCATCACCGAAGAGCTCTGGAACGCGATGGGCGAGCGGCCCTACGAGCTGATCCTCGCCAAATGGCCGATGCCCGACGCGCGAGCGCTGGACCCTGGGGCAATGGCGGAGATCAATTGGGTAATCGATCTAGTGAGTCAAATAAGGGCGGGCAGGGTGGAATTGTCCATCCCTCCGGGCCGTATTCTCCCAACAGTGATAAACGTGGAGACCATTTCCCATACGGCTAGGGATTACGGCCGCAGAAATCAGAGCGCGATTGAGAGACTGGCTCGAGTGAAATTCACTTCCGCAAAGTCATTCCCGGATCAAGGGCCCGTCAACATCTTCGACTTTCCGCTCGTTGATCATCAGCAGGCCGTAAGTGCGGAAATCCGAGCCGGGTCTATGGCGATATCCGTGACTGGGCTCGAGGCTTACGCACCGCTCGAAGGGGTGATTGACATCGCCGCCGAGAAGGCGCGGCTCGAAAAGGCCATGCAGGCAGCGGAGAAGGAGCGGGGCTCGTTGGCGCAACGCCTCGGCAACCCGAGCTTCGTCGAGCGTGCCAAGCCGGAGGCAGTTGAGAAGGCTCGGTCCGATCACGCGGAAAAGGCGGCGGAGGCTGAGCGGCTGAAAGCGGCGCTGGCGCGGCTCGGCTAAACATTTCGTTCGTCCGAGCGAAGTCGAGGGGGATGGCACGCACTCCTCGCGGAAGCCCCTCGACTACGCTCGGGACGAGCGGCGTGTGAGAGCGACACTCACCACTCAGCATCCTTCGGAACGACCACCTCGATCGCCTTGTGGGCGACCTCGACGATCGCGGGCGTGCTCGCCAGCACTTCGCCGTCGATAGAGATCTTCTGGCGGGGTTTGGTGTCGATGCGCAGGCGCTCGCCGTGAAACTCCTCGACCGCGGCGTCGCGGGCGGGGAGCTTCCAATATTTGGCGAACCAGTCCCACATCAAACGAGCTTTGCTGCGGCCGGTGACCGCCTGGATGATGATCTCGCCGTTGTCGACTTCAGCATGCTCGGCAAGCTCGACGCCGCCATGATAGCGGCCGTTGAAGATGCGCACCTCCGTCGCCCAGATCGTCTTCTTTTCATTGCTGTCGTCCACTGACAGCTTGAACGGGCGGAAGCGGATCAGGCACCAGATCGCCCAGATTAGGTAGCCGAACACGCCCATGTAGCGCTTGAGGTTATGCGGCACCGTCTCGCCGATCATTGGCGACAGCCCCATCGCGGCCGCATTGGCGAAATAGTCGCCGTCGATCATGCCCAGGTCGATCCGCCGCCTCTTGCCGGTTGCGATCGTCCGGATCGCGCCGTCGAGGTCGAGCGGGATGCCGAGCGTCCGCGCGAAGCTGTTGGCGGTGCCGAGCGGGAGTAAGGCGAATACGCAGTCACGGTCCACGACGTCGTCCACGGTGCAGGAGAGCGAGCCGTCGCCGCCGCCGACAATCACCATCGGCGCGCCGCTGGCGACCGCCTTTCGCATCGTGTCGATCAGGTTGCGGGGGTCCTTCACCGGATGCGTCTCGAGCAGCCGCACGCCGGCAGCTTCCAGCTTCTCCTTGGCTTGCTGGAACAGGTCCCGGCCTCTGCGGGAATGCGCGTTGACCACAAGGATGGCTTCGCGCGGAACGGGTCGCATGGCGTGCACGTGGGGGAGAACACGCGCCGCCGCAAGAATGTCCATCCGCCTTGTGCGCCGGCTCCGCGCCCGGCTACAGCCCTTGCGATGACGGACTGTTCCTTTCCCGCCGCGCGGTTGCGCCGCACCCGCGCCGGCAGCTGGTGTCGAGAGCTGGTGGCCGAGACGAGCTTGGCGCCGAGCGACCTCATCTGGCCTTTGTTCATTACCGAGGGGCAGGATGTCGAGGAGCCGATCGCGACGCTCCCGGGCGTCTCGCGCTGGTCGGTCGACCGACTGGTCGATCAGGCGCGGGAGGCGCGCGCACTCGGCATCCCGTGCATCGCCTTGTTCCCGAACACGCCGCCCGAGCTTCGCAGCGAGGATGCCTCGGAGGCGCTCAACCCGGACAATCTCATCTGCCGCGCCATCCGCGCGATCAAGGATGCAGTGCCGGAGGTCGGCATCCTGACCGACGTCGCGCTCGATCCCTACACGGCCGACGGCCATGACGGCATCACCGACGAGGCGGGCTACGTCCTCAACGACGAGACCAGCAAGATCCTGGTCGAGCAGGCGCTCGTCCAGGCGAGCGCCGGTGCTGACATCGTCGCGCCTTCCGACATGATGGACGGCCGCGTCGGCGCGATCCGCGAGGCGCTGGAGGGGGAGGGCCACTGCAACGTGCAGATCATGGCCTATGCCGCCAAATATGCGAGCGCCTTCTACGGGCCCTTCCGCGACGCCGTCGGCTCGCGGGGCCTGCTGAAGGGCGACAAGAAGAGCTACCAGATGGACCCGCGCAACAGCACCGAAGCGCTGCGCGAAGTGGCGCTCGATATCGCCGAGGGCGCCGATCATGTGATGGTGAAGCCGGGCCTACCCTATCTCGACATTGTTCGCCGGGTGAAGGAGCGGTTCGAGGTGCCGGTCTTCGCCTATCAGGTGAGCGGCGAATATGCGATGATAGAGGCTGCGGCCGCGGCGGGGGCAGGGGACCGCGACGCGCTCGTGCTGGAGACCTTGACCGCCTTCAAGCGCGCCGGCTGCTCGGGCGTCCTCACCTATCATGCGCCGCTTGCCGCAAGGCTGCTCGCGCGCTGATGCTCGACACGCTCCGATCGGAGATAAGGGCGCTCGAACAGGCGATGCGGCCGCTGGAGCCCGACGCGGAGGAGCGGGCGCGGCTGGGCACGATGGCGCTGCATCATGCCCTGGCCTATCTAGACGCCGTTCCCGAGGCGCCGGCGAACAATCCCTGGTCGGACGTCTTCGCCCGCCGCCTGGAGCCTGAGTTCGCAGAGGCTGGGCGCGACCCTGCCGACATCCTTAACTATCTTGGCCTCTGCATCGAGCGGCCGGGTTTCGCCACCACCTCCGGGCGCTTCATGGCCTACATACCGGGGGGAGGGCTGTTCCACTCCGCGCTCGGTGATCTGCTCGCGGCGACCTCGAACAAATATGCCGGCTTCGCTTCAGCGAGCCCCGGTGCCGTGCGGCTGGAGAATGCGACCACCGCCTGGCTCGCCCAAGCGATCGGCTATCCGGAGGGCGCCGCCGGCACGCTCACCTCAGGCGGCAGCCTCGCCACCCTCGCCGCAGTCGTGGCCGCCCGCGAGGCTCGCGATGCGGACGGAGGCGGCGCCGTCTATCTGAGCCGCTTCGCACATCATTGCGTCGACAAGGCGCTGCACATCGCCGGCCGCCGCAACGCGCCGCGCAGGCTGATCGGGACCGATGATCGTCATCGTATGCGCATCGACGCACTCGCAGAGGCGCTGGAGCGGGATCTCGCCGCCGGCATAAGGCCGTGGCTGGTCGTCGCCTCGGCAGGAACTGTGGACACGGGTGCGGTCGATCCGCTGGCCGACATCGCCGAACTCTGCGCCCGCCACGGCGTCTGGTTTCATGTCGACGGCGCCTATGGCGGCCTCTTCGCTCTCTGCGACGAGGGATGGGCCATCCTCACCGGCATCGATCGCGCCGACAGCGTCGTCCTCGACCCGCACAAGACCTTGTTCCTGCCCTACGGCACCGGCGCCGTGCTGGTGCGCGAGGGTCGCCACCTGCTCGACGCGTTCAGCGCCAGCGCCGACTATATCCGCCCCCTCGGCGAAGCGGAGGTTGGGCCTTCCCCCGCTGACCTTTCCCCTGAGCTCACGCGCCATTTCCGGGCGCTCCGCCTGTGGCTGCCGCTGCAGATCGCCGGCGTCGCCGCCTTTCGCGCGGCCCAGTCCGAGAAGCTCCGCCTCGCCCGCTATTTTCACGCCCGGCTCGCCGAGCTGCCGGGCTTCGAGGTCGGCCACCCGCCGGACCTGTCGGTGGTCGCCTTCCGCTATCGGCCGGCGGCGGGAGACATTGACGATTATAACGAGCGGCTGATCCGCCACATTCAGCAGGAGGGCCGGGTGATGCTGAGCGGCACCCGGATCGATGGGCGCTTCCATCTGCGCTGCGCGATCCTCTCGTTCCGCACTCACCTCGACGATGTCGACGAATGCGTCGACGCCTTGGCCCGCGCCGTCGCCGCGCTGGAGACGGTATGAGCGAGGAGGCAGGTTCGGCCGGGAGCCCAGCTCTTGCCGCGGCTCCCCCGCGTTACGTGAAGCCGCTCTTTCTCGCGACCATCGTCACGGGATCGTTCTTGCTTTTCCTGACCCAGCCGCTCGTCGCGCGCATGGCGCTGCCCCGCGTCGGCGGCGCGCCTGCGGTCTGGAACAGCGCCATGCTGGTCTACCAGGCGCTGCTCCTTGGCGGCTACGCCTACGCCCATTTTCTCGGCCAGCTGCGGCCGCGGCTGCAGGCGGGGCTCCATCTCGGCCTGTTCGCCCTTGCTGCCCTCTGGCTACCCATCGACCTGATCGACGCGGTTCCGCCCGGCGACCGCAGCACCGCCTTCTGGGTGCCTTGGTTCCTCGTCGCCTCGATCGGCCCACTCTTCTTCATCATCTCAGCCCAGGCGCCCTTGATGCAGCGCTGGTACGCGCTCGAGACCAGCCGCGGCGATCCCTATCCCCTCTATGCGGCGTCCAACCTCGGCAGCTTCGCGGGCCTCATCTCCTACCCGCTGATCGTCGAGCCGCTGCTGACGCTCGACCAGCAGAGCGGGCTCTGGACGGGCGGCTACGCCTTGCTCGTCGCTCTGGTGGTCGCCTGCGCTCTCACCATTCCGGCGCATGTGGTGGAGGAGAAGCCGCAGCGTCTGTCTCCCGCGCCGGGTGCGAAGCGCGTCCTGCACTGGATCGTCCTTGCCGCCGTGCCGTCGGGGCTGATGCTGTCGACGACGACGCATCTCACCACCGATATCGTCGCGATTCCTTTGCTCTGGGTGGTGCCGCTCGGCCTCTATCTGCTGAGCTTCGTCGTCGCCTTCGCCAGCCGCCGCGGCCCGACCGAGTTCATCACCCAATTGTCGCCGCTGATCATCCTGATTGCGGGCGGCCTTGCCTTCGCCGATGGCTCCACGCGCCCGATCTTCTCGGCCACGCTGGGACTCAGCCTGCTGTTCGTGATCGCCGTCACCCTGCACGGCGAGATGTATCGCCTCCGCCCCGAACCCGACCGGCTGACCGGCTTCTATCTCAGCATGTCGCTGGGCGGGGTGATCGGCGGCGCGCTCGTCGCGATTGCCGCGCCGCTCGTCTTCGACTGGGCCTATGAGCATCCGCTGCTGATCGTCGCCGCCGCCTTCCTGCTCCCGCTCGGCAACTATTTCGCCTTCGTCGAACGGATCTGGGAGCAGCGGAAGCTCCGCCATATCCTCACACTCGCCATCCCGACGATCGTCTTCCTCCTCTCTCTGGCCGGCGACCGGAAGTTCTGGCCGGACGTGCCGGGCTGGGCGAACGTCGCCGCGCCCGCTTTGATCGGCCTCATTGCGGTCTTCAGCATCGGCCGCCGAGGCGTCTATGCCGCCTGCCTGATCGCCTTGATGATGAGCTATGGCGGCTGGTCGACGCTGAAGCTCTCGTTGGAGGACGTCCGCACCCGCAGCTATTTCGGCATTTACACTGTCTCCACCCGCCCTGGCGGTTCGGCGCGCGTGCTCACCCACGGCACCACCGTGCACGGCGTCCAGAGCCTCAGGCCCGGCATGGAGACCCAGCCGACCAGCTATTATACGAGCATGTCCGGTGTCGGCTTAGCACTGGCCCACGCCCGGCCGCTCTATGGCCCCGCCGCGCGGATCGGCGTCATCGGCCTCGGCACCGGGACGCTCGCTTGCTATCGGCTGCCGGGCCAGAGCTGGACCTTTTTCGAGATCGATCCGGCGATCGTCCGCATCGCTCGCGATCCGACCCGTTTCACCTTCCTCTCCAAATGCGCCCCCGACGCCCGCATCCTCCTCGGCGACGCGAGGCTCACCATGGCCAAGCAGCCGCCGGCGAGCTTCGACATGGTCGCCGTCGACGCCTTCTCCTCGGACGCGGTGCCGATGCACCTGCTGACCCGGGAGGCGCTGGAGGTCTACGGGCGCGCGCTCCAGCCCAAGGGCGTGCTGCTGATGCACATCTCGAACCGCTATCTCGACCTGGAGCCGGTGCTCGCCGCCGGCGCACGCGCAGGAGGCTGGCATGCGCGTATCCTGCGCTACAGCCCTGAGCTGACCGAGCGCCTGGTCGAGGAATCGCACCCCTCCGTCTGGATCGCGATGTCGCGCGATCCGGCGACCCTCGGCCGCCTCGTCTCGCTTACCCACCCGGAGGGTTGGCAGCCGCTCGAGCATCGGCCCGGCTTCGCCGGGTGGAGCGACGACTATGCGAGTATCCTGCCGCTCCTGAAGAAGCTGACGAATTGATGCAGATCGAAACCGAGCGCCTCGTCCTGCGCGACTGGACCCCGGCCGACGTGGAGCCGTTCCTGCGCCTCAACACACCTGCGGTGATGCGCTGGCTGGGGGGCGTGAAGACCCCGGAGGCGATGGAGAAGGTGGTGACGGACCGCTTCATCGCCTGGCAGGAGAGCCGCGGCTTCACCTTCTGGGGGGTCGAGCGGAAGCAGGATCGCGACTTGCTCGGCTTTTGCGGCATCAAAATCGCCGACGACGCGGGTAGCCCGGTTCAGGGCGAATATGAGATCGGCTGGCGCCTCCGCGAGGACGTTTGGGGGCAGGGCTATGCCAGGGAAGCGGCTGCGGCCTCGCTCGACCATGCGTTCAACCGGCTCGGGGCGGAACGGGTCGTGGCGCTCACCGTCGAGGGCAACAGCCCAAGCTGGGGCCTGATGAAGCGGCTCGGCATGACCCGCCGCTCGGAACTGGATTATGAGGGGCCGGAATGGGCTGAGGGCCGGGTGATCGTCTACACGATCGGGAGAGACGAATGGCGCACCTGATAGAGTTCGGCGGCAGGTCCCCTCGAATCGATCCGGCCGCCTTCGTCGCGCCCGGCGCCCAGCTGATCGGCGACGTCGAGATCGGGCCCGAGGCGAGCATCTGGTACAACTGCGTCCTCCGCGGCGATGTGAACCGCATCCGGATCGGCGCGCGCACCAACATTCAGGACGGCAGCGTTCTACATGTCGATTCGCCGAAGCTCGGCTATCCCGCGGGACACCCGACGATTATCGGTGAGGAGGTGCTGATCGGTCATCTCGCGATGGTCCATGGCTGCATTCTCCACGACCGCGCCTTCGTCGGCTTGGGTTCGATCGTGATGGACGGCTGCGAGATCGAGAGCGATGCGATGCTTGCCGCCGGCGCGATGCTCACTCCGGGTAGGCGGATCCCGTCAGGTCAGCTCTGGGCGGGCCGGCCGGCCAAATATGTGCGGGACCTGAGCGAGAGCGACCTTCAGGGGATGCGCATGGGCGTGGCCAATTATGTCGAGCTTGCCCGGGCCCATGCCGCTGCGCTCAGGGGTTGCTGATCAGCCCCGTAATCCTGTCGAGCTCAGCCTGCTGCGTCTCGGCGAGGGCCCGGGCCTCCTCGACCGCCGCGAGCACTGCCTGATAATCCGCCTCGCTCACCGGCGCATCGCTCCGGCGGATGGCGAGCGCATCCAGTTCGGCGAGCGCATCGACGGTCCGCGCCCGCGCCGCCTCCAGGCGGGAGATTTCCTGCTGGGCGGCGACCCAGCTGTCGGTGCCGGCAGCGCCCGCCCCTTCGGCGGCGGCGCGCGCTGCAGGCAGCGAAGCGGCGAAATCGGCTTGCCCCGCCTGGGCCGCCGCCAGCAGCTCCGCCACGCGGGCGCCGAGCTGGGGATCGGCATTGATCGGTGGCGAGGCGGCAGGAGCGGCTTGCGGAGCGCCTGCATCGACGTCAGGGCAGCCGGCGGCGCCCGATCGGCAGGTCAGATTGCCTTCGACCGCCCGCGGCGCCAGCGAAGGGAATGGGCCCTGCGCCGCACATCCGCCGAGCAGCGGCAGGGCTACGAACGCAGCAGGAAAGGCGCGGAACCGGCGGGTTGGCATGGCCGATCCCTATGACGCCGCAGGAAGGGCGGCAACCGCGGATTTTTCCGGCTTCGGGCGCTGCGCTGCGGGGTTGCGCTCCCCTGACCTTACCCCTATGTGGCGCTCTCTTCCGCGCGCCCGTAGCTCAGCTGGATAGAGCACCAGACTACGAATCTGGGGGCCGGAGGTTCGAATCCTTCCGGGCGCGCCATTCTTCTCAACACTTGGAACACGCCTTCACCTGCGCTCGTTCGCCACGGCGATCGATGGGAGCAGATGCATGGCTGACGATGAAGAGCCGCTGAAGGCGGAAGCGCTTGCGCGCGGCAAATGGCGTTCTGACGGGGCAACGCTGAAGGAAGCCGATGCGCCCGGCCACACCCTGCCGGAAAGCGAAAGCGATGAGGCGGGAGGACAAGAGACAGGCTCCCGCTCCCCGCTCGACACCATCCGCCCGCCCGATTGATGGGTGATTCCCTTTTTTACAGCGATGGTGATCTCAGGCTTCACGGCATTCTTGAGCGGCCGCGGGAGGCGAACGGCCGGGCGATACTGGTCGTCCACGAGGCGCCCGGCCTCGGCGACAATGCGCGGCGCCGGACACGGATGCTGGCCGACGTCGGCTATGTCGCACTGGCGGCTGATCTCTATGGCGGCGGTCATACGTTCGAAGGCGAGGAGGCGGTGCGCCAGATGGATCGGCTGCGCGGTGAGCCCCCGGTCTTCCGAGAACGCGTGGCGGCCGGGGTCGCGGCGCTCGCCGGCATCGAGGGAGTGGATGCCCGAAGCATTGCCGCAATTGGCTACTGCTTCGGCGGCATGGCCGTGCTGGAACTCGCCCGCAGCGGAGCGGATCTGCGGGCGGTCGTGAGTTTTCACGGATTGCTCCGCACCCCTCTTCCCGCCCGAAAGAACGAGGTCAGGGCCAAGGTCCTCGCGTGCACCGGCGCGTTGGATCCGCTCGTGCCGCTGCAGGACGTCGCTGTCTTCCAGGAGGAGATGGATGCAGCCCAGGCGGACTGGCAGTTGATCGTCTATGGCCGGGCACTGCACAGCTTCACCAATCCCAACGTCGCCGGCGGCGCCGATCCGCGAATGGACTATGATCCGTCGGCGGACCGGCAGAGCTGGGCGGCGGCGCTCCGCTTCCTCGACGAGGCCTTCGCCTGACGGTTTGACCAAGCAGTCCGAGCGGCTATGGCGCTGCCGATAGGGAGAGCCTCATGGACGAAGTGGAATGGTGGGAGTTCGATACCCCCGCCGAAATGGCCGAGCAGGTGGCGGGCGATATCGCTTTCGTCATCGAGAGCGCCATCGAGGCCCATGGCTCGGCGCGGGTGGCGCTGCCCGGGGGCAACACGCCTGATCCGATCTACAAGGCTTTGCTGAAGGAGAAGGGGATCGCCTGGCCGAAGGTGACGATTGTCCCGAGCGACGACCGGCTGGTGCCGCCGACCGATCCGCTCAGCAACCAGGGCAAGCTCGCCGGCTTTTTCGCCGCCAAGGGTGCGACGATCGTGCCGCTGGCCGAGAACGGGAGCGCCGGTGATTATCGCGAGGCGGGGCGGGCCGCCGATGCGCGGCTCGCGGAGCTGCAATGGCCGCTGGACCTGATTTGCCTGGGCATGGCCGAGGACGGGCACACTGCCTCGATTTTCCCCGGACCCGATTTCGAAGCGGCCGTGGCTGGGCCCAAGAGCCGCCGCGCGATCGGCGTGCGGCCGGATCCGATGCCGGCCAATGCACCGGTCGAGCGGGTGACGCTGACTGCCGCCGCCATCGCCTCGGCGCGCACGGTGATGATCGTGATCAGCGGCGCGGAGAAACGGCGCGTGCTGGAGCAGGCGCTGAAGGAAGGGCCGCTTTCGAAGCTCCCGATCGGCCGCGTGATCGCCGATCTCGACGCCTCGATCGATATCTTCTGGAGCGCCGAATAGGGCCTAGACCAGCTCGCCGAGGTCGAGCCTGTCGAGCAGCAGCTCGCGCGCTTCCTCGACCTGCTCGCAGAGCTGCGAATCGAGGAGATCCTCCGGCGCGATCCGCTCCGGCCACTGCTCCGCGATAACCTCGGAGATGAGGTCGAGCTTTTCCTCGTCGGCGAGGAAGCGCGGATCGACCGCCGCGGGATCGGCGACGACGCGAAGCCGGAGGCAGGCGGGTCCGCCGCCATTGGCCATGGACTGGCGAACGTCGACCACGAACAGCTCCCGGATCGGGCCGTTGCCGGCGACCAGCGCTTCGAGATAGCGCCAGACGGAGGGCGTCTCGCGCGCCTCCTCGGGCAGGATCAGGCCCATGCCCCCTTCCGGCAGCGTGACGAGCTGCGCGTTGAAGAGGTAGCTCCTGACCGCATCCTCCAGGCTGACCGCGCTCGCCGGCACCTCGACGATCTCGACCTCCGGCACGAGCCGCCGCAGGGCCGTGTAGAGCTCGGCGCGGTCCGCGAACGCCTTCTCATGGGCGAAGAGCACATTCTCGTTAGCGACAGCTACCACGTCGTTGTGGAAGGCGCCGGCGGCGATCGCTTCCTCAGCCTGGGCGGCGAAGAGGATGCGGTCGGGATCGAGCTGATGGAAGCGGGCGACGGCGCGGCTGGCCTCGACATGCTGGCGGGCGGGGAAGGGGCCGCCACTCTTGCCGTAGACGAAGACCTCCACGCCCCGCGCGCCGTGCGAGGGCGCGATGCGCATGTGGTTGGCCGCGCCCTCGTCGCCGAAAGCCGGAGGCACGGGGCGATGGACGCGGAAATGATCGGCATTGCCGAAGGCGAGGCGAAGCTGGGTATGCGTGTCCGGCCATTCATGGCTGCGGTGCGGCATGGTGCGCAGGTTCGCCACAGTCAGGTGACAGCGGCCGTCGGCGCAGTCCGGCGCCGGCGAGACGGTGGCCGCGTTGGCCGCCCACATTGCCGAGGCCGAGAAAGCGGCAGGCCTCAACGTGTCCGGGACGTCGCTGACGGTGGTGCCGAGATCGCCCAGCCATTCGTGGTTCGGACGGGGAAGGGGGAGGAAGAAACCCTGCTGAAGTCCGAGAGCGATGTTGTGCCGCATCTTCTCGATGCCCTGCAGCGCCGCGTCGCGCGGATGCGAGATGTTGAGGGCGTTGGTGGCGGACGCGAGGTTGCCGAGGCTCAGCCCTGCATAATTATGCGTCGGACCAATGATTCCGTCGAAGTTGATTTCCTCGAGCTCCATTATCGGCCCATCGCCAGGAAGCGGTCGCCGGGGTTCAGTGCCATCGCCGCCGCGCTCTGCCGGTCCAGCGAGGCGGTGCCGTCGGGGTCGACCTGCAGATAGCCATAGGTCGCCGCGAAGCTTTTCAGCGTTCCTGCGGCGAGCATCGCATGCTGGCCCGAGTCCGTCTCGTCAGTCACCTCCGCCAGCACATATTCCCGCGCCTCCCTGATAGTCCGGATCTGGTCCGTGGCGGCGATCATGGTCGGCCCGCCGTCGAAGATGTCGACATAGCAATCGTAGTGGAAGCCTTCGCGCTCCAGCATCTTCATCGCGGCGCGGCCGGACGGGTGGGGCGAGCCCATCACATGGCGGGCGCTCTCCGGCAGCATCGCGGTGTAGATCGGGGTCTTGGGCATCAGGTCGGCGATGAACTGGGTGCCGTGCATGGCGTTGAATTCGTCGGCCTTCTGGAAGTCCATGCCGAAGAAGCGCCCGGCGATCGAGTCCCAGAAAGGCGAGCCGCCGGATTCGTCGATGACGCCGCGAAGCTCCGCCAGCACGCGCCGGCCGAAGCGCTGGCGGTGCTGCTTGATGAAGAGATAGCGGCTGCGGGCGAGCAGCAGGCCCAGACCGCCCGCGCGCTCGCCGGGGTGCAGGAACAGACCTCCCACTTCCGACGAACCCTCTAGGTCGGTCGTCAAAGTCAGCATTTCATTGCGGAACGTCTTGCCGAGCGCCTTCGACGTCTGGGTAAGCGTGCTGATCCGGTAGCTGTAGAAGGGGGCGTTGACGCCGACCATCCCGAAGATCTGGCAGGTGCCGCGGATCTGCCCGGTGTCGACATTCTCCAGCACCATCAGGAACAGTTCGTCGCTCGGCTCGCCGGCTTCGGCCTCGAACGCCTTTTCCGAGCGGATCAGCTTTTCGACCAGCGCGCCGCGATCGGGCGGCAGGTTGGTGAAGCCGCCGCCGGTCAGCTTGGCCATCTCGTAGACTGCCTCGAAGTCTTCGTTGCGGGCCGGGCGGACGCGGAAGTTCACAACGAGGTTCCCGAAGCAAGACGGAGGATGGTGAGGGCGGAGAGCTGGGCGCGTTCGGCGAGACTGTCGACGATCAGATATTCGTCGCTCGAATGGATGGCGCCGCCGCGGACGCCCATCGTGTCGACCACGGGCACGCCGCAGGCCGCGATGTTGTTGCCGTCGCAGACGCCGCCGCTTGGGCGCCACTCGATCGACTGTCCGAGGACGGCGCCGCAGCGCCGCACCAGTTCGAACAATTTCTGAGCTTCCGCATCGATCGGCTTGGGCGGGCGGGCGAAGCCGCCATGGACATGGATCCGCACGTCATGCTCCGCCGCGACCATGGCGACGGCGGCGTCGAGCTGTGCCTGGCCGCGCTGCTGGTCTTCCAGCGTCGCCGGCCGCATGTTGACGCGCAGCACGGCGCCGTCGGGCACAACATTGTTGGGGCTGCCGCCTTCGATCCGGGCAGGGTTGACCGAAAGCCGCGGGCCCTTGGCCTTGGCGAGCCTCAGCGTCAGGTCTGCCGCGGCGACGATCGCGTTGCGGCCGTCTTCAGGGTTCCGGCCGGCATGGGCGCTGCGCCCTTCGATGAATATCGAGAAATTACCGCTGCCGGGCCGTCCGCCTGCCAGCGTGCCGTCGGGCAGTGCGGCGGGTTCGTAAGTGAGGGCGGCGCGCTTGCCCCGCGCCGCTTCGGCGATCAGCGCGGCCGAGCCGGGCGAGCCGACCTCCTCGTCGCTGTTGATGACCACTTCGTAGCCGATCCGCGCCGCCGCCGGTGACGTTTCCACCGCCTTCAGCGCGGCGAGCATGACTGCGATGCCGCCCTTCATGTCTGCGACGCCGGGGCCGCCGAGGATGCCATCCTCTCGCCAGGCAAGCGTCTGAAACGGGTGGTCGGCGCCGTAGACCGTGTCCATGTGGCCGGTGAAAAGCATCTGCACCGGCGCTTCTGGACGGGCGCGCAGGTGCAGGTTCTGCCCGTGCCCGAGCGGCGTCAGCGACCCGTTCGCCTCCATCGCCTCGACCCCCGCCGGGTCGAGCAGCCTGAGATCCCCCGGCAGGGCGGCGAACGCGTCCGCATAGATGCGCGCCATCTCGGCAAGGCCGGAAAGGTTGCGCGAGCCGCTGTTGATGGCGGCCCAGGCCTGCACCTGATCCAGCATCGGCTCGTCCGCCGCGCGTTCCAGTACGGCCCGTTCCTCGGCAGTTACCCCCTGCATGAGAGGCGCCTTAGCCGACGATTCGCCCGAGCGCCACACGGGGTTCCGGAGCGTAAGTTGATGGCTAAACCTGACACACCTGACACATGCCAGGGCTTGCTGTCAGGACCTGTCCGGTTGGCACCAACTAGCCTGTGGAGATGCGGCGATCGAGGTTGGGCCGGAGTCATCCGGTGCACAGCAGCACAGGTCGCCTCCTGTAGGAAAGCCGCTCGGGGGTCGATGACCGCAATGGATTGAAGCGGATGTTCACCGTTTGATGAACAGGCTTTCGTGGCTAGGTTTTGCGGTGACCGTTTGCCAACAGTCTGTTCTCGCCCGATCGAGCCGGGTAGCGGACGTTCGGAGGTGGCTCACTACGATGTCCCGCTCGTCGGCGAGGTATCGTTGTCAACAAGGGTTTAGCTGCAGTCGGACGGGCTGGCGCTTACGGGACATACAAGATGCGATTTTTCGGTTGGAGTATGAGGTTCGCAGCAGCCCGACCGGAGCAGCATCTTCCGCATGCAAAAGAAACCCATGTAACGGTGATTAGCGACACTCACCTGATGCATGAAAGCCTCCGCCTTTCAGGAGGAGACCTGCTGATACATTGCGGAGATATGTTCGACCTATCTCGGCGAAAGCCATCCGAGCTCAGGAAGTTGGATAGCTGGTTCGGTAAACAACCCTTCGACAAGATTGTCTGCACAGGCGGAAACCACGATCACATATTGGAGCAGGCAAGAGCCAGAAATTCGCAGCCGTTTCGGAACGCTTGCTACCTCGAAGATGAAGCGCTGCAATATCGAGGGCTGACAATCTATGGAGCTCCCTGGCTGCCCGGCTTGCCCACTCACGCGTTCCACAAGGATCGAGTGGGGTTGGCGAATGCCTGGTCGCGCGTACCGGCGGGCATTGATATTCTGGTCACTCACTCACCGCCGAAGGGCATTCTCGATAAGTCGAGCCGAGGAGTTTCTTTTGGCTGCCCGGATTTGGCCAGGGAGTTGGAACGTATCTCGCCGAGGGTTCACTGCTTCGGCCACGTCCATGCGAGTGCCGGCCAGACCAAGCTTGGCGAGACGCTCTTCATCAATGCTTCGTCGGTCCAGAGCGGGGGCACCAGCATGCAGCGGCCAATCAGCTTTACCCTTTCTCCTCGATCATAGTGGACTAAGCAGTAGCTCGCTGTCGTGATCCCCTTTCGTCGGTGTCGACTTTCGGCCGGGATCCCCATTAGCCTCAACGTCTAGTATTGGCCCTTAGCGGCCCTCAGGCGAATGTCTGCAAGGGTCGAAAGCGGAGGTCCGGGTCAGCTAAAGCCAGTCCGAGAACGCCTCCAGCACGTCCTCGTAGAGCTTCTTCTTGAACGGCACGATCATCGCCGGGAGCTCCCGAGGGTCCGCCCATTTCCAGGCGCGGAACTCGGGATGCTCGGTCTCGATGTCGATGTCGGCGTCGGTGCCGGTGAAGCGGCAGAGGAACCAGCTCTGGCGCTGGCCCCGCCATTTGCCTTTCCAGAGCTTGCCGACGAGATCGTCGGGCAGATCGTAACGGAGCTCGACCGGGCAGCGGGCGATCACCTCGACATGCTGCTCGCGGATGCCGGTCTCCTCTTCCAGCTCGCGAAGGGCGCCCCTCAGGGGCTCTTCGCCTTCATCGAGGCCGCCCTGCGGCATCTGCCAGGCCTCAAGCGTGCTATCCAGGCGCTGGGCGACGAACACCTTGCCCTCGCGGTTGAGGAGCATCACGCCGGCGGCGGGGCGATAGGGGAGGGCGTCCTTTTCCGTCATGACGTCGGCTGATCCTCCAGCAGCAGCTTCAGCGCCTCTACGCAGCGGGCGATGTCCTGGTTGGAGGAGGGGATCGCCTTTCGCAGGTTGATGAAGCCGTGGATGTTGCCGCGCGCCTCGATGAAGATGGTGGGGACGCCGGCCTGGGTCGTGGCGGCGGCATAAGCGCGGCCCTGGTCGCGGATCGGATCGAGGCTGGCGGTGAGGACGAGGGTGGGGGGCAGGCCTTCCTGGCTCTTCAGCAGTGGCGAGTAGCGCCAGTCGTTGCGGTCCGGGCGGTAGCAATCGTCGAACCAGCGCATGCCTTCGTGGGTCAGCAGATAGCCTTCGCCGAAATCCTCGTAGGAGGGATAGCCTTTCGCCGGATCCGCCGCGGGGTAGATCGGCCATTGCGCGAGCACCGGAACAGCCGCCGGCTCGTCCCGCAGCGACAGGGATGCAACGATCGCGAAATTCCCGCCGGCGCTGTCGCCGGCGAGGACGAGCCCCGTCACCTGGCGGCCGAGCGCCTCCGGGCTGGAGGCCACCCAGCGCGCGGCGACGATCGCATCCTCGACGCCGGCGGGCCAGGGATGCTCCGGCGCGAGCCGGTAGTCAACCGCCACCACCGGCATGTCGAGCTGCCTCGCAATCTCGGCGCAGAAGGGCTCGTGGGTCTCGAGGTCACCGAGCACGAACCCGCCGCCGTGGAAAAAGACGAGCGCCGGGCCCGGCTCCCGGCTCGCCCGCGCATCGTAGAGGCGGAGGGGGATCGCGCCCCCCGGCCCATCGCAAACGAGGTCGCGGATCACTGCCAGCTCGCCCACCGGCGCGTCCGCCACGTGGCGCGACTTCTGCATCATGATCCGCGCCTCGGCGGGACCGACTTCATGGCTTTTCGGACCCGGGAGCTTGTTCAGATAATCGAGGAAGATACGGACGTCCGGTCGGACGAAGACTGAACTCACCTGGCTCTCCCGTGGCGCCATGGCGTCGGCCGCGGCGGCGCTCTAATTAGGGGCGGTGATCCCGGTCGTCCATCATTCCGACTATGTCGCGCCCGCCCGCGTCGGCAGCCGCTATCAGTGGAATAAGAACGGCCTCATCCGCGACGTTCTGCTGGCGAGCGGGCAGGCGATCGACTGGATCGAGCCGGAAGAGATGCCGCGCGCCTGGCTCGAGGCAGTGCACGATCCCGCCTATGTCACGGAGGTGGTCGAGGCGCGGGTGCCGCCGGCCAAGGAGCGGCGGATCGGCTTCGCGGTCGACGACTTCGTCGCGCGTCGCGCGGTGCGGGTGCCGGGCGGGACATATCGGGCCGCCTTGCTGGCGATGGAGCGGGGCTTCGCGGCGAACAGCGCGGGCGGCAGCCATCACGCGCTAGCCGATACCGGCGCCGGTTACTGCGTGTTCAACGATCTCGCCGTGGCCGCGGTCCGGCTGGTTGAGGAGGGGCGGGTCGAGCGGCTGCTCATCGTCGATTGCGACGTTCACCAGGGCGATGGCACCGCCGCCCTCACCGCCGGACGACCCGGTATCGCGACCTATTCCATCCATGCCGAGAAGAACTTCCCCGCCCGCAAGGCGCGCTCCACCCTGGATGTGCCGCTCGCCGACGGAACCGGCGACGAGGCCTATCTGGAGAGGCTGCAGGACACGCTCGTGCCGCTGGTCGACAGCTTCGGTCCCGAACTCATCCTCCTTCAGGCCGGCGTCGACCCCTATGCGGGCGACCGTCTGGGCCGGCTCGCCCTCACCCAGCAGGGGCTGGATGCGCGCGACCGCTTCGTCGCGGGGCTGGCGCGCGAGCGCGGCATTGGCCTCGCCAGCACGCCGGGCGGCGGCTATGGCTCCGACGGCATGGAGATCGCCCTCCGGCACGTGCGTTCCATCCTCACTTTGGCATCGGTGTCGGCCTCTGCCGGATTGCCCCGGAGGCCAGCAATTCCTACCTTGGGGAAGCCGGCTCCAGCGCCTAGAAGGGGCGCGAAACAGCAGGATAGTCATTAATGGCGACCGCCACACATCTGGTTACACCCGAAGAATCGGCCTCGCGCGCGCCGCTCGAGGCGGTCGTCGTCCGCTTCGCCGGCGATAGCGGCGACGGCATGCAGCTGACCGGCGGCCAGTTCACGCTTTCAACTGCGCTGGCCGGCAACGATCTCGCTACCTTCCCTGATTTCCCAGCGGAGATCCGGGCGCCGCAGGGCACGACCTTCGGCGTCTCCGCCTTCCAGATCAACTTCGGCTCCTCGGCGATCGAAACGGCGGGCGACGCGCCGGACGTGCTGATCGCGATGAACCCGGCGGCGCTCAGGACCAATGTCGAGGCGCTGAAGCCCGGCGGCCTGATCATCGCCGACACCGGCGAGTTCGGGGCCCGCAATCTCGCCAAGGCCGGCTATGAAGCCAATCCCCTGGAGAACGAGTCTCTCAGCCGCTGGCAGGTGATGCCGCTCAACATCAGCCAGCTGACGCTGGAATCGGTGAAGCCGTTCGGGCTCGGCAACAAGGAAGCTTTGCGCTGCAAGAATATGTGGACGCTGGGGCTGGCGCTCTGGATGTTCGACCGCGACCGCGCACCCATCGAGGACTGGCTCAAGACCAAGTTCGCCAAGGCGCCGGAGCTGGCCGAAGCCAATATCGCGGCGCTGAACGCCGGCCATGCCTATGGCGAAACGGCGGAGATCGGCGGGCAGATCCATCAGCATCATATCGAGCCGGCGCCGGCCGCGCCCGGCCTCTACCGCACCGTGACCGGCGCCGAGGCGATCTCGCTCGGCCTCGTCGCGGGAGCGCAACTGGCCGGCCTCAAGATGTTCTTCGGCGGCTATCCGATCACGCCGGCCTCCGCGATCCTCCACCATCTGTCGCGGCTCAAGGAATATGACGTCACCACCTTCCAGGCGGAGGACGAGATCGCCGCGATCGGCTCGGCGATCGGCGCGAGCTTCGCCGGGTCACTCGGCGTCACTTCCTCGTCCGGCCCGGGCATTGCGCTCAAGGCGGAGGCGATGGGGCTGGCGATTATGACCGAGCTGCCGCTCGTCATCGTCAACTCGCAGCGCGGCGGCCCGTCCACCGGCCTGCCGACCAAGACTGAGCAGTCGGACCTCTACCAGGCGGTCTACGGCCGCAACGGCGACGCGCCGATGCCGGTCATTGCTGCGCGGTCGCCTGCCGACGCCTTCGACTGCGCGATCGAGGCCTGCCGCATCGCCACCCAATATATGACGCCGGTCATGCTGCTGACCGACGGCTATATCGCCAATGCGGCGGAGCCGTGGAAGGTGCCCGACATGTCGGGCTATGCGCCGTTCCCGGTCCGCTTCCACGATCAGGCGCCGGCTGAAGGCGAGGCTGTAAACCCTTATGCGAGGGACGAAAAGCTCGCCCGCGTCTGGATCAAGCCGGGGACGCCGGGCCTCACGCACCGGATCGGCGGCATCGAGAAGAATGTCGGCACCGGCCATATCGACTATGCGCCTGCCAACCACCAGGCGATGACCGATATCCGCGCCGAGAAGGTGCGCGGCGTTCAGGACAGCATCCCGGAGCAGGAAGTGACGCTCGGCACCCACGGAGGCAGACTGGCCGTCGTCGGCTGGGGCTCGACCTTCGGCCCGATCCACCAGGCAGTCCGCCGCGCCCGCAACCGCGGCCTGGATGTCAGCCACATCCACCTCCGCCACATCTGGCCGATGCCCAGCAATCTGGGTGAGTTGCTGAGGGGTTACGAGCGCGTGATCGTGCCCGAGATGAACAACGGGCAGCTCAAGACCGTGCTGCGCGACCAGTATCTCGTCGACGCGCGGCCGGTGCTCAAAGTGTCCGGCCAGCCGTTCAAGATCGCGGAGATCGAGGCGGCGATTGAGGAGGCGCTGGGATGAACGCGCCTCGCATATTGCCGATGCTACTTCTCCTGATCGCCGTGCTGGCGGCCATCTTCTACCTCTGGGGCTGGATCTGAGCCGATGAATGAAATGACCAAGCTCACCGCGAAGGATTTCGCGACCGACCAGGAGGTGCGCTGGTGCCCCGGCTGCGGCGACTATGCCGTGCTGAAGGCCGTGCAGCGCACGATGCCCGAACTGGGGGTCCGCCCCGAGGACACGGTGTTCGTCTCCGGCATCGGCTGCTCGAGCCGCTTCCCCTACTACATGGAGACCTACGGCTTTCACACGATCCACGGCCGCGCACCGACCTTCGCGACCGGGATCAAGCTCGCCAATCCCGAGCTCAGCGTCTGGATCATCACCGGCGACGGAGACGCGCTGTCAATCGGCGGAAATCATACGATGCACGTGCTGCGCCGCAATCTCGACTGCCAGATCCTGCTTTTCAACAACGAGATCTATGGCCTTACGAAGGGCCAATATTCTCCCACCTCGCGGGTCGGCACGCGCTCGCCTTCGACACCGTTCGGGTCGGTCGACCGCCCGGCCAGCCCGTCGGCTTTCGCATTGGGCTCCGGCGCCCGCTTCGTCGCCCGCGGTATCGACGTGAACAAATATCTGCCGGACGTCCTCAAGGCCGCGCACCGTCACAAGGGCGCCGCGTTCATCGAGATCTTCCAGAATTGCATCGTCTATAATGACGATGTCTTCGCCCCCTTCACTGCAAAGGAGAATGCCGACAAGCAGCTCTGGCTGAAGGAAGGCGAGCCGATGCTGTTCGCGAACGGCACCAAGGGCCTGACGCTCGACCGGGAGTCGCTGAGCGTGAAGGTGGTGGACGTGATCGACGGCGACTGGCGCGCGGCCGACGTGATCGTCCACCACCCGGCCAACAAGATGATCGCCCACATGCTGATCGACATGCCGTTCGGCGCCTTCCCGATGGCGCTCGGCGTCATCTACGAGGACCCGGCGCCGACCTTTGAGAGCGCGGTCGTCGAGCAGAATGCGCAGGCCAGCGCCGGCAAGGTTCCGGACCTCCAGAAGCTGGTCGGCAAGGGCCAGAGCTGGCTGGTCGAGAAGGAACCGCACGCGATATGATGATCCTGATGGTGCTCGCTCCCACCGCCCAGACAGTGGGAGCTCCGGCACCTCAAAGCTGCTCGGCACTGTCTCTCAAGGCGATAGAGGTAGCGAGGAATCTCTATCGCGGGATCGGCGAAATGGCCGGTCTTTCCGAGGCGGGAAAGGAAGCGCTCGCCCGCATGGTAGAACAAGAGCGCTTGGACCTGTTCTGTGGGTCGACTCCCGTCGAGAGCGACCTTGCTCGGCAAAGGCTCCTCTCCGTGCTCGCTCAAAGCACGATCGATCAAGCCGCGCTCGCGGCAGCGCGAGGCGCGGAGCTGGATGCCCTTGCTCGTCGCGAAGAAGATGAGATCGACGGACTCATTGCGACTTTCAAGGATTTGTCCGCGGCAGATCGTGGCAAGCTGGCCGCGTGGTTCATTAACGATCTGAAGCGAAGCTGGGCCAAGGAAGAGCAAGCGCGTGCGGGCAAGTGAGCGCGGACCATCGTTCGGAGCTTGCCTCCGGCTTCATGCCCCATATCTAGCATCGCGTGAACCAGCAGAGCCGAGGCCGTCATCTCGTTTCCGCCGATCGCGCCTTTGCGACCGGAGGCGGCCTCGCCGCGCGCCTGTTCGGCGGCGGCTTCCACCGCATTCTCGACCGGATCGACGCGGGGCTGCTGGAGGGCGGGATCGATGCGACCCTGCCGGATGGCTCGCACCGCATTCTCGGCGGCCGTGCGCCGGGGCCTATGCCGATCGTCGCCTTGCACAGCTGGCGCGCGCTTGTGCGCCTGATCACTTCCGGATCGGTCGGCTGGTACAAGTCCTGGGCGCTCGGCGAATGGTCGAGCCCGGATCCGGTGCCGTTGTTCGATCTCTTCATGCGCAATGGTGAAAGCCTGGGCGAAGTAGCTCGGGCGAAAGGCATCTGGCGCAGCGTCAACCGCGCTGCGCACCTCTTCCGCCGCAACAGCAAGGCCCGCGCGCGGGCGAACATCGCCTTCCATTATGACCTGGGAAACGACTTCTACCGCGCCTGGCTCGATCCCGGCATGACCTATTCGAGCGCCATGTTCGCAAGCGGCGACGAGCCGCTGCAGGCCGCGCAGGAGCGCAAGCTCCGGGCCTTGCTCGACCGGCTCGACCTGAAACCGGGACAGCGCCTCCTCGAGATCGGCTGCGGCTGGGGCTCGCTCGCCGAGATGGCGGCGCGGGATTACGGCGTGCACGTCACCGGTCTCACGCTGTCGGCCGAGCAGAAGGCATATGCCGAGGAGCGAGTGCGGGCATCGGGTCTCTCGGACCGGGTCAGCATCGAGCTCACCGACTATCGCGACGTCGAGGGTCTGTTCGATGCGGTTGCCAGCATCGAGATGGTCGAGGCGGTCGGGCAGGATTACTGGCCGTCCTACCTCCAAACGATAGCGCGGGTCCTGAAGCCCGGCGGCCGCGCCGCGCTTCAGCTCATCTCGATCCGGGAAGAGCTGTTCGACGCCTATGCAGCCAGCGCCGATTTCATCCAGACCTATGTCTTTCCGGGCGGCATGCTGATCAGCGAGCCTCGCTTCCAGGCGGCGGCTGAGCTTGCCGGGCTGAGCTGGCGCGACCGCAGGGGCTTCGGTCTCGATTACGCGGAGACGTTGAAGCGCTGGCGCGAGCGCTACGACACGGCGGTGGAGGAAGGAAGGCTGCCTCCCGGTTTCGACCCGCGCTTCCACGCCCTCTGGCGTTACTATCTCATGTATTGCGAAGGCGGCTTCCGCGGGCGCGGCATCGACGTGGCGCAGGTGACTCTGGTGAGGACCTAACGCACCTCGATCCGGCGCCCGGTCTCAAAGTCGTTTTGCAGCAGCTTCGTGATTGCCTCCGCTACGGCGGCAGGCGACTTCAGCGTCGAAGGGTCCTCGCCGGGGTAGGCGCGGGCGCGCATCTGGGTGGCGGTCGCGCCAGGATCGACGATCGCAACCTTGGGCCCGCCGAGGTTCTTCACTTCCTCGCCATAGCTCAGCACCAGAGTCTCCAGCGCGGCCTTGGAGGCGCCGTACGCGCCCCAGAAGGCGCGGGGCTGGCGGCCGACGCTGGAGGTGACCGCCAGCAATCGTGCGGCTTCGCTCTTGCGGAGCAGCGGGTCGAAGGCGGCGATCAGCGCCTGTTGCGCCACCAGGTTCAGGGTGAGGACCTTGCCCAATTCCTTGCCGTCGATCGCGGGCACAGGCGTCAGCGAGCCGAGCATGGCCGCGTTCAGCACCAGGATGTCGAGCTTCTGCCAGCGTTCGGAAACGGCGGCGGCGAGGCGAGCGATGCTATCGCCATCGATGAGGTCGAGCGGCGCGATGGTGGCGTTGCCGCCGGCCCGGTGAATGCGTTCCTCCACCTCCTCGAGCCCGGCTGCCGTGCGTGCGGTGATCACCACATGCGCGCCCTCGCGCCCCAGCGCCTCGGCCGTCGCCGCGCCGATCCCCCGGCTGGCGCCGGTCACCAGCGCCAGCTGCCCCTCAAACGCTCCGGCCATCAGGCGTAGCGTTCGGCGAGGAGGGCGAGCTGGTCGACCGACTCATGCTCTTCATGATCGGTGAGGCGGGTCGGATACTGGCCGGTAAAGCAGGCATCGCAATGCTGCGGCGCCGTCTCGTCGCGCAGCTCCTCGCCGAGCGCGCGATAGAGGCCGTCGATCGACAGGAAGGCGAGGCTGTCCGCCTTGATGTAGTCGTTCATCTCGGCGACGTTCATCTGCGCGGCGAGCAGCTTCGCGCGCTCGGGCGTGTCGACGCCGTAGAAGCAGCTGTGCCGCGTCGGCGGGCTAGCGATCCGCATATGGACCTCGCGGGCGCCGGCATCGCGCAGCATCTGCACGATCTTCAGGGACGTGGTGCCGCGGACGATCGAATCGTCGATCAGCACCAGCCGCTTGCCCGAGATGAGGGCGCTGTTGGCATTGTGCTTCAGCTTGACGCCGAGATGGCGGACTTGGTCGCTCGGCTGAATGAAGGTGCGGCCGACATAATGCGACCGGATGATGCCAAGCTCGAACGGAATGCCCGATTGCTGGGCATAGCCGATCGCGGACGGCACGCCGGAATCCGGCACCGGCACCACATAATCGGCATCGACCGGATTCTCGATCGCCAGCTCCGCGCCGATCCGCTTGCGCACCGTGTAGACCGAGGAGCCGTCGACGATGCTGTCCGGACGCGCGAAATAGACGTGCTCGAAAATGCAGGGGCGCGGCTGCACCGGCGCGAACGGCCGATGAGACGTCACTCCGCGGGTCGAGACGATGATCAACTCGCCAGGCTCGACGGAGCGAATGTAGGTTGCTCCGACCACGTCCAGCGCAACGGTCTCGGACGCGAAGATATAGGCGTCGCCGAGCCGGCCCATGACCAGCGGGCGGATGCCGAGCGGGTCGCGACACGCGATCATGCCTTCGCTGGTCAGGCAGATCAGGGAATAGGCGCCCTCGACCTGCTTCAGCGCGTCGATAAAGCGGTCGAGGAGAGTGCGATAGGTGGACGTCGCGACAAGGTGGATGATGACTTCGGTGTCGGAGGTCGACTGGAAGATCGACCCGCGGCGGTTGAGGTCGCGCCGCAGCTTCATCGCGTTGGAGATGTTGCCGTTATGAGCGACTGCGAAGCCGCCGGACGACAGTTCCGCGAAGAGCGGCTGCACGTTCCGCAGCGCCGTCTCCCCAGTCGTCGAATAGCGGACATGGCCGATCGCGCTGCGGCCGGCGAGCTGTCGGATGATGTCGTCGCGGTCGAAATTGCCGGCGACATGACCCATTGCGCGGTGGCTGTGGAAGGCGCGGCCGTCCCAGCTCGTGATGCCCGCGGCCTCCTGGCCCCTGTGCTGGAGGGCGTGGAGCCCGAGCGCTGCGATGGCGGAGGCAGTGTCTGCGCCCCAGATGCCGAACACGCCGCACTCCTCGCGCAGCTTGTCGTCATCGAAAGGATTGGTGGTCAGCATGTTGTGCTTGATTCCTCGCCCCCGAATGCGCGGCATATAGGAAGGCCCCGCGGGCTTGTCTTCCCACCGTCACAAATTGATGTGGTTTAACGGAATGAGCCGTGCCTTAGCGGCGCTTGTCTGAATGGCGGCTGGCTGGCAAAGCCCCTGAAATGAAGAAGCTCCTGATCGCGCTCCTGGTTCTCGGCGGCTGCTCCGGCGGAGACGAGCAGTCGGACGGGAACGCCCTGGCTCCCGCCGGCGGCAAGTCGGCAAGCGCCCCGGTCCGCCCGGGCGAGATCGGCAGCCTGACCGGGCTCTACGAAGGCGGCGACGTCTCTCGCAAGAACCAGCTCTGCATGGTTGAGAATGAGGGCGAGCAGCCACGCTTCGGCCTCGTCCTCTGGGGTGCGAACCAGCATAGCTGCTCGGGCAGCGGCACCGCGTTGCGCGAGGGCGACACATTGCGGCTGCAAATGACTGGTGACGAATCCTGCACGATCGAGGCGCGGCTCAGCGGTGCGAGCATTCTTCTGCCGGACAGCGTGCCTGACGGTTGCGCTTATTATTGCGGTGCCCAGGCGCGGCTCACCGCGGCCCGGTTCGACAAGGTGGGCAATGCCCG
This sequence comes from Allosphingosinicella sp., assembly GCF_059502505.1. NCBI lineage: Bacteria > Pseudomonadati > Pseudomonadota > Alphaproteobacteria > Sphingomonadales > Sphingomicrobiaceae > Allosphingosinicella > Allosphingosinicella sp. The sequence goes on from NZ_JCACEU010000016.1 coordinate 668,131, forward strand.
CGAGGATGCCGCCAAGGCGAAGGACCTGGTCGGCGACCCGCTCTGCTAGGTTGCAAAGCGGCCCTCCGCGCCTAAGTGGAGGCCGGTCTCCAGCGGAGTTTTTCAAGATGGCGTATCGGGTGGTCGTGGTCGGCGCGACCGGCAATGTCGGGCGCGAAATGCTGAACATCCTCGGCGAGCGCCAATTCCCGCTTGCGGAGGTGGCCGCGGTCGCCAGCCCCCGCTCGACCGGCGACATCATCGACTTCGGCGACAGCGGCGAGGAGCTGAAGGTCCGCAACATCGAACATTTCGATTTCGCCGGCTGGGACATGGCGCTGTTCGCGGCCGGATCGGACGTGTCGAAAGCCTATGCGCCGAAGGCGGCCGCTTCGGGCTGCACGGTGATCGACAATAGCTCGCTCTACCGCATGGACCCGGACGTGCCGCTGATCGTGCCGGAGGTGAACCCGGAGGCGATCGCCGGCTATCGCAAGCGCAACATCATTGCCAACCCGAACTGCTCGACCGCGCAGATGGTGGTGGCGCTCAAGCCGCTGCACGATTTCGCGAAGATCAAGCGGGTGGTGGTTGCGACCTACCAGTCGGTTTCCGGCGCGGGGAAGGCCGGGATGGACGAGCTGTTCGAGCAGAGCCGCAACATTTTCGTCGGCGACCAGTCCGAGCCGGTCAAGTTCACGAAGCAGATCGCCTTTAACGTCATTCCCCATATTGACGCCTTCCTCGACGACGGATCGACCAAGGAGGAATGGAAGATGGTGGTCGAGACCAAGAAGATCCTCGACCCCAAGATCAAGGTGACTGCCACCTGCGTTCGCGTCCCCGTCTTCGTCGGCCATAGCGAGGCGATCAACATCGAGTTCGAGAACGAGATCTCGGCCAAGGACGCCCGCAGGATCCTGCGCGAGGCGCCGGGCGTGATGCTCGTCGATAAGCAGGAAGATGGCGGCTACGTGACCCCGGTCGAAGCCGTCGGTGAATATGCGACCTATGTCAGCCGCGTCCGGGAGGATCCGACCGTCGACAACGGCCTGTCGCTCTGGTGCGTCTCCGACAACCTGCGTAAGGGTGCCGCCCTCAACGCGGTGCAGATCGCCGAACTGCTCGGCCGGAAGCACCTCCAGAAGGCGGCTTAGGAGCAGGCGCAATGGCCGACGTCACTGGCGGATGCATGTGCGGGAAGATCCGCTACAGCGTCGCGATCGAGAATGACGAGGCCTATCTCTGCCATTGCCGGATGTGCCAGCGGGCGAGCGGCAATGTCAGCCTGGCGATGAAGAACGTGAAGAAGGCGAAGGTTCGCTGGGAGCGTGAGCCCGATTATTATACATCCTCGCCGATCGCGCGTCGGGGCTTCTGCTCCACATGCGGGACCTCGCTCACCTTCGAATTTCCGGACAGCGAGAATATGGACCTGATCGTCGGCTCGTTCGACGATCCGTCGCCTTTCCAGCCCAAGCACCATTTCGGCGCCGAGAGCCTGCACCGCGCCTGGCTCAACACCGAGGGGCTGCCGGAATATAAGACGGCCGACTACCAGCCGCTCGCCGACAGATGGATCAAGGCCGTTGGCAAAGTCCCCGACTGAGCATCGCTTCACCGCCTCCGATGGCGAGGAGCTCGTCTGGTACGAGCTGGGGCAGGGAAGACCGGTCGTGCTCCTCCACGGCCTCTTCTCCAATGCCGAGACGAACTGGATCCGCTTCGGCCATGCTGACGAGATTGCCGGAGGTGGCTTTCGCGTCATCATGCCGGACCTGCGGGGTCACGGGGCCAGCGCAACACCGCACGACCCGGCCGCTTATCCGCCGGACGTGCTCGCCCGGGACGGGCTCGAGCTGATCGCGCATCTCGGCCTCACCGAATATGATCTCGGAGGCTACTCGCTCGGCGGGCGCACCTCGGCGCGAATGGCGATCCTTGGCGCCAGGCCGCGGCGGCTGATCGTCAGCGGCATGGGCTTGCGCGGCATGCTCGACACCGGCCGCAGATCCTCTCATTTTCGCAAGATCCTGACCGGGATGGGCACTCACGAGCGCGGGTCGCCCGAATGGTTGGCTGAGGCCTTCCTCAAGACCACGGGCGGGGATGCCAAGGCAATGCTGCCGCTGCTCGGCAGCTTCGTCGATTCGACCGAGGAGGAGTTGCGCTCGATTGCGATGCCGACCCTAATCCTCTCGGGCGCGGAGGATCAGGATAACGGCCCAGCCGAGGCGCTCGCCGAGCTGCTCCCGGAGGGAAGCTACGTCGAAGTGCCGGGAAATCATATGAGCGCCGTCACGAAGCCGGAACTTGGCAAGGCCATCGCGGATTTCCTAAGCGCCTGACCAGCTTCGATTCAGCTGCCGCCTTATGGCCAACCAGACCGACCGAGGATGCCGATAATGAAAGCCACCGTGTCCCTGCTTGCCCTCGCCACCCTACTCGCCGGCTGCGCGACCGCCGCCGCGGAGCCGCAAATGGCGTCTGCCTCCGACGCTGCGATGACGACGTCGACGGCAACGAGCGCCGCTCCGACCGCGGCCGAGGCAGACGCCTTCGTCGCCCGCGCCGAGAAGGAGCTTGCGGACTTCTCCGTCCTCCAGTCGCGCGCCGACTGGGTGAACGCCACCTACATCACCGAGGATACGGATGCGCTCGCCGCCCATTTCGGCGCGATCGGCACCGAGATGCGCGTCCGTTTCGCCAGCAAGGCGGCCCGGTTCGCAGAGGTTCCGGGGCTCAGCTACGACACCAAGCGCAAGCTCGACATGCTGCGCGGCGGCCTCGTTCTGCCGGCGCCCACCACGGAAGGCGCCGCGGCCGAGCTCAGCCAGATCACCACCCGCCTCCAGTCCATGTACGGCAAGGGCAAGGGCACACTTCGCGGCCAGCCGATCAGCGGCAGCGACATCGAGGCGGCGATGGGGACCAATCGCAACCCGGCCGAACTGAAGGAGATGTGGACGAGCTGGCACACCAATGTCGGTGCGCCGATGCGGAACGATTATACCCGCATGGTCGAGATCGCGAATGCGGGCGCCAAGGAGCTCGGCTATGCCGATGTCGGGGCCCTCTGGCGGTCCAAATATGACATGCCGCCGGACGAGTTCGCCGCGCTCACGGATAAGCTCTGGACCCAGGTGAAGCCGCTCTACGACCAGCTCCACTGCTTCACTCGCGCCGAGCTCAACAAGGAGTATGGCGATGCGGTCCAGCCCGAGAGCGGCCCGATCCGCGCCGACCTGCTCGGCAATATGTGGGCCCAGGAATGGGGCAACATCTACTCCATCGTCGCACCGGCCGGAGCCGGCGACATCGGCTACAACCTCACCGATCTCCTCAAGCAGAAGCAGTACACGCCCGAGAAGATCGTCCGCACCGGCGAGAGTTTCTTCAGCTCGCTGGGTTTCGAGCCGCTGCCGGAAACCTTCTGGACCCGCTCGATGATCACCAAGCCGGAGGATCGCGAGGTCGTCTGCCACGCCTCGGCGTGGGACGTCGACAATGTCGAGGACCTGCGCATCAAGATGTGCACCAAGGTCAATGCGGACGACTTCGTCACCGTCCACCACGAGCTCGGCCACAATTACTACCAGCGCGCCTATAACGATCAGCCCTTCCTCTATCTCGACAGCGCCAACGACGGTTTTCACGAGGCGATCGGAGACATGATCGCGCTCTCCGTCACGCCGGAATATCTGGTGCAGACGGGGCTGCTCGAGCGCTCGAAGGTGCCGGCGGCGAGCAAGGATGTTGGCCTGCTGCTTCGCCAAGCCATGGACAAGGTCGCTTTCCTGCCGTTCGGCCTGCTGGTCGACCGCTGGCGCTGGGGCGTGTTCAACGGCGAGATCACGCCGGCCAATTACAACCAGTCGTGGAACGACCTGCGCCGGCAATATCAGGGTATCACCCCGCCGGTGGAGCGGAGCGAGGCCAATTTCGACCCGGGCGCCAAGTTCCACATCCCTGGCAACACGCCCTACACGCGCTACTTCCTCGCTCGCATCTTGCAGTTCCAATTCTACAAGGCAGCCTGCGAGCAGGCGGGCTGGACCGGCCCGCTCCACCGCTGCTCCTTCTACGGCAACAAGGAAGTCGGCCAGCGGCTGAATGCGATGCTGGCGATGGGCGCCTCGCGTCCTTGGCCGGATGCGCTCGAAGCGTTCACCGGCAGCCGTGAGATATCGGGTGAGGCGATGATCGAGTATTTTCGCCCGCTCCAGACTTGGCTGGAACAGCAGAATCGCGGCCGCCAGTGCGGTTGGTAATCGCGGCCGCGCTTGCGGTCGCAGGTGTGGGCGCAGCGACGGCGGCGGGCGCCCAGGCGGTCCAGATTGAGCTGCGGCCGGGCGAGGTCCTGCTCAAGGTCGAGGCGCAAGGCGAGGACCGCTCCCGTCCGGACGTCGTCACGATCGTCGCCGGCGCGGTGACTGCCGGCGGTACGGCGCGAGAGGCGCTTCAGACGAACAATGCGCTCGCCACGCGGCTGATCGAGGCGGCGCGCGCGAGCGGCGTGCAGCCGGCCGACGTGCGCACCGTCGGCCTGTCGGTGACGCCCCGCTTCAACCCGGGCGAGGATGGCCGAGCCGAAATGGAGGGACGCCGGCCCCGCATCACCGGCTACGTCGCCACGAACGAGGTCGAGTTGCGCCTCCGCGACGTCGGCCGCGCAGGCGATGTCGTCGGCGCGCTCTTCGCAGCAGGCGCAAATCAGGTGAGGGGACCGGACTTCTCCCATTCCGATCCCAAGCCTGCGCAGGACCGGGCGCGCAGGGACGCCGTCACCAATGCGCAGGCCGAAGCGAGCGCCTATGCAGACGCGCTCGGAATGCGCGTGAGCCGCGTGCTTCGCGTCAGCCAGCGCGGCAGCTTCGATGAAGACGAGCGCAACGTGATCGTCGTCACCGGCAGCCGAATGTCGAGGGCCCCGATCGAGCCGGGCGAGATCAGCACGCGCGTCAAGGTGTGGGTGGATTACGCTCTGTTGCCGCGCTGACCCTAGGAAAGCCGGTCCGGGCAGGTTAGGCGGGTCGTCGCCGGGGGGCTTTCCGGCATCCTGATCTTTCGAACCTGAGGAGTCGCGCGTGACAGGCGCTGCGCTAGCCATGCTGATTCTGGCGTCCAACGCCGCCGCTCCGGCCGTGCGCTGGAATCCCAAGGCGCCGGAAAACACGCAGGTCCTACCTGCCTTCAGCTTCGCCACGCTGGAGCCGGTGCTGAGCGCAATCGGGGCGCGCTACCAGCGCTCCGGCAGCGCGGCCAAGCCGGAGCTGCTCGTCAGCTTCGCAAACAATCGCAAGGCCGTCCTCATGATGAACGCGTGCGAAGGGGAGAGCGGCTGCAAGGCGCTGAGCATCCAATCCTACTGGACCCCGATCGCCAATTCGCCGGCTGAGCGCACCGCACAGGCAATTGACGGCTTCAACCAGCGTTATGCCTTTGCCAAAGCTTATATCGCGCCCGACGGCCGGCCGGCGCTGCAGCGCTACCTCACCGCGGACTATGGCATCCTCCGCGGCAATCTCGCCGTCAATCTGCTCGTTTTCTCTCGCCAGGCGGACCAATTCGCGGCCGACGTGCTGCGCCCGCTGGAGGCCAAGCGCTGATCAGCGCACCCTGATCGACGGTTCCACCGGCGTCGTCGGCTCCGACAGCGCCCGGGAGGCGGCCAGCGTCGTCGGCTCCGACAGCGCCTGCGCGGCGGCGAGATCGCAGGCGGTGATCGCCGTCTCCATCACCGAGTTCAGGGGCTTCCCCTCGCGCTTGCGAGCGGCGAGCGCGCGTGGGCCGAAGAAGGCGCCGGCGGCGGCCGCAGCCGCGCCGCCGATGATCGCGGCGGTGGCGACCGGATGCATCTGCGCCTTCAGCGTCATGCTGGTGCGGCGGACATATTGGTCCTGATTGGAGTCGATCCGGCCGTCCTTGCGCGGCTCGAACAGATTGTCCTCGGTGCCGGGCTCCGGCGGCTGCGTGGTGGACTGGCCGCTCTCGCCGAAGAAGGTCTCCATCACCTTGTCGGCGGTGCGCGCCATCATGTCGCCGGCTGTGACCATGAAGCCGCCGCCGCCGACGGTCAGCTCGCGCTTCGGGTGCGAGGCCGCGAACAGGATCGCCTCGGCCACGAGGCGGGGATCGTAGACGACCGGCGGCACCCGCGCCGGCTCATCCATCTTGTTGCGGGCATGCTCCGGATAGGGCGTGTCGATCGAGGTCGGCTTGATGAGGGTGACGGAGATCGGCGCCTCCTCCATCTCCAGCTCCATGCGCAGCGTATCGGTGAAGCCCTTCACCGCATGCTTCATCGCCGAATAGGCGCCTTGCACGGGCACAGCCCGCTCCGACAGCACGGAGCCGACGTTGATGATTGCGCCGCCGGTGCTGCGGAGCTGCTCGGCCGCGTAGAGCGACGCTTTCACGAAGCCGAAATAGCCGACTTCGAACACGCGCCGGTGCTCCTCGATGCGGGTGTCCCGGAGCCTCGCGTAGAGGGTCACCGCGGCATCGTTGACCCAGGTGTCGAAGCCGCCGAAGGCCCGGCGCGCTTCCTCGCCGATCCGTGCGGGGGCGTCGTCGTCGGCCATGTCGGCGGCGACGAAGATCGCCTTGCCGTCATTCGCAATCTCACCGGCGATCTCGCGCAGCGCCTCCTCGTTGCGGGCAACGAGCACCACCGATGCGCCGCCTGCGGCCGCCATCTTGGCTGTGGCGAGGCCGATGCCGCTCGAGGCGCCGGTGATGACGATGCGTTGCTGGTCGAGCGGCTTGAGCGAAAGCGCCATGATGCAAGTCTCCTGGAGGCTGGGAATTTTCCCAATCAATGCAGGAGAGTGGGCGCCGGTTTCACTGCCTCAGGCAGGAAGGTGCAGGGCAGGGGCAGGCCGAATCCGGCCCGCCCGGTTAGAGCCGTTCGAGCATGTAATCGGCGCTGGAGACGTTGAAGGCGCCCGGCTCCTCGATGTTCAGCTGCTCGACGACGCCGTCGTTAACGACCATCGAGTAACGTTGGCTGCGGCGGCCCATGCCGAACTTGCCGGCGTCGAATTCGAGCCCGATCGCGCGAGCGAAATCGCCATTGCCGTCGGCCAGCATCGTCACCTTGTCCGTTGCTTCGCCATTCTGCGCCCAGGCGCCGAGCACGAAAGCATCGTTGACGGATGTGCAGGCGATCTCGTCGACGCCCTTGGCCTTCAGCTGGTCGGCTTTCTCGACGAAGCCGGGGAGGTGGCGCGCGGAACAGGTCGGCGTGAAGGCGCCGGGCACGGCGAAGAGCGCGACGCGGCGGCCCTTGAAGAAGCTGTCGCTGTCGACCGGCTTGGGTCCTTCCGCTGTGGCCTGGATGAAGGTGGCCTCGGGGATCCGCTCGCCGACGCTGATGCTCATTTTCCGTTCTCCACCTCTGCAGCCGCGGGCGCTGTAGCAATGCGGTCCGTCGCGGGAAAGGGGCTTGCCCGGTTGTTCCGGCCGCTGCGCCGGGCCTATAGGCAGGCCATGGAAGAGCCGAAATTCCTCACCGGCCAGCTGCTTCTCGCCATGCCCGGGATCGGCGATCCGCGCTTCGAACGGGCGGTGATCGCAATGTGCTCGCATGACGAGGATGGTGCGCTCGGCATCGGCCTGGGGCGGCTGATCCCGCGCATTCATTTCCACGATCTGCTCCGGCAGCTCGACATCGATCCTGGCGTCGCTCCGGACGTGCCGATCCACCTTGGCGGACCGGTCGAGCCGCAGCGCGGCTTCCTGCTCCATTCGCTCGACTGGGGCGGTCAGGACAGCCTGCAGGTGAGCAATCGCTGGGCGCTCTCCGCGACGCTCGACATCCTGCGCGCCATCGCTGAGGGGAAGGGGCCGACCCGCTGGATCGCCGCCTTGGGCTATGCCGGGTGGGGCGCCGGCCAGCTCGAGGAGGAGATGTGCGGCAACGGCTGGTTCGCCACGCCGGGCGACGACGCCTTACTCTACGAATGCGACGTCAATTCGCGCTGGGCAGCGGCATTCAAGAGCGCCGGCATCGACACGCGTCTCCTCACGGCAGAGTCCGGCACCGCCTGAGCGGCGGGCCCTTAGTGGGGACCAGAGGCGCCGAGGAATCGGGCGACGGCGTGCGCGCGATTGACGGCGCCGAGCTTGCGGCGCGCATTGTCGACATGAAAGCGCGCCGTCGTTTCGGATACGCCGAGGATGGTCGCGATCTCCCAGTCGGTCTTGCCCTCGGCAACGAAGCTGAGGCTGTCGCGTTCGCGGCCGGTCAGCGCCGGCCCCGGCTCATTCGCCCCCTCGCTTCGGTCGGACTCGATCAGCTTCTCGACGAGCATCGCTCCCGCCATCCGCAGCATCGGCTCCACATGGGGGCTCATCTCTCTTGTCCCGAAGCCGAGATGCAGGGACGCGATCCGGTCGCCGCTGGCGTAGGCCGTCGCGCAATAGGCGTCGGCGATGCCCGCTTCCCCCATCGCTTCCCAATAGATGCCGAACGCGCGCACATTGTGCGGCGCGAAGTCGCTGAACCGATAGCGAGTGAGGCCGCGACGGATCGCTTCGACCAGGGGATTGCACTCAAGACAGACATAGTTGAAGGCCGCGCTCCCGTCCCACGAGGACGGCGCCTCGCGAACGACGACTCCGCCCGCGCGCAGGTGCGAGTGCGGCGTCAGCGAGCCGCGTGGGCGGCGATAGAGGCGCGTCTGCAGGTAGGTTGCGCCGAACTCGGCGGCCGCAGTCTTGAAGAAAAGGCGACTGGCCCCCTCGGCCGACGCAGCCGCGACGACGGGTTCCATGACGGACATCAGACGGTCGAGCATGTGCCGGCCCCACCCGGAGAAGCATCAAGCCTATCAGCGGGTTAACGACGGGTCAACGAGCCGGGGGCAACCGTCCCGCGGTCGCACAATCTGCTCGGCCTCTCGGTTCCGAGAGGTGCAGCGGCCGCCAGCCCGATGGTAGATTTGCGAAGATCAAGCTCAATCGGGGGACACATCATGACCTGCTCGGGAAATCTCGCCCGCTATGCCTTGCTCGGAAGCCTCGCGTTCTCGGCCGCCGCAGTTTCCATCTCGGCCGATGCCGCGACGATCATCGTCCAGGCGAGCGGGCAGGTCGCGAACACCACCTACGGCTCGTTCGTCGCGAACGGCAGAAGCTACCAGACCGGAACGCTCATCCTCGACCCGCTCGATCCGCTCCCGTTCGAGGTGAATGACGGCGACACGATCCAGTTCTCGATCAGCCTGGACGGCCTGTTCGGCGTGCCGGGCGCAGGCGAGCAGTTCTTCGGGGTCAACTTTTACGGGGCGGAGGATCAGGAGGCTGCCGGCGCCTCCAACGAGGGCTCGATCCTCTTCCAGAATGCATCCGGCCTCCCGGCCAATCCGGTCGATGCCGGTTGCGGCAATTGCCTGTCGCTCATCTATGGCGCGAACAATGCCGCTGCGTTCAGCTTCGATGGGCTGAGCGGGTCGACGCTCGTGTCGCTGTCGACGCCTTATTTCGTCGACCAGATTTCGATCAGCTACCAGGTTTCTGACGCGATTCCCGAGCCGGCGTCGTGGATGATGCTGATCGCCGGATTCGCCATCGTCGGCGGAGTGATCAGGCGACGTCCGCTCTCCCGGGCTGCGCTCGCCTGAGGGGCTGGTCAGCCACATATAAAGATATCTTTATATTTGCATCTCTGATGTGAGGAGGGTAAGGGAGCCGCTCATAGGGCTCACCTTTCCCTCACTTTTGATCAGGAGCAACCCGTGGCGACTCAGCCTCAGCCGACCTTTACCGACTATGTCGTTCGCGACCTCAACCTTGCCGGCTTTGGCCGCAAGGAGATCGAGATCGCCGAGACCGAGATGCCGGGCCTGATGGCGCTGCGCCAGGAATATGGCGCGTCGAAGCCGCTGAAGGGCGCGCGGATCACCGGCTCCCTGCACATGACGATCCAGACCGCGGTGCTGATCGAAACCCTGATCGAGCTCGGCGCCGAGATCCGCTGGGCCTCGTGCAACATCTTCTCGACGCAGGACCACGCCGCCGCCGCCATCGCCGCGCGGGGCATTCCGGTCTTCGCCGTCAAGGGCGAGACGCTCGAGGAATATTGGGATTACGTCGTCCGCATCTTCGACTGGGGCCGCGACCAGACCTGCAACATGATCCTGGACGATGGCGGCGACGCCACCATGTTCGCGCTCTGGGGCGCGCGCGTCGAGGCTGGTGAGGAACTGCTGACACCGGAGAATGAGGAAGAGGAGATCTTCGTCGCGACGCTGAAGCGCTTCGTCGCCGAGCGTCCGGGCTACCTCACCAAGACGGTCCAGGCGATCAAGGGCGTCTCCGAGGAGACCACCACCGGTGTCCACCGCCTCTACGAGCTCGCCAAGAAGGGCAAGCTCCCGTTCCCGGCGATCAACGTCAACGACAGCGTCACCAAGTCGAAGTTCGACAATCTCTATGGCTGCAAGGAGAGCCTGGTCGACGCGATCCGCCGCGGCACCGACGTCATGCTCGCCGGCAAGATCGCCTGCGTCGCCGGCTTCGGCGATGTCGGCAAGGGCTCGGCCGCCTCGCTCCGCAATGGCGGTGCGCGCGTGATCGTCACCGAGGTCGACCCGATCTGCGCGCTGCAGGCGGCGATGGAAGGTTATGAGGTCGTGACGATGGAGGAGGCCGCCACCCGCGCCGACATCTTCGTCACTGCGACCGGCAATGCCGACGTCATCACCGTCGATCACATGCGGGCGATGAAGAACATGGCGATCGTCTGCAACATCGGCCACTTCGACAGCGAGATCCAGATCGGCGCGCTTCAGAACATGAAGTGGACCGAGATCAAGCCGCAGGTCGACGAGGTCGAGTTCCCGGACGGCAAGAAGATCATCGTCCTGTCGAAGGGCCGCCTCGTGAACCTCGGCAACGCCACCGGCCATCCGAGCTTCGTGATGAGCTCCAGCTTCACCAACCAGGTGCTGGCGCAGATCGAGATCTGGACCGGCGGCGACAAGTATAAGAACGAGGTCTACGTTCTGCCGAAGCATCTCGACGAGAAGGTGGCCGCGCTCCACCTCGAGAAGCTGGGCGTGAAGCTCAGCAAGCTCACCGAGAAGCAAGCCAGCTATATCGGCGTGCCCGTCGAAGGGCCGTTCAAGCCGGATCATTACCGCTACTAAACGTCTCTCTGGTTCGACAAGCGGCTGTCGGCGCACCAGCGCCGGCAGCCGTTTTGCTTTGCTTTAAGAGGCCTTTGTCGCCGGCGAGCGGCCGTCTGTCGAAATATGCCGGAGGTTTGTCGAAACGCACCGTGCATCGCCCATGAAATGAGCGCCACTCGAAACATCGCCTTCGCAGGTGGTCAACGAGGGGATTGAAGATGCGCCGATTGCCAGGGATATCAGCCGGTTCCGTTTCCATGCTCGCCATCGCCCTTGCGAGCGTGGCCACGCCGGCCGCGGCGCAGACGGAGGAGCAGCAGGTCCAGGCCGCGCAGACGGCTGAGGCCTGCGACGATCTCGCGGGCGCCGAGCGCGACGCCTGCCTCTCCGCCCTCGGCACGGCGCCGCCCCCAGGCGATGCGCAGGAGGAAGGTTCGATCGTCGTTACCGGCTCGCGCATCCCGCGCGCCAATTTCGACTCCGCGCAGCCAACGGTCGTGCTCGGCAGCGAGCAGATCGAGACCCGCGGCTACACCAACATAGCCGACGCCCTGCAGGAGTTGCCGGCGTTCGGCGTGCCCGGTTCCAGCCCCGTCGGCGCCGGCCAGGGTGGCGCGATCGGCTCCGGCCAGAGCTTCGTCAACTTCTTCGGCCTGGGTGATCAGCGCACGCTGACCACCGTCAACGGCCGTCGGTTCGTCAGCTCGAACACCGCGTCGATCTTCGGCCCCAGCGCCGGCGGACCCGGTGGTCAGGTCGACTTCAACGTTATTCCCACTGTGATCGTCGACCGCGTCGAGACGATTGCGATCGGCGGCGCTCCGATCTACGGCTCGGACGCGATCGCCGGCACGGTCAACGTCATTACCAAGCGCACGTTCGAGGGCTTTCAGCTCGATGGCCAAGCCTCGATCTCAGAGCGCGGTGATGCCCACGACTACCGCATCCGCGGCGCGATCGGCACCAACTTCGCCGAAGGCCGCGGCAACATCATGATCGCCGCGGAATATAACGAGACGGGCGGGCTCGATTTCGAATCCCGCCCGGGCTCCGGCCTGAACCGCTTCTTCACGATCCCGGCCGATCCGGACGCGCCGTTCGAAAATGAGCTGTTCAACGACCGGCGTATTCCGTCGATTTCGGAGAACGGCATACCGTCGGTCACGAACTTCATCGTTCTGTCGCCAACGAATGCCGGAGCCTTCGGCATCCAGGCCGGCATCACCGACAATCCTGCGGACCCGCTGAACGGCAATCCGCTGATGTTCGCGCCGAACGGCTCTTTGGTGCCGATCGACTTCGGCAGCCGCGAGTCGGGAGATCTCATCACCTCCGAGGGCGGCAGCGGCTTCGCTTTGCCTGGCAACCTGCTGTCGCCCACCCGGCGCTATATCGGCGTCGCGCTGGCGCAATTCCAGGTGACCGACAACATCCGGCTGTTCGGCGAAGGTTGGTATGCCAACAGCAAGGGCACGCAATTTCGCGCGCAGCCGGAATATAATCTCTATCTGTTCGGTCAGCCCCCCGGGGCGCCGGGCGGGAACTTCGTCGTCAGCGTCGACAACCCGTTCCTCGATCCGGCGGCGCGCGAGCTGATCATCGCCAACCTTGCCGCCAATCCGTTCTCGGACAGCCAAGATACATTCCAGGTGCAGCGGGCGAATACGGATCTTACCTCGGGCCTCGCTTCTTCGACGATCGAGCTGTGGCGCGTGGTCGGCGGCCTCGACGGCACCTTCGGTGCGTTCGGACGCGAGATGACGTTCGAGCTGGTCGGCAATTACGGCAAGTCCACCAGCGAAGGAAACGGGCGGCAGATCGTCCACCAAAACCTGCTGAATGCGCTGAACTCCGTGCGCGACTCCAGCGGCAACATCGTCTGCGCCCCAGGCGCTGTGAATGCGGCGGTGGCGACCGTGAGCTCGACCTGCGCGCCGCTCAATCCGTTCGGTCGCAACATCAGCCAGGCGGCTCGTGATTACGTCACGGCCATTACCGATCCACGTTCCGTGAACGACCAGTGGGTGGTGACGACGTCGGTCAGCGGGCCACTGTTTGACCTTCCCGGCGGTGCCGTGAAATTCGCGGTCGGCTACGAGCACAGGAAGGAGACCACGGAGTTCGACCCCGGTGCTTATCTCGGGGGCGGGCCCGATCCCGATCCGACAACCGATACGAACGGCGATGGCGATCCCGCCAACGACCGCGTCCAGTTCGGGCAGAACGCGCTCATCGATCCGGTTTCAGGTCGGTTCAACACCGACGAGGTGTTCGGTGAGCTGACAATCCCAATCCTCGGGCCGGACAATGACATTCCGGCCGTCCATTCACTCGAGCTGCATGGCGCGATCCGTTACATCGACCATTCGCTTTCCGGTGCGGACCCGACCTACACGGTCGACCTCACCTATCAGCCGATCCGCGATATCACCTTCCGAGGCAATTATACGCGGTCCGTGCGGTCGCCAGCGATTACGGAATTCTTCAATCCGCGCAGCCAGATCTTCACGACCGCCAACGATCCGTGCGACTCGCGTTTCATCGACGGCGGCCCCAACCCCAGCGTCCGCGCGGCCAATTGCGCGGCCGACGGATTGCCGGCAGACTTCAATTCTAACATCGTCAATTTCACGTCGACAGGCGTGCTGTCGGGCAATGCCGGCCTGATCAACGAAACGGCCGACGCCTGGACCGTCGGCGCGGTGCTGCGCCCGCGGTTCGTCCCCAATCTCACGCTGGCGGTGGATTGGGTGGACATTCAGGTCGACAACGCGGTCCAGCCGCTGACGGCGACCAATGTGCTGCAGGCCTGCTACGACTCGCCTGATTTCCCGAATGTCATCTCCGCTTCAGGCACCAATTTCTGCAATCTGATTACGCGCGATGACGACGGCCAGGTCACCTTCATCGAAACGAACTTCGAGAATGCGGCCCAGCTCAACTTCGAAGGCCTGCTCGCCGAGCTTGCCTATCGCATCGATACCCCTTTCCTTGGCGAACGGAGTTCGCTGAGCCTCGGCGTGAACTATCTCTACAATCACAAGAATACGCTGCGGGTCGGCGCTGCCGACATCACGACTCTCGACGACAGCATCGGCTATTCCAAGCATCAGGCGACGACGAACCTCACGTACAAGAACGAAGGGTTCGCGATGCAATGGCAGTTCGAATATATCGGCGAGACGCTCAACGACCCGGATCAGCCGCTGGAAGCGTTCGAGTTCCCCGAGGTGGACGACCTGCTGCTGGTCAACCTGTCGCTGAGCTACGAAATCGCCCGGGACTTCCGGTTCTCGATCGTCGTCGACAATCTGTTCGACACCAACCAGCCCTTCCCGGTGCCCGGCAATGGCGGCAGCGTGACCTATTTCGATGCGATCCGCGGCCGCTATTTCAGGATCGGCGCAGGCTTCAAGTTCTGAGCTGATGGGAGCATTTTGGGGGCGGGGGGCTTCGGCGCTTCGCCTCTTTTTCTTGTCTTGCCGTGCGCGTGGCGCGCAGACAGGCGATAGCCATGATCGACGACGCAGGCCGCTTCCTCCAGCCGGTCGGGCCGGGACCCGACGAACCGGCCGCGATCAGCGTCTCGCGGGGGATGGCCGCCTGGCTGCTGCGGCACCAGGTCTCGTTGGCCTACACGTCCTACCAGACCGGCAGGCTGATTCTCGCCGGGGTGGCGCCCGACGGGCGACTGGCATTCAGCGAGCAGAACTATGCGCGTGCGATGGGGCTGCACTACCACGCAGGCACTCTCTACGTCGCTTCGCTGTTCCAGATCTGGAAGCTTCGCAACCTGCTGCGGCAGGGTGAATATGCGAACAATGCTCACGATTGCTTTCTCGTGCCTCGCGAGGCGCACACGACAGGCTATGTCGACACGCACGAGCTGTCCGTCGATGGCGATGGGCAGGTGGTCTTCGTCAACAGCCGCTATTCCTGCCTCGCCACGTTGGACGACATGTTCAGCTTCCGCCCCGTGTGGAAGCCGAGCTTCATTTCCGCGCTCTTGCCCGAAGATCGCTGCCATCTAAACGGCATCGCCATGCAGCACGGCAAGCCGCGCTACGTCACGGCGCTCGGAACTGCCGATACGGCAGACGGGTGGAGAGAGGCCAAGGCGCAAGGCGGCGTGCTGATCGATGTAGCGACAGACCGAGTGATGGCGAGCGGTCTGTCGATGCCCCACAGCCCCAGAACTGCAGGCACTGATGTGCTGTTGCTCGACTCCGGCCGTGGCAACATCGTCCGGCTGAAATCCAGTGGCGGAGAACCGGAAGCGCTTGCCTTCTGCCCCGGTTTCCTGCGGGGCATGGTCGTGATTGGAGCCCATGCCGTGGTCGGCGTGTCCAAGCCGCGCCACGACCACTTTGGGGATCTGCCCATCGCGCGGGAGCTCGAGCGGCGAGGGCAGGAGCCGTGGTGCGGCATCCTCGTCGTCGATCTGCGGTCAGGAAGGATCGTCGAGTTCATTCGCTACCACAGCCAGATCGACGAGATTTTCGACGTCGAGCTGCTGCATGGCATCCGCAATCCGATTTCCATCGGACCGGCAAGCGAGGAGCTGCTCAACACCATCCGTTACGATCCGGACTGGCCCTGAAGGCGCTGCCAGCACCCGCGCGGATCAGCTACGGCGGAAGTTGTTGCAGGATTGTCACGGTTTCGAAAATAAGCGTGCCCGATAGGCTGGTTTGCTGTTTGTTTTCCGTGCTCGGCCTGTAGGCAGGGCTATTCAAAAGCTTTGGGGATGAAGCATGCGCCGCACCGATCTCACCGGCAGATTCTGCCTTTCCGCTTCCGTTCTGGCCCTTCTGGCAGCCGCTCCGACTGCGGCCTGGGCGCAGACCGGCCAGCGTCAGGCGCCTCCGGGCGGTTCGGAATCGTCGTTGCAGGACGACGATGCGGCGCAGAGCCCGCAGAGTGATTCCGATGTCAGCGCGACAGCGGCTGAGGTCGCCGGCCCGCTCGAGACGGGCACGGGTCAGAACACGATCGTAGTGACCGGTTCTCGTATCGCGCGTCCGGAACTTTCTTCGCCGAGCCCGGTCCAGTCGTTCACTTCCGAGGCGATCGAGCAATCGGGCGACATCAACATCACGGACTTCCTCGCGGATTCGCCCGCGCTGGTCGGCTCGATCACCAGCACCCTGACCTCGGGATCTAACGGCATCGGACTGGCCCCGTCGGCTGGCCTCAACCTCCTCAACCTGCGCAACCTGGGCTTCGAGCGCACCCTGGTGCTGGTCAACGGCCGCCGCCACGTCGCCGCCTATCCGGGCACGAGCTCGGTCGACGTCAACTCGATACCCAACGACCTCATCGAGCGCATTGACGTGCTCACGGGCGGCTTCTCGGCCATTTACGGCGCTGACGGCGTGTCCGGCGTCGTCAACTTCGTGCTGAAGCGCAATTTCGAGGGCCTGCGCGCGCGTGGTCAGATCGGCATCTCGGAGTCAGGTGATGCCGGCAATCGCTTCGGCAGCATCGTCGCCGGCAAGAATTTCGCTGACGGCCGCGGCAATATCGCGGTCGCCTACGAATATACCAATTCCGACCGGCTGAACGACAAGGACCGGCCGTTCACGGGCGACCCTGCCCGTCGCTTCGAACTGCTCCAGGACCCGACCGAGCGTGGCGCCAGTGACGATCCCAACCAGCCGGACCGGATCCTCTACAATTTCGTTGGCTGGTCGGACAGCGCCCCCAACGGTGCCGTCGACATTGATCTCGACTTCATTCCCGACTTCGAAGGGGACGGCGACGTCTACGATCCGGGTACGTTTCTGCCCGGCACAGGCGGACGCGCGGTCAACGGTTCATCGAACACGCCCACCGCAGGATATTTCGGCGATTTCCTGCCCTATCTGGAGCGTCACAACCTCAACCTGCTCGCCAGCTACGAGTTCAGCCCGGCGGTCCGGCTATTCGCGGAAGCCAAATATGCCGACACGACTGCTTACACGATCTCGCAGCCGTCATTCGACTTCGGGCTATATCTTGCGGGCGACAATGCGTATCTGAACCAGCGCTTCCCGGGTGCAGTCGACGGGGCCTTCGTGTCGCGCGACAACCTTGATTTCGGCATTCGCGGCAACCGCTCGGAGCGCGAGACGCTGCGCGGCGTGATCGGTTTCGACGGCAGCCTCACCGACTGGCTTCGCTATGAAGTCTCCTACAATCATGGCCGATCGCGGGCCAAGACACTGTCGTCGAACGATCGTCTGAGCGATCGCTATTTCGCCGCGCTCGATGCGGTCGTCGACCCGGCCACAGGCCAGATCACCTGCCGCATCAACCTGCCGGGTGAGACGGTCATCGACCCGAACAACTTCGGCGACGTGCCGGTCACGTTCCAGCCGGGTGAGTGCCAGCCGCTGACCATCCTTGGCTCCGCCAACCAGTCGGGTCTCGACTTCGTGCTCGTCGACCACACCGATTTTGCCCAGGTTACGCAGCAGGTCGTCTCGGCCTATCTGGCCGGCGACTTCGGCTTTGCCTTCGAGCTTCCCGGAGGACCCGTCGGCTTCGCGCTCGGCGCCGAATATCGGAAGGAGAAGAGCCGCACGATTCCGTCGGACGTGACTCAGCAGGGCCTCCTCCTCGATTCGTCGGAAATCGAAATCGAGAGCGGCGAGTATGACGTGAAGGAGGTCTACGGCGAATTGAACGTGCCGATCCTCAAGAACGTGCCGTTCGCGGAGAACCTCTCGGTTGGCGCGGCGGTCCGCTTCTCCGACTATTCCACCGTCGGCAGCACCACGACCTATAAGTTCGATGCCGTCTACGCGCCGATCCGCGACATCAGCTTCCGCGGGACCTATTCGCAGTCCGTGCGCGCGCCGAACATCAACGAGCTGTTCGCGCCGCTCTCCGGCTCGTTCGCTTTCATCACCGACCCGTGCGACGCCGAGAACAGGGACCAAGGCACGTCCACCCGCGCCGCCAATTGCGCGGCGCTTCTCGCCAATCTCGGGCTGACGCCGGCCCAGATCGCGGCCTTCAGCCCATCCAGCGATCCGGAGCAGAGCACCAGCCGACTTGGTCAGACCGGCGGCAATCCGGACCTTCAGGAAGAGACCGCGAAGACGATCACTGCCGGCGTCGTGCTCCGGCCGCGCTTCATTCCCGGTTTCTCGGTCGCGCTCGACGGCTACGACATTAAGATCAGGGACACGATCAACACCTTCACGGCCCAGCAGGCGTTCGAGCTTTGCGTAGACCAGCCGACGCTGGAGAACCCCTTCTGTCCGCTGACCTCGCGCGACACCACGCCGGGACCGACGCTTGGCTTCGCCAATGGCTTCACGGTCACGCCGCAGAACGTCGCCAAGTTCCTGGTCCGCGGTGC
Organism: Allosphingosinicella sp.; assembly: GCF_059502505.1. Taxonomy (NCBI): domain Bacteria; kingdom Pseudomonadati; phylum Pseudomonadota; class Alphaproteobacteria; order Sphingomonadales; family Sphingomicrobiaceae; genus Allosphingosinicella; species Allosphingosinicella sp. Next base: position 686,593 of record NZ_JCACEU010000016.1, read on the forward strand.
CGACCTGACGGTGAACTATCGGTTCAATCCCTCGCCGGATCTCGGGACCTTCAATGTGCGCCTGGTCGGCGGCTATCTGGATCGGTTGACCTTCATCAACACGCCGGGCGCCGAGCCCGACGAGGATGCCGGCGAACTCGATCTGGCTTCGGCTCCGAAATGGGTCGGCACGTTCGACCTCACCTGGACCAAGGGGCCGCTGACGGTGAATTACGGTCTTGCCTGGCAGGACAAGGTCCGCCGCTACACCCGCGAGCAGACCCGGGCCGACCCGGATCGCGCGGCGCCGAACTTCCTGCGCTACAAGGAGCGCTGGGAGCATGACATCCAGGTCGGCTACGACGTGGACGACAATTTCAACATCTATGCCGGCGTCAACAACTTCACCGATCAGAAGCCGTCCGTCTCTTCCGGCGGCGCCTACCCGCTGAGCCCGGTGGGTCGTTACTTCTACGTCGGCGTTAGGACGGACCTCGGCGCGCTAACCGGCTTCTAAGTCCGCTGTCGATTAACTCAGGGCGGGGCGCCTGGTGGCGCTCCGCCCTTTTTCATTTCCGTCCCTTTTGCTGATCGTCGGATCGCCCTAGAGCTTGGCCGAAGATGGGCTTCGTCGAAATTTCCCGCACGGCTCTGGCGATCATTGCGTTGGTGTCCGGCCTCTGGCTGGCACTGGCGCTGTGGCTCGTCGTTCGCGGCGCGCGGCGCAGTGCTGCCGGCGCGGCAGCGTCGGCAGGCCGACAGATGTACCAGGCGCTGCTCGACGCAGGTCCGCTCGTCCCTGCGGTGGTGCATGAGGATCAGGGGATCGAGGCCGGGCAGCGTCTCGCCGACATGCTCGGCCTGCCTGAGGCGCCGGCTTTTTTCGGCAGCCTTTCCGCCGGCGAGACGGGGCTCAGCCAGCGCGATCTCGATGCGCTCGGCATCCGGGTGCGCGAGGCGGCGACGACGGGGGCGAGCTTCTCGTTGCCGCTTCGGCCGCAGGGGTCAGCCCGGGTGCTGCGGGTGGAAGGTGGGCCGGCGCCTCCGCCTTATCCGACCGGCTCGGTCCTGCTCTGGTTCAACGATGCCACCACGGCCGAGGAGCAGACGACGTCGCTCGGTGCCGAGGTCGAGCGGCTGAGCAGCGCGCTTAACGGCCTCTCCTCGCTCATCGAGGCCGCGCCCTTCCCGATGTGGCATCGAGGGCCGGACCTCAGGCTGGCGATGGTCAACAGCGCCTATGTCGCGGCGGTCGAGGCGCAGGACGGCCTGGCGGTGATCAAGGCCGGTATCGAACTGGTCGACGAGAGCGAAGGCCGCACCCCGCTCAGTCAGGCCGCTGCGGTCCGCGAGAAAGGCGAGGCAGTCGCTCGCACCGTTCCCGCCACGATCGCCGGCGAGCGCCGGATGATGCGCGTCGTCGAGGTGCCGCTCGGCGCCAATGGCGTCGCGGGATATGCAATCGACGTCGAAGATCTGGAGCAGGCGCATGCGGAGCTGGCCCGCTTCGCCCGTGCCCAGCGGGACATGCTCGACCGTCTCTCCGCCGGCGTCGCGCAATTCGGCCGCGACCGCACCTTGATCTTCTACAACCAGCCGTTCGCCCGCCTCTTTTCGCTCAGGCCAGACCTCCTCGCCGACCATCCGGAGTTCAACCGCGTGCTGGACAGCATGCGTGAGTCCGGAAACCTGCCGGAGGTCCGCGATTACCCGGACTGGAAGCAGGAGCGCGGCCGCTGGTTCACCTCGGGACTTGCCGCCCACGAGGAGGATTGGCTGCTTCCCGGCGGCAAGCATCTGCGCGTCGTGGCGCAGCCGCTCCCCGATCGGGGCCTGCTCCTCATCTTCGAGGACCGGACGGAACAGATCCAGCTCGCCTCCGCCCGGGACACGTTGCTGCGCGTGCGCACCGCCACTTTCGACAATCTGTTCGAAGCGGTTGGCGTGTTCGCGTCTGACGGCCGCTTGCATCTCTGGAACAACCGTTTCCGCGAGATCTGGCAGTTCGAGGAGGAGCATCTCGCCGAGCATCCGCGGGTCGACCAGCTGACGCCGCACATCGCGTCCAAGCTCAAGAACCCCAATCATGCCGGGATCGTGCGCGAGCTGGTGCGCAGCGCCACCGTCGAGCGCAAGCAGAGGAGCGGGCGCGTCGGCCTCTCCGACGGCCGCGACTTCGAATTTGCCGCGGTGCCGCTGCCCGACGGCAATGCGCTCTTCACGATGCTAGACATCACCAGCAGCCGGATGATCGAGACGGCGCTGCGCGAGCGCAACGAGGCCCTGGAGGATGCGGACCGCCTGAAGACCGCCTTCGTTGCCAATATGAGCTACGAACTGCGCACGCCGCTGACGTCGATCGGGGGCTTCGCCGAGATGCTGGCGGAGGGCTATGCTGGCGAGCTTCCCACTCAGGCATCCGAATATGTCCTCGCCATCCTCCAGTCGGTCGCCCGCCTCGGCGCCCTCATCGACAATGTCCTCGATCTCACTCAGAGCGACAGCGGCAGCCTGCTGCTGGCCGAGGACGCGGTCGACCTTCAGTCGCTGAGCCTGGAGGCGGCGAACGAGGTGCATGGCCTAGCCGGCCAGCGAGGCATCGAATTCGCGGTCGAGGTGGAACCCTCGGTCGGTACGGTCGCGGGCGACCGCCGCCGCCTGGGCCAGGCGATCGGCAACGTGCTCAAGAATGCCGTCGATTTCACCGGCTCTGGCGGGCGAGTACTCCTGCACGCCGCCGGTAGTGCGGACGAGGCCGCGATCACCATCTCGGACAATGGCCCGGGGATCGCGCCGGCTGACCAGACCCGCGTCTTCGACCGCTTCCACCGCACCCGCGACGGCAGTGCTGGACGGGAGGAGGCGATCGGCCTCGGCCTGCCGCTCGCCCGCCAGTTCGTCGAGGCCCATGGCGGCACGATCGAGCTTCAGTCTCAGCCGGGGGAGGGGACCACCGTCACCATCCGCCTCCCTCGCGGCCGCTGATGCGGCTCGGCTCGGCGGAGGAGACGGAGGCGCTGGGCCGGGCGCTGGCCACTGCGCTCCGGCCCGGCGATGTCATAGCGCTGTTCGGCGACCTGGGGGCGGGGAAGACGACGCTGACTCGCGGTCTGCTGGCCGGCCTGGGCTTCGAGGGCGAAGTCGCGAGCCCGACCTTTCCGATCATCCAGACCTATGAGGATGTGCAGGTGCCGCTCTGGCATGTCGACCTCTACCGGATCGAGGATCCGTCGGAGCTGGACGAGCTTGCGCTCGACGACGCGCGGCAGGATTTTGCCCTGATTATCGAATGGCCTGAACGGCTCGGGTCGAGCCTGTGGACAGACGCCCTGCGGCTTCATCTGGTCGTCGCGGAGGGGGGTGTGCGCGCCTTGACAGCCCATGTGTCCACGGCTTGGGAAGGGCGATGGCCTCCCCGATGATTCCGCCCGCGTCCGCGCCAGCATTCCTTGCCGCTCATGGCTGGGCGGGCGCAGAGATCCGGCCGCTCGCAGGCGATGCCAGCTTCCGCCGCTATTTCCGCATTCTCGACGGCGAAAGGCGCGCTGTGCTGATGGATGCGCCGCCGCCGCACGAAGATCCGCGGCCGTTCATCGCCGCGGCGGAATGGCTCGTCCAGGCAGGCCTGTCTGCGCCGCGCATCCTCGCGCGAGACCTAGACCAGGGACTGCTGCTGATCGACGATTTCGGCGACACGAGGCTGCGCGAGACGCTCGACGTGACGCCGGAACGGGAGTCGGAGCTCTACACGCTCGCCGTGGACCTCCTCGTCCATCTCCATCGCCACCCGCCGATGCCGAGTCTGAAGCCGCACGGGCTGGATCAGTGGCTCGACGAGCTCACGCTTTTCCCGGACTGGTATTGCACGACATTGGGTCTGGATGTGGATGTCGAAGCCTATCGCGATGCGTGGCGCACCGTCCTCGGGCGGGTCGCCGAGGACGGGCTCGGACCCGTCACCGTGCTGCGGGACTTCCATGCCGAGAATATCATGCTCGTCGATGGGCAGCAGGATGTCCGCCATTTCGGGCTGCTCGATTTCCAGGATGCGGTGGTGGGGCATCCTGCTTACGACCTTGCATCGGTGCTGGAGGATGCACGACGCGACGTGACCCCCGCGGTCGAGCGGGCGATGCTGGACCGCTACAAGAGCGCGATCCGGGACGGCGACGCGTTCGAGCGCGCTTATTGGGCGCTCGCCGCACAGCGCAACACCCGCATCCTCGGCGTCTTCACGCGCCTTTGGAAGCGGGACGGGAAGCCGCATTATACCGGCTTTCAGCCGCGCATGTGGGGGCTGCTGGAGCGCGACCTTCGGCACCCGGCGCTGGCGCCGGTCAGCGCATGGTTCGATCAGAACGTGCCGGCTGCGAAGCGTGCCGCCGTCTGGACGACGGGCATCGCGGCGTGACCCGGGCGAAACGCCAACTCGCGCTCAGGCCCGAACCGAAGGGGCAACTCCCCGAAGTGGCGATGGTGATGGCGGCAGGCCTCGGCAAGCGCATGCGGCCGCTGACCGCCACTCGGCCCAAGCCGCTGGTGACGGTCGCCGGCAAGACTTTGCTCGATCACACGTTCGATCATCTTCGTGCAGCGGGCGTGAAGAAAGCCGTGGTCAACGTCCATTATCTCGCCGACGCACTGGAAGCGCATCTGAAGAACCGCGTCCGCGGGATCGACATCGTCGTCTCCGACGAACGCGACCAGCTGCTGGAGACGGGCGGCGGCCTCGTCCGTGCGCTGCCGCTGATCGATGCCGATCCGTTCCTGGTCGTGAACTCGGACAATTTCTGGGTCGACGGCCCGGTCGACAGCCTCCGGCTGCTCGCCTCGAGCTGGGACGATGCGAAGATGGACGCCTTGCTCCTGCTCGTGCCGCAGGCGCATGCCCATTGCCATAGCGGGCAGGGCGACTTCCACATGAGCGCGACCGGAGCGCTGAAGCGCCGGAAGCCGGGCTCGGTCGCGCCGTTCGTCTATATCGGCATCCAGATGATCTCGAAGCGCCTGTTCGAGGGCGAGCTGCCCGAGGGAGCCTTCTCGACCAACCTGCTGTGGGATCGGGCGATTGCTAACAAGCGGCTGTATGGCGCGGTCCATCAAGGGCTCTGGTTCGACATCGGCGCCCCGCCCAACATCAAGAAGGCCGAAGAGATATTGGGGCTCGCGTGAGGCGAGCAGCAGCGGCTAGGCTGACGGGGTGAGTTCCTCCCGCCCCGCCGTCTACACTATCCCGCCACACAGGGCCTTCGCTGACGCACTAGCGGCGGGGCTGATCGCACGCTTTGGCGCGGAGAAGACGGGGCTTGCGCGCGGCCTGATCCTCGTTCCGAACAATCGCGCGGCCCGGGCCATCGCCGATGCCTTCGTACGGCGATCGGAGGGTGGGCTGCTGCTGCCGCGGCTCGTGCCGATCGGCGATCCCGAGCTCGACGAGCGGATCGGCGGCGCTCTGGAGCCGCTGGGGGAGGGGGAGGCGATCCCGCCCGCGATCGAGCCCGTCGAGCGACTGATGCTGCTCGCCAGACTGGTGCAGCGGCACATGCCCGGTGAAATCGATGCCGCCGAGGCGCTGCGCCTGGCAGCCGACCTCGCCCGTACGCTCGACCAGTTGCTGATCGAGCAGGTGGAGCCGGCAAGGCTCAGGGACTTCGCGGCCGATCTGCCGGACCTGTCGCTCCACTGGCAGAAGTCGCTCGACCGGCTGACTGTGATCCTCGACGACTGGCCGGCACTGCTGAAGGAGCGTGGCAGCATCGATCTTGCCGAGCGCCGCAACAAGCTCCTGGCTGCCGTCGCGAAGCGCTGGACGACCAAGCCGCCGCCGGGCTTCGTGGTGGCGGCGGGCGTCACCACCACCGCGCCTGCGGTGACCGGGCTGCTGCGGGTCGTGGCGCGGCTTCCGGACGGGTTTGTCGTGCTGCCGGGACTCGACTCCGACATGCCAGACCGCGAATGGGAGGCGCTGGGCCCGCACGAACCCGATCCCGATACCGGCCGCCGTCGCCCTTCGATCGAGACGCACCCACAATTCCATCTCAAGCTGCTGCTCGATCGGATGAGCATCGGCCGCGGCGAGGCCGAACGCTGGCGCTGGGGAGGGGGCAGGGACGCGCCGGCGGTACGGAGCCGCGCCATCGCCAATGCGCTCGCGCCCGCTTTCTTCACCGCCAAGTGGCAGGAGCTGAAGCCGGCCGAGCGTCGCCTCAGCGGCGTCCGGGCGCTGGAGCTGGCCGATCCGGCGGAGGAAGCGCAGGCGATCGCGGTTGCGTTGCGCGAGGCGCTGGAAACGCCGGAGCGAACCGCCGCACTCGTGACTCCGGACCGCAATCTCGCCCGCCGCGTGTCGGCGCATCTGAAGCGCTGGGGCATCGAAGCCGATGACAGCGCCGGACGGCCGCTTTCCCAGACGCCGCCCGGAACCCTGCTCATCGCGCTGGCTTCGGCGGCGGCGGAGCGCTTCGCGCCGGTCCCTTTGCTGTCGCTGCTGAAGCATCCGCTGGTGATGAAGGGAGAGGGGCGGCTCGACTGGCTGGAAGGTGCGCGCGCGCTGGACCTGGCTTTGCGGGGGCCGCGGCCGCCGGTGGGGCTGCAGGGCGTGACAGACTTCCTCTCGGACTGGACCGGCCGCGAGGGCGAGCGGCGCAAGCGTGCGTCGGAATGGTGGCGCGGCGTCGTGCCCCTGCTTCGTCCGATCGAGCGCGTGTTTGCCGCCGAGCGCCCGAGCCTCGCGGGCCTTGTCGCGGCGCTCCGGGAGGCCGCCTCCACTTTGTCGGGGAATGAAGCGTGGGCTGGGCCCGCTGGTCGCGAGGCCGCCGATCTCCTGACCTCGGTCGAGCCCGCGGCGGCACATGGCCCCCACCGCGTCCAGCCTGCCAACCTGCCCTCGATGCTCGAGCAGTTGATGGCGGAGCGGGCGGTGCGGCCGCCGTTCGGTCAGCATCCGCGCATCTTCATCTGGGGGCTGCTCGAAGCTCGGCTGCAGCATGCCGACCTGATCGTCCTGGGGGGACTCAACGAAGGCACTTGGCCTGCTCTCCCGACGCCCGATCCCTGGCTGGCGCCGCGCATCCGCCACCAGTTCGGGCTGCCATCGCTGGAGCGGCGGATCGGGCTTGCCGCGCATGATCTCGCCGGCGCCCTCGGCGGCCGTAACGTGCTCGTGACCCGGGCGCGCCGCGACGCGCGTTCGCCTGCAATCGCCTCGCGTTTCTGGCTGCGGCTGGAGGCGATGACCGGCGGCCTCACCCGTTCGCCGCTGCACAAGGTCTGGGCGGCCGCGCTCGACAAGCCGGAGGCGCATCGGCCGTCCCGGCGCCCTGCGCCCAGCCCCCCGGCGGCGCAGCGGCCGCCCAAGATCGCAGTGACGGACGTCGACCGGCTCAAGGCGGACCCGTTCGCCTTCTACGCCCGCAAGATTCTGGGGCTGAGCGCGCTCGACCCGATCGATGCCGATCCGAGCCCGGCCTGGCGAGGCACTGCGGTGCACGAGGTGCTCGAAGCCTGGATGAAGGAGGATGATTGCGATCCTGCCAAGCTGCGGCCGCGTGCCGAGGCGCTGCTCGCCGGCAGCGACGCCCACCCGCTGATGCGCGCGCTCTGGCAGCCGCGGCTGATGGAGGCGATCGACTGGATCGCCGAGGAGGTGGCGAACAATCGCGCGGCGGGGCGGCTGCCGCTCAAGGCGGAAGTGTGGGGCGAGACCGAGATTGCGGGCGTCACATTGGGCGGCAAGGTCGACCGCATCGACCGCGCGGCCGACGGAAGCCTCGTCATCCTCGACTACAAGACCGGCACGCCGCCTGGCCCGAAGGCGGTGGCGGAGGGCTATTCGATGCAGCTCGGCCTGCTCGGCCTGATTGCGGAGCGCGGCGGCTTCAAGGATGTCGAGGGGATGCCCGCCTGCTTCGAATATTGGTCGCTCGCTCGGAAAGCCGGCAAGCTCGGCTATGTCGCGAGCCCCGTCGGCGGCCGAAACGGCATCGATCCGGCCGAGTTCACCACCATCGCCGCGCGCAACTTCATCGCCGCCGCCGACAAGTGGCTGACGGGCGACGCGCCGTTCACCGCCAAGCTCAACCCGGCCTACGCGCCCTATGCCGAGTTCGACCAGCTGATGCGGCTCGACGAATGGTACGGCCGCGACGAGGCGCCGGCGCAGCCCTGAGCCGCGCCTGCGCCCGCGTCAGCTACATGCCGTCGTAGTGATAATCCTCGGCATAATAGTCCTCGGGCTCGTCCTCATAATAAGGCTCGTAGGCGGCATATTCGTCGTCGTCCGCCGTCCAGTCCTCGGGCTCGGGAGCCTGGTCGTCCCAGACCGCATAATCCTCTTCCACCTCGACCGGCTGATACGGTCCGCCCATCGCTGCGAGCCCGACGCCCGCGCGATCGGGGCCGAGCTGCTCGTTAAGGGCGAGATTGGTGCGGGTGGCCACGCCCGGCTCGTAGAGCTGGATGCAGCTGTCGGTCACGGTGGCGGAGCAGGGCGGATAGCCGCTGCCGGTATCGTAGGGCGCTGCGCCGACCAGCGTGAGGACGCAGACGGCGGAGAAAATGCCAATTCTCTTCATATTGGCCTCCAACAAACCGGCTTTCGCCGGCGGCAAGCCCCCGCATGGTTAACGTCCAATGCACGGCTTAGTGGCGGCGATGGCGCGGCCCGGCGCGCGGCGCCCACCTTTCGGCTCAGTAGACCGGCTTCAGCAGTCCCTCGATCGTGTGATGCTGCACAACCGTCTCCAGCTCGTCGACCACGCGGTAGATGAGGTGGTCGCGCACCCGCGCCGGCAGCGAGTCCAGATAGCCCGGAGTGACCTGGAGGTCGTGATGGGCCGAATTGGTGGCGTCGGGCGCGTCCACCCCCACCACCAGCACCGGCCGCGACTCGTTCGAGCGGTTGGCGGTGCCGCGATGGATGGTGAGGGCTGAGCGGGCGGAGATGTCGCCCATCTGCGGCAGCTTCTGCACCGCACGCTCGATGTAGCGCGGCCAGAGCGGCTTGGGCGGGAACATGCCTTTGGGGCAGCCTTCGAACTGGTCCCACTGGGTGCCTGGCGCGACTTCGAACGGGCCGTGCTCGGGCCGCGTGTCAACGGTCGTGAGGTTGAAGGCGAGCGAGTTCAGCCGCCGGCCTTTGGTGGTCGCCTCAGGCACGAAGAAGTCGCGATGCCAGGGCTGGTCGGCGGCGCCGGGGAAGGGGATGTCGAAGCCGATTTCGACGATCCTGTAGTCGGGGCCGAGCACGGCCTCGCAGACGGCGACGAACCAGGCATGCGTCGCGATGTCGACGAAACCGCCGATGCGTTCCGGCTGCACCTCGACATAGAAGCGCTCGGGTCCGCGCGGAAGGGCGCCGCCGGCAACCTGCCGAGCCTCCTCGTAGAGCGTCTCAATATCCTCCCGCAGCCGCTCGACCCAGTCGCGCGGGAAGGCGCCTTTGAGACCGATGATGCCGTCGCCGTAGAGGCCGCCCATGATGTCGGCCGGTTCGTAGGTCGGGTGCGCGCTCGCCATGCGCCTCGTTTTAATCACCTTCCTCATGGGAGGCGAGGCGGAACAGCGCCGAAGCAACAGCGTTTCACCCCTGTAACAATGTCGGAGTATGAGCCATGACTGATCCGGATCGCCGTGAGGCGCTGACTGAGAAAGAGACGGTGATCGTCGAGCGTGGCAGCGGTGGCGGCCTGCTGGCCGGCATCGCCCTGCTGATCCTCGTCGTCGCCGTCCTCGCTTATTTCGGGATGCTGCCCATCTAGGCCGCTGGTGCGGACGCGGGGCCGTTGCTCCGCGTCCGCGACTCCCCTAGGCTTGCGGTCTCCCGGTGGAGGTCGCGATATGAAGGTCGTCCGTCTTCCTTGTGTAATGGTGATGGCCCTCCTGCTCGGCGGCGCGTCGACGCCCCAGAGCATTGACCCTGCCGCCGCGCCTCCGGGCGAGAGTGGCGAAGAGATCGGCATCGCCGAGGACGGGCGCGACCGCATGACCGTCTCGACGATGATCGACGGCAAGGGTCCCTATCAGTTCCTGATCGATACTGGCGCGGAGCGCACCGTGATCTCGGCGGAACTCGCCCGGCGCCTTGCGCTCAGCGCGGGCAAGAGCGCCCGGCTCCACAGCATGACTGGAGAGACGCACGTTTCGACCGTGGTCATCCCGAAGCTGCAGGTCAGCAAGAAGCCGGTGCACCAGATACACGCGCCTGCGCTCAAGCAGGAGAATCTCGGCGCGGCAGGGATGCTGGGCATCGACAGTCTACAGTCGCAGCGCGTCACCTTCGACTTCGAGCAGCAGAAGATGACGATCGTGCCGTCGCGCGTGGCGGAGCGGGTGAAGGAAAAGGATACGATCGTCGTCACCGCCCGCAACCGGCTGGGCCGGCTTGTGCTGGTCGACGCCAGCCTTGAGGGGCAGAAGCTGAAGGTAGTGCTCGATACAGGTTCGGAAGTCACGGTGGGCAACGAGGCGCTCCGCCGCAAGCTGATCGGCAAGAAGCGGATGGGCAAGACGGTGCCGATCGGGCTGATCAGCGTCACCGGCGGCAGGATCGAGGCCGATTATACGCAGGTGAAGCAGGTCCGGCTCGGCGGCGTGATGATCAACGATCTGCCGGTCGCCTTTGCCGAGGTGCACCCGTTCCGCCAGCTCGGCCTTGACGACGAGCCTGCCTTGCTGCTCGGCATGGATGCACTGCGGCTGTTCGAGCGGGTCTCGGTGGACTTCGCCAATCGCAAGGTGCGCTTTACGCATTCCAGGATTTCAGGGCTGGACGGCACCACGCGGATGGCGCTCCGCCAATCTCAGTCGGTCGGATAGGCTTCGTCCGAGCGCAGGCCGTCCGGACCGAGGCGCTCGACCTCCACCTCAGTCCTGCGGATGGTGTCATGCACGATCTCGACATGCTGCTCGGCCGTGCGGCGCATTACGATCTCCTCGCGCACGGCAAGCTCCTTCTCCACGACCAGCCGCTCGGCCGTTTCGCGGAAGATGAAGCTTTGCTCGGTGATCTCGCGCGGCGCGCTCTCACCTGCCTCGGCCCGTTCGACGATCCGCGCCGCCTGCTCCAGCTCGTCAGGCTCGACCTCCGCGGTGAGCCGGACGAGCGACCTGGCTTCAGCCACGATGAGCCGCGCCAGCTTGTCGAACACCCCGGGCTCGCGCTCCTGAGATTCGTCTGTCATCCGGATACAGGCTGGATCGACCCCGATCGCGACGAGTCTCGCACGCACTCCTTCTGCCTCGGCGCGGCTGTTGTAGAGGGCGGTCACGCTGCGCGTCATTGGGCTTCTCCCGTGAAGCAGGTGCCGCCTGAACCGGCGCCTCGCGCCGGGGGTTCCTCAGTCCGGGTCGCGCTTCGACCGATTGGTGTAGAGCAGGGCCGCGACGAGCGCCGCCGATCCGATCCCGACTGCCACGCCCGCGGTCACCAACCCCTTCTTCCGCTTGGCCGCCGCGGCTGCGGCTGCCGCCTGCACGGCTTCGCCGCCGGCTTCCTCGGGCTTGTCATCGGACATGAAGGTCTCCGTCTGTCGTGAGGCGCATGACTTAACCGGGGTGCGGCCGCCCCGCTAGACCGCGCGCGCCAGTGCGCTGGGGCGCTGCCCTACCTGCCGGTAGATGCGGGGCCCGAGGTCGAGCCGGAACGGCGCCATCTTCTGCGACGGCTGCTCCGGCTCGCGGCCGACGATGTGCGAGCTGCAGGTCTGGCCGGTCTTGTCGCGCCCCCAGGCGTAGAGCAGGTTGAAGGCGACCGTTGGGATGAAAAGAGAGCGGCCCTGCACCTTGATCTCGCGCATCTCGGCGCGCGGCATGCTGACCGTGCTGGCGATCTTCACTTCGGTGCGGGGAAGGACGGTGAGCGGTGCGGCACCGCGTTCGTCGACGCCGCGGGCGAAGAAGGCGGCGATCTCCTGGTCGAGCTCCGGCCCGGCATTGAACATTCGGGCAGCAAGGCGGACGTTGCGCGCCGGCGCGTTCCCGGTGTTGCGGATGATCACCTCATATTGGACCCCGGCGCCGTCCGCGGTGGCGGTGGCGCGGTCGGGGCGGAACTCGAGCTCGAGCCAGGGGCGCATGACGATGCCGATGCCGCCGGCCGCGGGGGCTTCGGCAGGGGCCGGTTGCGGCGCCGGCTCAGGCAGGGGAGCAGGCTCAGGGGGCGGAGGCGACTTGGCGATCGCGAAACTTTCCGTGGGCTTCTCCAACCCCGTCGTCTGAAGCTTGCGCCAGCCAAGGAAGCCGAGCGCCGCCAGTCCGGCGCCGATCAGCAGATAGAGCCAAGGGAAGCCGCCGTCGGGCTCCTTCAACGGCTCCGCCTGAGGCGGCTTTGCGACGGGAGCGGCCTCGGGCCGCGGAGTCGTGGCCTCAGGCACAGGAGTGGTCAGGACTGGCGGCAGCGCTTCCTGCAGGACTTCCGGCTGGGGAAGCGTAGCCGCTGGGGCAGCCTGGCGCGGCGCCGCCGGAGCGAGCGCTGTCGGAGCGCGCGTGGTCGCGGTCGGAGTGGGCGTTGGCGCGGGTGCGGCGGCGGTGGGCGCCGGAGTCGGCGTCGCTGCAGGCGTTTGGGGCTGCGCGACGGGCGGCGTGACCGGCGCGATCGTCGGTTCCGGTTCGGGCCGGGGCGGAGGAGTGCCCGGCAGCGAGAAGTTCCGGATCTCCTCGGGGCCGACCGTATTCGTCTCCTGCGCCTGGAGCGCGGACGCGGGCGCGGCGAGAGCGACCGCGAGGAGTATCGGCAGGAAACGAGAGCTGATCATCGGTGGTAGAGGCGCCAATTTCATCGAGGGTCCGCCGCATCCCAGCCTGGGGCGGAGCGGCTGAGCCTGGGATTAACAGCGTTAACCACGGGATGGGAAGCGGGATCGAACCTGCGGCCGAGTTTGTTAGTCGGGCCGTGGACAAGGAGCAACAGCCATGACCCAGAGCAGAGGCGACGACAATCGCAACAGCGTGAATTCCGGACCTTCCCCCAAGAAGCCGGAGACGGATGAGTTCGACATCACCGGCAACGTGCGAAAGAAGGGCGAAGACCCGTCGCCGGACGATCGCGAGCGCGGCGAATCGACGAGCATGGACAGGAACTCGCCCGTCGATGTCGAGAACGGGTGAGGCCGGACGTCGTCTCTTGCCAGCACATCGGGTGTGTTATATCTATAACACAGAAGGAGACGATATATGGACTTCATCAGGACCATGCAGCCCAAGGACTGGATGATCGCAGCGGTTGCGTTCTTCGCGGGTGCGCTCATCTTCTGATACCCTGTTCCCGGGCGGGATAGGTTTGGGGAGAGTCGCCATGCATTTCGTCGTCATTGGCAAGGACAAGGGGACGGGGCGCTACGACGCGAGGAGCGGCCGGCGCATCTCGAATATGTCGCGACTGCCAGCAACTGATCCTCCATGCGGGCCCGTTGCTGGAGGGCGGAAGCATATTCATCTTCGTTCCCGACCGCGCCGCGCTCGACGCCTAACTGGCGAACGACCCTTATTTCACCCGCCCGATCTTCGAGACGATCGAGGTCTACGAGAGCCCGCGAATGGTGCCCGAGGGGGAGCCGGGTTTCCTCCTGCGGAGGCGGAGCGGTCGCGCGCCGCCTCCTGATTGGTTCCCTCCGACTGGCTTCTTCAGCCTCTTATTCCCACTCGTCCCGGGAAGGGACGCGGTAGAACACCCCCTTGGAAACAAGTCTTAAGATTCGGTAAAGAGGCGCCCCGAAGCAATCAGGACGCTCGTATATGTTGGAAGCGCTGACCGGCCGCTGGACCTGGATCCATTCCAAACTCGCGCTGGCTGCCTTCGCAACCTTCCTTGCCGCCTCGCCCGTGCCGGCGCCCGAGGCAGAACCTGCTCCGGCAGCGACGGCGGCACCTGAGTTTGCTCCGGCTCCGGCAGCTTCATTCGAGGCGCCTGCGGCAGCTTCGCTGGTGAGGAAGGCCGCGCTTCCGGAGCCGAATACGGGCCTCGTCGTCAACGGCGTGCTCGCGCTCGAGCGGCCGCTGGAGCCGGCGGAATATGCCTGGAACGAAGAGGGGGTACCGGCGGGGCGCACCATCGTCGTCGTCGATCTCGGCGCCCAGGTCCTCTACGTCTACCGCGCCGGGATCGAGATCGGCCGCACCACCCTGATCAAGGGCGCCGACGACATGCCGACGCCGGTCGGCACCTTTCCGATCCTGCAGAAGCGCAAGGACCACGTCTCCAACCTCTACGATGCGCTCATGCCCTATATGCTGCGCCTCACCTGGGACGGCGTCGCCATCCATGGCAGCGTAGTGGGGGAGGGGAACGTCACCCACGGCTGCATCGGCATTCCGGAGGAATTCGCCGAGCTCCTGTTCGCAAACGTCAAGGTCGGCGACCGCGTGCTGGTGACCAGGACCTGGAGCCCGGCGGCGACGCGGACCACGACAGCCTGACGCTGGCGCCTGACGCTGGCGAAAGCCGCCGCGCATCGCCTATAGAGGCAGCGTGCGGGATGCTCTGATTGCCTAAGCGCCTGAAGCCGTTGACCCGTCTCGACGGCGAGCAGAAGCTCGCCTCCAGCCCGCGCGACCATGCCGCGCTCTCCGCCTCCGCCGGGACCGGCAAGACCCATGTGCTGACGGCGCGGGTACTGCGGCTGCTGCTGTCGGGGGTCGATCCGTCATCGATCCTGTGCCTCACTTTCACCAAGGCCGGCGCGGCCGAGATGGCCGATCGCATCCACGCGCGACTCGCTTACTGGGTGCGGCTGAAGGATACGGAGCTCGGTGCCGAGCTGATGGCGCTTGGCGAGGATCCGGGGCCGGAGATGCGGGAGCGGGCGCGCACCCTGTTCGCTTGCGTGCTCGACGCGGCGGGCGGCGGACTGCGGATCCAGACCATCCACGCTTTTTCGCAGGGGCTGCTTGCCGCCTTTCCGGCAGAGGCAGGGCTGGTGCCGGGTTTCCGGCCACTCGAGGGCCGCGAGGAGCAATTGCTGAGCCGCGCCACCCTAGCAGACCTGCTCGTGCGCGCCGAGGCGACCGGCGACCATGGGCTGGTGCGCGACATGCAGGCGCTGAGCCATCGCTTGGGCGAGGGCGGGGCGGAAGGATTCCTGATGTGCTGCGCGCGGGCGCCTCGCGCCATGGCGGCAATCGGCCCGCGAGAGGGAATTGAGGCGCGGCTGCGGCATGCGTTCGATCTTCCTCTGGGCAATATCGAGGAGGGGATCGAGGCGGCCTGCTGCGACGACGTCTTCGATCTCGAGACGCTGCGGCGGATTGCCGCAGCGAATCGCGGCTGGGGCACCTCCACCGGTCTCAATTGCTTCGACGTCATTGCCGCTTGGCAGGCTGGCGACGGAAGGCATCGCGCGGGCACGCTCTCGGAGCTGGCCGGCATCGTCCTCAAGAAGGATGGCGAGCCGCGGTCGATTTCCGCTGGCCTGCTGAAGGCCGATCCCGATTATGCCGGTCATGCCGCCAGGCTGGTCGACTGCTGTCAGCGGCTGCTGACGATGCGTCGTGTGGCCGAGCTGATCGCGCAGTTCGCAGCCGGCCTCAGAGCCGGCCAGAGCTTCGCCTTTGCCTATGCGGAGGCGAAGCGGGCGCACGGCGTGGTCGATTTCGACGACCTGATCGCGGGCGCGGAGGCGCTGCTGCTCACGCCGGGCATGGGCGACTGGGTCCGCTACAAGCTCGACCAGTCGACCGACCATATCCTCGTCGATGAAGCGCAGGACACGAACCAGCGGCAGTGGAACATCGTCAGTGCGCTGACCGAGGAATTCTTTGCAGGCGAGGGGGCAGTCGGCCGCCATCGCACCATCTTCACGGTCGGCGATTTCAAGCAGGCGATCTTCCGCTTCCAGGGCACCGATCCGCGACAATTCGAGCGCGCGCGCAGCTACTTCCAGTCGGCCGCGCGGGAGGTGCGGACGTCCGCGGAGGAGATGGGCGCGCGCGACGTGCCGCCTGACTTCCTCGACCTCTCGATGGACAGGAGCTTCCGCTCCTCGCCGCCCATCTTGCAGCTGGTTGACCGGGTGATCGGCGATCTCGGTCATGAAGCGCTCGGCCTGCCGCGCCGCCCCAACCCGCACGAAAGCTTCCACTCCTCCCGTCCCGGCGCGGTGACGCTCTGGCAGCCTTATTCGGAGGAGTCCGACCAGGATGAGGAAGGCGGCGAGGAAGGCTGGATCAGCGACACGACTCGTCGTTACGCCGCACGCCTCGCCAGGCAGATCCGCCAGTGGCTGGATCATCCGTTCGAGCTCGGGCCGCCGGGCAAGCGCCGTCCGGTCCGGGCCGAGGACATCCTCGTCCTCGTGCGCCGCCGCGGCGATCTTGCCTCTTTGCTCGTGGCGCGGCTCTATGCCGAGGGCGTGCCGGTAGCGGGTGTCGACCGCCTGCTGCTGAGCGCGCCGCTCGCCGTGCAGGATCTGCTCGCCGCCGCGCGCTTCGCAGTCCAGCCGCTTGACGATCTCAATCTCGCAAGCCTGCTCGTCTCGCCGCTCTTCGGTTGGTCGCAGGACGAGCTCTATGCGCTCGCTTTCGGCCGGGGCAAGGTGCCGCTCTGGCAGCAGCTCCGCACCGGCTCAGCGAATATTCCGCGCCTGCCGGAGACGCTGGAGGACCTGCTCTCGATCCTCAACATGGCCGACTATGCGACGCCGCACCAGTTCCTGGAGACGATCCTGTCGGGTGCGCTTGACGGTCGTCGCAAGCTGCTCGAGCGCCTTGGCGCCGAGGCGCGCGACCCGATTGAGGAGCTGCTCGCCAGCGCGCTCGAGTTCGAGAGCAACGGCACACCCTCGCTCCAGCCCTTCCTCGACTGGTTCGCCAGGGGCGACGTCGAGATCGTCCGCGACCCCTCCGCTCCGCTCGATGCGGTGCGGGTGATGACCGTGCACGGCTCCAAGGGCCTGCAGTCGCCGATCGTCATCCTCGCCGACGCCTGCGTCGATCCGGCCCGCGCGCGCGGCAGCTTCACCAGCTTCCAGATCGACGAGGAGACGCGGCTGCCGATCTTCCGCCCGCGCAAGGACGAGCTGGCCGAGCCGCTCAAGTCGCAGATCGAGCTGCAGGACCGGCTCGACCGGGAGGAGCATTGGCGGCTGCTCTACGTCGCGCTGACCCGCGCCGAGGAGCGGCTCTACATCGGCGGCTCGCTCGGTCCCGCCGACAAGAAGGGGCCGCCGCAGACGAGCTGGTACGCGGCCTGCGAGGCGTCAATCGACGGCCTCGGCTCTGCATGGGAGGACGACCCGGTCTGGGGCCGGTCCCGCCGGTTCGGCGACCCGGAAGCGCCGGCGAGGGCTGCTTCCCTCGGAGCGCCAGCGCGTCGGCCCGAAGCGCCTGCCTGGCTGAAGCACCCCGCCCCCGCGGAAGCCCGGCCGCCGCGACCGCTTGCACCGACGGCACCGGGCGAGGACGAAGCCGCCAGCCCGCCACCGACGCCCGAAATGCGGGCGGCAGCGCAGCGGGGCAAATGGTTGCACCAGTTGTTCG
This sequence comes from Allosphingosinicella sp., assembly GCF_059502505.1. Classification (NCBI taxonomy): domain Bacteria; kingdom Pseudomonadati; phylum Pseudomonadota; class Alphaproteobacteria; order Sphingomonadales; family Sphingomicrobiaceae; genus Allosphingosinicella; species Allosphingosinicella sp. Next base: position 704,041 of record NZ_JCACEU010000016.1, read on the forward strand.
AGCGCCTGCCGGGCATCGAGTTGGGGGAGCGGGCGCGGCTGGCGGACGACTGGCTGCTGCGTTCCGCCGGTGTGCTCGACGAGAGTCTGAGGCGGAGCCTGGTCGAGGACGCCTGCGGCATCATTTCCGACCCGCTCTATGCCGACATCTTCAGCGCCGACGCGCTGGCGGAGGCGCCGATCGCGGCGGTGACGCCGGACGGCTCGGTGATCTCTGGGACCGTGGACCGGCTGCTCGTCCTGCCCGACCGGATCCGTGTGGTGGACTTCAAGACGGGGAGAGCGGTCCCGCGTTCGCTTGCCGAGCTGCCGCCGTCGCACTTGAGGCAGATGGCCGCCTATGTCGCCGCACTCGAGGTGATCTTCCCGGGCCGAGCGATCGAAGCGGCCTTGCTCTACACGTCCGGCCCGGCGCTCCACCCGCTCCCTCGCGACCTGCTCGAGCCCTTCCTGCCTCGCTCCGCTGCGGCGGCTTGAGACCGGCCGGGGCGCACCTTACATCCCGTTTCGAACCCTCAGGAGATTTTCATGGCTACCAAGACCGTTACCGACGACTCCTTCCACAGCGACGTGATCAGCGCCTCGGGCCCGGTGCTCGTCGACTTCTGGGCGGAATGGTGCGGCCCGTGCCGGATGATCGCTCCGGCGCTGGAGGAGATCAGCAAGGAACTGGGCGAGCAGGTGACGATCGCCAAGCTCAACATCGACGACAATCCCGACGCGCCCGCCCGCTACGGCGTCCGCGGCATCCCGACGATGATCCTGTTCAAGGACGGCCAGCCCGCCGCCACCAAGGTCGGCGCCGCGCCGAAGAGCGCGCTGCAGAGCTGGCTGCAGGGTCAGCTCTAAGCCGGCGGCTCCGTCCCCTCCAGCCCGCGCGTATCCGGCCGGAACCGCGCGTGGCGGGGGAGGTCGTCCGTCGTGTCGAACCAGGCGATCCGGCTTTCGTAGAAGATATGAAAGCCGGGTTTCACCCCATCCGGGTCGTCGAGCGTGGCGACGCTGAAGTCCACGGTTTCCGGCTGGTGGTCCACCTTCATCGTGAAGGGCGTCCCGCAGTCGCCGCAGAACTCGCGGTGCCCGAAGCTGCTCGACTTGAACTTTTTCACCCGGTCAGCGCCCTCGATGAAGACGAGATCGCCGGCGGGGACGCTGGCGAACACCATTGCCGGTGCGCCCGAGTTGAGCCGACAGGTGGTGCAATGGCACCAGCCCGCATCGAACGGCGCGCTCGCTAGCCGATAACGTACTGATCCGCAGGCGCAGCCGCCTTCAAGTCCTGCATTCATGACCGTTCGGCTAGGCTGCGTCAAAGGCTGCGTCAATTGACTTGACCGGGGGCCGAACCTACATCGCCACGGCTATTCCCGCCCTTCCCGGCGGGCTGGCGGCGTGCGTGCGAACACGCCTCATTTAACGACAGGAACGCTCATGTTTGGCGGCTTGGCCAAGACCATTTTCGGATCGGCGAACGATCGCTACGTCCGCTCCCTCCAGAAGATCGTCGACGGCATCAACGGCTTCGAGCCGACCATCTCGGCCATGACCGACGATGAGCTGCGCAATCAGACCATCATCTTCCGCCAGCGCCTCGAAGGGGGCGCGGACCTGGACGACATCCTGCCGGAAGCCTTCGCCACTGTCCGCGAAGCCGCCAAGCGCACGCTCGGCCAGCGCCATTACGACGTGCAGATGGTCGGCGGCATGGTGCTCCACCGCGGCTCGATCGCGGAGATGCGCACCGGCGAGGGCAAGACCCTGGTCGCCACGCTCGCCACCTACCTCAATGCGCTGGAAGGCAAGGGCGTCCACGTCGTCACCGTGAACGACTATCTCGCCCGCCGTGACGCCGAGTGGATGGGGCAGGTCTACCGCTTCCTCGGCCTCACCGTCGGCGTAATCGTGCCGAACCTCAGCGACGTGCAGCGCCGCGCCGCCTATGCCTCCGACATCACCTACGGCACGAACAACGAGTTCGGCTTCGATTACCTTCGCGACAACATGAAATACGACCGCGCCCAGATGGTGCAGCGGCCGTTCAATTTCGCGATCGTCGACGAGGTGGACTCGATCCTGATCGACGAGGCGCGCACCCCGCTCATCATCTCCGGCCCGACGGACGACAAGTCCGAGCTCTACATGTCGGTGGACGCGCTGGTGAAGCAGCTCGTCCCCGAGGACTACGAGGTCGACGAGAAGCAGAAGTCGGTCGTCCTCACCGAAGACGGCACCGAGAAGGTGGAGCGGATGCTGGAGGGTGCCGGACTGCTGTTCGGCGCCAACCTCTACGACTTCGAGAACACGCAGGTGGTGCACCACCTCAACCAGGCGCTGCGCGCGAACGTCATCTTCCGCCGCGACATCGATTACATCGTCAAGGACGACAAGGTCATCATCATCGACGAGTTCACCGGCCGCATGATGGACGGCCGGCGCTGGTCGGACGGGCTCCACCAGGCGGTGGAAGCCAAGGAAGGCGCCAAGATCGAGCCCGAGAACCAGACCCTCGCCTCGATCACCTTCCAGAACTACTTCCGCCTCTACCCGAAGCTGTCGGGGATGACCGGCACGGCGCTCACCGAGGCGCCTGAATTCTACGACATCTACAAGATGAACGTGGTGACGATCCCGACCAACCTGCCGGTGCAGCGGATCGACGAGGACGACGAATTCTACAAGAATATCGGCGACAAGTTCGCCGCCATCGCCAAGGCGGTGAAGGAGAAGCAGGAGATCGGCCAGCCGGTGCTGGTCGGCACCGTCTCCATCGAGAAGTCCGAGATGCTCTCCGAACATTTCAATCGCGAAGGCGTGAAGCACGAGGTGCTGAACGCGCGCTATCACGAACATGAAGCGCATATCGTGGCGCAGGCGGGCCGCTACGGCGCCGTCACCATTGCCACCAACATGGCCGGCCGCGGCACCGACATCCAGCTCGGCGGCAATGTCGACTTTCGCGTCGAAGACGAACTGAGTGCGATGCCTGAAGGGCCGGAGCGCGACGCTGCGATCGCCAAGATCAACCAAGAGGTCGGTGAGGAGCGCGAGCGCGTGCTCGCCGCGGGCGGCCTGTTCGTGCTCGGCACCGAGCGCCACGAGAGCCGACGCATCGATAACCAGCTGCGCGGCCGCTCAGGCCGCCAGGGCGATCCGGGCCTCAGCCGCTTCTATCTCAGCCTCGACGACGATCTGCTGCGCATCTTCGGCCCGCAGACCATGTTCGCGCGGCTGATGAACAAGAATCTCGAGGATGGCGAGGCGATCGTCAGCCCGTGGATTTCGAAGGCGATCGAGACTGCGCAGAAGAAGGTCGAGGCGCGCAACTACGACATCCGCAAGCAGGTCGTCGAATATGACGACGTTATGAACGATCAGCGCAAGGTCATCTACGAGCAGCGCGCCGACATCATGGACGCGGAGACGGTCGGCGACGTCGTCATCGACATGCGCGCCGAGACGGTCAATTCGATCGTCGGTGAGGCGGTGCCGCCGAACAGCTATCCCGAGCAGTGGGACATCCCGCTCCTCAAGGAGCGCGTGGATCACGTGTTCGGCCTGCAGCCGCCGATCGACGATTGGCTGCAGGAAGAGGCTGTGGAGCCGGAACTGCTGGTCGACCGTATCCGCGCCGCCGCGGACGCCCAGATCGACGACAAGGTGAAGGATCTGGAGCCCGACAGTTACATCCAGATCGAGAAGAGCATCCTCCTCCAGTCGCTGGACCATCACTGGAAGGAGCATCTCGCGATGCTCGACGCGCTACGCCAGGTCGTGCACCTGCGCGCCTACGCGCAGAAGAAGCCGATCGACGAGTATAAGCACGAGGCGTTTGCGATGTTCGAGCGCATGCTCGGCCAGATCCGCGAGGACGTGACCCGCACGCTCGCCTTCGCGCAGTTCAGCTTCCAGCAGCCGGAATTCCCGGAGATGCCGGACTTCATCACCCATCACATCGATCCGTTCACCGGCGAGGACGACAGCTACGACATGGATGCCGCCACGGGGAACATCTTCTCCCGCCTGCCGCCGCTCCAGATCGGCCAGCCGATGATCCCGGACGAGTTGATGGTGGAGGAGGCGCCGCCGGTCAGCCGCAACGCCCCGTGCCCCTGCGGCTCAGGACGGAAGTACAAGCACTGCCACGGGCAGTTGGGATGAAAGAAAAGGGCCGGTCCACCAGGGCCGGCCCTCTTCACATTCAGGCTTGCGCCGCCGTCAGGCGAACTTGAAGCCTTCCTTGTTCATCATCGAGCTGATCTTGGCGTTCTGCTCGTCCGACAAGCGGCTGCGGAAGCGGGGGAAGATGTCGTTCTCCTCTTCCTCCATATGCTCCTCGATCATAGTCCGGAAGTCGCGCACCCGCGCCAGCCATTCCGGGCTGTCGTTCGGCAGCGTCTCGAGCTCGTAGAGATAGGTCTTCACATAGCCGTGCTCGGAGCTGAGCTCGTCCGCCTCTTCCGTGAGGCCGGCCTGGCGGAGCGCCGGATAGACCACATTCTCCTCCTCGAGCGCGTGCTTCGTCAGCGCATATTTGAGCTTCGCCAGCAGGTGCGAGCGCATCATCGTCTGGTCGTCGGCGGTGGCTTCGATCTTGTCGAAGATGGCGAGCGCCATCTCATGCTCGGTGGTGAGCGCATCGACCCAGTCGCCGGTCGCGCCGCTCATCATCTGCACGAACAGCTTGCGGCCCATATTGGCGGCGAGTCCGACCGCGGCGCCGGCGACGGCGGCGCCGACCAGCACGCCGGTGCTGCCATTGTCCCAGTCGAACAGCTTGCCGCTGCCCGACGCGGTCGAGCGGCGATTTGCGCTGCTGCTTCCGCCCTTGTTCTCAGTCTTGGTTGCCATGGAATGCTCCTTCGTAAACCTGGTCTGAAAACCCACGGCCAGCGGTCAATGTTCCGGCTCGGCAACCTTCGACGACTGCGCGAAACGGGTCGCCACGGGCTGAATTGCTAAGCTGAACCAGCGTCAGCCGGAACGTCGCGACGAACCGAAAAAGATTTGCGGCTGGCCGGAACCCGAAATGGCGCAGGTCGCGTTCAGGTGGCGAACCCCGAGAGGAGCCAAACGATGAAAGCCCTGGTCTGGCACGGCAAGCAGGACATAAGATACGACACCGTGCCCGATCCCGAGATCGAGCATCCACGCGACGCGATCATCAAGGTATCGAGCTGCGCGATCTGCGGCTCCGACCTTCACCTCTTCCACAATTTCATACCGGCGATGAAACCGGGCGACATCGTCGGCCACGAGATGATGGGCGAGGTGGTCGAGCTCGGATCCGAGAACAATGCGCTGAAGAAGGGCGATCGGATCGTCGTGCCTTTCACCATCTTCTGCGGCGAGTGCGACCAGTGCAAGCGCCAGAACTTCTCGGTCTGTGAGCGCTCCAACCGCAATGGCGAGATGGCCGACAAGGTGTTCGGTCACCGCACTGCCGGCCTGTTCGGCTACACGCACCTGACCGGCGGCTATCCCGGCGGGCAGGCGGAGTATCTTCGCGTGCCCTTCGCCGACACTACGCACATCAAAGTGCCGAGCGGCCTCACCGATGAGCAGGTGCTGTTCCTCGGCGACATCTTCCCGACCGGGTGGCAGGCCGCGGTGCAGTGCGACATCCAGTCAACCGACACCGTCGCCGTCTGGGGTGCGGGACCGGTCGGACAGTTCACGATCCGCAGTGCGATTCTGCTCGGTGCCAGGCAGGTGATCGCCATCGATCGCCTGCCCGAGCGGCTCAGCATGGCGGAAGCGGCGGGCGCGATCACGATTAACTTCGAGGATGAGAGCGTCGTCGAGCGCCTCAACGACCTCACCGAAGGCAAGGGGCCGGAAAAGTGCATCGACGCGGTAGGCATGGAGGCGCACGCCACATCGACGCCCGACGCCTTCATCGACCGGGTCAAGCAGATGAACATGCTGGAGAGCGACCGTCCGCACGTGCTGCGCGAGATGGTCTATGTTTGCCGCCCGGCCGGCATCATCTCGATCCCGGGCGTCTATGGCGGGCTCATCGACAAGTTCAATTTCGGCATGGCGATGCAGAAGGGCCTGACGTTCCGCATGGGCCAGACCCACGTGAACCGCTGGACCGACGACCTGCTGCGCCGCATCGAGGAGGGGCAGATGGACCCATCCTTCGTCGTCACTCACACCGTACCGCTGTCGGAAGGACCCGGTATGTACCGCACCTTCGAGCATAAGCAGGACGACTGCATCAAAGTCGTGCTGAAACCCTGACAGGAGACCCAGTGATGGCGCGTGCATCCACTCTTACCGACAACAATCCCGAGCGGAGCCTCACCACGGCCGACAGGATGGCGCGGGGTCTCGGCTGGTTCAGCCTCGGCCTCGGCCTGGTCGAGCTGGTCGCGCCCGGCAAGCTCGCCCGCACCTTTGGCCTCGAAGGCAAGGAAGGGCTGGTGCGCGGTTATGGCGCGCGCGAGGTGGCGGCGGGCGTCGGCGCCCTCTCGGTCGATGCCGGCCCCGCCATCTGGAGCCGGGTCGCCGGTGACCTCGTGGACCTCGGCACACTCGCGGTCGGCATGCGCAGGGGCGATGACGAGCAGCGTCGCTATGCCGGCTACGCCATCGCTGCGGTGGTCGGCGTCACCGTGGTCGACCTGCTGGTCGCCAGCACGCTCACCAGGCAGAGGAGTCGAAGCCGCGGCGAGACTCGGGACTATAGCGACCGTAGCGGCTTCCCCGGCGGCGTGGCGAAGGCCCGAGGCGCAGCCAGCGACTTCCAGACGCCGCCCGACATGCAGGCCGCCCCGCTCATCCCCGGAGCTGTTGGCGCCACCGGCTAAGCACCGACGGCCGCATCTTTTCATCCCTCCAGCCAGGCGCTAGGCTCGTTTCCAGACCGGCTTGAGGGATTGTCGTGCCCGTGAAGCTCCCGCTTTTGCTCCTGCTCGCGCTCGCCGGTTGCGCCACCCAGGTCTATCATCCGACCCGCACCCGCGCGGAGCAGGAGCGCGATATCAGGATCTGCTCGGATCATGGGAAGCTGGTCGAGCCGATTGAGCCGATCGCAGCCCTCAACGTCGCCTATGAGTGCCTCGAGAAGAAGGGCTACAAGCGCGGCAAGGCGAAGCCGGCGTTCGGCTGACGTCGCGGCCGTAGGCGCTTGCGAAGCTGAAAAAATTGCTGCTATAGGCGCGCCTCGCCTGATGGCTGCTCCCTGGTAGCTCAGCGGTAGAGCATTCGACTGTTAATCGAATGGCCGTAGGTTCGAATCCTACCCAGGGAGCCACTTCTCCGAGCCTCGCCGCATAACGCCGCCCCGCAGCCATAGTTTACCGCTCGTCAACCGCCCGCCGCTAAAGCTGCCGGTGCACGGGAGGCAAAGGTTGGCGCTGCGGGATTCGAACATTCTCCATCTTCTACAGGCGGATAGGGGAATGAGCGCCGATGTCCGCCGGCATCTGGTGGCGACCTTGTTCGCATCTCCCGCGAGCCTTGCTATCGGTGCGGTCGCCGGCGGCGCGGCAGGCATATCGGCCGCCAGCCTCTCCAATGATTCCGCCACGATCTTCGTCGGGCTCGCCGTGCCAGTCGCGGGCGCGGCGCGTGTCGTGCAGGCGTCGCTGATGAACCGGGCAGACCCAGCGCAGCCGTCGGTGGTCCGCGCCGAGGTCCATTACGAGATCGGCGCCTGGCTGTTCTCGGCCCTGCTCGGCCTGCTCGCCTTCCTCGTGCTCACGCGGAGCAGCGATGGCGGGCTTCAGTTGCTCGCCTCGTGCGTGGCGCTGGGTTACGCCGCAGGGATCTGCGCTCGGAATGCGGGGCGACCCACGGTGGCGCTCGGACAGCTTACCCTGTCGGCCTTGCCGCTGACGGTCGGGCTCGCTCTGTCGGATGATCCGACGCGCTGGGTGCTTGCGATCGTGAATGTCCTCTTCATCCTCGGCATGTCCGACATCACCCGCAGGACCTATCTCGCCTTCCAGTCCGCCGTCGCGGAATCCCGGGCCCGCGAGAATGATGTTCGAGAGCAGCTCGATCACCTCCCCAACATGATCTGGTCGGCTGATGCCACCGGGCGGATCACCTTCCGCTCCTCTCGTTGGAAGGAGTTTACCGGCCTCGACCTCGATCAGTGGGAAGCCGGAGCATTGCTGGTGCACGCGGCCGACCAGGCGGCGGTGCAGGCGGCCTGGCGCCGGTCGGTCGAGAGCGGAGCTCCGTTCGAAGCCGCCTTTCGCCTCCGCCACAGGAGTGGGGAGTTTCGGCGCGTGCTGAACCGCGCGCGCCCGGAGCGCGACGCCGCGGGCGGCGTGCTGCGCTGGCACGGGGCCTGCGTCGACATTCACGAGCACGCCTTGGTGGCAGCCGCCTGACCAGCGGTCAGACTGCGAACTGCTCCATTGTGATGCGCTCGTCCAGGGCGTGTTCGGGATCGAAGAGCAGGGTCAGTGCCTGGCTCCTGTCTACACAGACTTCGACCGTTGCTACGTCGCGAACCTCAAGTTGGTCGGCGACCGCCGAGACCGGCCGCTTGGTCGGATCGAGCACGCGGAACGAGACCTTGAGATCGTCCGGAACAAGGGCGCCGCGCCAGCGGCGAGGACGAAAGGGGCTGATCGGCGTCAGCGCCATCAGCTTCGAGCCCAATGGCAGGATCGGCCCCTGCGCCGAGAGGTTGTAGGCAGTCGAACCGGCGGGTGTCGCGACGAGCACCCCGTCGCAGACCAGCTCCGGAAGCACGACGCGGCCGTTGAGCGAGATCTCGATCGAGGCGGTCTGCCGCGTCTCGCGCAGCAGCGAGACTTCGTTGATCGCTGGGTTGCTGAGCGTATCGCCTCGCACTGTCACCGCGTCCATGCGGAGCGGCGCGACAGTGAAGGTCCGGGCGTTGTTCACCCGCTCGCGGAGGCCTTCGATGCGCCACTCGTTCATCAGGAAGCCGACCGTACCCCGGTTCATCCCGAAGACGGGGCAGAGCGCGCCGCGCTTGAGCATCTCGTGCAGCGTGTGGAGGAGGAAGCCGTCCCCGCCGAGGGCGATGATCTGCTCGGCTTCGGCCAGCGGCACGAAGTCGTAGCGCTCGCGGAGCATCGCCTCGGCCGCCTGCGCCGCCTCGGTGGGTGACGCGACCAGCGCCGTCGGTCTCGATGCATTCCCCGCCATCTTCTCTTTGCTAAGCCGCCGCCGCCTCCGCGGCAAGGCGCCGCATGTTCCACCCCGGGGCAGTCCCAATCTCGTCCGTGAAAGCCAATTGATAAGGATTTGCATGGGAGTAGAGCTTGAAGCTTCGGTCGACGGGGCGGGAAGGGAGCGTGAGACGATGAGTGCCGGGGCGCCTGCGCCTGTCTTCATCCTGTCCTTTCGCCATCGCGACGAGCTGACCGTGCTCGCGGAAGGTGCCGGATGGCAGCCGATCGCCGCCCGGCGCGTGGTCAGCGCCGAGGGACGGTTCGTCTCCTCCGGCGCTTCGGTCGCCGTGGTGGACGCGCGCGGCGCGCTGGCGGACGGGCATGAAGGCGTCCGTGCGCTCGCCGACCCGGTGGAGGCCAATGCCGCTGCCCTGCTGGTGCTCGTATCGAAGGGCGATGCCGGCGCGCTCGACCAATTCTATTCGGAAGGCGCGACCCACTTTCTGGTGGGCCCATTCAGCGATCAGCAGTTCGTCCGCGCCCTGATGTTCGCCGAGCGCCATGCCGAGCGCGTCGGCGGCGGCCATCGCCACGTCCGCGCGCTCGAGGAGGAGCGGCAGGATCGGGCAGGTTCCTGGCGCTGGAAGCCGGGGTCGCAAACCGTAGAGCTCAGTCCGGCACTGGCGCGCAAGGCGGGTCTGGGAGACGATCAGGGGCAGCGAATCAGCCTGATGGACCTGTTCCGAAAGCTCGATCCCGAAGGCCGCCGCGCCGCACGCGAGGCGGTCGAGCGGCTGATGTCGACCGGCCGCTCGACCGCCTTCGCGCACGAGGACGGGGAGGGCGGCGCCCGCCTCGCCCATCACATGCGGGTGAGCGGCGGCGGCGGACAGATTGTCGGCCGCACCGAGACGATCGCGCGACCGCTCGCGCCGGAACTCCAGTCGCGCGACCCGCTGACCGGCCTTCGCGACGCCCGCGCAGGGCGCGCGTGGATCGAGAAAAGGCTCGGCCGCGCTGGCGACAGCGACCCCGCTCTGGTGGTGCTCCTGCTCGCCGTCAGCCGGTTCGACGCGATCAATGCCGCCTTCGGCCGGACCACGGGCGATGCCGTGCTGCAGGCGGCGGGACGGCGCATCGAGCGGCTGGTGGATGCCGACGGACGCCGGCGTTTCGTCGCGCGGCTCGCGGGTGCGGAATTTGCCGTCATGCTGGCGGCGCCGACGAGCCTCGGCGAGGGCCGCTTTCTCGCGGGACAATTGGTGGAGGCGCTGGCACGTCCCTTCATGTGCGGCGATCATGTGATCACCCTCGGCAGCCGGGTCGGCGTCGTCGCCTCCGCACCGGGCGACGACGCGGCGGGGCTGCTGCGGCGGGCAAGCGCGGCCCTGGTCGACGCCAAGGGCGCCGAGGCAAGCCCGATCCGGGTGCTCGATGCAGGCGCGCAGAGCGATACCGCGTTGGGCGATCGGCTCGAGGTCGACCTTCGCCGGGCGCTCGACAAGGACGAGATCGAGATCCTCTTCCAACCCCAGGTCTCGATCACCAGCGGCCGCATCGTCGGCGCCGAGGCGCTCGCCCGATGGCGTCACCCCACCTACGGCGAGCTCGGCGCGGCCACCTTGTTCAATGTCGCGTCCCGATCGGACTATCTGGTCCAGTTGTCCTACCATGTGCAGCGCACCGCAGTCGCCGAGGCTTCGGCATGGCCGGCGGCGCTCGGGCGGTTGCGCGTCGCCGTCAACATCACCGCGGCCGATATCGTCCGCCCCGGCTTCGCCTCCCAATTCCTGCAGATGGTGGAGGAGAGCGGCTTCGACCGGCGCCGCCTCACCGTAGAAGTCACCGAAGGCGGCCTCATCGAGGATCTGAACGCCGCCGCCTATCTGCTGGCGCGGCTGCGGGAAGGGGGGCTGCGGGTCGCGATCGACGACTTCGGCACCGGCTATTCGAGCCTCGCATACCTCAAGGCGCTGCCGCTCGATTATCTCAAGATCGACAAGCGCCTCTGCGAGGACATCACCGGCTCTGCCCGCGACCGGATCGTGGTCCGGAGCGTCATCGACATGGCGCGCTCGCTCGGCCTCGCCGTGATCGCCGAAGGCGTGGAGACCGAGGAGCAACTCGGCCTCCTCGCCCAGGAAGGCTGTAACCTCTACCAGGGCTATCTCTGTTCGCGACCGGTGGATTCAGCGGCACTCGCAGAGCTCGTCGCGCCCCGCCTTCACGCCTGATCGCTATTTGTAGGCGATGGCTGCGCTTGCCGGACCGGCCAGAGGCAGGATCTCGCACCTCTTGAAGCCGGCCTCCAGGCACCAGGAGGTGAAGTCGGCCCCGGTGAAGTCGAAGGCGTCGCCGAACTCGATCAGCATGTTGAGCGACATCATCAGCCCGAACGCATTCTCCCGGCGCTCGTCGTCGATGATGTTCTCGATGGCGACGAACGCACCGCCTTCGGGCAGCGCCTGATAGGCCTTGCGGATGAGCATCTTCTTGCCCTCGAGATTCCAGTCGTGGAGGATCATGCCCATCGTGATCAGATCCGCCTTGGGGAAATCCTCCTTGAGGAAGTCGAGCGTGCCCGCGGACACGCGCTCGTAGAGGCCGGTCGCGCGGATGCGGCGTTCCGCGATCGGCTGCACGACGGGCAGGTCGAAGGACCGGCAGCTGAGGTGCCGATGTCGGCCGGCGACGATGCAGGAGAGCTGGCCCGTGGCACCGCCGATGTCGGCCATGCTGCGATACGATGAGAAGTCGAACTTCTCCGCGAAGGCGTTGAAATTGCCCATCGAGACGCCGCTCATCGCGTCCATGAACTGCTCGAGCCGCCGTGGATCGGCATAGAGCTCGTCGAACATCGGCTTGCCCGAATGCTTGACCTCATTCTGCGGCTTGCCCGTCTTCAGCGCCGGCGTGAGGTCCGACCAGAAGGGGTAGAGACGGGCATTGGCCATTTCGAGGATACCGCCGACATAGTTGGGGCTGCCTCGAACGAGGAAGCGGCCGGTCTCAGCCGTGTTGCTGTATGCCGCGCCAGCGCCGTCGCCGTCGCGTTCCAGCAGGCGAAGCGCGACCAGTGTGTCGAGGAAGTCGTAGGTGCCTCGCGGATGCAGGCCGAGCGCCTGCTCGATCTCGCCTCCGGTCCTGGCGCCGTCGGCCAGCAGGGTGAAGACGCCCAGCTCGACGGCGCTCAACAATGTCTTCGAAGCCCAGAAACCCATCCCGACCTGAAGGATATGTGCCGGCGACGGCGCGGCGGCGGGCATTGAGACCGTATCGGCCGAGGGTTCTGTCTCCGGGCTGATCCCCGGCTCCGCGACTAACTCTAGAATAGCTTCGCTCATCGATGATGTCCCTCCCTTGCAAGCCGGAGGCTCTAGGAAGGAGACAGTGCACAAGCCTGCGTCTTTCGACGGAAGCGTCGCTTGCGGAGACGGCGAAGCAAGAGCGCTGCGGAACCGGCAATGGCTGCGACGAAAGGTGTCGGGAGCGCGAGCTCACCCGGTGTTCGTCAGCCCCAGCTCCAGTCGAGGGCGGCGAACTCGCTCGCGGCGACTCCCGCTTCGCGCACGAGCTCCTTACGGATCATGCTCTCCCATGCCACGGCATCGAAGGAGACCAGAGTCGCCAGGGATATCAGAATGGCCTTGAACATGGCCCGCAGATTAGCCGCCCTTCGTTTACAGATGGTTGCTGTCTCACGTTAACCGCAAGGCAGCAGCAACCTGCGTTTCGTCAGAAGAAGAGCTTGCGGATGCTGACCGTGACCGAGCGCCCGAGCGGGTCGAGATAGCCGGGCTGGTAGCCGATCGGCACCTCGCCAGCCGTATTGCGCACGTCCAACCGGCTGTCGAACAGGTTGTTGACGTTGAGGCTGACCCGGGTCCCCCGCAGCCAGGGATATTTCTGCACCAGCGACCGCTGCTGCCCCAGCTCCGCGAACAATCTGAGATTGATCGTCGTCAGGTCGGAGAAGGACAGGTCCTCGGGCGTCGACCCGCCGCCGATGCCGCCACGCACGGTAGTGCCGCTCTGCCAGTTGGCGCTGAGACGCGCTCCGAAGCCGTTGCGGAAGTAGCCGGCCTGCGCCTCGATCTCGTGACGAGGGCGTCCGCCATTGTTGCCGACGGCCGAGCCGTTGAGCAGATCGAGCTCCGGCACGCCCTGGCGAATGAGGATGGAATCCTCCAGTCGCCAGGTATGGTAGAGCGCGAACTGCATCCGGCCGCCCCGGCCGCCGCCGCCGCCAAAGCCGCCGCGCCCGCCGCCGAAGCCGCCACGGCCCCCGCCGGCGCCTTGACCACCGCGGCGACGCTCACCCGCCTCTGGCAGCGCGCCTGCCGGGTCACCTGCCGTCGGCGGAGTCGTGCTCTCGGTCGGCGGAGCAGCGGTAGCGCCAGCCTCGCCGCCCTGCGCCTCGGCGCGCCTGCCGCGGAAGCCGCCGGGCGGCGGCGCGGGGCCTATCCGCTTCGAGAAGTTGACGCCCCAGCGTATCTCCGACCGGTCCGACCGGGCGAAGTTCACCGGGCGACTGTCGATCTGGAACAGCCGCCCTTCATCGTCGCGCAGGAACCGCTCCGGGAACGCCGCCTCGATCTCCGCCGTCGCCGAGGGAAAGGAGGCGATGGGGTTGCGGATGCGCGTGTTGGTGTAGTTGGCGGTGATCGACAGATTCTCTTCGCTCAGCGGCTTGGCCGTGATGCCCAGCTTGAACACCCGGCGGTTGTCCGCGGCCAGGCCCGCATTGCCGCCCTCGATCCGCGTCACATCCACCGTCTCGCCGCGCGTGAAGTCGAACACGCGCACGTTCGGCGTCAGGATGGTCGGATCGCCGAGTTGCTGCACACTGGGCGCGCCGTCCTCGTCGGTGATGGACGCGATCACGTCCACCTCGGGGATCGGCTCCCAGTTAATGCCGGCGCCGAGCGTGCGCAGGGTGCCGAAGTCGGAGAGATGCTCCACCTCCGCATTGGCGTTGAGCGACAGATCGCCGATTGCCGCGAGCACGTCGTTGCGCCGGCTGGCGATCGGCACGTCCACATTGACCTGCGCGTTGCCGCGTCCGCGCGAAAGCTCACGGGCGGTTTCGATGTCGTCGCGCAACGTCTCGCTGCGGATGCCGAGCCGACTGGCGCCGATCCTGACGGTGGTCGAGACGTCGCCGGCGGGAAGGGGGATCGGGGAGCCGTTGGCGACAAGCTCCGCATTGGCATCGTCCCGTATCGAGAAGGCGCGGTTGCGCTCGCGAGGATCGGTGAGACTGTCCGTGTCGGTGAAATTGGTGTTGCTGATGCGATCGTAATTGCCGGTGAGGGACCAGCGCCAATCACCCTGCTGGCCATTCATGGCGAGGCCGAGATGGCCGGTGCGGCTGCTGCTGTCCCGGGTCAGGGGCCGCGGAACGTCGCCAAGCGGATTGTCGAGGAAATCGGACGGAAGACCGAACAGGCTGCGGCCTTCGCTGCCCTCGACGCTCGCATTGAACGTGGTCGAGATGTCGCCGAAGAGCGTCCGGTTGAGCGTGCCGTTGAGCGAGAACTGATCGCTCGCGCCCAGCAAAGTGCGGAACGGGGACACGTCGAACAGCGCATCAGGATCGGACTGGATGATGTCGCGCTCGCTCTCGAGCAACGCATTGTTGTGCTGATATTCCGCGTCGATGTTCCAGCGGCCGGTCGGGTCGATCCTGAGGATGTTGGCGTCCGCCTCGTAGACGCTGCGGCCGCCGGCCGTCGCCTGGCCGTATTCGGCCTCCGCCGTCACCGCATTGAAGCGGCGCCGGGTGACGAAATTCACCACCCTCTGGTCGGCACGATAGCCATATTTCAGCGCCACTTCTTCAGGCAGCACTTCCATCCGGATGATCGCTTCGGGCGGGATGCCGCGGATCTCGCGGAAGCCGGAGATGCGCTGGCCGTTGAGCAGCACCACCGGCCGCTCGCCGCCGCGTCCCCGGCCGCTGCTGGTCTGCGGCGCGATCGCGTCCAGCAGCTCGGCCAGCGTGCCGGCCCCGAACGAGCGGATGTCCCCGCGGTTGAACACGACCTCCGGCTCGATATTGCCGATCACAGAGCCGCGCTGGCGCTGGCCGGTGACGACGATCTCCTCGCCATCCTCCTCCTCTTCGACGAAGTCGGGATCGGCCGGCTCCGGCGCGGCATCGGTCGGCTGGGTATTGTCGTCGACGGAGGCGGTCGGGGCGAGCGTTTCGGCCGGCGCCGCTTCCTCGGGAGGCGGCGCTTCCTGGGCGAGCAGGGGCTGGTGAGCGACGCCGGCGAGCAGAGCCGCCAGAGCCAGGCGCGAGAGGGGATTGGGGGGTGTCCTTCTCGGGGACTCGGGTACGCACGTCTTCATGTCACTGCTCTCCGCGGGAACTCGGCCGGACTGCCGTCCTACAAGAGCCTCGCTATGCCCCGCCTGTCGCGCAAACGTGCCGCGGCGGCGGGAAAATTGTCGCAAAATGTATCGCCTGGGCGCCGCTGCTCCCGGGCGACTGAACATCGAATGTATCGATTGGTTGCGCCGCGTCAGGCGGCGACGCGGGCGAGGCCGGTCGAAAGCTGCAAAGCGGCATTGATGCGCGCCTGTGCGTCCGGCCAGCTGCGGGTGACGACCAGCTTGCTGTCAGGCCGGAGCTTCGCAGTGCCCTTCAGCCGCTGCACATAGCCGATCAGCCCTTCGAGATTGCCGAACTTGTCGCCGTGGAAGCTTACCAGAGCGCCCTTGGCCCCGACATCGAGCTTCACGATCCCCGCCTTGCGGCAATTCAGCTTGGTCTCGATCACTTTCAGAAGGTTTTCGGTTGCGACCGGGAGCTTGCCGAACCGGTCGATCAACTCGGCCGCGAACGCCTCGATCTCCTGCCGGCTCTCCAGCTCGTTCATCCGCCGGTAGAGGCCCATGCGCAGGTCGAGGTCGGGCACATAATCCTCGGGCAGCATGATCGGCGCGTCGACCGTGATCTGGGGCGAGAATTCATCCGGCCGATCCAGCCCCGCGCCGCCGGCCTTGGCGTCCATGATCGCATCTTCCAGCATCGACTGGTAGAGCTCGAAGCCGACCTCCTTGATATGTCCGGATTGCTCGTCGCCGAGCAGGTTGCCGGCCCCGCGATGATCGAGATCGTGGGCGGCGACCTGGAAGCCGGCGCCGAGGGTGTCGAGATTGACGAGCACCTGCAGGCGCTTGTCGGCGGCCTCAGTCACCACTCGCGTCGCCGGCGTCGTGAAATAGGCATAGGCGCGGGTCTTGGCGCGCCCGACGCGGCCACGAAGCTGGTAGAGCTGGGCGAGGCCGAACCGGTCGGCGCGATGGATGATCAGCGTGTTGGCGGAAGGGATGTCGAGCCCGCTCTCGATGATCGTGGTCGACAGCAGCACGTCATATTTGCGGTCGTAATAGGCCGACATCCGCTCCTCGACCTCGGTCGGCGACATCTGGCCATGGGCGGTGATGAACGTCACTTCCGGGACCTCGTCGCGCAGGAACTGCTCGATGTCCGGCAGATCGGCGATCTTGGGCGCGACGAAGAAGCTCTGGCCGCCGCGATAATGCTCGCGCAACAGGGCCTCGCGAAGCACCACCGGATCCCACGGCATGACATAGGTGCGCACGGCGAGACGATCGACCGGCGGCGTCTGGATCACGGACAGCTCGCGCAGGCCCGACATCGCCATCTGCAGGGTGCGCGGGATCGGGGTGGCGGTGAGGGTGAGGACGTGGACGTCGGCCTTCATCGCCTTGAGCCGCTCCTTGTGAGTGACGCCGAAGCGCTGCTCCTCGTCGACGATGACGAGGCCGAGCTGCTTGAACTCCACCGATTTGGCGAGCAGCGCGTGGGTGCCGATGACGATGTCCATCTTGCCCTCGGCCGCCTTTTCGCGCGTCTCCTTGGCCTCGGCGGCGGGGACGAGCCGGGAGAGGCGGCCGATCTCGATCGGGAAACCGCGAAAGCGCTCGCAGAAGTTCGTGTAATGCTGGCGCGCGAGCAGGGTAGTGGGGGCGACCACCGCCACCTGCATCCCCGCCATCGCAGCGATGAAGGCGGCCCTTAGTGCGACCTCGGTCTTGCCGAAGCCGACATCGCCGACCACCAGCCGGTCCATCGGCCGCCCGGCGCCGAGATCGCCGATCACGTCGCCGATGGCGCGGTCCTGGTCCTCGGTCTCCTCATAGGGGAAGCGGTCGACGAAGGCGGCAAAGCCGGTGTCGGGCTCGGCTACCCGTCCCGGACGAAGCGCGCGGGCGGCGGCGGTCTTGATGAGGTCGCCCGCGATTGCTCGGATGCGCTCCTTCATCCGCGACTTGCGCCGCTGCCAGGCCTCGCCGCCGAGGCGGTCGAGCGCGACCCCGTCGCTGTCGCTGCCGTAGCGGGACAGGATGTCGATATTCTCGACCGGCACGTAGAGCTTGTCGCCGCCGGCATATTCGAGCGCGACGCAGTCGTGAGGACTGGTGCCGACGGGGATCTGGGTCAGTCCTTCATAGCGGCCGATGCCGTGATCGCCGTGGACGACCAGGTCGCCGGGGCTGAGCGTGGCAAGCTCGGACAGGAAGGCGTCGGTGCTCTTCTTGCGCTTCTTGCGGCGGACGAGCCGGTCGCCGAGCATATCCTGCTCGGTAAGCAGCGCGACCTCCGGCGTGGCGAAGCCGTGATCCAGCTGGACGACGGTGAGCGTGACCTGGTTGCGGTCGGCCGCGCCGAGCGCCTCCTGCCAGGAGTCGGCTTCGACCGCCTTGGCGAGGCCGTGCTCGGCGAGCAGCCCCTTCAGCCGCTCGCGCGAGCCGCGGGAATAACTGGCGAGCACGACCTTCTTCTTCGCCCGCCGCAGCTCCGTGACATGCGCGACCACCGCCTCATAGACATTGGCGTTCTGCGACCGCTCGGGTGCGAAGTCCCGGGCCGCATCGACGCCGAAGTCGATGACGGTCGCGCTCTCCGGCTCATGGAAAGGTGTCGCGAGATGCAGCGGCCGGTCGGCGATCGTCCGGTCCCATTCCTCTTTGCCCAAATAGAGCGTCCCCGGCTCCAGCGGGCGATAGCTTCCCGGATCGGAGGACTGGGCGCGGACGCGATTCTCATAATAGTCGGCGATGGCCTCGAAGCGCGCCTCGGCCGCGCCGGCATCTCCTGCATCTCGCACGACGATATCGTCGGGCGAGAGATGGTCGAACAGGGTCGCCAGCCGCTCCTCGAACAAGGGCAGCCAGTGATCGAGGCCGGCGAGGCGCCGTCCTTCCGAAATCGCCTGGTAGAGCGGGTCGCCGGTCGCAGTCGCGCCGAATTTCTCCCGATAGCGCGAGCGAAAGCGCTTGATGCTCTCCTCGTCGAGCAGGGTCTCGGAAGCGGGAAGCAGCGTGAAGCCCTCAACACTGCCGGTCGTGCGCTGAGTGGAGGGATCGAAGCTCCTGACGCTCTCGATCTCGTCGCCGAAGAAATCGAGCCTTAGCGCGTGATCCTCGCCGGAAGGATAGAGATCGACCAGGCCGCCGCGCACGGCAAACTCCCCGGCGTCCGCCACTGTATCTGTGCGAACATAGCCATTCGCCTGGAGCAGGGCCGCGAGTCGATCACGGTCAATCCGCTCGCCCGGGGCGAGTCGCGCCACGAGCTGGCGGATGCGGAACGGCGTCAGCGTCCGCTGGGTCGCCGCATTGACCGTGGTGACGAGGAGCTGCGGCCTGTCGCTCTTGCGTTGGAGCGCATGCAGCGTCGCCAGCCGCTCAGACGATGAGCGCAGGGAAGGGGAGGAACGATCGTAGGGAAGACAGTCCCAGGCGGGGAAGCTCAGCGTCTCCAGCTCCGGCGCGAAAAAATGCGCCGCATCGACGATATGGCGCATCGCCGCCTCGTCCGGCGCGATGAAGACGGCGCGCCCCTTCGCGGCCCGCGCAAGATCCGCCGCCAGCCAGGGCACGAACCCTGCCGGCGCGCCGGCCAGCGTCATCGGCTCGGAGGCCATCAGGATGCGCTGCAGGCTCAGACCCTCACCCTTGGCAGGCGGAGCGGCCCGCGAGCTCTCGCGGGGAGGGGGAGGGGCAAGCTTGGTATCGTCCACGTTCAATCCGGAAACTTGATGTAATCCACCTGCTTCAGCTGCCGCATCAGCTCGCCCTCCCAGCGCGCGGGGACCGGCTGCGTTCCCATCGCCCAGGCGAGGATGTCCACGTCCTGCTCCTCCATCAGTGCTTCGTACCGGGCGATCTCTTCGTCACCCCACGTGGCGCTGTGCCGGTCGAAGAAGCCGCCGACCAGCAGATCGGCTTCCCGGGTTCCACGATGCCAGGCGCGGAAGCGGAGGCGTTTCAGGCGATCGGTTCGGTTCATGCTGCCCCCAATGCAGGATGGGCCGGGCAGCGCTGGCGAAGCGCTCCGGCTTTGGATATCGGAGGTGTCACCTAGGTATGCGGCCCCAAATCCTCAATCCCCTGTTCGCCGAAGTGGAGGTGCTGAAGGGCATCGGTCCTGGCCTCGCCAAGCCGCTCAAGCGCCTCGGCCTGGAGCGGGTTGTCGACATCCTCTTCCACTTGCCGGTGAGCTGGATCGAGCGGAAGCGGGTGGAGGTGTTGGACGAGGCCGATGCCGGCCGCATCATCACGGTCGAGGTCACGCCCCGCAACTATAGGCAAAGCGGCGGCCGAGGGCCGTTTCGGGTCCACGCCGCAGACAAGGCCGGCAATTACCTAACGCTCACCTATTTCAACAATCCCGGCTGGGCGAAGAAGCAGCTCCCGCTCGGCGAGCCCAAGATCGTCTCCGGCCGGCTCGACCGCTATGGTCAGGAGCTGCAGATGGTCCATCCGGATCATGTCCTCCCTCCTGCCGAAGCCGCTTCGCTGCCGGAGCGGGAGCCGGTCTATCCGCTCTCCGAAGGTCTCACCAACAACCGGCTCGGCCAGCTCGCCGCGCAGGCGCTCGCCCGCGTGCCGGCGCTGTCCGAATGGATCGAGCCGAGCCTGCTCGAGCGGCGCGGCTGGCCGGACTGGGCGCAGTCGCTCCAGCTCGCCCACCGCACCCACGACCGCGACGCGGCGCGCGAGCGGCTCGCTTATGACGAGGTGTTCGCGAACCAGCTCGCCTTGATGCTGGTCCGCGCCCAGTCGCGGAAGCGGCGGGGTGTGCCCCTCAGGGGCGACGGCCGCCTTCGCGACAGGCTGTCGCTGCCTTATTCCCCAACGGGCGCGCAGCAGCGCGCCATTGCGGAGATCGAAGGCGATTTGCAGCAGGAGGTGCCGATGCTCCGCCTGCTCCAGGGCGATGTCGGCTCCGGCAAGACACTAGTGGCGCTGATGGCGCTGCTGACCGCAGTGGAGGCCGGCGCGCAAGGCGCGCTGCTCGCCCCTACCGAGATCCTCGCCCGCCAGCATTTCGATACGCTCTCGCGTCAGCTGACCGGCCTCGGCGTCAGCGTCGCCATCCTCACCGGACGCGAGAAGGGCCGCGCCCGCGACTCCACCCTGATGGGCCTAGCCGACGGATCGATCGACATCCTGGTCGGCACCCACGCCATCTTCCAGCAGGCGGTCACCTACAAAAGCCTCGGCCTCGCCGTCGTCGACGAGCAGCATCGCTTCGGCGTCGCCCAGCGCATGATGCTGGCGAGCAAGGCCGAACGCCCGCCCCACTTGCTGGTCATGACCGCTACCCCGATCCCGCGCACGCTGAAGCTCATGCACGAGGGGGAGCTCGACGAGAGCCGCCTCGACGAGATGCCGCCGGGCCGCCAGCCGATAGAGACCCGCGTCCTCAGTAGCGAGAAGCTGACCGACGTGATCGCCGGTCTCGGCCGTCACATCGACACCGGAGGCCAGGCCTATTGGGTGTGCCCGCTGGTCGAGGAGAGCGAGGCCTCCGACCAGGCCGCCGCGGAGGAGCGTGCCCAGATCCTTAAGCTTCGCTTCGGCGACAAGGTCGGCCTCGTCCACGGCCGCATGAAGGGTCCGGAAAAGGATGCCGTCATGGCCGCCTTCCAGCTCGGCCACATCGCCGTGCTCGTCGCCACCACCGTTATCGAGGTCGGCGTAGACGTCCCCAACGCGACTCTCATGATCATCGAGGGCGCCGACCGCTTCGGCCTCGCCCAACTCCATCAGCTCCGCGGCCGGGTGGGGCGCGGCACCGGCAAGTCGATCTGCCTGCTCCTGCGCGGCGAGGCGCTGAGCGAGACCGCCCGCGCCCGCCTCTCGCTCATGCGCGAGACCAATGACGGCTTCCGCATCGCCGAGGAGGACCTGCGGCTGCGCGGCGGCGGCGAAATCCTCGGCACGCGCCAGTCGGGAGAAGCCCAGTTCCGCCTCGCCAGCGCCGAGCAGATCGGCGAGCTGATCGCCACCGCGACCGACGACGCCCGCCTGCTCGTCGACCGCGACGGCGGCCTCACCGGTCCACGCGGCCAGGCAGCGCGGACCCTGCTTTACCTGTTCGAGCGCGACGCCGCGGTGGGTCTGCTACGTTCGGGTTAGCAGCCCGTGCCTCTTCTTGCCGAGGCTGAGCTTCAGCGGCTCGTCCGTCTCCAGCGTGACGACGAAGCCCGGATCGGCGATCACCACGCCGTTGAGCCGCACCGCGCCTTCCGCGATCTTGCGCCTCGCCTCGCCGTTGGACGCCGCGAAGCCGAGCACCGTCAGCGCGACGACGATGCCGATCCGGCCCTCGTCGACGCGGAGCGAGGGCAGGGCCTCGCCGGCCGATCCTTCCTCGAAGGTCCGGCGCGCGGTCTCCGCCGCCTCCACGGCCGCGGCCTCACCGTGGGCCAGCCTGGTGGCCTCGTCGGCGAGCACCTTCTTCGCCTCATTGATCTCGCTGCCCTGGAGCCCCTCCAGCCGCAGGATCTCGTCGAGCGGCAGGTCGGTGAACCGCCGCAGGAACTTGCCGACGTCGGCATCCTGCGTGTTCCGCCAGAACTGCCAGTAATCGTACGGGCCGAGCTGATCCGCATTCAGCCAGATCGCCCCGCGCTCGGTCTTCCCCATCTTGCCGCCGTCTGCGGTGGTGAGGAGCGGCGTCGTGAGGCCATAGACCTGGGTCCCGTCCACCCGCCGGGCGAGCTCGATGCCGTTGACGATATTGCCCCATTGGTCCGACCCGCCGAGCTGCAGCCGGCAGGCGGCTCGCCGCGACAGCTCCAGGAAGTCGTAGCCCTGCAGGATCATGTAGTTGAATTCGAGGAAGGAGAGCGACTGCTCCCGGTCCAGCCTGAGCTTGACGCTGTCGAAGCTCAGCATCCGATTGATCGAGAAATGCTGCCCGATCTCGCGCAGGAACGGGATATATTCGAGCTTGTCGAGCCATTCGGCATTGTCGAGCATCACCGCGTCGGTGGGGCCGTCGCCGAACCTCAGAAACCGCTCGAACACACGACGGATCGAAGCGATGTTGGCGTTGATCGTCTCCGCCGTCAGCAGCTTGCGCGCCTCGTCCTTGAAGCTCGGATCGCCGATCTTGGACGTGCCGCCGCCCATCAGGACGATCGGCTTGTGCCCCGCCTGCTGCATGCGCCGCAGCATCATGATCTGGACGAGGCTGCCGACATGAAGGGAGGGGGCGGTCGCGTCGAAGCCGATATAGGCCGGCACGATCTCTTTCGCCGCCAAGGCATCGAGGCCCTCGGCATCGGTCAGCTGGTGGATATAGCCGCGCTCGTCGAGCAGGCGGAGAAGATCGGACTTGTATTGGGCCATGGCGCGGCTCGTTACCGTCGCCGCCTCTCTCCCGCAATTGCCCCGGCAGCATGCGCTTGATTTGCGCTGCGACGCCGCTCATCAGCCTCGACATGGCGCTCAGCGAAAAGGAAGTCGACCGCCTGCTGGAACGGCAGCCAAGTCATGTGCCCGCGCTGGTGCGAAAGGGCGACCTGCGCATGGAGGCAAGGGACGGCCGTGCCGCCTCCGCTTTCTACAAGGCGGCGCTCAGTGCCGTTGCCGGAGTCCATCCGTTGCCGGTCGAAGCACAGCCGTTCATCGAGCGTGCCCGCGCCGGCCTGTCGCGCGCCGGGCAGCTGTTCGAGGATCATCTCGAAAGGAGATTGACGCGAGCAGGTCTGCCGCCTGAGCGCTGCCCGCGCCGCTTCGCGGAGTCGCTCGAGATCCTCACCGGCCGTCGCGCGATGCAGTCCGATCTCCAGCGCCCCGCCGCCTATTTCTTTCCAGGCTTGCCGCAGCGCCGTTACTACGAGCGCTCGGAGTTCTCTTGGGTCCCGCGGGTCGAAGAGGCGGTGCCTGCCATTCGGGACGAGCTTTCGCGCCTGCGGGTCGAAGACGAAGCGGGCTTCCGCCCTTATCTGGTCTCGGATCCGAGGCGGCCGAGGCGCGACTTCCATGGCCTCACCGACAATCCCGACTGGAGCACGCTCCATCTCTGGGAGAACGGCGCCCCCGTCGCCGAGAATGCGGAGCGCTGCCCGGCCACCTTCGCGACGATCCGCTCGCTCGATCTGCCGTTCATCACCACGCGGGCGCCCTCCATCCTCTTCTCGCGCCTGCGCGCCGGCGCCCGGATCCCGCCGCATAGCGGCATGCTCAACACGCGGCTGATCTGCCACCTGCCGCTCGTCGTGCCGGAAGGCTGCGGCTTCCGCGTCGGGGGAGAGACGCGCGAGTGGCGCGAAGGCGAGCTGCTGATCTTCGACGACACGGTCGAGCACGAGGCCTGGAACGACGGCTCCAGCGACCGCATCGTCCTGATCTTCGACATCTGGCGCCCGGAGCTGAGCGAAGAGGAGCGCCGCGCCGTGACGGCGATGTTCGAGGCGATCGACGCGTACTAGCTCTTGCGGCTCAGTGTCCGCATCGCATCATCGAGGCCGTCCAGCGTCAGCGGGTACATCCGGTCGTGCATCAGCTCGCGGATGATGCGGATCGAGTGACTGTAGCCCCAATATTGCTCCTGCATCGGGTTCAGCCACACGGCGGCGGGATAGGTGTTCGCCATCCGCTGCATCCAGACGGCGCCGGCTTCCTCGTTGAAATGTTCGACCGAGCCGCCGGGGTGGGTGATCTCGTACGGGCTCATCGAGGCGTCGCCGACGAAGACGACCTTCCAGTCGTGGCCATATTTGTGGAGCACGTCCCAAGTTGGCGTCCGCTCCTGGAAGCGGCGGCGATTGTCCTTCCACACGCCTTCGTAGACGCAATTGTGGAAGTAGAAGAATTCGAGATTCTTGAACTCGGACGTGGCCGCGGAGAACAGCTCCTCGCAGATTCGGATATGAGGGTCCATCGAGCCGCCGACGTCAAGGAAGAGGAGCAGCTTCACCGCATTGTGCCGCTCCGGCCGCATGCGAATGTCGAGCCAGCCCTTGCGCGCGGTGCCGTCGATCGTCTCGTCGAGATCCAACTCCTCGGCCGCGCCCTCGCGGGCGAAGCGGCGGAGGCGCCGGAGCGCGACCTTGATGTTGCGGGTGCCGAGCTCCTTCGAACTGTCGAGGTTGCGGAATTCGCGCTTGTCCCAGACCTTGATCGCGCTGCGCTGCCCGCCTTCACCGCCGATGCGGACGCCTTCTGGATTGTAGCCGCTGTTGCCGAAGGGCGAGGTGCCGCCGGTGCCGATCCACTTGCTGCCGCCCTGGTGTCGCCCCTGCTGCTCCTCGAGCCGCTTCTTCAGCGTCTCCATGATCTCTTCCCAGGAGCCCAGCGACTTGATCTCGGCCATCTGCTCCGGCGTCAGGTAGAGCTCGGCGACCTTCTTCAGCCATTCCTCGGGGATTGGGACCGCCTCGGTGCCGTAGCTGGTCTCGACCCCCTTGAAGACCTTGCCGAATACCTGGTCAAAGCGGTCGAGCAGCCCCTCGTCCTTCACGAAGGTGGCGCGGGCGAGATAATAGAATTCCTCGGGCCGCGAGGCGATCACCGACGCGTCGAGCGCCTCCAGTAGGGTCAGATGCTCCTTCATCGAAGCGGAGATGCCCGCGGCCCGAAGCTCGTCGACGAAGGAGAAGAACATGGACGTGCACTAGCCGAGGTGACCGCGGGACTCCAGCAGCGGGTGGTTAACGTCCTTTCAACCGGTGTCGCCTAGACCCGTCACAAATCCTTGGGGTGAGGCGACACGTGGCGAGTTCAGCGATCGAGCAACCGGACGGCAATGCGATCAACATGGTCGCCCGCAACTGCGGCTCGCTGGCGATCGAATGCAGCGACGTTTCCGGCTATGTCGCCGGCGTCTCCGATCGCATCTCATCCAACCTGAAGACACTCGACGCGCTCGAGGAGGTCACCTCCCGGCTGATGGCCGACCAGGCCCGCGTCGCCGATTCCACCGATGAGGCCCGCCTCCTCGCCGAGCAGGCGCGCGAGAAGCTCGGCCAAGGCCGCGCCGCGATTGAGGACACGATCCGCGTCTTCTCCGGCCTCACCGAATTGGTCGTCCAGCTCGGCGACCGTATGGCGGGCTTCGCCGAGGCGATGACTCAGGTCCAGCGCGTCTCGTCCAGCATCGAGAGCATCGCGAACAAGACCAACATGCTCGCCCTGAACGCTACCATCGAGGCGGCGCGGGCAGGGGAGGCGGGCAAGTCCTTTGCCGTGGTCGCCGCCGAGGTGAAGAAGCTCGCGCACGACACCCGCACCGCGACCAGCGAGATCGCCTCCACCGTCGCCTCGCTGACCCGCGAGGCGGAGGCCGTCACGACCGAAATTAAGGCTGGCGTCGACCGCAGCCGCGAGGCGCGTGGCAGCTTCACCACGATCAACGAGACCGTCCGCGACGTCGCCGACCTCGTCGCAATGGTGGACCGTCAGACCGACGGCATCGCCCAGTCTACCGGCATCATTCAGCAGAGCGTGGACAGCGTGAAGAGCGGCCTTTCGGACTTCGCTGCCGACGCCCGCGCCAATGGCGGCCAGCTCCGCGAGGCGCAGGACCGCCTGACCCGCCTCGAATCTCTCTCCGGCGACATGCTGGACCGCCTGGCGAGCTGCGGCGTCCGCATCGACGACACCTCCTTCATCGAGGCTTCGCAGGCGGCCTGCACCGAGCTGTCGGCCATCATCGAGAAGGCGATCGCCCGCGGCGAAATCAGCGAGGCCGACGTATTCGACACGAGCTACGTGCCGATGCCCGGCACCAACCCCACTCAATATGCGACCCGCTTCTGCGACTTCGCCGACGACCGCATCCGACCGATCCTCGACCGCATCATGGCCAGCGACACGCGCACCGTCGGCTGCGTGATGAGCGACATCAACGGCTATCTCCCGACCCACATCACCGAGCGATCGCAACCGCAGGGCCCGGATCCCAAATGGAATGCCGAGCATTGCCGCAACCGCCGCAACTTCATCGACGACGCCACCCGCCGCGCGATCGAGAGCGACAAGGAAGCGATGCTGGTGACCTACCGCATGAACCTCGGCGAGGGCCGCTATCTGCCGGTCAAGAACGTATTCGTGCCGCTCTACGTGAACGGCCGCCGCTGGGGCAATTTCGAGCTCGCCTATCGCGACGAGGCGATGCGCTAGGCTAGCCGCCGCGCCGCGCCATGAAGGCGAGGCGCTCGAACAGCATCACGTCCTGCTCGTTCTTCAGGAGCGCGCCGTGCAGCGGCGGGATCGCCTTGTGCGGGTCGCGGGACTGGAGGACCTCGAGCGGCATGTCCTCGTGGAGCAGCAATTTCAGCCAGTCGATCAGCTCGCTGGTCGAGGGCTTCTTCTTGAGGCCGGGGACCTCGCGGACCTCGTAGAAGATATCCATCGCCTTCTGCACCAGCATCTTCTGGATGCCCGGGAAATGCACGTCGATGATCGCCTGCATCGTCTCCCGGTCGGGGAATTTGATGTAGTGGAAGAAGCAGCGCCTCAGGAACGCGTCCGGGAGTTCCTTTTCGTTGTTGCTGGTGATGACGACGATGGGCCGCTCCTGGGCGCGGATCGTCTCGTGGGTCTCGTAGACGTGAAATTCCATGCGATCGAGCTCCTGGAGGAGGTCGTTCGGGAATTCGATGTCGGCCTTGTCGATCTCGTCGATCAGCAGCACCGGCAGCTGGGGCGAAGTGAACGCCTCCCAGAGCTTGCCGCGCTTGATGTAATTCGAGATGTCGTGGACGCGGGGGTCGCCCAATTGGCCGTCGCGGAGGCGCGCTACTGCGTCATATTCGTAGAGGCCTTGGTGGGCTTTGGTGGTGCTTTTGACGTGCCATTCGAGGAGGGGGGCGCCGACCGCCTTGGCGATTTCGTGGGCGAGGACGGTCTTGCCGGTGCCGGGTTCGCCTTTGACCAGCAAGGGACGGCGGAGCGTCACCGCGGCGTTGACGGCGACCTTGAGGTCCGGGGTGGCGACGTAATTCTGAGTGCCTTCGAAGCGCATCGGCAGCGGATAGGTGAGGGCCGGCGGCGGCGCAAGCGCGCCGCGGCCCGCGAAGGGGGCGGCCGGCTCAGTAGGGCCCTCGCGCCTGCGCCCGCGCCTCCAGGAGGTCCCAGAGGCCGCGATGCTGGATCGAGATCTGCTCGGCGCCGAACAGGATCGCACGCTCCGCCGCGACCGCCTCGGCAACCTCGCGGACGCTCTCGGGCTCGCCAAGGGCGTAGGGCGGGACCTCAATGCCGAAGCGCAGGGCGGCCGCGTCGAGCGCGCCCCGCACGTGCCGCCAGTCGAGCGCCACCGCGAGCGCCGCGCCCAAAGCGCAGCCGTTGCGCTCCGACTGGGCGAGCATCTCGATCGCGTGGCGCTGGCTGATCACGGCGGATTCGGTGTCGCCCGCGCCGGCGGTGCTCGGGATCGGCCCGGCGGCGACGGCGAGGCGGGTGAGAATCGAGCGCTCGATGCCGAATTGGTGGATCGCGTCCTTGAACCAGGCGCGCGCCGCCGGCTCGACCGAGCGGTTGGCGGCATGGTCGATCACGCCCGGCTGGCGGCCGTGCAGCATGCACAGGAAATGGACCGCGTCCGAGAGGTTGCGCGCGGCGTGCGGGCCGCGGAGCAGCTCGTCGCTCAGCAGATAATCGTGACTGCCGCTGCCATGTTCGGCGACGCAGGCGAGCAGCGCACTGCCCGAGCGGCTGCGCCCTAGCTGTCCAACCGAAGCTGAAACCATCCGAAAACTCCCATGGCGTGCGCAGCGCTTTAAGGGGAGCACCCTAACCGAAGCGCGTAAAAGCGAGGTTTACGCGCCGTTAGGCGGATGGTGACGCGTCTCGCTCAGGCGGCCAGCGGCAGCGGCTCCGCTTCGTCCTCCCGGGCCGGCTGGACCTCGACCGCCGCGGGGGCGGCCGGAGCGGCGGCGGAGACCGGGAACAGCCAGCGCGAAAGCGCGACCACCGCTCCCGCCGCGACATAGGTGAACAGCGCGGCGAGCGGATTGAGGAAGAGCAGGAAGCCGAGGCCCAGCCGCAGCAGGTTCGGCGGCACGCCCAGATCCTCGCCAAAGCCCTGGCAGACGCCGAAAATGGTGTCGCTGCGGGTGAAGAGGTTGTGCTGGTCGAGGAATTTCATCTTCTGCTCCTTGTCGGCGTCGCCGTCGCTGCCGCCGGCTGTTGTCCCCGGCTCCTCAGCACGAGCCGTGCCAAATCCAGCAAATCGTCTGTTTCCAGTGGGTTATGGGCAGAGCAGGCGCCCCGCATGAGACCGGAGCCTCATGACACTGCCCAAATGTTGGGAAAAGCCGCCAACGACGAGCGTACGAAGCGCCGCGACGAACGTACACGGACTAACCAGATCGGCACAATTTGCTTGACATTCGTTCGCTGCTGTGGAACATATCAGGAACAGCGGGAGGCATGAGATGGCAGAGAGGGATGGGCGTCGCCGCGGAGGCGCGTCCAGGGGAAGGCGCGTGCGCGCTGCACGGAGCGGCAGTCCGAGGCGGCAAAGGAGACCCTGGCGCCGATGGTCGGCTGCCGCGGAGGCGGCCTTTTTCGACCACCTGGCGCGGAGCGGGAACGTGCGGGCGGCGGCGGATGCAGTGGGCTTCTCGCCCAGCACCCTCTATGCGCTCCGGCGATCGCGGGCCGATTTTGCCGAAAAGTGGGCGAAGGCGCTCACCCTGGCGGCGGAGAGGCCGGCGGCCCAGGCCGAGAGCAAGGTGCGCTACTGGCGCGACGGCCGCGCCAAGCGCGTGCGCTGCTTCACCCAATGGTCGGAGGAGGTCGAGGAGCTGTTCCTGGACGCCCTCGCCGCGACCTGCAACGTCACGATCGCGGCGGAGCAGGCGCAGGTCGGACATACGAGCGTCTATCGCCAGCGGCGGCTTCGCGCCGACTTCGCCGCCAAATGGCAGGCGGCGCTGGCGCAGGGTTATGCCCGGCTCGAGATGGCCCTCGTCGAGGCGGCCGTGGATTCGCTTGAAGGTGTCGAGTTCGACGCGGACCGGCCGATCCCGAAGATGAGCGCAGAAACGGCGCTGAAGGTATTGCAGCTGCATCGGGCGGCCGTGACGGGGCAGGGCAAGAGCTCGGGATGGAAGGCGCCGCCCCGGAGTGTCGAGCATTATCGCGCCAGCATCATGAGGAAGATCGAGGCGATTCGGCGGGGAGGGGCGCCGGAAGAGGGACAATGATCGTCCGGGGCGGAGGCTTCCGGGCCTGGATGGACGGCCTCTCGCCGGACCAGCAGGCGCGGGTGATCGCGGCGCTGACGCGGGAGGAGGCGCGTTCGGCCGACGGGGATTGGCGGAGCTGGGCGCATGGCGGGCAGGAGCCGCCGGAAGGGGAGTGGCGCACCTGGGTGCTGATGGCCGGCCGCGGCTTCGGCAAGACCCTGGCCGGGGCGCAGTGGATCGCGTCGCTCGTCGCCGGCGGGGAGAAGCTCAGCATCGCGCTGGTCGGCGCGACGCTGGACGAGGCGCGGCGGGTGATGGTCGAGGGGCGCAGCGGCCTGCTCGAGGTCGCCGGTGAATGGGTGACGGACTGGCAGCCGAGCCTCAGGCGCTTGCGCTTCCGCACCGGCGCCGAGGCGACGCTTTTTTCCGGCGCCTCGCCGGAGCAGTTGCGCGGGCCCGAGCATGATTTCGCCTGGTGCGACGAGCTCGCGAAATGGGAGAAGCCCGGCGAGACCTGGGACATGCTCCAGCTCGGCCTCCGCCTCGGGCCGCAGCCGCGCGCTTTGGTCACCACCACGCCGAGGCCCGGCCCGCATCTGAGGCGGATCATGGCGTCGCCGGGCTGCATCACCACCAGGGGCCGCACCCGCGCCAATCCGCACCTTCCCGCAGCTTATGTGGACACTGTCGAGACTCTCTATGCCGGGACGCGGCTCGGGCGGCAGGAGCTGGATGGCGAGCTTCTCACAGACACGCCGGGGGCGCTGTGGACGGTGGAGTTGATCGAGAGGTGTCGGTTTAACTCGAACCACGACCAGGCCGTTCGTGTCGAGCGAAGTCGAGACACGCCTGCGCCAGCGTTTCTCGACTTCGCTCGAAACGAACGGTTCCAAAGGGTCGTCATCGCCGTCGACCCGCCGGCCGGCGACGGCACTTGCGGCATCGTGGTCTGCGCGAAGGATGCGGAGGGCAGGGGGCATGTGCTTGCCGACCACTCGGTCACCGGCCGCTCCCCCGAGGGCTGGGCCGGCGCCGTCGCCTCCGCCGCGCGCATCCATGGCGCGGGCCAGATCGTCGCCGAGGCCAATCAGGGCGGGAAGATGGTACAGGCCGTGCTCCGCACCGCCGACCCGGCGCTGCGGGTGAGGCTCGTCACCGCGACGGTCGGCAAGTCCGAACGCGCCGCTCCGGTCGCTCACCTGTTCGAGGCCGGCAAGATCCTCCTCCACGGCCGCTTTCCCGAGCTGGAGGCGGAGCTGCTCGGCATGATCGCCGGCGGCGACTATGAGGGGCCCGGCACCTCGCCCGACCGGGCCGACGCGATGGTGTGGGGTCTCACCGAGCTGATGCTTCAGAAGGACAGAGCGGAGCCGCGAATCCGGCTCCTGTAGCGGCGCCGCGCCTCAAGCGAACTTGCGCTGGACCCTTTTCGCCACCTTGGTGGCGACCTTCACCGCCATCTTCGCGGCCAGCTTCCGGATGATCTTCTTGGCTTTCTTCGGCTTCATGTCGCTGCCTCCCTGTGTCTTATAGGGATAATACACTTCGAGGTAGAGCGCAAGCTATCGAAGCTGGCTGTCCTTGCTCCCGCGCCGATTGATCCCGCGTGCGACACTCTTCGCATCCCGCTCCGCCTGGCAGGCGACGCAGGTCTTCGCGCCCGGCAGCGCCTTGCGCCGCCTTTCGGGGATCTCGTCGCCGCACTCGACGCAATGCGTCTCGCCTTCGCCGGCGGCGAGCCGCGCCCGCGCCGCCAGCACCGCGTCCTTCACGGTGTCGTCGATCTGATCCTGCACCGCGCCATCGCGCGTCCAACCGCCTGCCATGTGGGTTCTTCTCAAACTGTCAGGCTAAACGTCCAATGTCCGCTTGCGACCCAAAGCAGACGTAGACCGGAGCGTTCAGCTTAGGTGAGTGCGGAAATGCGTAGCCAAGCGCTCCGCCGTCTCGCGAACCGTACTTGGCTGGTCGTAGAAGTCGAAGTGAACTCCTTCCGCCCAATGTATTTCTTTCGGTCCTGCAAGCAGGTCATGAACCCTCCTCGCTTGGTCCGGGAACGCCGCCCTCTCCGAGTGAACGATGAGTGTGGGCGCGCTTACTCGTGGTGCTTGCGACAGAGGGTCGAAGTTTAGCCACGGCTCCCACGCCATTACCGCAAACTCGTTGCGCCACCCTCGCACCCCGCCGCCGCGCGTGCGGTCCATGTAATACTCGCTCGGGCTTGTGCTTACTGCCGTTGGGTCATTGGGGTCGTAGGCGGCGACAGTATCGATTACGCCAGTTTCGTCATAATGCTTCCGCGCCTCGCGAGCCGCAGCGCGCCTCTGATTGACCCCGTCCGGACCAAACATCTTGAGCATGAGGTCTGGACTGCCGAACATGCCCGCAACGGTCGCGACTGCGCCTACGTTAGGGTCGTTTGCTGCGGCATAGAGGACCGTCCCGCCGGAGGTGCAAATGCCGAGAAGACCAGTTCTTGCAACGTCGGACCGCGTCTTGAGGTAACGCAGGGCCGCCGACAGGTCTTGAGACTTGGATTGCTGGTCTTCGAACTGACGCTTGACGCCGCTGCTTTCACCGTAGTTACGATAATCTACGACCAGAGCCATGACTCCTCGGCGGGCAAGCTCCCCCGCGTAGTTGGCCCCCATTTGCTCCTTCACCGAAGTCA
Organism: Allosphingosinicella sp.; assembly: GCF_059502505.1. Lineage (NCBI taxonomy): Bacteria > Pseudomonadati > Pseudomonadota > Alphaproteobacteria > Sphingomonadales > Sphingomicrobiaceae > Allosphingosinicella > Allosphingosinicella sp. The sequence goes on from NZ_JCACEU010000016.1 coordinate 736,283, forward strand.
ATGAGCCGCCGATAGCTACAGCAGGATAGCGGCGGGAGGGGTCGTGATTTTCAGGCAAATAAAGGTGAGCGACCACATACCCGTCACCGCTCGGAAAGGTGACCTTTTGCGGAGCGGCTCGATTGGATGCCGTTGGGGTCTGGGCCATTGAGGGTCCTATTTTGAGAACATGGACGAATGGAGACGCCGCCGCAGCGAGGATAAATGTTCGTCGTCGCACGTGCGTCACCCTGCATTGCGCCGCTCAGACGCGACAACGTCCGGTATGTGGAGACCCAATGTCCGTTTTCCACCCATTGCGGACATTGGCTTCGAGCTTCTGGCGGTTAGCAATCAGCGACCTTGAAGGGCGCGCACCTTACGAAAAGAAAAGGCCGGGGATCGACCCCGGCCTTTTCTTCACCCGCCCCTTGATCGCCTCCCTTGAAAGGGAGGGGAGAGCGTCACTGATCCAGGAACGAGCGCATCTTCCGCGAGCGGCTCGGATGCTTCAGCTTGCGCAGCGCCTTCGCCTCGATCTGGCGGATGCGTTCGCGGGTCACGCTGAACTGCTGCCCCACTTCCTCCAGCGTGTGATCGGTGTTCATGCCGATGCCGAAGCGCATGCGGAGGACGCGTTCCTCGCGGGGGGTGAGGGACGCCAGCACCCGCGTCACCGTTTCCTTGAGATTGGCCTGGATCGCGGCGTCGACGGGGATCACCGCATTCTTGTCCTCGATGAAGTCGCCGAGGTGGCTGTCTTCCTCGTCGCCGATCGGGGTTTCGAGGCTGATCGGCTCCTTGGCGATCTTCATCACCTTGCGGACCTTCTCCAGGGGCATGGAGAGGCGCTCGGCAAGCTCTTCCGGGGTCGGCTCGCGGCCGATCTCGTGGAGGATCTGGCGGCTGGTGCGGACCAGCTTGTTGATCGTCTCGATCATGTGGACCGGGATGCGGATGGTGCGCGCCTGATCGGCGATGGACCGCGTGATCGCCTGCCGAATCCACCAGGTGGCGTAGGTGCTGAACTTGTAGCCGCGGCGATATTCGAACTTATCGACCGCCTTCATCAGGCCGATATTGCCCTCCTGGATGAGGTCCAGGAACTGCAGGCCGCGGTTGGTATATTTCTTGGCGATCGAGATGACGA